>JBBSSR010000007.1:0-140568 GCA_038241955.1 Flavobacteriales bacterium | reverse complement strand
TTGCTGCGCTAAATTGTGTTCAAATTCTTGGTCTATTTGAGCAATAACAAAATTAGCATAGTCATTCTTATTTGTTGAAATTGGAGAAATTCTGATCAATAAATTAGTAAGACTTATTCGTTCCATAAATAGAGTCATACGTTCATATGCTTGTAATCGAAGAGGTAAAGCATTCTTTTGGGCCTCTTTACTCAATAAATAGCGGCGTCTTCCTTCTTCATTTTTTGTATGTAAATTAAAAAAGCGATATGCGACCATTCCAGTAATAATTGCAGGCAACGTATAACTTAGTAATTCTATAATTTTTGAAATATCCATTTTCTTTTGATTTTAAAAAAGCAAAAATAATCTTTTTGAAGCTAAATCAATATCAAAAGTACTGCAATATTAAAAAGTGGAATAGTATTTTTGCTACTCAATATTCAAAAATAATATTCCACATACCACATGGAGACCTACATCATCATATTACTTTGCATAGCCGCTTTTTTTGCCGGATTTATAGATGCCGTTGTTGGAGGCGGAGGATTGATTCAAACGCCTATGGGGCTTATCCTATTACCTAATCTTCCTGTTGCTACCGTCATTGGCTCATTAAAAATTCCTTCTTTTAGTGGAACGGCCTTTGCAGCATACCAATACATGAAAAAGGTCGAAATAAATTGGAGAATTCTTAGTATTATGATGCTACTAGCATTTCCTTCAGCATTTTTAGGGTCTACTTTGCTAACCTACGTAAGTAATGATTTTATGAAACCTTTATTGCTTGTAGTGTTGTCGTTATTAGCAATTTATACCTACGCTAAGAAGAATTTTGGACAACATCAGGTCAAAGATATCTCGCCAAGAAATCAAATTTTAAATGCTGTAGGAATTAGTTTTGTTGTGGGATTCTATGATCGATTTATTGGCCCAGGCACAGGAAGCTTTTTTGTTGTTGCCTTCATCGCTATAATGGGCTTTGACTTTCTACATGCTTCTGCAAATGCGAAAATGGTAAATCTAGCAACCAATTTTGGTTCTATTTGTTTGTTTATGCTCAAAGGAAAAATTATATGGGCCATAGCTTTACCAATGGCTGCAAGCAATGCTATAGGAGGATGGATAGGAGCGAAGCTTGCTATAAGTCGTGGAAATAAGTTTATCCGAATCTTCTTTTTGGTAGTTATAATCGTGACTTTAATCCGTTTTGCGTATGATGTCTTTTATAAATAATAAAGCGAAATCGGGTACACAAAGTATTATTGATGCGAATCAAGGGTTAAAATAAAATACTGAATTTCTTCGGATTAGACCTAACAGGTTTTTATAAGCTGTTAGGTCTTTGTGGAAAATCAATTTTAAACAAATTCAACTCTTGATTCGCTTTATATAGAATACAAGTCGTTGCGAAAAATAATATGATTTATTATCCACTCGCAAAGACTTCAAGCTTTCTTATTTATCCACGCAATCTATACTTTTAAAAATATATTTAACGCTTTCGAAATCAATAGGTTGATTTTTAACAAAGTAAGATCTTCCCATATACGTTTCTATTTTTCCATTACCTAGAATAAGTTTGTTGTCTCTTTTTAGCATCGCCATAGGATTTTTGAATGTTTTTCTTTCATTTGATCCTTGAATAAAAGTATAATCAACAAACAAGGTATCACCGCGGAATTCTCCAGCAATTTTACCAACTTTTTCTGGCATATCAACCAATTTCATTGTCATATCTCCACTAATTTTGCCGTATTTTAAGGTGTTGATTTTTAAATTAATTGTGTCACTTTCATACAGCGCTTTGTAACATGCAACACTTACTGGTGTTTCTACTACTACTTTGTTGGCTTCAGGATCATTTTGGCTTTCATTCTTTTTGCAACTTTCAAGGCCAATGAAAGCTAAGATCATAACGAATAAGCTTATTTTTTTCATAATTTCAAATCTTTAATTAGTAGTTGTGGTAATCACAATTGCTAATTTACGAATAAATAAGCTGATTTTGATCAATACAGTTCATAGTTATCTAATTTGCATTATAAAACACAAAAAGACATCAAGGTTATGATTCTCAGTGTTTTTTATTATATTCACCTCGCTATTTTATATTGAAATTTTTTTATTTTAGATTTTAACTTATCTTTAAACAATCAAAACCTGCTAATACAACTTAATTTTGAAAGAAAAAATCCGATATACTCATGATGATTTAGTCGTTTTAATACAAAAGAAAGATCAAAAGGCTTTTACTTACTTGTATGATAATTACGCCAAAGCCTTATTTGGAGTGATTTTTGCTATTATCGACGATGTTGAGGAGTCTGATGATGCTTTGCTAAAGACATTTTTGAAAATTTGGGATAATTTCGATAGTTACAATTCTTCAAAAGGCAGGCTTTATACTTGGATGCTAAACGTAGCTAGGAACATAGCGATCGATTACACAAGATCAAAACATAATAAAAATAAAATCCAAAACGTAAATCAAAACGTATATAGTATAACGAACATTCCTAGCGAAGAAGATTCTTTCGACACTATTGGTTTAAAAAAAGTTGTTGATAATCTAAAAGAGGATTATTTAACGCTGATCGATCTAGCGTATTATAAAGGATATACTCAGGAAGAGATAAGCAAAGAACTTGGTATACCTATTGGTACAGTAAAAACAAGAATAAGAAAAGCGCTTCTTATTATGAGAGGAAAATTAAAAGAAAAAATACCAGCAAAATAAAGATGGAAACTATAGAAGATTATATAAATTCGGGAGTTTTAGAGTTGTATGTTTTGGGTATGACTACCGAAGAGGAAAATATAGAAATTACAAAATCTGCGGCCGAAAATGCAGTTATACGAAATGAAATCGAGGCGATTGAAAATGCGCTGCAGCTTACTTCTGAGTCTATCGCGCCAGAAATTTCACCAGCCACTAAAACGATGGTTATGGCAACGATTGAATATACAGAACGATTGAAAAATGGTGAGGAATTTAGCATAGCGCCACAATTGAATAAAAATAGTAAAGTTGAAGATTTCTCAGCGTGGATAAACAGGCCCAATATGCAAGTTGCTGAAGATTATGAAACGATAGATGCTAAAATTATTAGTGCAACTCCAGAAGCAACAACTTTAATCGTTTGGTTAAAACATGGAGCTCCTATTGAAGTTCATGATAAAGAGTATGAACATTTTTTAATTGTAGAAGGTTCTTGTACCATAACAATTGGTAGTGACGTTCACAATTTAATTGCAGGGGATTATTTATCTATTCCGTTGTTTATAGGGCATAGTTTAGAGGTTACTTCTCAAATGGCATGTAAAGTTATTTTACAACGTGTGGCTGCCTAATGGTATTTTTTTAATAAGTATTAGTACTTGTGTTTTTATCTTTCCCGATCTTCCGCGTGAGGGATGCAAGCAGCTTACCGAAGTAACGTGTACAGCCCGACCACAATAGGGAAAGGGGCTTGTAAGCGTTGCGAATAGAGGCCCCTTTTACTATTTTGGTCACGCCCAAATAATTAATATTCCACTATTTAAAAGTCAAAGTGTAGTATTGCTTTTTGCACTTTTATAAATAAAAACTTTCAGTTAAAAACAGCTTTATATTTTCTGATAACTCAATTTTTTAAAGGCTCGTTTATTCATTCTTAAATTCTTATTTTTGCATAAAACAGATCTTCTTCATGCATAAATATATAGAACAACTTAACGAGGCACAACGAGAACCAGTATTGCAAAAAGAGGGTCCTATGATCATTATTGCAGGTGCAGGATCGGGCAAAACACGTGTTCTTACCATTAGAATTGCTTACCTAATGCATCAAGGTGTTGATGCGTTTAGTATTTTGTCGCTCACCTTTACCAATAAGGCGGCGCGGGAAATGAAGAAACGTATTTCGGATATTGTGGGCGCAAGTGAAGCTAAGAATTTATGGATGGGGACTTTTCACTCTGTTTTTGCAAGAATATTGCGCTCTGAAGCAGAACATTTAGGATATCCTTCTAATTTTACTATTTACGATTCGCAGGATTCTTTACGTGCTATTTCGGGAATTATCAAAGAAATGCAACTCGATCGTGATGTGTACAAACCCAAACAGGTTTTGAATCGGATTTCAAATTTCAAGAATAGCTTGATTACCGTAAAAGCGTATTTTAATGATCCTGATTTGCAAGAGGCCGATGCTATGAGCAAGAAGCCTAGAATGGGTGAGATCTATCAAAATTATGTGGATCGCTGTTTTAAATCGGGTGCAATGGATTTTGATGATTTACTATTAAAGACTAATGAGTTGCTAACACGTTTTCCAGAAGTTTTAGCGAAATATCAGAATCGTTTTCGTTATATATTGGTCGATGAGTACCAAGATACAAACCATTCACAATATTTAATTGTTCGCGCTTTATCTGATAAATTTCAGAATATTTGTGTGGTGGGAGACGATGCGCAAAGTATCTATGCTTTCCGAGGTGCAAATATTAATAATATTTTGAACTTCCAAAAGGATTATGAAGGTGTAAAAACTTTTAGACTCGAACAAAATTACCGTTCTACAAAAAATATTGTAGAGGCGGCTAACACAATAATTGACAAGAATAAGGTCAAACTAGACAAAATAGTCTGGACTGCAAATGATTTTGGACCCAAAATAAAAGTACATCGCAGTATGACCGATAATGAAGAAGGTCGATTTGTGGCAGGAACCATTTGGGAACAAAAAATGAACAATCAGCTCCACAATGGTGATTTTGCAATTTTATATCGAACGAACGCCCAATCACGAGCTATGGAAGATGCGCTGAGAAAACGAGATATACCCTATCGAATTTATGGTGGTTTGTCTTTTTACCAACGAAAAGAGGTAAAAGATGTATTGTGTTATTTGCGCTTAGTGATCAATCCAAAAGACGAAGAAGCTTTAGTACGTGTCATTAATTATCCGGCACGTGGCATTGGAAATACGACCATAGAAAAGCTAACCATTGCGGCCAATCATTACAAGCGTTCGATTTTTGAAGTGATGCAAAACATTGAACGAATTGACTTAAAACTAAATTCGGGAACAAAGCAAAAATTACTTGATTTTGTGACTATGATTCAGAGTTTTCAGGTCATAAACGAGAACCAAGATGCTTTTTATATTACAGATCATGTTGCAAAAAAAACAGGTTTGGTTCAGGAATTGAAAAAAGATGCTACTCCAGAAGGAATGGCCAAGATTCAAAATATAGAAGAATTAATAAACGGAATTAAAGATTTTACCGAAGGTCAAAAAGAGATTGATGGTGCTCGTGGTTCACTAGCCGAATTTATGGAAGATGTGGCTCTTGCTACCGATCTTGATAAAGATACTAGCGATGAAGATCGTGTGGCACTAATGACAATACACTTAGCGAAAGGTCTTGAGTTTCCTCATGTTTTTGTTGTAGGAATGGAGGAAGATTTATTTCCTAGCGCCATGAGTATGAGTACCCGAAGTGAACTTGAAGAAGAACGTAGATTGTTTTATGTAGCCTTGACTCGTGCAGAGCATCAAGCATATTTGACCTATGCGCAATCACGTTATCGTTGGGGAAAATTAACTGATAGTGAACCTTCTCGTTTTATTGAAGAAATTGACGGACAATATTTAGAATATCTAACTCCACCAGAGAATAATTACCGTTATAAACCAATGATTGACAGTGATATTTTTGGAGATGTAGATAAATCAAAATTGCGTTTAGCCAAACCAGTAGGAGCAGCGCCTC
Organism: Flavobacteriales bacterium; assembly: GCA_038241955.1. GTDB lineage: Bacteria > Bacteroidota > Bacteroidia > Flavobacteriales > Flavobacteriaceae > Flavobacterium. The sequence continues at coordinate 134,829 of JBBSSR010000007.1, read as the reverse complement.
CTAAATACAGTGGTGATAGTACCACCAAAACAGATGGTAATATTCGAAAATTGAAACCCGTTTCTGCTAATAATCCATCAGCAGCTTCGGGAGCTGCAAATTTATTTGACAATAAGTTGGTTCCAGGAAATGTAGTAATGCACGAACGTTTTGGAAAAGGCCAAGTCATCAATCTTGAAGGTACAGGAGCCGATAAAAAGGCGGAAATTAAATTTGAAGTTGGTGGAATTAAAAAATTATTACTTCGTTTTGCGAAATTAGATATAATAGGGTAAGAAATTGTTTGATGTTTAAAGTACTTAGCAGGCCTTTAGACATTAAACAATACTTAGTCACTCAGAAATTTAAAACTAAAAAAATGGCACAAATTATAAAAATATACCCCGATAAACCGAATGAAGCTGCTATTGCAAAAGTGGTAAAAGTGCTCAAAGATGGTGGTTTAATTATTTATCCAACGGATACCGTTTACGGATTAGGTTGCGATATAACCAATTCTCGAGCTCTTGAAAAAATTGCAAAAATAAAAGGAGTGAAGCTAGAAAAAGCCAATTTTTCGTTTATTTGCCACGATTTGAGCAATCTATCTGACTATGTGAAACAAATAGACACTTCGACTTTTAAACTACTTAAAAGAGCCTTGCCTGGACCTTACACCTTTATTCTACCTGGCAATAACAATTTACCGAAAGAATTTAAAAAGAAAACGACGGTAGGTATTCGTGTACCTGATAACGCAATTGCTTTAGAAATAGTACGACAATTGGGAAATCCAATTGTTTCGACTTCCATCCGTGATGAAGATGAAGTAATTGAATACACTACAGATCCAGAGTTAATTTTCGAGAAATGGCAAAACTTAGTGGATCTAGTTATAGATGGCGGATATGGAGACAATATTGGGTCAACTATTATAGATTTATCAGGAGATGAACCTATCGTGGTAAGAGCAGGTAAGGGGGATATTGATATTTTATAATATTTTACCGCTCACTAGCTTTTTTGAACCACTCACTATTTTTATTTTTTAAATTTTTAAATATCCTTGCATCTTTGAAATGAATTTATAAAAAAACCTTATGAAAGCATTTCAAAAATTTATTTTTATTTCTCTTTTATTATTTGTACTTATTGGTGCTTGGCAACTTTCTATTGGAGCCGATTTTTTTAAGCAATTTACTTGTGATGTCTATGGTTTTTTGGTTGTCACAAAGTTTTTATTTCCCGCGTTAGCTTATGAGTACGTGTATGAGAGATTACTTAAAAAAAATAAAATATATTCAAAGAGTCCTAATATTTTACCATTTGTTATTTCAGGTGAATTTGCTTTTATATTTGTCTTTTCTTTGATATCTAGTTTTTTATTATTGTATGTTGTAATTGGCAAATTTGAATTTTTAAAATCATTTGAAACAGCTAGTCATTTAGTTTTCTTTATGTTTATTATAATATTTTCATATCAAGTCCATAAAAGATATAATATAATACCTTTATTTCATTTAATTGAAAAACCGATTTTTTATTTAAAATTATTTTTATTTTCTATCATCGGCTTTTTTACGCTTCTTCTCGTATTCTTTGCCACTGCGGCTTTATTAGAAGAAAAACAAATTGAAGTTACTTCTGCACAATTCATCCGTGATGGTGTTATTTACGTAATTGCATCAGTAAGCATTGCTTTTACTTCCTCATTAGCACTTAATAATATTTCTTTTTTTAGAAAGAGTATTTTGATTCCGATAGTATTTACAACTGCTATAACTTTTTGGATTATTAAACTTTTGGGTTATCCACAGGTTTATTTTAGAAATTTCATTAGTGAGGATAAACTTTTACAAATCACATTTTATTTATGTATAATTATTGTAATAGTTCCAATTGGAATATTGAAACGCAACTTTAAAATCAAAAAACTAACCTCCAATTTATCCAAAAAAGAAGCGGAATATTTACAGTTAAAAAACCAAATTAATCCTCATTTTTTATTCAATAACTTGAATGTTTTGGTTTCTTTTATCGAATTAGACCCTAAAAAAGCAGTAGATTTTGGACATCATTTATCGAATGTATACCGTCACTATTTAAAAAATCAAACGGAAGATTATGTTTCTTTACAAGGAGAAATAAATTTCATAACCGAATATTTATCTATTTATAAAGCAAAATTCGAACATGGATTTAGTTTTAAAATGCCTGAAGAAATTGCTGAAAACTTATACATTTTACCTAATTGTTTACAAGAATTGATAGATAATATTTTCAAACATAATATTATTGCAGAAGAATTTCCTTTAGAAATAGAAATTTTTATTGAAGTTAATACTTTGGTAGTTCAAAATACAATCAACAAAAAAGAAGTAGAAATTGCATCTAATTTTGGTTTACAAAATATTAAAAAGAGATATTTACTATTGACCAATACTGATATTCAAATCATCAAGACAGAAACACATTTCAGCGTTAAAATCCCAATTTTAGAACTCCAAAGCTAATGACTGCAGTAATTATAGAAGATGAAATTCCCGCATCTAGACGTTTAGAATTATTATTGAACAAAAATGCATTCATTGTTGTAAACATTTTACATTCAGTAAAAAATGCTGTGGAATGGCTAAAAGTCAATAATCATCCTGACTTGATTTTTATGGATATTAAATTAAGGGATAATTTATGTTTTAAAATTTTTGATCAAGTAGAAATTCAATCTAAAATAGTTTTTACAACTGCTTTTGATGAATTTGCTTTGAAAGCTTTCCAATACAATAGTTTGGACTATTTATTAAAACCAATTGATGAAGAGAAATTAGATAAATTGATTGCTAAACTGACAGTATTCAACTCAACTATTCATAATAATCAACATTTGAAAAACTTGCAATTACAAACTCAGGCGGATTATCGTACTTCCTTTTTGGTAAGTATTGGAACAAGCATTCGAAAAATAGAAACTAATGAGATAGCTTGTTTCTTTAGCGAAAGCAATACTACATTTATATATAGCGATCAAAATAGACATTTTCCAGTAGATTCTTCCTTAGAAAAGATTCAAAATGAATTAAACCCCAATAATTTTTTTAGAATAAGCAGAAAACTAATTATAAATAAAAAATATATTTTGTCAATTAAGAAAAATAAAATTGAAACTAAATTTACAATCGAAAATATAGATTTTAAAATTAGTCGCTTAAAACTAAAATCGTTTCTTGATTGGTATAAGTAAAAAAAAACGCTTCGAAAATTTCGAAGCGTTTTTTTTTAAAAATTTGAAAAAATATTATTTAGTTTGTTTTTTCATTTCTTTTTCTACCATTTCGTAGAATTGGTCAATTTTTGGTAATACTACAATACGAGTTCTTCTGTTTCTTGATTTATTCTCAGGAGAGTCGTTTGCTACTAAAGGAACGTAAGAACTTCTACCTGCTGCGATAAGCTGTGCTGGATTAACTCCTAAGTCATTTGATAAAATGCGAATGATTGCTGTTGAACGTTTCACGCTCAAATCCCAGTTGTCAATTAGACAAGCATTCCCTTTTAATACATCAGTATCGGTGTGACCTTCAACCATACATTCAAAATCAGGTTTGTCATTAATTACTTTCGCTACTTTTGCCAAAACTCCTTTTGCTTTGTCACTTACATCATAACTACCGCTTTTAAATAACATTTTATCAGAGATAGAAATAAATACTACTCCTTTTTCAACGTTAATTTCGATGTCTTGATCATTCATTCCCACTACAGATTTCAGACTAGTAACAACAGCAAGCGTAACACTGTCTTTTTTAGTAAGAGCATCTTGCATTCTACTAATTTTTAAATCTTTCTCTTTAATAGATTCTAATGCTTTCTCAATATTTTCAGCTCCTTTTGTAGTAAGAACCGTCATATCTTTTGAAGATGAAATCAAGTGTTGATTAGTATCTTTCAGACCTGCTACAGTAGCTGTTAATCCAGCTTTTTCTTCTAAGCAAGAGTTTAATTTTACAGTACATGTATTCAACAAATCTTGTGTTTCTTTATTTTTAGCTTCCAAAGCTGCATATTCTTTTTTAGAGACACACGATGTCAAAAGCGCTAAAGCGGATAGGGTAATCATTAATTTTTTCATAGAGAGCAAAATTTTATTATATGTTAATTACAAATTTAGGTTTTTAAAGTTAGTTAATACGGTAAAATATTGTTAAAAATTACCTTTATACAAGCTGACTTTCCTAACGTAGTAACTATAAACGATACTTTCTATCTTAAAGTATTTTCTGGTTTGAAATTGTTCTCTCTTTTTTATTTTTTTTAAAAATAGGCCATAAAACGAAAAATGTGCTCGTATTATAGCCCAAAAATGTAAAAATTTGCCTTCTGTAATGAATTTGACTCCAGCGACTCCATCCAAAAGCATCCTTACAATGAGCACAGTAAAGAGTGAATCTTTTGGCAAATTTTTTGTTAACATCAATAATGAATTTCTAAAATTCAGAAATGTTTTTTGAGGATTCGATTGTTGTAAAGTTGCACCACCTACATGATAAACAACTGACTCTGAATTGTATTTAATTCTATAATTTTTATTAATAGCACGCCAACACAAGTCAATTTCTTCTTGATGTGCGAAGAAGTCTTCATCAAAACCCTTTAACTCCTTATACACTGCACTCCGAATAAAAAAACAAGCACCCGATGCCCAAAAAATTTCTGTATCATCATTATATTGTCCATTATCTTTTTCTAAAGTGTCAAAAATACGTCCACGGCAAAAAGGATATCCGTAACGATCAATAAATCCTCCGGCCGCGCCAGCATATTCAAAATAATCTTTCCGTTTAAAGTCTAAAATTTTAGGCTGAATAATAGCAGTATTAGGTTCTGAATCAAATGCTTTTAATATGGGTTTTAGCCAATTCTCGGTTACTTCAATATCCGAGTTTATTAATGCATAAATTTCAGCATCTATATGTTGTAATGCATCATTATAACCTCCCGCAAAACCTTTATTGGTCGTGTTTTTCACTATTTTAATAGTCGGATAATTGTTTTGTACAAATTCGATGGAACTATCTGTTGAAGCATTATCAGCAACATAAACAGTGGCTTCGGGCGAGTATTCAATGATTGAAGGTAAAAATTGTTCTAGAAGTCGTACTCCATTCCAATTCAATATAACTACAGCTATTTTCATTTTAGATTTTTAGATTTTTCGATTTTTGGATTGTTTGATTATTTAGATTTTTGGACTTTTAGATTAAAAAAAAAACGGGAGTTATTTAATCAACTAATTTCCGGAAACTATAATACTTTAAATATCCGAAAAGCTAATAATCTAAAAATCTATTTTTTATATTCTGGTAACTCTTTTAAAAACTCATATTTTTCATTATCGAAATTCATTAGACAAAAATAATGATTCAGGCCATTGGTAACCATTAAATACTGGGCATTCAATGTCATATTGTATCGTGCGATTTGGTCAAAAGTTGCTTGAGCGGTTTTAACTTCGGGAGCTTTACATTCGATTAAAACAAAAATAGAACCATCAGAATTAAAAACAACTACATCGTAACGTTTGCGTAAACCGTTGACTAATAAAACTTTTTCGACATTGATCAGCGACTTTGGATATTTTTTTTCTTCTAATAAAAACCGAACTACATGCTGCCGAACCCATTCTTCGGGTGTAAGAACAATGAATTTTTTCCTGATTTCGTCAAAAATAGACACTTTATTTTCGCTATTTTTGAAACGAAAAGAATAAGAAGGAAAATTGAGTTTTTGCATGAAGCAAAAGTATTAAATAAGTTTAAAGATTTCATTCTTTCAAATCTGAAATCTGCAATCTAAAATCTAGCATCGAAAAATGGACGAAGTTGTAAAAATTGTCAATGATATAAAAGAGGGAAACATCAAACCTATTTATTTTTTAATGGGTGAAGAACCGTATTACATTGATAAATTATCTGAATATATCGAAAAAAACATTTTATCCGCAGAAGAAAAAGGGTTTAACCAAACCGTACTTTATGGTAGAGATGTTACTATAGAAGACGTGGTCTCTACAGCAAAACGTTATCCTATGATGGCCGATAGACAAGTGGTAATTGTTAAAGAAGCTCAGGATTTGGCAAGAACTATAGACAAAATAGAAAGTTATGTAGAAAACCCAATGACATCGACAGTTTTGGTATTTTGTTATAAATACAAAACACTTGATAAACGAAAAAAAGTAACCAAACTTCTGGCCAAACATGGAGTGCTTTATGAAAGCAAAAAGTTATATGAAAACCAAGTAGGAGATTGGATTAAGCGCGTTTTAGCTGGAAAAAAATATAACATTGAACCAAAAGCATCGGCTATGTTGGTTGAGTTTCTAGGTACAGATTTGAATAAGATAAATAACGAACTCGAAAAACTACAAATTATATTGCCAATTGGTACCGTTACATCTAAAGATATCGAGGAAAATATTGGTTTCAGCAAAGATTACAATGTCTTTGAACTCCGAAAAGCTATTGGCGAACGCAACCAACTCAAAGCGTACAAAATAGCAGATAATTTTGCCCAAAATCCGAAGGATAATCCAATAGTCATGACAACTAGTCTCGTTTTTGGCTTTTTCATCCAACTATTAAAATACCACGGATTAAAAGATAAAAACCCCAAAAACGTGGCGGCAGTTTTGGGCGTTAATCCATTTTTTCTAAAGGATTATGATGTGGCTCTAAAAAATTATCCGATGCGAAAAGTGAGTCAAATAGTGACTGCATTGCGTGAAACTGATGTAAAAAGTAAAGGTGTTGGTGCAAATACTTTATCGCAGGCTGATCTACTACGAGAATTGCTCTATAAAATTTTTAATTAAAAAAATAGGTTACAAGACCTAGCAATAGTGTATAATTTTCGAATCAGGAATAACTCATTTTATTTAAAAAATGTTCTGATAAATTCCCGATCTTTGCACTTAATTTTTTTAAAATAAATACTACACTATGGGAATGAATAAAAATACTATTTTAGGATGGGCTACTTTTATAATGATACTTATGGGATTGTTGCTTATAGGACTGGGCGCCTTTAAATACAGCGATGTATCTGGCTGGGGATTTGTAGCAGTTGGAGTTGGTTTCTTTGCCAACGCATGGGTTTTCAGCTCCTTGAAAGGTAGGGTTTAGAAAATTGCAATTGAAAAAAATCAATTGCATTGTCAAATTATTAAACGTAAAAAAAAAAATACCGTTTGGTTGCTTTTAAACAACTTTAAACAAATAAAACTTTAAACTAAAATTATGTCAGACGATAAAAAAGTAATTTTCTCAATGCAAAAATTGAGTAAAACCTATACGGGAGCAGACAAACCTGTTCTTAAAAATATCTATTTGAGTTTCTTTTACGGAGCGAAAATTGGTATTCTAGGTTTAAATGGTTCAGGTAAATCTTCGCTCTTAAAAATTATTGCGGGAGTTGATAAAAACTACCAAGGAGATGTTGTTTTTCAACCAGGTTATACAGTTGGCTATTTAGAGCAAGAACCAATTCTTGATGATTCTAAAACCGTTTTAGAAATTGTTCAGGAAGGTGCTGCAGAAACAATGGCCGTTTTGGCAGAATACAATCAGATTAACGATTTATTTGGTCTTGAGGAAAACTATTCCGATCCAGATAAAATGGATAAATTGATGGATCGTCAAGCTGCTTTGCAAGATAAAATTGATGCATTAGGCGCTTGGGAAATTGATACTAAGTTAGAGATTGCCATGGATGCTTTGCGCACACCAGATGGTGATACTCCAATCAAAAACCTTTCTGGAGGAGAGCGTCGCCGTGTGGCGTTATGTCGTTTATTATTGCAACAACCAGACGTCTTACTTTTAGATGAGCCTACCAATCACTTGGATGCAGAGAGTGTTCTTTGGTTAGAACAACATTTAGCGCAGTACGCGGGAACTGTAATTGCAGTAACGCACGATAGGTATTTCTTGGATAATGTGGCTGGTTGGATTTTAGAATTGGATAGAGGAGAAGGTATACCTTGGAAAGGGAATTACTCTTCTTGGTTGGATCAAAAATCGAGCAGAATGGCATTAGAAGAAAAAGTAGCTTCTAAACGTCGTAAAAACTTAGAACGTGAGTTGGACTGGGTTCGTCAAGGTGCCAAAGGCCGTCAAACGAAACAAAAAGCACGTTTACAGAACTACGATAAGTTATTGAATGAAGACCAAAAGCAATTGGATGAAAACTTGGAAATCTATATTCCAAATGGTCCGCGTTTAGGAACTAATGTTATTGAAGCGAAAAATGTTGCCAAAGCTTTTGGAGACAAATTATTATATGACAATTTAAATTTTACTTTACCACAAGCTGGAATTGTTGGAATTATCGGGCCAAACGGTGCTGGTAAATCAACTATTTTCAAAATGATCATGGGCGAAGAAAAAACAGATAGTGGTGAATTTTCAGTTGGTGAAACCGTAAAAATCGCTTATGTAGATCAAGCGCATTCCAATATAGATCCTAATAAATCGATTTGGGAAAACTTTGCAGACGGTCAAGAATTGATTATGATGGGTGGAAAACAAGTGAATTCAAGAGCTTATTTATCACGTTTTAACTTTGGTGGTGGCGAACAAAACAAGAAAGTCTCAGCACTTTCTGGTGGAGAACGTAACCGTTTGCACTTGGCAATGACTTTGAAAGAAGAAGGAAACGTATTGCTACTAGATGAGCCAACGAATGATTTGGACATTAATACGCTTCGTGCATTAGAGGAAGGTTTGGAGAATTTCGCTGGTTGTGCAGTTGTAATTTCGCACGACAGATGGTTCTTGGATAGAATCTGTACGCACATTCTAGCTTTCGAAGGAGATTCTGAAGTATATTATTTTGAAGGTGGTTTCTCTGAATATGAAGAAAATAAAAAGAAACGCATAGGAGGTGATTTAACCCCAAAACGATTGAAGTATAGAAAACTGATTAGATAGTTTTTAGAAACAATTAAAGAGGATGTCAACAGAAAGACATCCTCTTTTTTTTGCAATCAATTTAATTACTTCTTTTTACCAGAATTTATCATCATAATCACAAATCCAACTAAACCAATAATTACAATTCCGAAAACAACGACCATGATAAACGCACCGTTTCCCCATGAATAAAGTGATAGATTTCTCATAAAAATAGAATTTTATATTACTCAAATTTATACTAATTTTAGTAATAACAAACTGATATTTATCATAAAATCAACTTATTATAAAAATTTCGCTTTCAAGTTAGGAGTTGGAATCATACAGCTTTCCTTTTTGCCGCACCATTTATACCTATTTCTAGCAATATAGTCATAAAAAAAATCACCAATGCGAGTAGGAAAAATTCTAAAAATAGTTACAAAGTTCCACAAACCACCTAAAGAACTTGAAATCTGAATAGCAGCTTGTGATTTATAATAATATGCAATTCCAGGTTCATAGAGAATGATACTGTCTATATCTTTTGGATTAACGCCAATATGATTCAGAATTTTTTGACCTAAATCGGATTGTAAAGCTACAAACCGAAAAACATCCTTAGTATCATGTTTAATCACAAACTGAACAGCTGAATTGCATAAGTTGCAAACACCATCAAAGAGAATTATTTTTTTGTTTCCACATGTCTTTGCGAGGAACGAAGCAATCTCACTATGAGTTTCCATTTTAATTGGTTTTTTTATACTCTTACGAAGAACAAAATTTGCTCAACTTGCGTTTATTTTAGTGTGTTTGCTTCGTTCCTCGCAATGACTTTGATTGTGAGTAGAGAGCCTTAAAAAAGATGCTACTCAGTCATAATATCTTTAATTTCATCAAATAAATCTTTCCAAGTAGGATTAAGAGAACGTATTAAATTATTTTTAGCTTCTCTTGAGCCTGCTTTTATTTGTTTTTCTCTAACTATTGCATCTCCAATCCATTCAAATTGCTCGTAATAAACTAATATATTCACATTATAACGCGCAGAAAATGAATTCGGATATCGTTTTTCTTTGTGTTCTAAAATCCTTTGTGGAAGATTAGAAGTCACACCCGTGTAAACTACGGTTTGATATTTGTTAGTGATTATGTAGATAAACCCTGGTTTCATCATTTTTTATGATTGTTTAGTTACGTCTTTGCGAGGAACGAAGCAATCTCACTTAGTAACTCAACTTATTTGTATTAGTGGGTTTGCTTCGTTCCTCGCAATGACGTTGATTCCGGAATTGTGCTACTTGGTGTATCCTCGAATGACTGCAAACTACTTTTTTCCCGCTTCAACAAATTCTAGTTCATCCAAACTTACTTTTGAAGTAAAGACACCATAATTAACAACTGCTTTGTTCTTTTCGATTTTATCAATACTTCCCACTGATTTGCCATCTAGCATTCGCACTCTGTCTCCCACTTTTAATATTGGTCTTGGTTTTTCGATAATTATTTTTAGCTTTTTTTCTTTCTTTTCAACTCGTATTTCTTCAACCTTGATTTCGACTTCTTTGATAATTTCTTTTTTCAACTCAACTTTTGCCTTAACTTCTTTTGGAGTGGCTTTTTTGCGTTTCGAATTTTCGATTTCAACAATTTTTAAAAATTCTCCAATAAGGTCTTTTTTGTTTTTGTTATTGAAATATTTTTCAGCAATGTCCTCTATTTTTTGACCAATGTAAATCGTTTTCTGGTTGTCATCATACAATTCCTGATAGCTTTCTAGTTTTTGTTTGATTTTCACATTGATGTTTTCCATCTTTTTACCTTCTTCACGCGCTTTAGTTTCTTCCTCTTTCAAGATTTGGGAGGTTTTTTCCATTTTGGAGCGCTCTTTCTGAAGTGTAGCAATTGTTTTATCGAAACGTACTTTTCCAACTTCGATTTTCTTTTTGGCACGATTGATTAAATTAAAAGGAATTCCATTTTTCAGCGCTACTTCAAATGTAAAAGAACTTCCTGCTTGTCCCAAAGCCAATTTGTATAACGGTTCCAATGATTTTTCATCGAACATCATATTGGCATTAGTAGCAAACGGCAACTCATTAGCTAAGATTTTTAGATTCGAATAATGCGTAGTAATTAATCCGAAAGCCTCTCTATTGTAAAATTCTTCTAAGAAAATTTCAGCCAAAGCACCTCCCAATTCAGGATCAGAACCTGTTCCGAATTCATCAATAAGAAACATCGTTTTTGAATTACACTTCTTTAAGAAGTAGTTCATGTTCTTCAAGCGATAACTATAGGTACTTAGATGATTTTCAATAGATTGATTATCTCCAATATCTGTTAATATTCTATCGAACAAGAAGGTTTTACTTCGCTCATGAACAGGAATCAACATTCCAGATTGCAACATTAATTGTAACAAACCAACCGTTTTCATGGAGATCGTCTTACCACCGGCATTGGGACCGGAAATAACAATTATTCGGTTTTCTTGACATAGCTCGATGGTTTGCGGATGTGTAATTTCCTTTTTTTGTTTATTATTTAAATATAAAATAGGGTGGTACGCATCTCTAAAATAAAGACGTCGTTCTTGTGTGATTGTCGGCAATATTCCGTTGATTTTATCGGCGTATTTTGCTTTGGCAGCAATAACATCAATATCACTCAGAAAATCTTGGTATTGAATTAGTAAAGGTAAAAATGGACGAACAGCATTCGACAACTGCTTGAGAATTCTAGTAATTTCTTCCTTTTCTTCGTATTCTAGGTTACTTAATTCTCTCGAATAATTCAAAGTTGCTTCTGGTTCGATATACGCAATACTTCCCGTTTTTGAGCTACCAAGAATAGAACCTTTCACTTTCCTGCGGTACATGGCTAAGACTGCTAACACGCGACGGTTCTGTACAAAACTTTCTTTTATATCATCTAGATAACCCAGTCCATTGTATTGTGTAAGCGCAATGCCGAAACTTTGGTTCATTTTTCCACGAACCAAATTCATGTTTTTACGAATGCTTAATAACTCAGGTGAAGCATTGTCTTTTATTTCTCCATATTTGTCAACCACAGCATCTACAAGGGTAATAATTTCTTTTGTAAGCTGTATTCCTGAACCTTTAGCAGATAGATATGGATAATAATCATTGAATTTATTCAAAAAATTTAGAAGAAAATTGGTAGTTTCGGATATGGTTGCAATTTTTCTAAAACCACCCACTTCTAGAAAACTATCTTCTATGGTTAGAAATTTAATTTCATAAGTGATGGCATCGAAACCATGGTTTGGAATCGCATTGTTGTTTTGAAAAGAAGAAACATATTCGGACGTTTGCATCAATGCGCTCATCAATGTTTCTTTGTCGCGAAAAGGAGTAATCTCTAGTGCTTTTTGTTTTCCAATATCGGTATTACAAATAGCCGAAATGGTTTCTAGAACGGTTGGAAATTGTAAATCTTGTAATGTTTTTTCGGTAATGGAGATCATGTATTCATTTGCTTTTACAATGCAAAAATAAGCTTATTTAAGAAAGAAACATAGTGATATTTTATAGAGGTTACAATAGTTATCATTGTAATCTGTTTTGTGCTTTAAAATGCATCTGCATCAGTGATGCAAATAAAAAAAAGAATATTTTCGTATTAGACCTAACAGGTTTCTAAAACCTGTTAGGTCTTCGTGTATCTTTGTGTAATATTTTTTGACTTTATGAAAATTAACTTGAACCCTTCATGGCAAGCATTACTATCTGACGAAATCGAAAAACCTTATTTCTCTGATTTGATGAAAGAGGTGAATGCAGAATATAAAAACCAAATTTGTTTCCCGCCAAAAGAACTCATTTTTGCTGCTTTTGATTATTGCTCGTTCGAAAAAATAAAAGTTGTAATTATTGGTCAAGACCCGTATCACGGAGAAGGAGAAGCGAACGGCTTGTGCTTTTCGGTGAATGACAACGTAAAAATCCCGCCTTCTTTGCGTAATATCTTTCGAGAATTGAATGATGATTTAGATTCGATTTTTATGCCAACAACGGGAAATTTAGAAAGATGGGCAAGTCAAGGAGTTTTACTTTTGAATGCCTCCTTAACAGTTAGAAAAGACAGTCCCAATAGTCACAAACACTTACAGTGGAATCTTTTTACAGATGCCATTATTCAGAAGATTTCAGAAGGAAAGGAACATGTCGTTTTCATGCTTTGGGGAAATTTTGCACAAAAAAAAGGAGCTAAGATTGATAGAAATAAACATTTTGTGTTAGAATCAGGACATCCATCGCCCATGAGCGCAAACCAAGGTAAGTGGTTTGGAAATAAACATTTTAGTCAAGCTAATAAGTACTTGAAGTCGAAAGGTAAAATAGAAATAGAGTGGTAATTATAAGTAATTCTTTGGTATTTCTGAAGCTCGCGTGAGGGATAGGAATAAGCTACCGCAGTAGCATGGATAGCCCGACAGCAGCCCGATAAAAGGGCTTATAGTTAGGCAAAAAATTAGACCTTTTATTGGGATGGTGGCACCTCCAACTATTTATATTAATCTAAAGTAAGCGCACCCAAAATTTCTTCGGATAAAAAAGGACCACCAGGATATTTCGCAGTGTAATCAAGGTTTAACCAAACTTGACCACGCTCGTCAATATGGTAATTGATTTGTTTGTCTTTGCTTTCGGCGACAAATAATACGTTTTTAATTAAATAATTTATTTGCTCTAGATCTTGCATGTTTCCGATTAACATTTCAGGATAAATATGGCCTTTTGTATGTATTAATCTCGGTGTTCCACCTATCGATTTCACACAAGCAGCCATCAAAATGGAATGATCGTCACAATCTCCCGAAAAGTACAATAGCGATTCTGTGGCTGTGGCGATGTAATCCTCATTTTTTGGATCATTTACATAATTCCAACGACTATTAATTTCTTTAAAAACGGCAAAACATTGTATAATATTTCTATACTCTGGATAGCCTTTAATTTTTTTAAAATACTTTGTAGTCGCCATGACTGCAAAGTTTCTAACTTTTGGATTCTCATATTCTATGGCCTTGAGAATTTTTGATTTATTAGGAAATGGTAATAATTTAGCAATAATGATATCTTGCGGATAAGGATCATTATCCATAGTATAAATCATGGAATTATAATCTTGAAATACGGAATTAAAGCTAAAGTTTCCGAATAATGTTCCGTAAATAAGAAGTAATAAATAGAGCGTCAAACAAATGATTATTACTGTTTTCAATAGGTATAAAGCAACAAAAATAAGTGCTAAAACAAGTATAAAAAGTAGTATCCGGTCTAGATTAAAAATCCAGTTTAGCTCTATTAAATTTTGGTGAAGTATTATGAATGAAGGGATTGTACTTAAAACGCTAAGAATAAAGATAACAAAAATGTCCCAAGGTTTTTTCAATTGAAACTTGGTTCGTAATTCTTTTATTTTTTTGCTATTTATTTGTACCATATCACCCAAAGGTGGAATTTAAAGAGATTTCACTACTGCTGTAAAAGTACTTTTTTTATTAATAATACCTAGTTCAAATAATTGATTTTGGACATTGTTTAACACTTTTTCTGATAATTGTTTTTGCGACCATTCGGTTAACGATAACCATTCTTCAATATCCTCTGTTTTTTGATTAAATCGCTCTGATAATAACGCAGCAACATTTGGAATTTTCTTAAATTGAACTGTTTTTTTATTAATGATTTCAAGGATTTTAGAAACTATTTCTGGATTATTTTCTAAAATTTTATCTCGAACCGCGATTACGAAACAAGGCCAAGGAGTAGGACAATCGGCTACTCTTCTAAAAATCCCTTTATCTACAATTGGTTTTGTCATGAAACGTTCCCACATAAAATAATCGGCAGTTTGATTAGTGAGCGCTTCTACCGCACCATCAATGGTATTTACGATTTCAAATTGTAAGCTTTCCGTTTTCCAACCTTGATTGTTGGCATTAACATATGACATTAATTGTGAGCCAGAGCCCAAACGTGAAATAGCTACCTTTGTATTTTCTAGATCTGCTACTGATTTATATTTTGAATTTGCACTTACATGGATTCCCCAAATTAAGGGACTTTCTACATAAACCTGAACAATTTTGCTAGGATTTCCGGCACTAATATCTTTGACAATTCCTTCGGTTAAAATTACTGTAATGTCCGTTTCTCCATCTCGTAACATCTGACACATTTTGCCTGTTCCTTCGGGAATATTTGTCCATTGCAAATCAATGTTTTCTTTCTTAAAATCTCCATTTTCGATACTTAACTGCCAAGGCAAATTAAAATGTTCTGGAACTCCTGCGATCTTTATTGTTGTCATTTTTATGTTTTTTTAATGGCTTCAGTCTTTATTTGCCACAGATTCACAGATTAAAAAATTATTTTTTAATGTCTATCAATCTGCAAATTACATTTAACTTGCATTGTTTTTAAAAAATTACCTTGATAAAAATAAAATGCATTTTTCTCTAATTCTCCATAGCTCATCAAAAGGTATTGTAGCATTTGAATCTAATAACCACTTTTTTATATAATTCTGATGGTATTCAATCTTAAATTCTCCCACTTGGTACGGTTCTATTTCAATTTCTTCAAGTATGTCTTTTTCAATTTTAGAAAAATGAGATGTATTCGTAGTACAATCAATACGATTACCATTTATGTTTAAATAGCAATGTGCCTCTGGAAGAAACTCTATTTTATTATCAGACAAAATTGTACCAATTCTAGTATTGTTTTCACTCATTTTATAGATTCCAACAATAAGTTTAATATTTGGAATTTTATTTTGGTTTGCCACTTCTTTCAAAAAAGCGTGTTTAGAGCTACAAGTACCTTTATTTTCGCTTAAAACTAAGGAGAAATCTTTACGATTTGCATTTCGGCCGTAAGGAATATTTTTTACGAAAACCAATAAATCATCCCAAGAGTTAATTCCTAGCGCTTGAATTTGTAGAGTCAATCGATCTGAGGATGTAAAAATCATCTTTGTAATTTACTATTTTTAAAATCTGAGACTATTTAACATTCAAAATAATGTTTTACTTTGTCATTTTATCAAGAGTGTACGCGATCAATTCATCTACAGCTTTATACGGATCAGCACTAAAAGTTCCGCTTGCTCTGTTTGCAATTATTGCGTTTAGCGAAAGCGCTTGATGGCCCAAAAGTGCAGAAAGTCCATAAATGGCACCGGTTTCCATTTCTAAATTTGTAATTCGGTTTCCATTAAAAGAAAAAGTATCCATTTTTGAATTTAGATTTTCATCTTGAATATTTAAACGCAACACACGACCCTGAGGACCATAAAATCCTCCTGCCGTTGCCGTAATTCCTTTGTGCATTTTGTCGCTTTCTATTCTTTTTTCTAGCTCTTGGGAACACGCAATAACATATGGTTTTCCTTTTTTGGCATCCCAATTGGTATGTTTTACAAAAGCATCTTCCATTTCTATATTTGACACTTCATCAATCAAGTAGGAGCGAAGCATGTTGTCAAGTCCTAGTCCAAATGTAGACAGAACAAAACTATCAACGGGAATATCGGCATGTAAGGATCCTGAGGTTCCAATTCGGATAATATTTAATGATGTTAGTTTGTCTTTTGGTTTTCTAGTTTCCAAATCAATATTGACTAAAGCATCCAATTCATTGATGACGATGTCAATGTTGTCTGGACCAATTCCTGTAGACATCACAGTTAAGCGTTTTCCTTTATAGACGCCTGTTTGGGTTTTAAATTCTCTTTTTTGTGTAGAAAATTCAATACTATCAAAAAATTGTGTGATTTTTTCAACGCGATTTTGATCCCCAACAAAGATAATATCGTGTGCAATATTCTCTGGTTTTAAGTTAAGATGATAAACGCTACCGTCTGGATTTAATATTAGTTCTGATGATTGTATAGCCATAGTTAATCCCCCTAACCCCCAAAGGAGGAATTCCTATTAGAGGTAAATAGGTTTTCGTTGTGTTTTTTAAATATCAAGTTTAGTATTCCCCCTTCGGGGGTTAGGGGGATTTACCCTCCTACGCGTTTTACCTTAAAGCCTTTTTCTTTAAGAATAACCATTATTTTATCCCGATAATCTCCTTGAATGATGATCGAATCGTCTTTGAAAGTACCGCCGACACTCAGTTTAGTTTTAATTTCTTTCGCAAGAATTTTAAAATCTTCGTCGTTACCTTCGTACCCTTCGATGATAGTTGTTGCTTTTCCTTTTCTTTTTTCGAATTTACAAATCATAGGTTCTTGTTGAACATACAATTCGTGAGCAACTTCTTCTATTTTCTCTTCTGGCGCAGGCTCATGATCTGGAAAGAGGTTTTTTAACTGATCTTTTAAGTCCATTATTTAATTAATTATTTTGAACGCCTGATGACGCGGGTTTTGTTTGTATTGTTTTATTAAAGTAAAAAGACATCAAGTAAACTCGATGCCTTTCTTGAATTATATAATAATAAATTACTTTTTAATTAATCCTAAATCAACCAAACGTTCATATAAATAGTCGCCTGCCGTAATGTCTTCGAATTTTTTAGGATTTTCGTCATCAATACAATTTTCAAGGCAATTCAGTTTCATATCACTAACAGGATGCATAAAAAACGGAATAGAATAACGTGACGTTCCCCATAATTCTCTCGGCGGATTCACTACTTGATGAATCGTAGATTTTAATTTATTATTGGTATGTCGCGATAACATATCACCCACATTTATAACCAATTCGTCTGGCTCTGCTATAGCGTCAAGCCATTCTCCATCATGGTTTTGCACCTGTAAACCTTTACCTTGTGCACCCATCAATAAAGTAATTAAATTGATATCGCCATGAGCAGCTGCACGAATTGCATTTGCAGGTTCTGATGTAATTGGCGGATAATGAATAGGTCTTAGGATCGAATTACCTTCTTTTGCATAATTATCAAAATAAAATTCGTCTAGCCCAAGGTGTAAAGCCAATGCTCTCAAGACATAAACTCCTGTTTTTTCAAGCATCTGATAAGCTTCTTTACCCACAACGTTAAAACGAGGTAACTCTTTTACTTCGACATTTTCTGGATATTCTTCAGCGTATTTTGAATCTTTAGAAACATATTGCCCAAAGTGCCAAAACTCTTTTAAATCTCCTTCTTTTCGTCCTTTGGCATGCTCTGTTCCAAAAGAAACGTAACCTCTTTGTCCTCCAATTCCTGGAATTTCATAGCTGCGTTTTGTTTCTAGCGGCAAAGAGAAAAATTTTCTAATTTCACCATACAATTCATCAACTAATTGATCGTTTAAAAAATGCCCTTTAAGCGCTACGAAGCCAATATCTTCAAATGCACTTCCGATTTCATTTACAAATTTTTGTTTACGTTCCGGCTCACCCGAAAGGAAATCACGCAAGTCAACACTAGGAATGTTTTGCATATTATGTCTATATTTATACTTTGGAAGTCTTAAAACTTCTCATACAAATATAAAGAATATTTTTTATAACACATTTTATAAAGCACAAACAAATTAAATTAATATAACAAAAAATATCAAAACTGTTATATTTTTTTATCTTTGAACCATTCCATAAAAAAAGAAAAAATGAATTTTGACAGAAAAAATCTTTCAGACGAAACTTTACTAGATTTATACAAGAGGTTATTAAAGCCGAGACTTATAGAGGAAAAAATGTTAATACTTATTCGTCAAGGAAAAGTATCCAAGTGGTTTTCTGGTGTAGGGCAAGAAGCAATTTCTGTAGGCGTCACAGCAGTTCTAGATTCAGATGAATACATTTTGCCAATGCACCGAAATTTAGGTGTCTTTACGGGCAGAAACATTCCGTTAACACGTCTTTTTTCGCAATGGCAAGGAAAAGCTAACGGTTTTACTAAAGGAAGAGACCGAAGTTTTCACTTTGGCACACAAGAATACAAAATTATTGGAATGATCTCGCACCTTGGTCCTCAAATGGGTGTTGCAGATGGAATTGCATTAGCAAACAAATTAAATAAAAATGGTAAGATTACAGCTGTTTTTACAGGAGAAGGAGCGACGAGCGAAGGTGATTTTCATGAAGCTTTGAATATTGCTGCTGTTTGGGAACTACCTGTTATGTTTGTTATTGAAAATAATGGATATGGACTTTCGACCCCTACAAATGAGCAATACCGTTGCGAAAACTTAGCCGATAGAGGAGTAGGTTATGGCATGGAAAGTCATATTATTGATGGAAATAATATCTTAGAAGTATACAATTTATTGTCGGAACTAAAAACGTCAATGATTGAAAATCCTCGTCCGGTTTTATTAGAATTTCAAACCTTTAGAATGCGCGGACACGAAGAGGCGAGTGGTACCAAATATGTTCCTCAAGAATTAATGGACATGTGGGCTATAAAAGATCCTGTGGATAATTATAGAAACTATTTGATTCAAAATAACATTCTTTCTACCGAATATGATGGAATCTTGCACCAAGAAATAAAGAAAGATATTGATGATAGTTTGGCTGCAGCCAATGCGGAGCCAGAAATTGAAGCCACTTATGAAGGAGAGCTAAAGGATGTTTACAAACCATACGTACATGAACAAGTTGATGCAGAAGGAGCGTTAGAAAACATCCGTTTTATTGATGCTATTTCTAGTAGTTTGCGTCAATCTATGGAACGCCATGAAAACTCGGTTATTATGGGTCAAGATATTGCTGAATATGGAGGCGCTTTTAAAATAACAGATGGTTTCGTTGCACAATTTGGCAAAGAAAGAGTTAGAAATACACCAATTTGCGAGAGCGCAGTGGTTTCAGCAGGAATGGGACTGTCTATAAACGGTTATAAAGCTATTGTAGAAATGCAGTTTGCCGATTTTGTTTCAACTGGTTTTAATCCAATAGTAAATTTATTGGCAAAATCGCATTATCGCTGGCTTGAAAAAGCAGATGTTGTCGTTCGAATGCCTTGCGGTGGCGGTACACAAGCGGGTCCTTTTCACTCGCAAACCAATGAAGCTTGGTTTACAAAAACACCTGGATTAAAAGTGATTTATCCTGCATTTCCTTATGATGCCAAAGGATTGTTGAATACTGCTATAAATGACCCAAATCCCGTTCTTTTCTTCGAACACAAACAGTTGTATAGAAGTTTATCTCAGGACGTACCAACCAATTATTATACGTTGCCGCTAGGAAAAGCATCTTTGATAAAAGAAGGAAAAGACGTTACGATAATTTCTTTTGGAGCCGCTGTGCATTGGGCTTTAGATACTTTATCTAAAAATCCTCAAATTTCTGCCGATTTATTAGATCTAAGAACTCTTCAACCTTTGGATACCGAAGCTATTTTTGGGTCAGTAAAGAAAACAGGAAGAGTAATTATATATCAAGAAGATTCTATGTTTGGTGGTGTCGCAAGCGATATTTCGGCTTTGATTATGGAAAATTGCTTCGAATATTTGGACGCACCTGTAAAACGTGTCGCTAGTTTAGATTCTCCTATTCCTTTTACAAAAGCATTAGAAGATCAATATTTGCCGAAAGGCAGATTCGAAAAAGCCTTACTAGAATTGATATCTTACTAATATTTATATTTTAAAATAAATAATAATTTTCTAAAAATCTACAGTGTTTGTTTAATAAAGCAAAAGTATGCAAGACTGAATTAAGACAACAAGTAAAAATTTGCCACAGATTAAATTAATTTTCACATATCCTTTTAATCTGTGGCTATGTTTTTTAGAAGCTCAAGAGAAGTTATCGGTTGCTTGACTTCGCTTTTTCTTTTATAATATCACTAATTTTTCGATTTTCTATTTTGCTTTCGAGCCAAGAAATAATATCAAGATATAAGAAAGCTCTTTTCTCATAAGTGTTTTTTTCTAATTCGATAAAACGGGCTCGCATCTTAATAAATTCCTTTTTGATGTCGCTAGGATATAAGGTACTTAGATTTTTAAGAAAACGAATAATTTCTTTTTGCACTTCATGCAAATCATTCATTTTTAGTAAAAATTTATAAGTATTTTTGAGTTGGTTTTCTAAATAATAATCTTGTCCTAATTCATAATGCGCAATCAGGCATAAAAGCCTAGAAAAACACATTAAATCCTCGCGCATCGTTAAGTTCTTGTTGTTTATAATTTTTTCTAAATAAATGATGCACTCTTGGTATTTTTCATTTCCAAAATAAATACTAGCGATTTTATAGTAGAACATCATTTCGTGATGCTCATCTAAGTGGTCACTGTGAATTTTAATTTTATTTAAAATTTCCGGAATTAGGTACTCGCTTTCCGCAAAAGTACCTTGTAGTATATTATAATTCAATTTGTTGTTGTACAAATAAAGAAATGACAAAGAAGCAATGTTGTCGTTTACAGGAAACCGAGGGTCATTAATGGTTTCTTCTAAAAGTATTAAATATTTTTTGAAATTAGATTTATATTTCAACATAAACAAAGACTCTAATAGATAGTGATTTCCTTTCAAGAAAAATACAGGATTCAGGAAAATCATGTTTTTATTGTCATAAAATAAAGTAACCCATTTATAAGCAAATTTATAACAAGAAAGAAAGTCTTGCACCAAGAAGCTACGCCACAAATTGGCATTATAAAACCAATATTTTTCTCTAAATCCAAATTTTGACTGATCAAAATGGGAAATGTGTTTTACAAAATAATTGTCTATGTATTTATATTCCTCATCGCTCTTTACATAGCCAGTTTTGAGCATGATTCCATATAATTGAAGGGACAAATTTGATAATTTACTCGAAATTGTGTTTTTATAATTTAGCTCTTTGGCTTGAACAACTAACTCATCTGCACGGCCTTGAATACTTCGAGTGATGTATTGAGATTCAATTAGTTTTTCAAATTCAACAATTTCGAAAGCCATGTATTTTTCATCATTTTCTATGGCTTGTTGCTTGGTTTTGTCAAGTAATTTGAGACTTTGTTTGTAAAGTCCTTTATTGTAGAGAATGGTAGCAAAATCAATTTGTTCTCTCAATTGATATCGAATGTTCTGGCTTGGAATATTCAGTCTAATACTAACCAAAATTTGTTTGTACAAGTACGATTTTAGGTTAGACAATTGCACCTTTTTGATCAACCCATTCTTTAGAATCAATTTTTCATCGTAGGCTTCTGATTTGTCTAAAATATTAAACAATTCAATAAATTTAGTATTTGAACTTGTTTCGAGTCGACTTGCAAAAATTTTAAATTGTCTTTTTTCAGATTTTGAAAGTGATTTTATCAATACGAATAAAAAATCTTTTTGATGGTTAGCCATTGTAATATATGTAGATATAAGTAACTGATTTAAAAATAGTTACATAGTATTAATTTGTTTTATAAGTAGTATATTTCATTAAAACTGGTTTAATTTTATGAAAATGAAATCTATTTTTGTTTTAGGATGTGAAATTACATTAAATAAATCAAAATGAATAGAGAGAAAGTCCAAATTTTTGACACCACGTTGCGAGATGGAGAACAGGTCCCAGGATGTAAATTAGATACCAATCAAAAACTCGTTATTGCCAATCGTCTAGACGAAATGGGTGTCGATATTATAGAAGCGGGTTTTCCTGTTTCTAGTCCAGGAGATTTTTTATCTGTTTCTGAAATATGTAAAATTGTAAAAAATGCAACAGTTTGTGGTCTTACAAGAGCTGTAAAAAATGATATTGATGTTGCTGCAGCCGCCTTAAAATATGCAGTAAAGCCGCGTATACATACTGGGATCGGAACATCGGATTCACATATAATTCACAAATTACAAACCACTCGAGAAGATGTAATTGCCAGAGCGAAGTATGCGGTTGCACATGCAAAATCCTATGTAGAGGATGTCGAATTTTATGCTGAAGATGCGGGTAGAACCGAAAATGCTTTTTTAGCGAAGGTTTGCGAAGAAGTAATCAAATCTGGAGCTACTGTTCTTAATATTCCTGACACTACAGGATATTGCTTGCCCGAAGAATATGGTGCAAAAATAAAATACCTTAAAGAAAACGTAAAAGGAATAGAGAACGTAATTCTTTCGTGTCATTGTCATAATGATTTAGGTATGGCAACAGCAAATTCGATTGCCGGAGCAGTGAATGGAGCTCGTCAAATTGAATGTACTATAAACGGGATAGGAGAGAGAGCTGGAAACACGGCATTAGAAGAGGTAGTAATGATTTTTAAACAGCACCCTTATTTAAATTTATATACCGATATAAACAGCAAACAATTGAACGAAATGAGTCGTTTGGTTTCTGAAAGTATGGGAATGATTGTACAACCTAATAAAGCAATTGTGGGAGCGAATGCTTTTGCACACAGTTCTGGAATTCATCAAGATGGTGTAATTAAAAACAGGGCGACATACGAAATCATGGATCCTCTAGATGTTGGTGTAAATGAATCTTCAATAATTCTTACGGCTAGAAGTGGTAGAGCAGCATTGGCATACCGTGCAAAAAAAGTAGGATATGAACTTACAAAAATACAACTTGATCTTGTTTATATTGAGTTTTTAAGATTTGCAGATATCAAAAAAGAAGTAGTTGACACTGATATTCATCAAATTATCGAAGTCTCTAAAATACAGGATGAGTTAGTAAGAAGCTAAAAAAAGTGTTTATAAAAGTTTAAAAATACAAAGTGATGAATTTAAAAATAGCTGTATTAGCAGGAGATGGAGTTGGCCCAGAGGTGATCTTGCAAGCAAAAAAAGCACTGTACGCAATTAGTGTGGCATATAATCATGAATTTATTTTTGAAGATGCTCTTATAGGAGCAATTGCAATAGAAAAAACGAGAAATCCACTTCCTGAACAAACATTAAATCTTTGCTTGAACACAGATGCTGTTTTGTTTGGCGCCATTGGAAACCCAAAATATGATACTAATCCTGATGCAAAAATCCGTCCCGAACAAGGTTTATTAAAGTTAAGAAAAGAATTAGGACTTTATGCGAATATTAGACCCTTCAAACCTTTTAAAAATCTTTTGCAAGTCTCTCCTATAAAGAAAGAAGTGATCGAAAATGTTGATTTTGTGATTTACAGAGAACTAACAGGCGGATCCTATTATGGTGAGAAAGTTATGAACGAAGAAGGAACTTTTGCCTCTGATATTTGCGAATATTCAGAAAATGAAATTAATAGAATTACACATCAGGCTTTTAAAGCTGCACAAAAAAGAAGAAAAAAAGTAACATTAGTAGATAAAGCGAATGTTCTTGAAACTTCAAGATTGTGGCGAAAAGTAGTGCAAAAAATTGCGCTTCAATACCCAGATGTACTATTAGAATGTCAATACATCGATAATGTTGCGATGCAAATAATTACCGACCCAAAACAGTATGATGTAATCCTTACTGAGAATTTGTTTGGAGATATTCTTTCGGACGAAGCTTGCGCTATAATGGGATCTATTGGATTAATAGGCTCATCATCCATTGGTGATTCTAACGCACTTTTTGAACCTATTCACGGATCTTATCCTCAAGCTAAAGGAAAAAATATAGCCAATCCGATTGCTTCCATAGTTTCTGCAGCCATGTTGTTAGAGCATTTTGGTTTAGATATAGAAGCTAAAAAAGTATATGAAGCTGTAGAAAAAGCGATTGAATTTAATGTCGTCACGATCGATTTAAATTCAGGCTCAAGATTTGGAACAAACGATGTTGGAGATTTTATTTCTAATGTCATCCTGAATAAAGATGATTTATACTTTAAAAACGATAATGTCCAAATTGGGCAATCGACTATCGTTTAGTTAGTAAAAATCATAAAACATTGAATTAAATCACTAAAAACATTAAAACTGTTGATAAAATGTTTTTTTATTGTAATTGTTTTCGATACTTTCGCATAGTAAAAAAAAACAAATATCATGAAACGTATTACCAACCTAGTTACTGTCTTAAGTGTCATTGTGATTATCGCAAATGCAATGGGATTGGTATAAATATAATTCAAAAAAATATTTAAAACCTCCCAAATACTGGGAGGTTTTTTTTTAGATAAAAATTAAAATTAAAATACAACATATATAATGGAATTAAATAAGTACAGTAAGACCATCACGCAAGACGAAACACAACCAGCGGCGCAAGCCATGTTGTACGGTATAGGACTAACTGAAGAAGATTTAAAAAAAGCCCAAGTGGGAATTGTAAGCATGGGTTACGAAGGTAATACCTGCAATATGCACTTAAATGACCTTGCAAAAGATGTTAAAACCGGAGTTTGGGATGCAGATCTTGTAGGGCTTATATTTAATACAATTGGTGTGAGTGATGGTATTTCTAACGGAACAGATGGAATGCGTTTTTCATTAGTTTCTAGAGATGTAATTGCTGATTCTATTGAGACCGTTATGGGAGCACAATGGTACGATAGTTTAATTGCTATTCCAGGTTGTGATAAAAATATGCCAGGAGCCTTAATGGCTATGGGAAGAGTAAACAGACCCGCTCTTATGGTTTATGGAGGAACAATTCACTCCGGAAAATGGAAAGGAGAGACCCTAAATATTGTTTCGGCTTTTGAAGCATTGGGAAAAAAATTCAGCAATACAATAACACCAGAAGATTTTAAAGGTGTTATTCAAAATTCGTGTCCGGGAGCTGGAGCTTGTGGGGGGATGTATACCGCAAATACCATGTCATCGGCAATAGAAGCTTTAGGAATGAGCTTACCATACAGCTCATCAAATCCAGCATTGAGTCCAGAAAAAAAACAGGAATGTCTTGATGCTGGAAAAGCAATTAAAATTTTATTAGAAAAAGACATCAAGCCTCGGGATATTATGACGCGTAAGGCTTTTGAGAATGCGATTACTTTGGTAGCCGTTCTTGGAGGTTCTACAAATGCAGTAATGCATTTGATCGCAATGGCGCATTCGGTAGATATTGAAATTACCTTAAAAGATTTTCAAAATATTAGTGATAAAACACCAGTGCTTGCCGACTTGAAACCAAGTGGAAAATACATGATGGAGGATCTACATGCAGTTGGAGGAGTACCTGCCGTATTGAAATATTTATTGAAAGAAGGCTATATACATGGTGATTGTTTAACTGTAACTGGTAAAACTGTAGCTGAAAATTTAGCAACTATTCCCGATTTAAATGATGGGCAAGAAGTCATTCATGAGATTCAAAAAGCATTAAAATCTACTGGAAATATCCAAATTTTATACGGAAATCTAGCCGAAGAAGGTTGTGTCGCTAAAATTAGCGGAAATGAAGGTGAATATTTTGAAGGAACTGCAGTTGTTTTCGAAAATGAATTTGATGTAATTCCAGGAGTCCAAAACGGAATGGTAAAAGCGGGAGACGTCGTCGTCATTCGGTACTGTGGTCCTAAAGGTGGTCCAGGAATGCCAGAAATGCTAAAACCAACATCGGCTATTATGGGTGCGGGATTAGGAAAAACCGTTGCGTTAATTACTGATGGAAGATTCTCTGGAGGTTCACACGGATTTGTGGTAGGTCATATTACTCCAGAAGCATATGATGGAGGTGGAATTGCTTTAATAAAAAATGGCGATTTGATTACAATTGATGCTGTCAAGAACACCATTAACCTTAAAATATCTGATGAAGAATTTGCCGCTCGAAAGGCCAATTGGGTTCAACCCACCTTAAAAGCAACAAAAGGAGTTCTTCTAAAATATGCTAGATCAGTTTCAAGCGCATCTACAGGTTGCGTTACAGATAAATAACTAACCAATATCAAAAATCAATATAAGTAACAATTAAGATTCTAAAAAAGCAAATGACTTTTTTAGAACTCACATTGAATTGATTTTCAAAAAAATATAAAAAAAATGAAAATATCAGGAGCAGAAGCCGTTATTCGGTGCCTATTAGCAGAAGGAGTAGACCTAGTATATGGGTATCCTGGAGGTGCTATAATGCCAGTATATGATGAGTTATATAAATTCAAAGAACAGTTGCACCATGTTTTAGTACGTCACGAACAAGGAGCAACTCATGCTGCACAAGGCTTTGCAAGAGCCACAGGAAAAGTTGGAGTTGCCATTGCCACATCAGGTCCTGGAGCTACAAATTTAGTTACAGGAATTGCAGACGCGCAGATCGATTCTACTCCAATGGTTTGTATTACAGGCCAAGTAGGTAAACATTTATTAGGTTCGGATGCATTTCAAGAAACCGATATCATTGGTATTTCTACTCCAGTAACCAAGTGGAACTATCAAATTACGGAAGCCTCTGAGATTCCTGAAATTATGGCAAAAGCTTTTTTTATTGCTAGATCAGGTCGTCCAGGTCCAGTATTAATTGATATTACAAAAAATGCTCAATTCGATGAATTAGAATTTAGTTATGAAAAATGTACTAGTATTCGAAGTTATAATCCAAAACCAACTTTAAATCTTGACAAAGTAAAAGAAGCAGCAGTTTTAATCAATAATGCGAAAAAGCCGTATATCGTTTTTGGTCAAGGAATCATTCTTGGAGAAGCCGAAGAACAATTAAAAGCTTTGGTTGAAAAATCAGGAATACCCGCTGCTTGGACAATTTTAGGTCTTTCAGCATTGCCTACAGATCACCCGCTAAATGTAGGGATGTTAGGAATGCACGGCAATTATGGACCTAACTTATTGACCAACGAATGTGATGTCTTGATTGCACTAGGTATGCGTTTTGATGATCGCGTTACAGGAAATTTAGCCACTTATGCTAAACAAGCCAAGGTAATTCACTTTGAAATTGATCCCGCTGAAATCGATAAAAATGTAAAAACGACTGTAGCTATTTTAGCGAATGTCAAAGAATCATTGAATGCAATACTACCTTATATAGAAAACAAAACTCACGACGCATGGCATGATGAATTCAAAGCCATGTACAAAATTGAGCAAGAAGCTGTAATTAACGAAGAATTAACTCCAAAGAGTGATCGTGGTATTTCTATGGGAGAAACTATAGAAATGATCAATAAGCACTCTAAGGGAGATGCTATCATGGTATCGGATGTGGGACAACACCAAATGTTTACCTGCCGTTATTCAAAATTTAATAAATCAAAAAGCAATATTACTTCTGGTGGGCTAGGTACAATGGGATTTGCATTGCCAGCTGCTATAGGTGCCAAAATGGGAATGCCAGATAGGGAAGTGGTAGCCATTATTGGTGATGGTGGTTTTCAAATGACGATTCAAGAATTAGGAACTATTTTTCAAACTAAAGTTCCTGTTAAAATTGTCATTTTAAATAATGAGTTTCTTGGAATGGTGCGTCAATGGCAGCAATTATTTTTTGACAAAAGATACGCTTCTACTGAAATGATTAATCCAAACTTTATAGCAATTGCCGAAGGATATTATATAAAAGCTAAAAAGGTGACCAAAAGAGAAGAATTAGATGAAGCAGTAGCTGAAATGATGGCTTCTAAAGAGTCTTACTTTCTGGAAGTTATGGTAGAAAAAGAAAATAATGTATTCCCAATGATTCCAACTGGAGCATCGGTTTCTGAAATGAGATTAAGTTAAAACCATGGAAAATAAAACATTCACCATTTCTGTTTATTCAGAAAACAACGTAGGCTTACTAAATAGAATATCAGGAATATTCTTGAAACGCCATATCAATATTTTAAGTTTAAATGTTTCTGAATCTGAAATTGAAAATGTTTCAAGATTTGTAATCGTTGTAGACACTACTGAAAAATGGGTTCAAAACATTGTTGGTCAAATAGAAAAGCAAATCGAAGTCATTAAAGCATTTTATCATATCGATGAAGAAACAATATTCTTAGAAAGTGCTATATTCAAAATAGAATCTAGTTTATTATTCGATGAAAGACAAATTCAGAATATTATAAAAGAAAGTCAATCTGAAATTGTTACCGTTTCTAGAGACTTTTTTGTTATCTCAAAATCTGGAAAACGCACTGAAATAGAAGAATTATACACAAAACTAAAACCTTTTGGAATTATGCAATTTGTTCGTTCTGGCAGAATATCTATTTCTAAAGAAAAAATGGAAATTTCAACGTTACTACATAGCTTAGATACTAATTAACTGGCGTTAATCCGATCAATAAACTCTTTAAATTATTAAATTTTACTTTCATTAAATATAAAACAATGGCAAATTATTTCAATTCATTACCACTTAGATTACAATTAGAACAATTAGGCGTATGCGAATTCATGGATAAATCTGAATTTTCATATGGAATAGAAGCATTAGCAGGAAAAAAAGTAGTCATAGTAGGTTGTGGAGCTCAGGGTTTAAATCAAGGTCTAAACATGAGAGATTCTGGCTTAGATATCTCTTATGCATTGCGTGCCGATGCTATTGCAGAAAAAAGACCTTCTTTTAAAAATGCATCCGAAAATGGATTTAAAGTTGGAACCTACGAAGAATTGATCCCAACAGCCGATTTAGTTTGTAATCTTACACCAGACAAACAACATACTGCGGTAGTTACTGCTATCATGCCATTGATGAAAAAAGGTTCGACTTTGGCTTATTCGCATGGTTTTAACATTGTAGAAGAAGGAATGCAAATTCGTAAAGACATCACTGTAATAATGTGTGCTCCTAAATGTCCAGGTTCTGAGGTTCGTGAAGAATATAAAAGAGGTTTTGGTGTACCAACATTAATTGCTGTTCACCCAGAGAATGACCCAAATGGTTTCGGATTGGATCAAGCGAAAGCCTATGCTGTTGCGACAGGTGGTCATAAAGCAGGTGTTTTAAAATCATCATTTGTAGCAGAAGTGAAATCAGATTTAATGGGAGAACAAACGATACTTTGCGGTTTGTTGCAAACAGGATCCATTTTATGTTTTGATAAAATGGTCGAAAAAGGAATTGATGCGGCTTACGCTTCAAAATTGATTCAGTACGGATGGGAAACCATCACGGAAGCTTTGAAACACGGTGGAATTACCAATATGATGGATCGACTTTCTAATCCAGCAAAAATTAAAGCGTATGAAATTGCTGAAGAGTTAAAAGACATTATGCGTCCGTTGTTTCAAAAACACCAAGATGATATTATATCTGGAGAATTCTCAAGAACTATGATGCTTGATTGGGCTAACGATGATGTTAACTTATTAAAATGGAGAGCTGCTACAGGCGAAACAAATTTCGAAAAAACAGCGCCACAACAAGCGCCAATCTCGGAACAAGAATATTTTGACAATGGTGTTTTAATGATTGCTATGGTAAAAGCAGGTGTAGAATTGGCTTTCGAAACAATGACTGAAGCAGGTATAATCGAAGAATCTGCTTATTACGAATCATTGCACGAATTACCATTAATTGCAAACACTGTAGCAAGAAAAAAATTATTCGAAATGAATCGTGTAATCTCTGATACTGCAGAATATGGTTGTTATTTGTTTGATCATGCGTGTAAACCATTATTAGAGGATTACATGAAAACCGTTGAAACCAATATTATAGGAAAACCATTTTCAACTTCAAATGGAGTAGATAATTCGGTTCTTATTGCGGTTAATAGTAGTATTCGCCAGCATCCAATAGAAGAAGTAGGTTCTTGGTTAAGAGAATCGATGACTGCAATGAAAAAAATAGGTTAAAAAATAATTACCACACATGAGGGTGTGTTGGGATTTGCATAATATCAAATAGGTTAAAATAAATTGAATTAGTAAGCACTTGTTAGATAATTTAAAGATTTTATGCATTATTACATTCACTTAACTTCAAACTGTGAGGGGGAAAGTTAAGTGAAGTAATCCCGTTGTTAATTCCTATTCAAGGAAGAAAAGCATATCATTTGATCTAAAAAAAGATCTTAAAATTGTTGTTAAATATTGTTACAAAAAGGGCATAGTATATTTTACTTTGTCCTTTTTATTTTTAATGTTGTTTCAATCTTAAAACTTTGCGAAAAAACGATAAATAAATCGATATAGTAACAAAATTTAGTAATTTTTTGATTAATTTCTAACGTAATAGTTTTAAAAATCATGGAGATTCAATACATTTATAAAAAAATTAAAAGATGAGTTATTTTAAAATTGACAGTTTAGAACAATACTTTAAACATTACAATAAATCCATTCGTGAACCTCGAAAATTTTGGGGTAAGATCGCTGAAGAGAACTTTACTTGGTACCAATATTGGGACAAAGTTGTCGATTTTAATATGGCAGAGGCCGAAATAAAATGGTTTACTGATGCTAAAGTAAATATTACAAAAAACTGTATTGATAGACATCTTGCAAAACGAGGAGAAAAAACAGCAATAATTTTTGAGCCAAACAATCCTTCAGAAGAGGCATTGCACATCACCTATAATGAGCTATACGAACGTGTTTCTAAAATGGCGAATGTTTTACGCGAACAAGGTATTGCAAAAGGAGATCGAGTTTGTATTTATTTACCCATGATCCCAGAATTAGCAGTGGCCGTCTTAGCATGTGCAAGAATTGGTGCCATACATTCCGTAGTTTTTGCTGGATTTTCAGCTTCTGCAGTAAGTTCCAGAATAAATGATAGTGAATGTAAAATGGTCATTACATCTGATGGTGGCTATAGAGGGAACAAAACAATTGATTTAAAAGGCATTATTGATGAAGCTCTTGAAAAATGTCCTTGCGTTAAAACGGTTTTGGTTGTTAAAAGAACCAACTCCGAAGTAAAGATGAAAGCAGGCCGTGATCAATGGCTACAGCCTCTTATAGATCAAGCAATGAATACTAGCGTGGCCGAAATAATGGATGCTGAAGATCCTTTATTTATCTTGTACACTTCAGGTTCTACAGGTAAACCAAAAGGAATGGTTCATACCACCGCGGGTTATATGGTTTATACTGCGTACACATTCAAAAATGTTTTTAATTATGAAGAAAATGATGTCTTTTGGTGTACTGCTGATATTGGTTGGATTACCGGTCATTCCTACATACTTTACGGACCATTACTAAATGGTGCGACTACTGTAATTTTCGAAGGTGTTCCATCATATCCTGATTTCAGTCGTTTTTGGGAAGCTATAGAAAAACACAAAGTTACGCAGTTTTACACTGCTCCAACCGCGATTCGTGCTTTGGCAAAAGAAAATTTATCATACGTACAAAAATACCCATTAAAATCATTGAAAGTTATAGGGTCTGTTGGTGAGCCGATTAATGAAGAAGCTTGGCACTGGTACAATGACCATGTAGGAGGGAAGCGCTGTCCTGTTGTAGATACGTGGTGGCAAACCGAAACTGGCGGCATTATGATTGCACCTTTAGCTTTTATTACACCTACAAAACCAACGTATGCTACTTTGCCTTTGCCAGGAATTCAACCTGTTTTAATGGATGAAAAACGAAATGAAATAGAAGGAAATCAAGTAGATGGAAGTTTATGTATAAAATTCCCTTGGCCAGGTATAGCGAGAACCATTTGGGGGGATCATCAAAGATATAAAGACACTTATTTTTCAGCATTTCCTGGTAAATACTTTACTGGTGACGGTGCGTTACGTGATGAAGTAGGCTATTATAGAATTACGGGTCGTGTTGATGATGTGGTGATCGTTTCTGGACATAATTTAGGAACAGCACCTATTGAAGATGCTATTAATGAGCATCCAGCAGTTGCAGAATCAGCAATTGTAGGATTCCCACATGACGTGAAAGGAAATGCATTATATGGTTTTGTAATATTAAAAGAATCAGGTGAATACAGAGATAGAGAAAACTTAGTAAAAGAGATCAATCAACACGTTTCTGATCATATTGGTCCAATCGCTAAGTTAGATACCATACAATTTGTTACCGGATTACCCAAGACGCGTTCAGGCAAAATTATGCGTCGTATTTTACGTAAAATTGCCGAAGGAGATTATTCTAATTTTGGAGATATCAGTACGCTTTTAAATCCTGAAGTCGTAGATGAGATTGTACAAGGTAAGAAAGCTTAAATAGGTACAACTGCTTCAAAATTTTGAAGCAGTTTTTTTTTGTAATTATATAACTTTTTTACATAAAGTTATAAAAGGAATTTTGCGGGATAGTTCTAAATTCGTACATAATGAATAAAGATGAAGCTGTAGTAATTATTGGAGGTGGTTTGGCTGGATTAACAGCTGCCATCCATTTAAGAAAAATAGGTCTGAGAGTTACTCTAATTGAACGAAATGAATATCCTAAACACAAAGTGTGTGGAGAGTATATTTCTAATGAGATACTACCTTATTTCGATTGGCTTTCTCTTGATCTTGCTGAATTAAATCCAACTTCAATTTCAAAATTACATTTTTCTAGCATAAGCGGAAGAAGTATTTATTGTGATTTGCCACTTGGAGGTTTTGGCATTAGCCGATATGCATTAGATTTTTATTTATATAAGAAAGCAATCGAAAATGGTTGCGAAATGATTCATGAAACTGTTGAAGATGTGCGTTTTGAGAATGATACTTTTACAATTTTAACCTCGGGTGACAAAGTATTAAAATCTGAAATTGTTATAGGCGCGTTTGGAAAAAGATCCAATATTGACCAAAAATTAAATCGGGACTTTATACAAAAAAAATCACATTGGCTAGCTGTTAAAGGACATTACTCAACTAAATTTGCTGATAACGTAGTCGGTTTGCATAATTTTGAAGGCGGTTATTGTGGTGTTTCAAAAGTTGAAGATAACAGAGTGAATATTTGTTATTTGGCCAATTTTAAAACGTTTAAAAATTATAAAAACATAGCCGATTATCAGAAGCAAGTGGTTTCAAAAAATCCACATTTAAAATTACTATTTAATGATGCTCAACTACTTTTCGACAAACCATTGACCATAAGTCAAATCTCTTTCGAGCGAAAAGCAACTATCGAAAATCATATTTTAATGATCGGAGATACTGCTGGTTTAATTCATCCTTTATGTGGCAACGGAATGGCAATGGCCATTCATAGTGCCCAAATTGTATCTCAATTAGTAGGTAAATTGTACAGTGATGAAATAACCTCAAGAAACGAATTAGAAAAAAAGTACATTCAACAGTGGGATTTCAATTTTAAAAAAAGACTAAAAATGGGTCGTTTTTTGTCTTTTATTTTACAAAAACCGAAAGCTGCAACCGTATTACTAAAAATATTGAGTAAATTTCCATCAGTAATTCAAACCATAATAAAGTTTACGCACGGAAAACCAATTGTCATAGAAAAGTCAAATTAATAATTAAATTCAATATTGGTTAATGCATATCAACACCAAGCACAGAACAAACGAAGTTGAAATTATGGATAATTTTGCTCTTGAAGGTGAAACCTTGCGAGTAGCATTAGATAAAATTTCGAAGATAAACCAACTGCTAGGCGGAAATCATCTCACGTTACAAGGAGTAAAAAAGATTCTAGCAAAAGTGTCTGATTCCAAAAAAATAACGATTGTCGATGTAGGTTGTGGAAACGGTGATATGCTGCGGAAATTAGCTGATTATGGAAATGCAAATAATTTGAATTTTGAATTAATTGGTATCGACGCCAACAATTATTCTATTAATTATGCGGAGCAATTATCCTCTACTTATAAAAATATTAGCTACCGTTGCGAAAATATTTTCGATAAAGCTTTTAACGAACTAGAATACGATATTGTACTATGCACTTTAACGTTACATCATTTTAAAAATGACGAAATAGTTAAATTAATAACTATTTTTAATAAAAATGCTAGACTTGGTGTAGTAATAAATGATCTACAAAGAAGTGCATTGGCGTATCGTTTGTTTCAGGCATTATGTTTCCTATTTCAATTGGAAGAAATGTCTCGTAACGATGGACTAATAAGTATACTTAGAGGCTTTAAGAAAGCAGAATTAGAACAATTTGCTAAAAAAATAAGTTTAAAAAGAAGCAATATAGAATGGAAATGGGCTTTTCGTTACCAATGGATTATAAGTAAATAAGGATATTAAAATTTTAATTGAATAAGTCAAAAACAAAACGAATGAGCGTAAAAATAGTTACTGTTGCAAAACAACTACCTAAATATTCCCGAACAACCGAAGAAATTATTCCTTTTCTAGATGCTTGGTTAGTGGGGCAAGAAGACCGATTTATACGAAAAGTAAAGAAAATTTTTGAAGGAGCAGCTGTTTCAAAACGATATTCCATAATGGATCCTATTGAAGTTTTTACTCACACATCCTTTGCCGAAAGAAATGATATATATGTGCGAGAAGTTATCGATTTAGGAGAAAAAGTGCTAGAAAAAGCATTAAAAAAAGCCAATTGGAAACCCGAAGAACTTGATTATATTATTACGGTAAGTTGCACAGGTATTATGATTCCTTCTTTAGATGCTTATCTAATAAATAGCTTAAAACTACGACAAGATATTGTGCGATTGCCCGTTACAGAGATGGGATGTGCAGCTGGAATATCTGGAATTATTTATGCTAAAAACTTTCTTCAAGCAAATCCTGGTAAGAAAGCGGCTGTAATTGCTGTAGAAAGCCCAACAGCAACGTTCCAATTGGATGACTTTTCGATGGCAAACATTGTTAGTGCAGCCATCTTTGGTGATGGTGCCGCTTGTGTACTAGTATCGTCTTGTGAAGACGAAACTGGTCCTGAAATAATTGCCGACCAGATGTACCATTTTTATGATAACATCCACATGATGGGTTTTAAATTGACTAATTCAGGGCTGCAAATGGTTTTAGACATCGAAGTTCCTGACACCATCGCAAGTCACTTTCCGGATATTATCCATCCGTTTTTAGAAAAAAATCAAATTAAAATTGAAGATATTGATCATTTAATTTTTCATCCTGGAGGAAAAAAAATAGTACAGACCGTAGAAGCACTTTTTTCTGATCTAGGAAAAAACATAGATGACACAAAAGAAGTATTGAAATTGTACGGTAACATGTCAAGCGCAACCGTTTTATATGTTTTAGAGCGGTTTATGGACAATTATCCAAAAAAAGGTTCTAAGGGATTGATGTTAAGTTTTGGACCTGGATTTTCGGCTCAGCGCATTTTGTTGGAATTTTAATTTTAGATGCAAACAATGGAGAAAATAGATATTATTTCAAATTTACCTTATTCCAAACCCTTTTTGTTTGTTGATGAACTTATTAGTGTTACTGAAGATGGAGTAGAAGGCAGCTACACATTTGATGAAAATTTAGATTTTTACAAAGGACATTTTGAGAACTATCCCGTTACTCCTGGTGTAATTTTAATAGAGGTAATGGCGCAAATTGGCCTTGTTTGTCTTGGACTGTTTTTATTAAAAGATAATTATGATAAAAATACCAAAATAGCACTAACATCTACAGATATTGAATTTTTAAAGCCCGTTTTTCCTAATGAAAAAGTTACTGTTTTCTCCGAAAAAATATATTTTAGGTTTGGCAAATTAAAGTGCAAAGTGCGAATGATAAATGAGCAACGAGAACTAGTTTGCACGGGTACAATTGCAGGCATAGTGGTTCATTAATGTAGAAAATAAAAATAGTTTGAAATGAATAAACGTGTTGTAATTACGGGTCTTGGTGTTGCCGCTCCAAATGGAGTAGGGCTCGATGCGTTTACGCATGCGATACAAAATGGAATTTCAGGAATAAAACATGATTCAGATTTAGAACGATTGAAATTTTCTTGCCAGATTGCAGGAAAACCAGAAATAAGTACAGAATATTCATTGAAGTATTTTACTGAATTAGAATTGCGTAACTTCAATTCATCTGGTATTTTATATGGAGTTATTGCCGGAACGGATGCATGGAAAGATGCGGGATTAGAGATAACTGTAACTGAACCCGATTGGGACAGTGGAACTATTTTTGGAACAGGCACCTCTGGAATTGATAAATTTCGAGAAAGTATTTATAAAATAGATGACTTTAAAACAAGAAGTCTAGGAAGCACATCCGTAGCGCAAACTATGAATAGTGGTGTTAGCGCATATTTATCAGGAAAAATAGGTTTAGGTAATCAAGTCACCACAAACTCATCTGCTTGTACAACAGGTTCGGAAAGTATTTTGATGGGTTATGAGCGTATAAAAGTAGGTCTTGCCAAACGCATGTTAGTAGGAAGTACTAGTGATTCAGGACCTTACATTTGGGGGGGATTTGACGCAATGAGAGTATGTACTTTTAAACACAATGAATCTCCGGAAAAAGGTTCAAGACCAATGTCGGCAAGCGCATCTGGATTTGTTCCTGCAAGTGGAGCAGGCGCTTTGCTACTTGAAAGTTTGGAAAGCGCATTAAATCGAGGAGCAAAAATTTATGCCGAAGTTTTAGGAGGTAATTTAAATTCCGGAGGACAAAGGGGAGAAGGATCAATGACTGCTCCAAATCCCGTTGCAATTCAGAAATGCATTAAAGATGCTGTTTTAAATGCTGGCATATCAGCCAATGATATTGATGCGATAAACGGACATCTTACTGCGACTTCCAAGGATGGTTTAGAAATCAAGAATTGGAGTGCGGCACTAAATAGAAAAGGAGAAGATTTTCCTTATATTAATTCCTTAAAATCAATGGTTGGTCATTGTTTATCTGCTTCCGGCAGCATAGAAAGTGTCGCAACTGTATTGCAAATTAAGCACGGATTTATTTTTCCAAATATAAATTGCGAAGACGTACATCCCGAAATCACTGCAATTATTGATGGATCAAAGATCCCAACACAATTACTTAAAACAGATATAAATATTATTGCAAAAGCAAGCTTTGGATTTGGAGATGTTAACGGATGTGTTATCTTTAAAAAATTCAACGAATAAACGACCAATCTTAACTAAAAATAAAACATGAACAAAAATCCACAAATTCTAGACCAATTACGAGACATTGTAAAACCATACATTCAAAATCAAGAAGCTTTTGATACATTGACGGAAGAAACTGATTTTATTAATGATTTAAGAATAAATTCGGCTAATTTGGTGGATGTAATTCTAGACATTGAAGAAAAATTTGACATCGTTATCGATAATGAAGCCATGGAAAAAATGGTTAATGTTAAAGCAGCTATTAGCATTATTGAAACGGAATTAGCTAAAAAATGATAGGTAACGACATTGTAGATTTGGATTTAGCCTTAAAAGAAAGCAATTGGAGAAGAAAAGGCTATTTGGGTAAAATTTTTACTGTTTGTGAGCAGTTATTAATCTTAAATGCTAAAAATCAACAGGAAATGGTTTGGAATTTATGGAGTAGAAAAGAAGCTGCCTACAAAATATACAATCGCGAAACCGGAATTAGAGGTTTTTTCCCTTTGCAGCTGCAATGTGATTACCAAAGCGCTGAGAATGGAACTGTTATCATTCATAACACTGTTTATTATACCGAAACCGAAGTAAGTAAAGAATTCATACATACTATAGCCGTTTCTAAAAAAGAAAATTTTAAAATCATTAGAACTTTAGAGTCAAGAAATGGAGTAGAAAAAAGGAATGGAATACCATTTCTTTCCCATTCCGAAACAAAAAGCAGACCAGTTTCAATAAGCCATCATGGTCGTTTTGAAAAAATAATCACCTGTGTTTAAAAACTACTTAATTCCCAAACGCGATTTTAATTTTAAAAATAGTAAACCTATTTTATACGCATCTTCAGATGGTGAAGTTCTATAGGTTTTAGGAATGTTAAAAACTTCCGACAATTCATCTAGTGAAAAACGCTTGTCATCATTAAGATCTTTAAATTTTTTATACATTACATCAATATCCAAAGCCTCGTTTTTCAATCTTCCGCAATCCAATCTCTCTAAGGCGGCATTAATCATATCTACATCAAAATCAACATTATGACCCACCAAAACAGCATTTCCGATGTATTCTACAAAAGATTGTAATGCTGCTGCTTCACTCAATTTATTGATTTTACTTTCTAAAAGAAATTCATTCGAAAGTCCGCTCGCATGGTAATAGGAATACTGTAGAAGCAAAACTTCGAAACTATCACCAATAACAATGCTGTTATCAAGTATCGCAAACGAACCAATTGACAACAATACATCCTTATCAGGATTTAAACCCGAAGCTTCTGTAGACAAAACAACAAATCTGCTCGGTTTTTCTTCAAACTTCGCAAGATAGGTTTTCCAAAATTCAGGAAATTCTTTGTTTATATTTTTAAGCCAATCTAGCATGTTACGAAAATTTAGTAAGTTTAAATTTGTCTTTTATTAATTCCTCCAAGTCATTCATGGGTCCAAAAGCATTTTTCATTTTTTCTTTATCAATTTTAGACAATTCATCCAAACTTATAAATTGACCCGAATTATCATTTTTTAGTCCTTCGTTGGTTCTAAATTTTGAAAGTGTTAAAAAAGATTCGGCACAGTTTAGGTAAATATCAGCATTTTCTGGGTCTGTAAGTGCCAACTGCTTGAAACGTAGATACGTATTGTTTACTCCCTTTAAACCAAAATGCAGAGCAAATAGACGTGCTCCATCAATAAGTGGCAATAATGCTTTTGTTTTAATATCAAATTTATTTTTATTTGGTCCATCTTCTTCTTCAACTACAAATTTTTTGAAAAAACTGAGTGGCGAATTATTTCTTAAAGCATCATTTCCTAAAAAATCAAAGAACAAAATGTTGTTGTCTATATTTTTAGTTATCACATCTTCAATGACTTCAAGTATCTTTTTCTCTCCAAAAACCAATTCAAGATCAAAAAATATGCTACTTAAATCATTATTGTTTTGACCTGGAGTATTCATCCAACTCTCATATTGTTTTACCCACTCAGTCAATGACTTACACCACAACATATTGCTCGCCACATGACCATTTGGACAAAACTCATACCCAATTTTTTCTAATGTTGCTGTGGTCTTTTTTCCTAGCTTTAAAAAATAATCCCTAACATCTCTGTACTTATCAGCTAATACGTCTTCAAAAACTAAAATACTATCCTGATCGGTAAGTAATAATTGTTCTTTTCGTCCTTGACTTCCAATACTTAACCATGCAAAACGGGCAGGAGGGGAACCTAAGTCCAATATAGACAATTCAACCGATCTCTTTAAAATAGCAGAATTAATTTCACTAGCAATATTATTTACATGAGAAAGTGGAATATTTTTATGAATTGCATTTAGAACAAGCTCAGACAATCGTTCTCTAATTTCTTTTAAATCTTTGCCATTTTGCGCTCGTTTTATCTCTTTTATCAAGACTCCTGGATTATTGGCTTGTGCGATTATCAAATCATGTTCAGATATTACGCCTTTTACAATGGATTTATCAGTACCATCGTGAGTAACGCATAAATGGGTAACATTATGCTTTAACATTAACAGTTGTGCTTCGGCTAAAGAAATATTCTCTAAAACGGTCACAACTGGCGACGACATAATAGTTTTCATTGTAATACTTATGGGATATTGTCCTGTAGCAATTTTAGAACTCATATCGCTATTTGTAACAATACCAATCGGCAACAAATTATCGCATACTACGGCACTAGTGGTAAAACTTTCGGCCATAAGCTTAGCTACTTCTTGTGCAGATGTTGAACTTGTAGTCGTAATAGGGAATTTATTATAGGAAAGCGATTGAAAATATTGCATTTCGACCTGTTTATCATTATAAAACACAGTATCCGAAGCTAATTTTCCGCTTAAATTTTCTTTGTCTTTAGGATTCCAAGTGTTTGTAGCAAAACTTTCTAATAAAAAGTTTAATACATCCGAATTATTTGCTACAAATGGACGAAAAGTAGCAATTGGTATGGCGTAAACAATACTTTCTTCACGAGCTGTGGCCGTCATCAGATAATTATTTTTGGCAAAAAAAGGACGCAACCCAAAAACGTCGCCGATTTGGCATTTATTCATTAAAGTTTCTTCAGCATCTGCTATTACGGACAAATTGATCACACCTGCAGCCACTACATAAAAGCTATCATGTGGAGCGTCATTAACTTGAAATAAATTTTTATTTTTCTCTAAATTTACAACGCGAATACTTGTGGCAATTTCAGATAATTCCTGAAATGTTAAGTGTTCGAAAGGTGCATACTGCTTTAAAAAATCGGCAATGTTGGTAACAATAGTATTCATAAGCGAAAGTGTGATGTATTCTTTGTAAAAATAACAAAAGTAACCCTTATAAAGAAGTGATTTTAAGCCGAATCTAATTTAATTATGGTACCGTTAATTTTTTCACAAATTTAAATACAATAACAGTAATTACAATAAAGTTGCTCTAATTTTAAGGGCTTAATCAAAAACAGAAAAAATATGAATTTATCAAAAAAAATAGTGTTGTTGTTTGTAACTGTATTATCAACAGCCTTTGTAAACGCGCAAGAAAAACCAAAAAGTCCTGCCGAAAAAGCAGGTGGAGTTATTAATGGTGCCAATATTCAAATTAATTATAGCAGTCCGTCTGTGAACGGAAGAGAAATTTGGGGCGGATTGGTTCCTTTTAATGAAGTATGGAGAGCTGGAGCAAATGATGCAACTACTTTTGAAACAGATAAGGAAATTATGATTGAAGGAGCAAAATTACCTGCTGGTAAGTATTCTTTTTTTATTATTCCCAATAAAACAGAATGTGTACTAATATTTAATAAAGACGCTAAACAATGGGGTGCTTATAAATATAAAGAGAAACAAGACCAATTAAGAGTTACTGTTAAACAGCAAACGGCAGATACAAAAACTGAAAAATTGGTTTATAAAGTTAATGCTGATGATGTTGTGTTGAGTTGGGACAATTGGAATATTGCTTTCAAAGTAAACTAGAACTTTGTGGCAACACTACGTACGTATTTTTAAAAAGAACATTGTCATTGTTGACAATGTTTTTTTTTGCTTTATATTTTAGATATATGAAATATGATTTCACTAAAACTTTGATTGCAAGCAAAGTTAGGATACAATTGATAGTTTAATTTTCGAGAGTTAGAAAGAAGGCAACTTTGTACAATATGTTGCTTTCGCTGAGTTTTCTTAAAATTCTATTTTACATAATATAAATTATAATTCATTTATATCTATTGCAATTTGTCCAAAAACCTAGGAATTCTTGCCCTAAGCGCTTTCTATTAGGATTTCAATCTATCTTTGCAGAAATTAAATCCCCTAATGACAAAAACGAATTATATAAAGTTGATTCTAATTCTAGGTTCAATGACTGCTTTAGGACCTTTTTCTATTGATATGTATTTGCCGGGATTCTCCGGAATTGCAAAAGACTTAAATACTACCGTTGCAAATGTTTCCATGACGTTATCGAGTTATTTCATCGGTATTTCGGCTGGACAATTACTTTACGGACCGTTATTGGATCGTTTTGGCAGAAAAAAACCATTGTTTATAGGGCTTTTGGTTTATATCATTGCGTCATTAGGATGCGTTTTTGTCACAGATATCTCTACATTTATTGGGTTACGATTTATTCAGGCTGTTGGTAGTTGTGCTGCCACAGTAGCTTCGGTTGCAATGGTTCGAGATTTATTTCCTGTTAAAGAAATTCCGAATGTATTATCTAAACTGATGCTTGTCATGGGACTTTCTCCAATGTTGGCGCCAACAATTGGCGGTTATGTTACGAGTTATTGGGGTTGGCATATCGTGTTTTTAATACTAATGTGTATGGGTATTTTAATACTTATTTTTTCGCAATTGGGTTTGCCTGATACCCATAAACCGGATCGCTCTATTTCTCTAAAACCCAAACCAATAATCAATAGTTTTATAGCTATTGTCAAAGTGCCACAATTTTATACCTACGCATTAACGGGTTCTGTGGCTTTTTCTGGACTGTTTACGTACGTTGCCGCATCGCCCATATTATTTATGGATATTTTAAAAGTAAATGCGGAGACGTACGGTTGGATTTTTGCCTTTATGTCACTGAGTTTTATAGGTTCAAGTCAACTAAATTCAATTTTATTACGACGCTTCTCTAGTGAACAAATGATTTTTTGGGTTTTGGTTGTTCAAATCATTGTTAGCATACTCTTTTTGGCTTTGGCATTAAACGGAATCTTAGGCTTGTATAGCACTATAGCAATGCTTTTTGTATTCCTTGGTTGTTTGGGAATATCAAATCCCAATACGGCGGGACTTACCCTTGCTCCTTTTGCCAAAAATGCTGGTAGCGCCTCTGCATTAATGGGAGCTATTCAATTGGGATTTGGTGCTTTGGCTTCGTTTGCAGTTGGTGTTTTTGTTAAAAACTCAATGGTGCCAATGGTTGTTATTATTACTAGCACAACAATCATTGCTTTTATAATTTTAGTTATTGGAAAAAGAAGAATTAAATCCACTCAAAATCATGTGGAAACTATCCCATAATGTAAACAAAAAGTTGTTGTTCAGTTTTTTTGATTTAAAAGTGCACTATTCATTACTATTTTTTTAATTTCTATTTCAAAATAATAGCCTAATTCCATTTTTTCATTCATTTGGTTTTCTAAGATAACGATGCTAATTTCTTTATCCGGAAAATATAAATTAGTTAATAAAAATCCATTTCCCATTCCAGTGTGTCCAATATATTTTATTCTCTTCTTATCACTAATTCTTAAACCGTAACCATACCCAACTTTCTCTTTTCCAAAAACATCGTGTTGCGCAGTAATAGAATAACTTGTCATTAATTTATACGTTTCTGGTTTTAAAATTTTTCCTTTATGCAGTTGATTGTCCCAAATTGTCAAATCGCTTACTGTAGAAACTATACCTGCAGCTGATATATTATTTGAATTTATTAACGTATTTTCAAGGACTTCAAAAATATTATTTGTGTTGAGATGTCCAGAAGTAATTTTCTGAATTTCTACATCCGAGTAGCAGAAAGTTCTTTGCATTTTTAACTTTTTAAACAATTCATTTGCAACTTCGACATAAGTTTTTGAAGTGGAATATTCAATAATTTTACCGAGTAATGAATAAGATGTATTACCATATTTAAAATCGGTACCAGGTTTAAAAAGTAATGGTTTAT
Source organism: Flavobacteriales bacterium (assembly GCA_038241955.1). Lineage (GTDB taxonomy): Bacteria > Bacteroidota > Bacteroidia > Flavobacteriales > Flavobacteriaceae > Flavobacterium. The sequence continues at coordinate 90,953 of JBBSSR010000007.1, read as the reverse complement.
CACTATCTGTAATTCCAGAAGTAAAATTAAGTAACTGATGCACTGTAACTGAATCTGCCCAAGTTTGAGTTAGGCTTGGTATATATTTTTTAATCGGTGATTGTAAATTGATTTTACCTTTTTCGACTTCTAACAGTATCAAAACAGCCGTTATTTGTTTACTATTTGACATTATTTCAAATTCATCATTGGTATTTAAACTCTTCTTTGTGTCAAAATTAGCATAGCCGTACGCTTTTGAATATTTTTCTTTTCCGTTTTGTGAAATTTGAATTACTCCATTAAATTGTCTTACATTTTTTGTTTTAATTAAACTATCAATTTTGTTTGCGTAATCATCATTTTCTTGACCAATGCAATTTAAGCTTGATATTACAAGAGAAAATATTATCAGAAATATGTTTGTAAATTCTTTTTTCATCTATTTATCAAATTCTTTATTTAATACTATTTTTAATTAGGCTTTATGTTATTCATACTATCAACATTTTTTATTTACTCACTATTAACATTAATATTAAGATCACGATTGCTAAGCATAGTGGAGAATAATAATTTGTGTCGTTTATAGCGAATTTAGTGTGTTTGATTTTCTTGAAAAATCCAAGATAATTAAAGTCACCAATGGCTCGAATACCAAAAATTCCTGCTACAATCCATAGTCCATATTTGTCAAGCCAAGTTGGGATTTGTAAATTAAAAAAAGAAGCTTTTTGTAAAATAAAAAGTCCTATTGTTAACAGTCCAAAAGCGACAATTAAAGTAGCAGGTACTCCTGGCATCTGTGGTTTAATGTTATAGTCTTTTGTTGGAAACACGGCTTGAATTCCCCAACGTCCACCAAACGCCCAATAAAAATGTATTGCAGACAAAAAGCCAAAAATCAAGAATAAAACTATAGAAATTAATGTTAACATTAGTTGGTTTTTTTTATATTTTGTACGAAAATACAATAAAAAAAAACAACTTAGCTAACTTTCATTTGAGATGTACTTTCAAAATATTTAGACTATTTCTATTTGTTTAAAAAATTATATTTCCTCCACAATTCAAATTCTGCATTTTCTGTACAACTCATCGAATTAATAACATTCTCAAAGTTGAAATCTTTGTATTTTGAAACTATTTCATAGACTTCCTCGTAGCCTTTTGTTCCTGTTGGGATCAAACAACCTTCATTTTGTCCTAGTAAAGTAAGCCATATATCAGGCAACCAAGGACCTTGATCTGTATTTATTAGTTTTATTTCCTCAATATTCTCCCAAGAGATTTGTTCCGTTTTTCTTGATGGATGTTCGACTTTTATAAATTCGTCGGTAACGGTGACAGTAAAATCATCCTCCGGATTTCTAGGAACTTTCTTTTTAAAAAATTGGCTAAAAAACCCCATATACGCTACTTTTTAGGTTGTAATTTAAGCATCAAGCTTCGTCCTTTTTTCGGGTCTGATAATCATTCGTAGCGATTGGTCTTGAGAGAAATAGGCAACCATCCAATTGTAGAAGGTTTGTAATCTATTGCGATAGGTTATTAGCGAAATAAGGTGAACGAACAACCAAATGAACCAAGCAAAAAAACCTTTGAAATGCATTTTGGGTTTTGGTAAATCGACAACAGCTTTGTTTTTTCCTATAATGGCCATAGATCCTTTATCATTGTATTTAAAAGCTTTCAAAGGTTTATTTTTAAGCATTAATTTGAAATTATCAGCCAAATTTATTCCTTGCTGAATGGCTACTTGTGCCACTTGCGGATGTCCTCCTGGAAAAGCTACATCATTTAGCTGAATGCAGGTGTCTCCAATGGCATAGATATTTGTGGTTTCATTTACTTTATTGAACGCATCTGTTAGCATTCGTTTCCCACGGCCATAACTTTCGGCTGGAATTCCATCGAATTGTTTAGCAGAAACTCCCGCAGCCCATATTAAGTTTTTGGTTTGTATAGTATTCCCGTCTTCAAAGAAAACCGTATCATCTTTGTAATCGACCACACGAGTGTTTAGTTTTACTACTACTCCTAGTTTCGTTAGTGCTTCTAGTGTATCTTGCTGTGATGCTATACTCATTGGCGAAAGCAATGCATCACCTCCATCGACCAAATAAATATTACTAGCAGAAGTCTCTAATTCTGGATATTCTTTTAAAAGTATGCTTTTTCGCATCTCGGCAAACATCCCTGAAACTTCTACACCTGTAGGACCGCCTCCTGCAACAACAAGAGTTAGCAGAGCACGTCTTTTACGTATGTCTTTGCAAATTGCTGCTTTTTCTAGATTTTTTAATAAGGTATTGCGCATTTCGATGGCATCGTTGAGCGTTTTCATCGGAATGGCATTTTTCTTGACATTTTCCATGCCAAAATAACTTGTTTCGGCTCCTGTTGCAAATACCAAATGATCGTATTGCAATTCGCCATTACTGAGTATAATTTTGTTTTCGGCAGGAAGTACGGTTTCTAATTCTCCTAGTCGAAATTGTAGATTTTTCTTACCTGCAAAAAATTTTCTGAACGGATAACTAATACTTGAAGGTTCTAAAAACGCTGTCGCTACCTGATATATCAGTGGTGGAAAGAAATTATAATTATTTTTATCGACAAGGGTTACTTCAATTCCTTTTTGGTTGGAGAGTTCTTTTGCTAAATTAATTCCCGCAAAACCTCCGCCTATGATTACTATATGCATCGTGTACTTTTATTAGAGTGATTAACTTTATTTTATTAATCATAAAAGTACGATATAAATTTTCGGCAGCCTTTAGTTTTTGAATTTTTTAACAGGTTTTTCAGTAACTTCTGTTTTGTTTTGTAACAAATAATTAGCCAATAATTTTTCGATCAATTCGTCTTTGGTCAAGTGATGAAAAATGGTTTTTATTTTTGTTTTTAATTCGGCATCGACATCATGATTGGGTTTGGTCTTGAAGATTTGTTTCGCCCATAAAAGCGTATTATTTTCCTCAATACTAGCAACAGATGGTTTTTTATATTTGGTAAATTGTATTCCTAGTTCTTTTTCGAAATCAGCAATTTCAGCTACTTCTTCAGGTTGTAAAACGGTCAAAGAAAGTCCTTTTGCTCCTGCCCTAGCCGTTCTTCCGCTACGGTGAACGTAAGCTTCGTAAACATCTGGCAAGTGATAATTAACTACATAAGAGATTTCTTTTACGTCTATTCCTCTCGCAGCCAAATCGGTAGCTACTAATATATTGATATGACCTTCACGAAATTGCTCCATGATTCGGTCACGGATTCCTTGTGACAAACTCCCATGCAAAGCACCCGAAGAAAATCTATTGATTGCCAAATTTTTGGCTAATTTATTTACTGCAGCTTTGGTTTTACAAAAAATAATACCGCGTTCTCCTTCTTTCGAATTTAGAAAGTGCATTAAAACATCTAGTTTTTCTATTGGATCTACTACAATATAATGATGATCAATTCCTTGATTTCCAACTGTCTCCATGTTGGCGCTCACCTGAATTACATTTTTATGAAGGTAATTCTGAACCAACTGTTTTATAGTTCCGGGCATCGTGGCTGAAAACAAGAAGGTTTTATGTTCTTTTGGAAGTTCGGTAATGATTTCGTCTAGGCTTTCTTTTAGAATCGATACCATTTCATCGGCTTCGTCTAGGACTAGAAATTTTGTTTCTTTTAGATTAATCGCTTTGCGCTGAATCAAATCGATTAAACGTCCTGGAGTTGCAACAACGATATGCGTTGGCAATGTCAGTCGTTCGATTTGTGGTTTTATTGGAATTCCACCACAAACTGCGGCTATAGAAACATCAGGAAGGTATTTGGAAAAGTCTTCGAGGTTACGAAAAATTTGATGTCCTAATTCTCTCGTTGGCACTAAAATTATGGCTTGTACTGTTGGCAGTTTTGCATCAATAAGTTGCAATAATGGCAGTCCGAAAGCAGCGGTCTTTCCCGTTCCCGTTTTTGCTAGTCCTACAATATCATTTGTGTTTGCTAAAAGTAACGGAATGGTTTTTAGTTGAATTTCTGTTGGCGTTGCAATTCCCATTTCGGTGATTGCTTTTACTATCTCTTTTGAAATTCCTAATTCTGAGAATTGTTTTGACATGCTTTTTTGTTCTTATTTTTTATAAAAATGGTATTGATTACCGCTTTGTTTTTTTTAGCCCCGATAGCAGCGGCATCCTTTTCTTGCCTTCTTTAGGCAAGGAAAGATATAGCGGATAGCGGGATTAGCTCCTAAAAATTTTTAATTTAACAGCAATACTGCCTACTTAAATCTGAAAACTGACCACTAATTAATCCGCTTCGTTCATGATTTTTTCACGGTATTTTTTACCGATCAATAAAGTCATTTTTAGTTTGTAATCATCAACGAGCCATTCTCTGTAGTTTTTACTGCACTGACTTAGGCATTTTGAATAGCGTTTTACGCGGCATTCTATATCGCCTTCGAGCTCTTTTGACAATGATTTGGCCTCCTGCAGCTCTTCGGTATTGTCTACACACATGGCAGCATGCTGATCTATTGATTTTTCTAGAACGACTTTAGACCGCTGATTTAGCGCGATGGCGAGTTTGTGTTCTTCATCGACATCAAAAGTTACTTCTTCGGTTTTGCTGAATTTAGCACGCAATTCTGGAGGCATTGTGTATTTGAAATACAATTCGATCTCGGTATCATCACGTAGATTTTCTAAGTAAAATTCTGGTGATTTAAAAATGTGTTGCCAATTTACAGGTTCGCTCCACAAGCCAAAACGAGCTGCGTTGTTTCCTAAATCGATAACATTGAATATATCTTTATTGGGTAATTTTCGAGAACCACGACCAATCATTTGATAGTATAATGTCAACGATTTGGTTGCTCTGTTCAAAATAATAGTTTCAACAGTTGGCTCATCAAAACCGGTGGTAAGAATACCAACGGATGTCAAAATAGCGTCCGGCGTGTGTTTGAACCAATGTAAAATATCTTTCCGTTCCTCATTATTACTGGTATTGTCTAGGTGGCGAATGGCATAACCGGCTTCCCTAAACGTTTCGTAAACGTACAATGAAGTATTGATTCCGTTGTTGAAAATTAAGGTCTTTTTACCTAGTGATTTCTCGGTATAGGCATGCAGTAATTTTTCTTGCATAGCCATATTGGTATATAAATCATCGGATGATTTTACGGTGTAATCTCCATTTATACCTACTTTCAACGAGGTTAAACCTACATCGTAGCTGTACGTGATGGCTTTCGCCAAAAATCCGTTCTCGATAAGGGAATTAATGGTGTCACCAACAATTAATTCGTCATAGCTTTCGTGCATTGGCAATTTGATGTTGGAGCTCAAAGGCGTTGCTGTCACTCCTAAAATGAATGCATTCTTGAAAGAACTCAATAATTTACGGAAGGAATTGTAATGCGCCTCATCAATAATAACCAAACCTACATTGTCTAAATGTAATTTTTCGTCATTGATACGGTTTTTTAAGGTTTCGACCATTGCCACAAAACAGGAATAATCATTCTGATCTGGCAGTTCTTTAACCTTACTATTGATGATTTTGTTTTTTACATCAAAGCCTTTAAGCATTTTTGAAGTTTGCTTACACAACTCAATACGATGCGTCAATACTACTACTTTTTTGTCGTGCTGCGATAAATAACGGCGTACAATTTCTGAAAAAACTACTGTCTTTCCGCCACCTGTAGGCAACTGATATAGTAAGTGATGTTGTGGTGGGGCATTATCTATACGCTCGAAGATAGCATCAATATCTCCTTTTTGGTAAGCATACAATTCTTTTTTGTCTTCAATTTCAATTTCTAGTGAGTTTTGATGCATTTTTTTTGTTGGGTTTTTGCAAAAATACGCCTAAAAAACAGTTATTCAGCTAAAATTTGTTTAAAAATTATAAGATGGATTAAATAATTTTGATTTGCAGTGCGTTATATTACCACAATAATTGTTCAATACTAGAAGCAAATTCGGGTTCATTGTACCATTTTTGCGCTAAAGTTCTTTGATGAATTGCAATTATTCTTTCTTTGAACTCCGCTAGTATTCCGTTTGAAATTATAAATTTCACAGCTTGGTCAAAAGAGTTGTGCATGCTTTTATAAAACAAATCCTGGTTAACGTCGTATTTTGCAGAGAATGTTTGAGCGACTTCAATATTATAAAGCATGACATCGGCAATGACAAAAGGGTCGACACCTAATGATAAAAAATGTTTGATATATTTTTGAGCCACCGAACGTCTCATTTTTGGTCTTTTCCTTTTCTTACCTGACTGTATTGGGAAATATTCATTAGAAATTTTGACTTTACATTCCTGCAATAGCGTGTCTTCCTTTGGGTTAAAAACAAAATTGTAATAGACCTTTATAGGACTAAACTTTTCGTACAACTCTAAAATTTGCTCTTCTAATTGTGCTTTAGTGAGTTCATTTAAATATTTTTTTAAATCGCGTTTGCTCATTATCAAAGTTTAAGTATACAAAAGTAAATTACTTTCTCACTCCATACCATTAAAATCAATGTTATTACCTAATTTTGCGAGTTATAATTCTAAAAAATAAAGAAATGCTCAAGATTTTCAAGGTTATAGCCATTTTAGAAGGAATCTCTTATTTGGTTTTATTTTCGAATATGCTTTTCATAAAGCCAAACAATTTACCGCTATACAAAACACTTTTATATCCTATTGGTATGAGTCATGGTGTTCTTTTTATTGGTTACGTTATACTTGCATTTTTATTAAGAAAATCGCAAAAATGGGACTTTAAAACCTTTGGTATTATACAACTCGCTTCATTAGTCCCGTTTGGAACTTTTTATATTGAAAAAAAATACTTGTAGTATATGGACAAACTCATTCATTTCGTTTTTACATACCTCTACCCTATTTTTCGAACTTGGGGATTGAGCCGAAGTAATGCGACGTATTTGAGTTTGTTTTTTAATATTTTCGTACTTGCTGCTTTCGCCTACATATTATATGCAGTATTTCGGTTTGTATTGGTAACCATAATGGCTGTCGTGGCTCAGAAGACTAAAACGCGTTTTGATGATTTACTGATAACCAACAAAACTGCGAAATACATCGCCTATTTATTTCCTTTAATTTTTGTACTGAAAGCGGTTCCAATAATTTTGGACAAATTTGAATATTGGGAAGGTGTTTTTGGAAAATTAGTTGGAATCTACATTATATTAATGGTTTTATGGATCATTAGAACTATTTTTAACTCACTCCGCGATTACTTAAAACTGATCCCGAGATACAGCGATAAACCTATTGATAGCTTTATTCAAGTTATTATGATTGTACTGTGGATGTTTGGCATTGCGATCATTATATCTAAATTATTTGAAATTGATCAAAGTGAATTTCTTACTATAGTTGGAGCGGCTTCGGCAGTTATCATTTTAATTTTTAGAGATACAATTTTGGGTTTTGTGGCGAGTGTTCAAGTTGCCATAAACGATATGGTTCGCATTGGTGATTGGATTACCATGGATCGCTATGGTGCCGATGGAGATGTGATAGAAATTAATTTGGCTACGGTAAAAGTTCGAAATTTCGATAATACTACCACAACTATTCCTACCTACAGTTTAAGCTCTGATTCCTTTCATAACTGGCGCGGCATGCTTAACTCCGATGGTAGACGAATTAAAAGACACATTATTATCAAAGCCAATAGTATTCGCTTTTTAGAAGAAGAGGAACTTATTGAATTGAAAAAAATACACCTTTTAAGTGCCTATATTGACACTAGAAAATTTGAAATTGACAACTATAATATTGCTAATAAAATTGATAAGAATCTTTCAATTAATGGCCGTAACGTTACTAATTTAGGATTGTTTAGAAAATACATTACCCAATACCTGCATCAACATCCGGGACTAAATAAAGATATGTTAATGCTTTGCCGGCAATTGCAACCTACACCTTATGGCATTCCACTAGAAGTGTATGCCTTTTCTAAAGACAAACGTTTTGAAAATTATGAATATATTATGTCTGACATATTCGATCATATTATTGCTTCCGTTTCTTACTTTGATTTGGAAATTTTTGTGATGCCATCTGAAAATGTGGTAAAGTTTTAAAACAAAAAAACTCATTCGTTTGTTATTATTGTTTCCCATAATTGTTATAATTTTAAAGAAAAAAAATGATTCAAAGAGATATATTCATAAAAGAATTTCGTGGGGAAGCATTAGGAATTGCAAACAACCAGACATCAAGCGAGGAGTTGTTTCAAAATGAAGTTCTTAGACCGATTCTAAAGCTTCAGAACGATTTATTTATTGCTTCTTTTCTAAATTATATCACGAAAAATAAAACGGACTTTTACTCCAAAACAATTGACGAAAAGTTAGCAATTATCGAGAATACAATTCAAAAAGATATTAAGTTTAGAAATACTTTAAAAGGAATAATTATCGGTTTATTTACAAGTGACGAATATGCAGTGTACGTAAAAAACGCATCCAATCTAAATAAGAGAATGATGAATTTGCTTACGGAGAGACTAAGAAGTCAAGTCCAACTTTTTGAAAAACTTTGATCGAACGAATCAATTAAAAAAACAACAAAATTTTACTACCTATTATCACCCAATAGCTTTGATATATGTTATTTTAACGCAATGAAAATTTATTTTTATTAAATTTTCATTTTTTAATAATTATATTCTTATAAAATTTCTATTTTGTTAACCAAAAAACTTTATTTGGTGACTACATATTTGTTTAAAAGATACCTTTTATTCAATTTTTTTGAAGCAATTTGCAATTCTATCTGTTCAAATACCATATTTTAATTAAAAAAATAGCAATAACTCAAATCTGTTATTTTTTTAACTTAATAAATATTGATACATCTTTTTTTTTACTATAATTGTAAGAATATAATAACTAAATTACTAGTTTCCAATTTAGTAGTTTTAAAATTAAAGGAAATGGAAAGAAGAGAAGCATTAAAAAAAGTAGCTTATTTGATGGGAGGCGCATTATCTGCAACCACAATAGGAGTTTTATTTGAAAGTTTCGCTATGCCAGAAAAAGAAAAAAACTTTGTTTCTTTTTCTTTCAGTCAAGAAGAAATTTTAGCTGAATTTGCAGAAATTATCATTCCAACCACTACATCATCTGCGGGAGCTAAAGTTGCTGGACTTGGTGCTTTTATACCAATGATTATAACAGAATGTTATCCTGCCAAACTACAGGAAATATTTGCAAGCGGTCTATTAGAAATGGACGAGAAATGCAGTAAGGAATACGGCAGAATTTTTATGCAACTTAATAAAGAGGAACGTATAAAAATAATGACGGATCTTAAGAACGAAACATTAGCAAACAAAAAAGCACCATCCTTCTTTTTAATCGCAAGAGATTTAACAATATTAGGTTACTATTCATCAGAAGTAGGTTGCACAGAAGCTAGAGAATATTTACCCGTACCAGGAAGATATGATGGAAGTGCACCTTATAAACCAGGACAAAAGGCATGGGCAACTAATTAAAAAGATATTTTAAATTAAAAATTTTTCATTTTAAAAAAAATAGCGTGAATATAAATACGAATTTAAAAGAACAAAATACCTACGATGCTATTGTGGTAGGATCAGGAATTAGTGGTGGATGGGCAGCAAAAGAACTTACCGAAAAAGGTTTAAAAGTACTAATGCTCGAACGAGGAATGAATATCGAGCATATTACCGATTACGATTCTGCGATGAAAGATCCTTGGGAATTTAAGCACGCTGGAAAACTTACGCAGGAACAAATACGAACACATCCAGTTCAAACTAGAGATTATCCTTATAACGAAGCTACTTCGAAATGGTGGGTAAATGATTTAGAATGTCCTTATACCGAAGATAAGCGATTTGACTGGTACAGAGGTTTTCATGTTGGTGGTAAATCGTTAATGTGGGGACGTCAAAGTTACCGTTTTAGTGATCACAATTTTGAAGATAATAAAAAAGACGGCTATGGAAACGACTGGCCCATTCGATACAAAGATATTGCTCCATGGTATGATTATACCGAAAAATTTGCGGGAATTAGTGGCCAAGCAGAGAATTGGCCCTTATTACCAGATGGGATTTTTCTTCCACCAATGGATTTGAATTGTGTAGAAAAATCAGTGAAAGAAAGACTAGAAAAGCATTATAATAAATCCCGAATTCTTACTATTGGTCGTACAGCCAATTTAACCGTACCGCATTTAGGTCGAGGAAGCTGTCAATACAGAAATTTATGCAGTCGTGGTTGTCCGTTTGGTGCTTATTTTAGTACGCAATCTTCTACATTACCCGCTGCTATGGCAACAAAGAAACTAACCGTTAGGCCCTACTCTATCGTCAATCATATTATTTATGATAAAGATACAAAGAAAGCAAAAGGAGTGATGGTAATTGATGCCGAAACGAATGAAACCATGGAGTTTTATGCAAAAATTGTTTTTGTAAATGGCTCGACTTTGGGTTCTACTTTTATATTATTAAATTCTACTTCCGAAGCACATCCTGAAGGTTTAGGAAATGCAAGCGGTCAGTTGGGTCATAATTTAATGGATCATCATTTCCGTTGTGGTGCCGAAGGAACTGCCGAAGGCTTTGAAGATAAATATACGTATGGTCGCAGAGCCAATGGAATATACATTCCACGTTACCAAAATGTCGGGAATGATAAAAGAGATTATTTAAGAGGTTTTGGCTATCAAGGTGGCGCTAGTAGAGGTTCGTGGCACAAAGAAGTGGCCGAGCTTGCTTTTGGTGAGAACTTTAAAGAAACCATGTCTCGCCCTGCTGACTCTTGGTCAATGGGACTAGGTGGTTTTGGAGAAATGTTACCGTATTATGAAAATAGAGTTTACATCGATCATGCCAAAAAAGACAAATGGGGACAATCCGTTTTAGCAATTGATTGCGAATATAAAGAAAACGAAGCAAAAATGCGCGAAGACATGATGTATGATGCTGCAGAAATGCTGGAAGCTTCAGGAATCAAAAACGTAAAAACATATGATAATGATTGCTATCCTGGAATGGCTATCCATGAAATGGGAACAGCTAGAATGGGTAATGATCCTAAAACTTCTGTGTTAAATAAGTGGAATCAAATGCACGAAGTAAATAATGTATTTGTAACAGATGGATCGTGCATGCCATCGATTGCCTGCCAAAATCCATCGCTAACATTTATGGCATTGACAGCAAGAGCTTGTGATTACGCAGTTAAAGAATTAAAAAAAGGAAATATTTAGTCGTTCACTATGAGAAAATTAAGAATGGGAATGGTTGGTGGCGGTCAAGATGCTTTTATAGGTGCGATACATCGTTTGGCTGCTAATTTAGACGGACTAATTGAATTAAAATGCGGTGCTTTAAGCATCAATCCTGAAACTGCGATAGCCTCTGGCAAAGCTCTTTTTCTACCAGAATCAAGAACCTATTTGACGTACGAAGAAATGATCAAAGCAGAAGCAGCATTACCAGCAGAAGAACGAATTGATTTTGTCACTATTGTTACACCCAATTTTGCCCATTTTGCACCCGCTATGATGGCTTTGGAATATGGCTTTAATGTTGTAATCGAAAAACCGATGACTTTTTCATTAGAAGAAGCAAAAATACTAAAACAAAAAGTGGAAGAAACAGGCCTGCTACTTTGTTTAACACATACCTATTCCGGCTACCCAATGGTGAAGCAAGCGAAAGCTATGGTACGAGAAGGTAAATTGGGCAACATAAGAAAAGTTTGGGTAGAATATCCTCAAGGATGGTTGAGCACGTTATCTGAGAGAGAAGGAAATGCACAAGCAGCTTGGAGAACCGATCCCAAAAAATCTGGAAAAAGCTCCGTAATGGGAGACATTGGTACGCATGCCGCTCATTTGGCTGAATATATTACTGGAGCAAAAATTACAGCCGTTTGTGCTGAATTAAACACCTTGGTTGAAGGTCGAATAATGGATGATGATGGTGCCGTATTGTTGAAATTTGACAATGGTTCGAAAGGTGTTTTAATGGCTTCTCAAGTAGCCGCAGGAGAAGAAAATGCATTAAAAATAAGAGTTTACGGCGAAAAAGGCGGTATTGAATGGTTGCAACACGATCCAAATACTTTATTAGTAAAATGGTTAAACGACCCCACTCAAATTTTAAGAGCCGGCAGTAATTATTCCCAATTATCATCATTTGCAACGCACAATTGTAGAACTCCAGGTGGTCATCCAGAAGGATATCTAGAAGCATTTGCAAATATCTATCGCAATTTTGCTTTGACTTTGCTTTCTAAATTAGAAGGTAAAACTCCTACTGCAGAAATGTTAGACTTTCCTACTGTAGAAGATGGTGTAAGAGGAATGGCTTTTATAGATAATGTGGTAGCTTCCTCCCACTCTGATGTAAAATGGACCACTTTTGTTTTGTAATTGGTTTTAGATAAAATATAATATGACAACAATAAAAGGCCCAGCAGTATTTTTAGCACAGTTTATAAGTGATCAATCTCCTTTCAATTCTTTGGATGGAATTTGCAAATGGGCTGCCGATTTAGGTTTTAAAGGATTGCAAATACCAACATTAGACAGCAGATTCATTGATTTACAAAAAGCAGCAGAAAGCAAAACCTATGCTGAAGAATTAAAAGGTAAAATAAATGCTCATGGATTAGAAATTACGGAACTTTCTACCCATTTACAAGGACAATTAATAGCCGTTCATCCTGCTTACGATGATTTTTTTGATGGTTTTGCACCAAAAAATCTACGCGGAAACCCAAAGGAAAGACAATTATGGGCCGTGGAACAATTGATATATGCCGCAAAAGCTTCTCAAAACTTAGATTTAAATGCCCATGCCACTTTTAGTGGTTCTTTACTTTGGCAATATTTCCACCCTTGGCCACAACGTCCACCTGGATTGATTGAGGATGGATTTGCAGAATTAGCCAAACGATGGCTGCCAATTTTAAATGAATTTGATAAAAATGGAGTTGATCTATGTTACGAAATTCACCCTGGTGAAGATTTGTTTGATGGTGAAACCTACGAAATGTTTTTAAAGGCAGTGAACAATCATTCCAGAGCTTGCATTTTATACGATCCATCTCATTTTGTGCTGCAACAATTGGATTATATTCAATATATTGATTTTTATCATGAACGGATTAAAGCGTTTCATGTAAAAGATGCTGAGTTCAATCCGACAGGAAAACAGGGCACTTTTGGAGGGTATCAAAGTTGGGAGAATAGAGCGGGTCGTTATAGATCCCCGGGTGATGGTCAAATTGACTTTAAAACAATTTTCAGCAAACTGGCACAATATGATTATAAAGGCTGGGCAGTAATGGAATGGGAATGTTGTTTAAAAAATCAGGAAGATGGCGCACGAGAAGGAGCCGAATTTATAAAAAACCACATTATTAAAGTAACTGATAAAGCTTTTGATGATTTTGCTTCAGTAGCAACCAATAAAGACTTAAATCGAAAAAATTTAGGATTATAAAATTTAAAAAATCGTAAAATGACAAATAAATTATTGATTTTAAGTATTTTATTACTTAGCTTGACCTCATTCAAAAATTTTAATTTCGAAGAGAATTATACAAAAAAGCTAACAATAGCTGTTGATCAAGATTCTGAAGGTCAAAAGTTAATAGCAAAAATGGATTGTGTGGGCTGCCATAAGGTGGATAAAAAGTTAGTAGGTCCCTCCTATGTTGATATTGCACAAAAATACCCTTTAAATGCGAAAAACATTAGCTATCTAGCTGATAAAATTATAAAAGGCGGTTCTGGAGTTTGGGGTACTGTTCCGATGGCTGCCCATTCGACACTAAAAAAGGACGATGCAAAATTAATAGCAAAGTATATATTGTCACTTAATAAATAGTCATTTACACTTTAAAAATAATAAGATATTTTGCTCTTTAAAAATAAAGAAACTATTAGACCAAAAAACTACATGGAAAAAAAAGAAGATACTAAAATAGCAAATACTCGCCGGGATTTTATTAAAACTGGCGCCATAGCTACTGCTGCCTTTATGATTATTCCACGTCATGTTCTGGGTCGTGGTTTTATTGCACCTAGTGATCGTTTGTTGATTGCAGGAATTGGTGTTGGAGGAAAAGGACAGTCTGACATTGCCATGTTTGATAAAAGCGGAAGAGCTAATATCGCTTTTTTATGCGATGTAGATACCCGAAGAGCTGCTAAAACTGTTAACGCTTTTCCAAAAGCGAAGTTTTATAAAGATTGGCGTGAAATGTTAGACAAAGAACACAAAAATATTGATGCGGTTTCAGTTTCGACACCAGATCATAATCACGCTATTCAAGCGTTAGCAGCAATGCAATTGGGCAAGCATGTCTATGTACAAAAACCATTGGCTCATGACATCTATGAAGCGCGTATTTTGACTCAAGCAGCTCAAAAATACAAAGTAGTAACACAGATGGGAAACCAAGGAGCCTCGAATGATGGTACTCGAATTATGAAAGAATGGTTTGAAGCTGGTTTGATTGGTGATGTCCACACGGTTCATGCTTGGACCGATCGTCCTGTTTGGCCTCAAGGTATTCCATGGTCTACTAATAAAGCGGAAATTCCAAAAGAACTAGACTGGGATTTATGGTTGGGAACTGCTCCTTATAAAGAATATGTCAATAAAGTAGTGCCTTTTAACTGGCGCGGTTGGTGGGATTATGGAACTGGCGCTTTGGGCGATATGGGTTGTCATTTAATTGAAGCACCTTTTAGTATTTTAAACTTAAAATATGCCAAAGATGTGCAATGCAGTGTCGGATCTGTCTACGTAGATGAATTTGAAAGAGGATATTTCCCAGAAAGCTGTCCACCTTCTAGTAATGTCACTCTAACATTTCCCAAAACAAACAAAACACTTGGTGATGTTACGCTTAACTGGATGGATGGAGGTATTCAACCCGAACGTCCTATTGAATTAGGCCCAAATGATATTTTTGGCGATGGCGGAAATGGAACTTTGTTTACAGGTACTAAAGGAAAAATGATGTGTGATACTTATGGTTTAAATCCACGGTTGCTTCCATTAAGTAGAAATGAAAATTTAAATAGTGCTCAAAAGTATTCCCGAGTACAAAATGGTGCAGATGGACACTACAAACAATGGGTTGATGCCTGTATTGCAGGTTATGGCAAACAAGAAGTAAGTTCTCCTTTTGAAATTGCAGGTCCCTTAACCGAAGCCTTACTAATGGCGAATTTAGCCATTCGTGGCTATGATATTCAAAAAGAATATCTAGGAGAAGAAACGTTTCCTGGTCGATCTGTAAAATTATTATGGGATAATGACCAAATGCGAATTACAAATTTCGATGAGGTGAATCAATATGTAAAACGAGACTATCGAAAAGGATGGAAAAACTTAACATTATAAATAATTTAATTTCAAAAAACAAAAAAGGATGAAAAATATTTTTACGGCATTACTTGCACTCGCTTTATCTCAAACAATGAACGCACAAAAAGGATTTAAGCCCATATTTGATGGTAAAACTACCGCAGGATGGCATACCTACGGAAAAACCTCCGTATCTAATGGTTGGAAAGTAGAAAATGGTGAATTACACTTTGATCCCGCTGCCGCAAAAGATGGTCAAGGTGGAGATTTGGTTACCGATAATGAATACACCAATTTCCATTTAAAATTAGAGTGGAAAATAGCTCCAAATTCGAATAGTGGAATTATTTTTTATATTAATGAAGATAAAAAATATAAAAACACCTACGATACAGGCTTAGAAATGCAAGTACTAGATAATGATGGTCACCCTGATGGTAAAATAACAAAGCACCGTGCTGGAGATTTATATGATTTAATTAAAAGCTCATCAGAGCCTGTTAAACCTGTGGGTGAATGGAATACTGCTGAGATCGTTTCTAAAAACGGAAAATTAACATTTTTATTAAACGGTGTTATTGTTGTCGAAACAGTTCTTTGGGATGACAATTTCAATGCACTTGTTGCGGGTAGTAAATTTGCAGGTTGGGAAGGTTTTGCGAAATCTAAAACGGGTAGAATAGGATTGCAAGATCATGGTGATAATGTTTGGTATAGAAATATTATGATTAAAGAATGGAATACCTTGAAGGTCACCACAGGTTGTGAGAATGGAATGTAGAAGCAATACTAATTTATTATAATCAAAACAATAAAACTAAAGCAAGATAACCAATGAATACAACCATCCGACTTAAATTATCAATCATGATGTTTCTAGAGTTTTTTATCTGGGGTGCTTGGTTTGTGACCCTAGGAACTTTTCTAGGAAATAATCTAAGTGCATCTGGAGCTGAGACTGCTGCTGTTTTTTCAACACAATCATGGGGTGCAATTATAGCTCCGTTCATTATTGGTTTGATTGCTGATCGTTATTTTAATGCGGAGAAAATTTTAGGAATTCTTCATTTGGCAGGAGCTTTTTTGATGTATCAAATGTATCAGTCACAAGAAGTTGGTATTTTTTACACTTACGTTTTAAGTTACATGATTTTATACATGCCTACCTTGGCATTGGTCAATTCGGTTGCTTTTAATCAAATGCAAAATCCAGAAAAGGAATTTGGTAACATTCGTGTTTGGGGTACAATAGGTTGGATCATTGCAGGATTAGCCATTAGCTTTTTATTCCACTGGGATTCTACGGAAGGTGTCTCGCAAGGAATGCTGAAAAACACCTTTCTTTTATCAGGAATTGCAGCTTTCATTTTAGGATTATTTAGTTTTTCTTTGCCAAAAACACCTCCAAAAGTAGCATCTACTGACAAAATTAAAATTGGAGACTTACTTGGTTTTGATGCTTTGAAATTACTGAAAGATAAAAACTTTGCTATATTCTTTATTTCATCCATTCTTATCTGTATTCCTTTGGCGTTTTACTATCAAAATGCACATCCTTTCTTAACCGAAGCAGGGATTCAGAATCCCACAGGAATGATGGCCATTGGCCAAATATCCGAAGCGCTATTTTTATTGCTTATTCCAGTATTTTTTGTTCGTTTCGGCTTTAAAAAAACCATACTTGTTGGCATGTTAGCTTGGGCAGTTAGATATCTTTTATTTGCTTACGGGAATGGTGGTGATTTAAGTTTTATGTTAATTATTGGTATTGCATTACACGGAATTTGTTATGACTTCTTTTTTGTTTCGGGACAAATATATACCAATTCTAAAGCGGGTGATAAATATAAAAGTTCTGCTCAGGGACTGATAACACTGGCTACATATGGCGTTGGGATGCTAATAGGATTCGCAGTTGCAGGATGGATAACAGATAATTATAAAACTATTGAAGGTGGAACAAACTGGCAAATGGTGTGGGTTATTCCGGCAGGAATTGCATTTGCTGTATTTTTGATTTTTGCTCTTTTATTCAATGATAAAACTAAAAATCAAGTAGAAACTGTTACTAATTAGAACAGACGGAGATGATTGCTAACATAGACAGACGATCTGCTATTAAGGGAATTCTTGCTGTTACGGCTGGCTTGGGAATTCCAAGGGGTTTTTCTGTATTGGCTATGCCAAAAAATGATTCAGAAGTACTATCAAATGCATTAAAAGGAAAGATAAATCACTCCGTAGCAAGGTGGTGTTTTAATGATTATGATTTGGATACACTTTGTATTGAAGCTAAAAAAATTGGGATTACTGGAATTGATTTAGTTGGTCCTGAAGAATGGCCTATTTTGAAAAAATATGATTTAAAATCAACAATGTGTAATGGAGCCGAAATAAATTTAGTCGATGGTTTTAATGATACACAATTTCACGATACGCTGATTCAGAATTATACTGAGATGATTCCGTTAGTGGCAGTAGCAGGTTATACGAATCTAATTTGCTTTAGCGGAAGCAGAAGAGGAAAAACAGATGAAGAAGGATGGAGAAACTGTGTAAATGGGTTGCGAAAAATAGTTCCTTTGGCAGAAAAGCATAATGTGACTATTGTTATGGAATTACTAAATAGTAAAATTGACCATAAAGACTATCAATGTGACAACACAGTTTGGGGAGTCGAATTAGTAAAACGTGTGAGTTCTAAAAATTTTAAATTGTTGTACGACATATACCACATGCAAATTGATGAAGGTGATGTGATTAGAACTATCAAAGATAACCATCAATACATTGCGCATTATCACACTGCGGGAGTTCCAGGTCGTCATGAAATTGATGAAAGTCAGGAACTTAATTACGTAGCGATTATGAACGCAATTGCAGATACTGGATTTAAAGGATATGTTGGACAAGAATTCATGCCAAAAAATAAAGACAAATTTGCTTCCTTGCAGAAAGCAATTAGAATTTGTACTGTTTAATTAATATTTAAAAAAACTACTATGATACAAAGAAGAGCTTTTATAATTAATGGAGGATTAGCATTGGGCGCGTTAGCTTTGGTACCCACATTGGCTTTTGACAGTAAAACTAAAAATATTGGACTACAACTATACACTTTAAGAGAAGCGCTACCTAAAGATGTAAAAGGAACTATTGAAAAAATAGCGAAAGCAGGTTATACCGAAGTAGAAACCTATGGTTTTTCTACGAAAGACGCTTTTTTTGGAACTAGTGTTAAAGATTTTAAATCGATATTATCAGACAATGGATTAAAAGCAACGAGCGGTCACTATGATTTTAACACGTACATAAAAAACGGCAATACGGATTTTTTAAAAGCATCTATAGAAACGGCCAACTCACTTGGAAGTGAATATGTTGTAGTACCATGGTTGGATGAACCGTTGAGACAAAGTATTGATGATTATAAAAAAATTGCTTTAAAAGTTAATGAAGCTGGAGTGCTTTGTAAGAAAGCAGGTTTAAAGATAGCATATCACAATCACGATTTTGAATTCAAAGACTATGATGGAAGGAATGGCTATGACATTTTACTAAAAGAAACTGATAAAAATTTAGTCAATTTTGAAATGGATTTGTATTGGGTTGTGCGTTCTGGAAATGATCCTCTCAAATTATTTAAAGAACATCCAGAACGTTTCACGATGTGGCATGTAAAAGATTTAGATAAAAGCAATCCAGAATGGAATACAGAAATTGGAGAAGGAACGATAAATTTTAAATCAATTTTTGCCGAGGCTAAACTTTCTGGAATGAAACGCTTTTTTGTAGAGCAAGAAACTAATTACTCTCCAAGTCCAATAGGATCTATAGAAACCAGTTATAGCTATATTAAAAATAATTTGATCTGAAGTCAAATACTTTATCTAAAAAAATGCAATAAACTAGAATATAGTTTATTGCATTTTCTATTTCAATGAAGTATTATAAAATATTAAAACTTGCTACGTAGAAATTGGCATCAATTACTAGTTTTGGATCCTCTTTTTTATAGGGTAAATTTACCCATTCTGTGCTAGGTTTCAGCCAAGTTTCTGTTCCGTTTAACGTAACTTTTAGCGGCATATTAAATTCTGAAACCGCATTAGTCCATTTATAAGTTAGATAATTATCTTTAAAAAAATATTCTAAAGTTGGTATTCTAGTATCTCTTAAATATTGATTAAAAAAAGGATTTAAATCCATCCCGACTTGCTGACTTAAGTAATCTTCAATTTGTTTAGTAGTTACCGTTTGGTGGTAAAAAGTACTATTTAAACCTCTTAAAATACTGCGCCACTTATCATCATCATTTACAACCTGACGCAAGGTGTTCAGCATGTTTGCACCTTTGTAGTACATATCGCTAGAACCTTCATTGTTTACATCATAATAACCAATAATTGGTTTATCATTTAAAATATTTTTTCGAATTCCTTGCACATATTCGTAACCAGCTGGTTTTCCGTAATAATATTCGACAAATAGACTCTCGGAATACGAAGTAAAACTTTCATGAATCCACATGTCTGCTATGTCTTTGTATGTAATATTGTTCGCAAACCATTCATGCCCTGATTCGTGAATAATTATAAAGTCAAATTTTAGTCCCCAACCTGTTCCACTTACATCTCGTCCCAAATAGCCATTTTGATACCCATTACCATAGGTGACACAACTTTGGTGCTCCATTCCTAAGTAAGGAGCTTCTACAAGCTTATAACTATCTTCATAGAAAGGATACGGTCCGAACCAGTGTTCAAAAGCTTTCAACATTCTAGGTACATCCTTAAAATGTTCTTTGGCTTTAGCCAAATTATCTTTCAAAACATAATACGTACAATCCAAATCGCCTTTTTCTCCCTGGTATTTCTCAGAATAGGTTGCATAATCAGCAATATTGATATTTACACCATAATTATTGATTGGATTTTTTACTACCCATGTATAGGTTTTCGTTCCATCCTTTAACTCTTTTACATTTTGCAAACGACCATTTGATACATCAATTAAGTTTTTGGGAACATTCACGCTAATTTCCATGCCTTCTACTTCATCGTACATGTGGTCTTTGTTCGGCCACCAAACGCTAGCGCCCAAACCTTGACAGGAAGAAGCTATAAAATTATTTCCGTTTTTATCTCTTTTCCAAGTAATGCCACCATCCCATGGCGGATTAACAGCTACTTTAGGCTTACCCTGATAAAATATTTTAATTTTTTTTATTTCGCCTACGTTTTGCGAAGAGGTTAATGTTATGAAATAAGCATTCCCGTCTCTTTTGTATTTTAAATCAACACCATCTTGTGTAACATTATTAATCTCCATAGGAGTTTGCAAGTCAATCTGCATAATAGAATAGGAATTAAGTACTTTATACTGAATTGTATTCGAACCGGTAATGGTGCTGTCAGCAGGATTTACTTTTATATCTAATGTGTAGTGCGTAGCGTCCCACCAAGCTCTTTCTTTAGTAATGCTTCCGCGTAAAGTGTCCTGATGCGTAAATGTAGTTACAGACTTATTTAAAAGTCCTTGCGAATTGGCATTAAAACCAACTAAAAAAGCGGTTATAACGCCACAAAAGTAATTTCTCATTTTCTAATAATTTGAAGCAAATAGAGCAGTTCACAACAAATGTAAACATTCCCAATAATTTTTAATAATTTAATAATTTCTTATTTCATGTTTTGTATCAGAATTGATTATTCTTTTCTATTTTTAGTTTTTAATTTTTAATTTTATTAAAGAATTATTCATGAAATCTATTTCAATCGAATTTATTGTAATGTTACTTTTTTCAATAACAAGTAATTCTCAGGATATTCCTATTCATAAGAGCAGTGATACTCTTATTATAGATGGTGATTTATCAGATTGGGAAACTGCTTTTCTAGGACCTTTTACAGTATATAATTCTGGTGCAACAGCAACTCAAAATACCTTTGTTTCACTTTCGTGGAATGATGAAAATCTATTTATAGCCTATCGTTCCGAAGATTCTAAAATTATTGGATCCCTTAAGGAAAAAGACACTCCAATATATAACTCAGATGATTTGGTTGAATTTTTTATTGATCCCGATGCAGATGGACAGAATTATTTAGAAATTGGAGTGAATGCTTTTTCCACAAATTATGACATGATAATTCATTGTATTTTGCCTGATTGTGGCGGATGGAAAACTTCAACAGCTTTTACAGTTTTAGGAATGGAAACAGTAAGTAAAATAAGTGCACAAGGCTTTTGTACTGAAATAAAAATTCCGTTTTCGAGTTTAGAAACTATCGAAAACGGAAATTTTACAAAACCTAAAAGTGGAACAAAATGGAAGGGAAATGCTTTTAAAATCGATTATGGTAACACAACCGAGTATCTCGCATTACGACCTTATAAAACCCTCAAATTTGGGTTTCATCAACCCAAAGAGTTTGCTGTTTTTGAGTTTACTGAGTAAAAATTAATTGTAATACTCGTAAATTTTAAAATCTATTCCTTTTATTATGAAGCCAAATGCCATAGCCCCGATAGAAATGGAAATCCTTTTGTGCCAGCGCTCGGCACAAAAGATTGTAATGAAGAGCGGGATCAGCTACTTATAATATTATTATTTCTGACGGCTTTTTAAAATATCAACCACATCGTTCAATTGAAAACCTTTGGCTTGCAATAGAATTAGGTAATGAAAAAGTAAATCGGCACTTTCGCTCAAGAATAAATCATCGTTATCATCTTTCGCTTCGATAACCACTTCGACCGCTTCCTCTCCTACTTTTTGCGCAATTTTATTAATTCCTAATTTAAATAAAGAGGCAACATAACTTTTTTCTGAATCTGCATTTTCTCTTCTTATTTTTATCGTTTTTTCAAGATTTGAAATAAATCCATATTCTTGATTGTTAGTCTCTTGCCAACAAGTATCTAAACCTGTATGACACGTTGGACCATCTGGTTTTACTTCTATTAAAAAAGTATCATTATCACAATCATTCTTTATAGAGACCAAATTTAAAAAGTTACCACTCTCCTCGCCTTTTATCCAAAGTCTTTGTTTGGAACGGCTATAAAAAGTTACTTTTTGGGTGTCTATTGTTTTTTGAAGGGACTCTTCGTTCATATATCCCAACATTAAGACATTTTTGGTTTCGGTATCTTGAATTATTGCCGGAATCAATCCGTCTGCACTTTTTGAAAAATCTACATTCATTGTAATTTGAGATTTTAGAATTCAGATTTTAGATTCTGACTTCGATATTATTATTTTTAAGTTCTTTTTTTAACGTCTTAATTTCAATTTCCTTGAAGTGAAAAACGCTTGCAGCCAAAGCTGCGTCTGCTCTCCCATCTACAAAAGCGTCTACAAAATGCTGTATATTCCCAGCTCCACCCGAAGCGATAATTGGAATATTGACTAAACTTGACAACGTAGCCAAAGCTTTATTTGCAAATCCGCCTTTAGTTCCGTCGTTATCCATTGAGGTAAAAAGAATTTCTCCTGCTCCTCTTCGTTCTACTTCTTGCGCCCAATCAAATAATCGAATCTCAGTTGGTACTTTTCCACCTACCAAATGAACGATCCATTCACCATCAATTTGTTTAGCATCTATAGCTACAGCAATGCATTGACTACCAAATTTTTTTGCCAAATCATTGATCAATTGTGGATTTTTTACCGCTGATGAATTAATAGAAACCTTATCGGCTCCATTTTGAAGTAAAACTTCAACATCTTCAACAGTCGCGATTCCACCACCAACAGTAAATGGAATATTAATCGCAGCTGCAACTTTTCGAACCAAATCAACTAAAGTTCTTCTTCGTTCCTCAGTAGCCGAAATATCTAGGAAAACCAATTCATCCGCCCCTTCATCCGAATAGATTTTGGCTAATTCTACAGGATCGCCTGCATCACGCAAATCTACGAAATTGATACCTTTTACGGTTCTTCCGTTTTTAATATCCAAGCAAGGGATTATTCTTTTTGTAAGCATATTTTATTAGATTAAACCTAACAGGTTTTAAAAACCTGTTAGGTTGTTATGATGTAATTTTCCAATTGTTTCAACGAAATTCTTCCTTCGTAAATCGCTTTTCCTATGATGGTTCCTTCACAGCCTAAATCGGCTAATTTTGGTAATTCATCAAAAGTTGAAATTCCACCCGAAGCGACTAGTTTTATTCCTTTGGCTTCCGCCAAAATCTTAGTATACAAATCAAAACTTGGACCTTCTAACATTCCATCTTTGGCAATATCCGTACAAATAACGTACTGAATCCTTTTAGACATATATTGTTGTATAAAAGGAATTAAGTCTTCATCAGAGTCTTCTAACCATCCTGAAACAGCTACTTTTTCATTGTTAGCATCTGCACCTAAAATAATTTTATCAGAACCATACTCGGCAATCCATTTTTCAAAAACGGCACGATTTTTTACCGCAATACTTCCGCCTGTAATTTGGTTAGCACCACTTTCAAAAGCGATTTTCAAGTCAGCATCCGACTTCAAGCCACCGCCAAAATCAATTTTCAATTTGGTTTGAGTAGCAATTTGCTCTAATATTTTATAATTGACAATTTTACTCGATTTTGCTCCATCTAAATCTACTAAATGCAAATATTCGATTCCGTGCGCTTCGAATGATTTCGCTACTTCTAGCGGATTTTCGTTGTAAATTATTTTGGTGTTATAATCGCCTTTGGACAGACGAACACATTTTCCGTCGATGATATCTATTGCAGGTATTATTCTCATTTGATTCCCCCTAACCCCCGAAGGGGGAATTCCTATTAGGGGTTAATAGGTTTTTATTGTTAGTGTATTTTAGCTCTTTTGCTTTTCCCTTTCGCGAGTTATAGGGATTTTCAAAAAATTTCCTAAAATTTTCTCACCCACATCTCCACTTTTTTCTGGGTGAAATTGTGTTCCGTAGAAATTATTATTTTCCAATGCTGATGAATATTCCAACTCATAATCCGTAGTAGCAATGGTTTTAGAGCAAATTGGAGCATAAAAACTATGTACTAAATACATATATTCCTTATCTGCAATGCCTTTGAATAAGTCTGATTTTAGATTGTAAATCGTATTCCAACCCATTTGAGGCACTTTTACTTTTGGAGTAAACTTAATTACATCAACATCAAAAATACCCAAACCTTTAGTGTCTCCTTCTTCCGAATGGTTGCACATTAGCTGCATTCCGAGGCAAATTCCCAAAACAGGCTGCTTCAATGTTGGAATCAAAGTATCTAATCCGCTTTGCTTAAGCATTTTCATAGCGTAACTAGCTTCTCCGACACCAGGAAAGATTACTTTATCAGCGGCTTTTATTTCCTCGGGATTATTACTCAAAACAGCTTTAAAACCTAATCTTTCGATGGCAAACATAATGCTCTGAATATTTCCTGCTCCGTAATTTATGATTACTATTTTCATTGTTTTTGTTTGTTCCTGCAAGGTTTTAAAAAACCTTGCAGGTATAATTATAAGGCCTATTGAATACCTACAAGGTTCAAAAAAAACCTTGCAGGAAATCGAAAATTTAAAGCATTCCTTTTGTACTTGGCAAAATCATTTTCTCCGTGTCGCGTTTTACAGCAACTTTTATCGCTTTCGCAAAAGCTTTAAAAATGGCTTCGATTTTGTGGTGCTCGTTAGCTCCTTCCGCTTTGATATTAATGTTCGCTTTTGCGCCATCTGAGAATGATTTGAAAAAGTGAAAAAACATTTCTGTTGGCATTCTACCTACCATTTCGCGTTTGAATTCCGTTTCCCAAACCAACCAGTTTCTTCCTCCAAAATCGATTGCCACTTGCGCCAAACAATCGTCCATTGGCAAACAAAAACCGTAGCGCTCAATTCCTAGTTTATTTCCTAATGCTTTTGCGAAAACTTCTCCAAGGGCAATAGCAGTATCTTCGATCGTGTGGTGTTCATCGACCTCTAAATCCCCTTTTACAGTTATTTCTAGATCCATTTGCCCGTGACGCGCTATTTGATCAAGCATGTGATCAAAAAATGCAATTCCGGTCTCAATTTTGCTTTGTCCCGTTCCGTCTAGGTTTAAATTAATGTAGATATCCGTTTCATTCGTTTTTCTTGAAATGGTAGCCGAACGTGCCTCGAGTTTTAAAAACTCATAAATGACTTTCCAATCGGTAGATTGCAGAATGATTGTTGCGTCTAACTCTTCTCTTTTAGCACTGATTTCCTCGCTTCCTACGCCATCAGTGGTATTCATAAAAATCGCTTTTGCTCCTAAATTTTTTGCCAATTCGACATCGGTAAGTCGATCACCAAGGACGAAAGAGTTTGCCAAATCGTAATTGGGATTATCAATATACTTGGTTAGCATTCCTGTGCGAGGCTTGCGTGTTGGCGCATTGTCTTCTGGAAAAGAATGATCTACAAAAATATCATCAAATAAAACACCTTCATTTTCAAAGGCTCTTAAAATAAAGTTTTGCGTTGGCCAAAAGGTGTCTTCTGGAAAACTAGCTGTACCCAAACCATCTTGATTGGTAACCATAACCAACTCATAATCCAATTCAACAGCTATTTTTGCTAAATATTGAAATGCTTTTGGGTAAAATTCTAATTTATCTAAACTATCTAACTGTAATCCTGCTGGTTCCAAAACAATCGTTCCATCACGGTCTATAAAAAGTACTTTTTTCATTTGTTTTTTAATTTTTGAGTCCTGACAGGTTTTAAAAACCTGTCAGGACTTAGTTGACTAATTTTGTAAAGCCTCCATTAATTTTTTATTCTCTTCTTTTGTTCCAATAGTTAGACGCAAAGTGTTTTCACAAAGTGGTTGTGTGGTTCTGTTGCGAATTACAATCCGTTTAGAGATTAATTCCTCATAACGTTTGTTTGCATTATCCACTTTTATCAAAATGAAATTCGCTTCTGTAGGATAAATTTTTTCTACGAAATTAACCTTATCTAAGACTTTAAGTAAATCAGTTCTTTCTGCAATTATTGAGACGATTTCGCTTGCAATTTTATTTTCGTTACTCAAACGCTCTAAAGCTCTTTGTTGCGTTAATTCATTTACGTTATAAGGAGGTTTGATTTTGTTTAGTACCGCAATCAATTCTGCGGAAGCATAACAAATCCCCAAACGAATTCCTGCCAAACCATAGGCTTTTGATAGGGTTTGAGTGATTATTAAATTGGGATATAGGTCTAATTTCTCCAACCAACTTGCTTTTTCTGAAAAATCGATGTAGGCTTCATCAATAACTACCAATCCATTAAATTTTTCTAATAAAATCGTTACACTTTCGGTTGAAAATGAATTTCCTGTTGGATTGTTAGGCGAGCACAAAAAGATGATTTTTGTATTTGGAGTTACCGCTTCTAAAATTTGATCTACTTGCGGTTGAAAATCATTAGATAGTAAAATCTCTTTATTTTCAACATCATTGATATTTGCTAAAACACCGTACATGCCATAGGTTGGTGGCAAAGAGATAACATTATCAATTTTTGGCTCACAAAACGCTCTAAAAAGTAAATCTAGAACCTCGTCACTTCCATTTCCTAGCAGGATTTGCTTTGGATCAATATTTTTTATTTTAGCTAAAACCACCTTAACCGATGCCTGTTGCGGATCTGGATAGCGATTTACACCATTTTGAAACGGATTTTCATTGGCATCCAAAAAAATCATATCGGCAGTATCGAAATCCGCAAACTCATCACGAGCGGATGAATATGGTTTTAATTTTTTTACGTTTTCACGTACTAGATTGTTTATGTCGAAGCTCATTTTTTTATTTTTAAAAGAGTAAAGAAAATAGAGAATAGAATATAGATTTCATCTAATTATATTTTCTCATTTTTCTTTATTCTTTGTTCATTTATCTTATTTAATCGAAGTGTTACAGCATTTTTATGCGCTTGTAAGCCTTCGGCATCAGCCATGATTTCGATAGCTGCGCCTATATTTTGAATTCCTTTCTCTGAAATTTTCTGAAAAGTCATTGATTTCAAGAAACTATCTAGATTAACTCCGCTATAATTCTTTGCATAACCATTTGTTGGCAACGTATGATTGGTTCCCGAAGCATAATCACCTGCACTTTCCGGCGTATAATTTCCAATAAAAACAGAACCTGCGTTTCCTATATTATTTACATAAAAATCTTCCTCTTTCGAGCAAATAATAAAGTGTTCTGGTCCGTATTCATCGATCAACTCTAAAGCAATTGCATCATTTTCCACTAAAATTAATTTTGAATTGGCAATTGCTTTTTCAGCAACCTCTTTACGAGGTAAAAGTTCCATTTGAGATTGAATCTCGAGCTCAACCGCATCAAGAAGTGCATTAGATGTAGAAACTAAAATTACTTGGCTATCAGCGCCATGTTCCGCTTGAGAGAGTAAATCGGAGGCTACGAAAGCTGGAACCGCAGTGTCATCAGCTACAATCAGTAATTCTGATGGACCTGCAGGCATATCAATTGCAACACCAAACTGCGTCGCTAATTGTTTGGCAACGGTTACAAATTGATTTCCGGGACCGAATATTTTATAGACTTTTGGAATTGTTTCTGTACCAAAAGTCATTCCTGCTATCGCTTGAATTCCGCCCACTTTTAAAATCTTGGTTACACCGCACAAATTGGCTGCGTACAAAATTGCTGGGTGAATTTTTCCTTGTTTATCGGGTGGAGAACATAAAACTATTTCGTTGCAACCTGCAAGATTAGCAGGAACAGCTAGCATCAATACTGTTGAAAATAAAGGAGCTGTGCCTCCGGGAATGTACAAACCAATTTTTTGGATTGGTCTTTTTTCTTGCCAACACTGCACACCTTCCATGGTTTCTACTGCAATTTTTGCTGTTTTTTGAGCAGCATGGAACTTTTCTATATTCGATTTTGCTAATTGAATGGCCTCTTTTAGTTCCGTTGAAATTGTTGCAATAGCTGTTGCAATTTCGGTTTGCGAAACTTCTAAAACAGGAATGGAAACGCCATCAAAAAGCGATGTATATTTTGCTACAGCAAAATCTCCTTTGGCTTGTACTTCTTTAAATATTCCTTTCACAGTAGATTCGATATCATCGACTGTTTTGGTTGGTCTTTGTAAAATAGTCGACCAAGTTTCTGGTTTTGGATTGTATATTTTATTCATTTTTTTCCCCCTAGCCCCCAAAGGGAATTGTTACAGGAGAGGTTGCCTGTATTTTTATTTTATTTTTTTCTTTTTACCAAACATCAGAGTTTCCCCTTTGGGGGTTAGGGTGATTTTACAACACCATTTTTTCAATTGGACAGACTAAAATTCCTTCTGCGCCGACCTCTTTTAGTTGATCGATTACTTCCCAAAAAGTGTCTTTTTCAATAACTGAGTGAACGCTACTCCAACCTTCCTGTGCCAATGGCAAAACCGTTAAGCTCCGCAACACTGGAAGAATTTTGCCAACAGCTTCAATTTTATCATTTGGAACATTCATCAAAATGTATTTTGATTTTCTAGCTCTTAAAACCGATTCGATTCGGAATTTTAAAGTATCAATTATTTTTTGAGATTCAGGGCTTACTTTTGGAGAAACGGCTAATACTGCTTCACTTTTAAAAATAACCTCCACCTCTTTTAAATTGTTTTTAAACAACGTACTTCCGCTTGACACAATATCTACAATCGCATCTGCCAAACCAATATTTGGTGCAATTTCGACGGAACCAGATATTTGGTGTATCTCTACTTGTACGTCTTTAGAATTAAAAAAATCAAGCACTGTATTTGGATAAGAAGTAGCGATGCGCATTCCTTGCAGGTCTTGAACGGAATTATAATCGAATGTTTTAGGAACAGCCACAGATACTTTGCATTTTGAAAAGCCTAATTTTTGAATTACTTCAATATTTGTTCCTTTTTCAACTAGTAAATTATCTCCAACAATAGCGATATCTACTACTCCGTCAATTAAGTATTGAGGAATATCTGAATTTCTTAAATACAAAACCTCTAAAGGAAAATTGGATGCTTCTGCTTTTAATTGATCGATTCCGTTGTCTATCGAGATTCCGGCGTCTTTTAAAATCTGGATACTTTCTTCGTTTAAACGTCCTGATTTTTGAATTGCAATTTTTAGTGTACTCATTTTAGTTTTTTTAATTTTGTTTAGAATAAAGATTGAGTACAAAAATTAGGCAATAAAAAACCCGTTTGATGTACTCAAACGGGTTTAGAATATTGTGATTTACACGCATACCATTAACACATCGCCTGAGAGCAATTATGAAAATGATGATGATGTAGTTGAATTGATAACATAACTATATATAAATTAGATAACTCTTTTTTTCTTTTGCAAATATAATAGAATAATTAATTACAAACCAAGTTTTAATTTAACAAAAAGTGGTGAAAATATTAAAAAAATAAAATCATCCTTATTTAACTACTGCGAAGTGTTTAAAATTAATGTAAAACACACCATTAAAAATAGGTTATTCATTCGTAATCGTATTAATTTTATGATTATAAAACCTATATTTGATAAAAAAAATGTAATTTCGTACAATATAAATTTTACTTTATTTTTAACCTTAGTGTGAAAATATAGTTTTGATAAGTGCAGGCCGTCCAGATGATAAATATTTATGAATAACCAATGATTACGGTACTTATGATTTGGCTCATAAAATTAGCCTAAAACAAGACGTTAGTTTTACCCAATATAAATAACACTCTAAAAATAAGTAATAAGTAATAAGTAATTAAACAAAATGAAAAAAGAAAAGAAACTATGGATCGCGTTTGCTTTAGTAATGAGCATCTCGTTTGCCATATTGGGATATTATGGTTATGAAATATATCAAAAAGCACCACCTATTCCAGAAAAAATTATTCTCGCAAACAATACTGTTGTCTTTACCGCCCAAGAAATCAAAGATGGTCAAAATGTTTGGCAAAGTATGGGTGGTCAAGAAGTTGGTTCTATTTGGGGACACGGAGCTTATGTCGCCCCAGATTGGACTGCAGATTGGTTACATCGAGAAGCTCTCTTTATATTAGATAAATTATCACAAGAAGAGTACAAACTAAATTATGATCAGCTAAAACTGGAGGAACAAGCAGTAATGAAAATACGTTTGCAAAACGATGTACGTCAAAACACGTACAATGAAGTTAACAAAACGATTACTATTTCTCAAAATCGATTAGAGGCTATCAATTATCTCAGTACTTACTATGAGGGACTGTTTATGAATGATCCTAAATTTGATAAATTGCGTCATGATTATGCAATTCCTAAAATGTCTATTAAAGATAAATCGAGAATGCATAAAATGAATGCCTTCTTCTTTTGGGCAACTTGGGCAACGGTTACTAATAGACCAGATTCCAAAATATCGTACACACACAATTGGCCCTCTGACGAATTGGTTGGTAATGTTGCTACAAAGACACTTTTGGTTTGGTCCGGAGTCAGCATTATACTTTTAATATTATGTACTGGAATTTTGATTTTACATCATGCTAAATCTGGCGAAGGTGAGGTTCTAGAAGTTCCCGTTAGTGATCCTTTATTGAAACAAGGCATGACACCATCTATGTTTCATATTAAAAAGTATTTTTGGGTAGTGAGTTTGTTAATTGTAATTCAAGTTATATTTGGCGTAATTACAGCTCATTATGGCGTGGAAGGAAATGGTTTTTACGGAATTCCGCTAGATGAAATTTTACCATATGCAGTAACCCGAACATGGCATACACAGTTGGCTATTTTTTGGATTGCTACTGCATGGTTAGCAACAGGACTCTATATTGCGCCAGCGGTATCTGGTAAAGATCCGAAATATCAAGTTTTTGGAGTTAACTTTTTGTTCTTTGCCTTATTAATTATTGTGGTAGGATCAATGATCGGACAATGGTTTGGCGTTATGCAAAAATTAGATTTAGTACAAAATTTTTGGTTTGGACATCAGGGATATGAGTATGTTGATTTAGGTCGTTTTTGGCAAATCTTCTTGTTAATTGGCTTATTCGTATGGTTGGCTTTAATGATTCGTCCTTTAATTCCTGTACTTAAAAAAGGGACTGAAGAGAAAAACTTAATTATAATGTTTCTTATATCTTGTGGTGCTATTGCATGCTTTTATGGGGCTGGACTAATGTGGGGAAGACAAACCAATTTGGCGATAGCCGAATACTGGAGATGGTGGGTTGTCCATCTTTGGGTTGAAGGTTTCTTTGAAGTTTTTGCTACCGTAGTAATAGCATTTTTATTCGTTAGACTTGGACTTCTTAAAACTAAAACAGCGACATTAAATGTAATTTTTGCAACAATAATATTTATGTCTGGTGGAATTTTAGGTACTTTTCATCACTTGTATTTTGCTGGAACGCCAACTGCTGTAATGGCCATCGGAGCCACTTTTAGCGCTTTAGAAATTGTTCCTTTGGTTTTAATAGGATATGAAGCATGGCATAATTACACTTTATCAAAATCTACACCTTGGATAATAGATTATAAATGGCCTATTTATTATATGATTTCCGTTGCCTTCTGGAATTTCTTAGGAGCAGGAATATTTGGTTTTATCATTAATCCTCCAATAGCTTTGTATTATATTCAAGGTTTAAATACAACTGCATTGCATGCACATACAGCTCTTTTTGGAGTTTACGGAATGCTAGGAATTGGATTGATGTTGTTTGTAATGAGAAGCTTGTACCGTCACGAAGTTTGGAACGAGAAATTAATGAAATTTATTTTTTGGTCTACAAATATTGGTCTATTGACTATGGCTTTGTTTAGTTTACTGCCAGTTGGAGTATTACAGGCAATAGCAAGTATTGAACATGGTATGTGGTACGCTCGTTCTGCCGAATTTATGCAGCAGCCTCTAATGGTTACCTTAAAATGGTTCCGTGCTTTTGGTGATGCACTTTTTGGTTTGGGAATTTTAACCTTATGTTATTTCATTTTTGATTTAACTTTAAGGAAACCAAAAAAATAAATTCATTTCTACTACTTTGTATTAAAAAAGTGCGAGTTCAAATTTTTTGATCTTGCACTTTTTTTTATGATATCTATAAATCAATTAGTCTCTCCTTTTTTTAAAACTACTACACCTTTATCAGTGAAACCTTCAAGATTCGCTTGATAGTTGTCTAAATTTGATTAAGTAAGATTAAAAAATAATGAATCTATACTTTTAATACAAAAAACACCTATAACTAATGTTTCTGACATTAGAAATAGATGTTTTCAACCAATCCTAAATATAGTACTAATTCCTAACTTCTAGTTTAAAACTGCTTCTAAAGAAGGTCCAGCAGCGACTAAACGTTTTCCTTCTTCCGTATCTGTGTACTGTTGGAAGTTTTTAATGTAACGTCCTGATAAATCTTTCGCTTTAGTTTCCCATTCAGATCCATCTTTATAGGTATCTCTTGGATCAAGAATTCCTTCGCTAACATTTGTTAATGCTGTTGGAATTGTCAAGTTCAAGAATGGAATTGTTTTTGTATCTGCGGCGTCAATTTCGCTGTTGATAATCGCATCAATTATAGCTCTTGTATTTTTAAGCGAAATTCTTTTCCCTGTACCATTCCAACCTGTGTTTACCAAGTAGGCTTTTGCTCCGTGTTCTTTCATTTTTCCAATTAAAGTTTTTGAATACATTGTTGGGTGTAATGTTAAGAAAGCTTCACCAAATGCTGGAGAAAATGATGGTTCTGGAGACGTAATTCCTCTTTCAGTTCCTGCTAATTTAGAAGTGTATCCGCATAAAAAGTGGTATTGCGCTTGATCTTCATCTAAGATAGATACTGGAGGCAATACACCAAAAGCGTCAGCTGATAGATAAATGATTTTGCTAGCATGTCCTGCTTTTGATGGCAATACAATTTTATTAATGTGATAAATTGGGTAAGAAACTCTAGAATTTTCAGTTATTGAGTGATCGTAATAATCAATTTCTCCGTACTCATCAACGATAACATTTTCTAATAAAGCATCTCTTTTGATTGCTCTCCAAATGTCAGGTTCATTTTCTTCGGATAAGTCGATTACTTTAGCATAACATCCACCTTCATAGTTGAATACTCCGTTGTTATCCCATCCGTGCTCATCGTCTCCAATCAAATATCTTTTTGGATCTGCAGAAAGTGTTGTTTTCCCTGTTCCTGAAAGACCGAAGAATACAGCAACATCTCCTTCTTCACCTACGTTTGCGGAACAGTGCATTGATGCCATTCCTTTTAATGGAAGGTAGTAATTCATCATTGAGAACATTCCTTTTTTCATCTCACCACCGTACCAAGTACCTCCAATAATTTGGATTTTTTCAGTAAGATTAAATACTACAAAATTCTCTGAGTTTAATCCTTGTTCTTTCCAGTTTGGGTTCACCGTTTTAGAACCATTCATTACAATAAAATCAGGCTCTCCAAAGTTTTCTAGTTCGTAGATTGAAGGTCGGATAAACATATTGGTTACAAAATGCGCTTGCCACGCTACTTCCATTACGAAACGAACTTTAAGTCTTGTATCCGCATTATTTCCACAAAATGCATCAACTACATACAGTTTTGCAGAGGTTGAAAGTTGTCTTAAAACTAATCCTTTCAAATTATCATAAATTCCTTGAGTTGTAGGGAAATTTACTTTATCATCCCAATAAATAGTATCTTTTGAAACGGCATCTTTAACAATGTATCTATCTTTTGGAGAACGTCCTGTAAAAACACCTGTTTTTACAGCAACAGCTCCTGTATCTGTTTGTGCTCCTTTTTCGTATCCTTTTCTTTTATTTGAAACTTCTGCTTTATATAGCTCTTCATAAGAAGGGTTGTATACAACTTCATGGTAACCTGTAATTCCTAAGTTGTGTAATTCCTGAATGATTTTGATGTTTTTCATGGTCTATAATTTATAATTTGTTTCTGTTTATTTATACTTCAAATTTACCGCGATAATCCAATTTAAAACCTGATCTTTATCATGTTCTTATAAAATCTACGCAAACGTTTTCGCTGTTTCTTGCTCTTTTACAAGTATTTACGAATTTAAAGATACATGATTTTTGTCATATATAGTAAGCAAATAAAACAATTCATTTGTACTAAAATTATCATTAAAAACTAAAGTTATGTTTGATTGGCTTCATGAATTGTTTACTCCGACGGATACGCCGGATTTGACACAGTCATTAATAGTATTATTTATGGCTATTAGCTTAGGATTTTTTGTTGGAAAACTAAAAATAGGAAGTGTTTCTCTTGGCGTATCCGCAGTAATGTTTGTGGGATTATTTCTAGGACATCTTGGATTTAGCATGGAACCTGAATTGATTCAGTTCGTACGTGAATTTGGTTTGATATTATTCGTTTATGGTATAGGTATTCAAGTTGGTCCCACTTTCTTTTCTTCCTTTAAAAGAGAAGGATTAATATTTAATGCCCTAGGGGTAGGAACTGTGCTATTAGGTGGTGTTATTACTTGGTGTGTCTATTTATTTGCTAATATAAAGATTGAGAATGCGGTTGGGTTAATGTCAGGTTCGGTTACCAATACGCCAGGATTAGGAGCGGCAAAATCAACTCTTATTGAAATTCAAAAACAACTAAATCTTCCTGTTGATCATTTCTCCGATCCAGCTATTGCCTATGCGATTACCTATCCAATTGGTGTTTTTGGAATAATTATGATTATAATTTTAACAAAGAACTTTTTAAAAATTGATTTATCTAAAGAAGTTACTTTACTTCAAGAGAAGAATAAAGATTCTGATAATAAAATCGTTCGCCAAAAATGCAGAGTTACTAAACCCGAAGTTGTGGGTAAAACGATCCGCCAAATATTTAAAGAATATGCTATTGAAAATGTTATTATTTCAAGGCAAAAACAAAGTGGAACTAAGGTCGTTTTTTCTCCTTCATTAGATTGTGTTCTTAACGACAAAGATGTTTTAATGGTCGTGGCAAAACAAAAAAACATTAATAAATTTGTTGACATTGTTGGGAAAGCTTCTAGTGATTTATTCATTGAATCAAATACTGATGTGATCACAAAAATTATCAGTGTCACTAAAAAGACCGCCACTCATAAAACATTAGCACAATTGGATTTATACAATCAATTTGGCTTGAAAGTGACTCGTGTTATTCGCTCTGGATTAGAAATTTTAGCACAACCTACTCTTGAACTTTATTATGGTGATACGTTGATGATTGTGGGAGACAAAGAAGCTATCGAAGAAGCCGAAAAAATTATAGGAAATTATAAAAAAATACTTTTAGAACCTGATTTTCTTTCTCTTTTTGGAGGATTAATTTTTGGACTTATCATTGGTTCTATCCCAATAATGATTCCTTCCTTGCCTGTTCCTTTAAAATTAGGATTGGCTGCTGGTCCACTTCTAGCAGCGTTGTTCATTAGTAGATATGGTGGTGTTGGTGTTATTCACTCCTATATAAATAATGGAGCGATACATTTCATGAAGGATTTTGGAATCTGTCTCTTCTTTGCTGCAGTCGGTATTAAAGCGGGACATGGTTTCTACGATAATTTTGTTGCAAATAATGGTTGGATGTGGATTTATTACGGTTGTTATATCACATTTATACCTTTGATCCTTCTGGTTTTGGTTAGTAGATTTATATTTAAACTTAATTTTTATCAAATGGTTGGTATTATGAGTGGCGCTTATACAGACCCTGCTGCCTTAGCTTTTAGCACCAAATACTTAGATTCGGGTATTCCTAATCAATCGTACGCTACAGTTTATCCTTTAGTAACCATCAGCCGAATTTTAGTCGCTCAGCTGCTTATTTTGCTCTTGGCGAGTTGATGTTTATCTTTATTTGGATCATTACATAACATTCATAAAAAAAGCGGTCAACACGACCGCTTTTTTTATAGATAAAATTAAAACTTAATCATCATCTTCTTTGTTTTTATCTGTATTGTTTTTTACAGATTCAGTAGTAGGCAAAGTAGAAGCGTTTGCTCTAATTTCGGTATGCCGAATTTCTCCTCCCGAATTACCTACTTTTATAGCCAAAAACAAACCTGCAGCAGCAACACCTAAAATAAAGAAAGATACTAATTTGGCTTTCGTATGGATTTTAAAATTTAAATACAATCCTCCAAGAGAGAATACCCCTAGAACGTATAGCAAAATGGCAAGCTTTTCCGCAAATTCCTCATGTTCATGAATGATGTTCTTTCCTATGTTTGGCATATCTTCTACCAATTCCTCTGCTCCTTCTCCCGTTCCCATACTGAAAGCTGCAAAAATTGCGGCTACTATAAATACTACATAAGAAGTATTTTGGATTGTTTTATTCTTCAAAAACAAACCAACTACTAAAATACCAAATCCAAAAATGGTTCCAATAATTGGAAAATGGTTTACTACCATGTGTAAATGTGCGTCGTTCATAATCTATTTCATTTTTATGTTTTAGAATCGAAAAAAATGCTCTTTCACTAGTAAAGATATTCTAGAGTAATACTATAAAAAAAGAAAATGAATTAAAATTAGCTTAATTCTAGCTTTCGTTCGTCACAAATTAAAATTTGAAAATTACTTGAGTTCCACTATTCTCTTTACTTTCAATTTTATATTCAATATCTAGTAATTGCGTTAACCTCTCGACTATTGAAAGACCTAATCCAGAACCTTTTATATCTGGATAAAGAGTTGGGTTCGATCTATAGAAAGGATTCATAATTTTATCTAAATCGGCTGTAGCAACACCAATTCCATTGTCTATAATTACGCAAATAGTTTTTGATTCTTTTTTAGATAGATTTATGAAAATTTTTCCATTTTGCTTTGAATATTTAATAGCATTGGAAATGACATTACTGATGATAGTCGCAACCAAATAATTATCAGAATTAATGAAAAAATCCTCAGAAAAATTACATGAAACTTCTATTTCTTTCTCTTTTATTTCATTAGAATATAAAGTTAAAACTTCCAGAATTGTAGCGTTTAAATAAATGTTTTCAATTCGCAAACTTTGTTTATGATTTTCAATTCGCGCCAATAAAAGTAGCTGATCCACTAAATAATTCAAGCGATTAACTTCCGAAATACTAAAATTTATTTTTTCTTCGTATTCGCTTTGGCTTCTTGGTTTTCGTATCAAAACTTCTAAGGTTCCTTTTAATACGGTCAGCGGCGTTCTTAATTCATGAGAAGCATCCGAGGTAAACTGCTTTTCTCTTTCTACAGCATCTTCAATTCGATCGAGTAAATCATTAATAGTTCTGGACAACACAAATAATTCGTCTTTATTTTGAGGTAGAACTATCCTGTCTTTTAGATTATCTCTTGTAATTCTGCTAGACGTTTCGGTAATTAAAGCTAATGGTTTTATACTACGCCCAGCGATCAATCTAGCAGTCAAAAACAGCACAATTAAAATTAATGGAAAAGTAATAAGTAGTGTATTTCTCAGATTTATTAATATTAATGTAGCTTCGTCTAGCGACATCGCCACAAAGAGATATCCTACTTTTTTATCTTTATATAAAAGCGGAATTTGAATTTGCCTAATAGGTTGTTGATTTAAAAAAGTATCAATAAGCTCATTGTCTTTCTTACTGTTATATAATTGAAGCTTAAATTCTTTTAGATTGGGGGATTTATCAATTAACTTATTATTATTATCAAAAAACTGAACAAAAACTGGATTTACATTTACTCTATTGTTATCTCTTTCCCTCCATTGATTATCTTGAATTAAGTAAGCACTATCGCGATCCAATCGAATTTCCTGCATATATTCTTTTGATTCTTCAAGAATATCGTCATCAATATGGGTGTTTATGCTATAAGAAGTTATTTTATAAATAGCAAAAAATACAAACGAAATTAATAACGCTGTACTCAAAATATAATTTACCGCAATTCTATTTTTATAGGAGAAAGAAATCATTACTTTAATTTAGATCGTTTGCAATATATCCAATTCCTCGAATGGTTTTTATTAGATCTTCTTCTTTATTTAAATCAAGCTTTTTTCGAATAGCATTCATAAAGACATCGATTACGCCAGTATCATATTCAAAATGAATGTCCCAAACATCATTTATAATTTGATTTCTAGTACATACATTTCCTTTGTTTTTTATCAAATATAAAAGTAGTTCAAATTCTCTTTGCGTGAGTGAAACTTCGTTGTTATTAGACAAAACCTGATGTTTTGATAGGATAATTTTTATTTTACCTAATGTTAGAATATCCTCTTGATTTTCATTTCGAAAATGAATTTTAATTCTCTCTAACAATTCATCAAAACTAAACGGTTTTTTAATATAATCGTTAGCCCCAGCTTTCAATCCTTCAATCGTTTCTTGAATAGTGTCCTTGGCTGTTAAAAATAAAATAGGTGTCTTCGAATCTTCTTTTCGAATTTCCTTACACACATCAATTCCTAACATTTGAGGCATAATCCAATCCAGCAAAATGATATCAACTTTTTGACTTCTTGCTATTTCCAGTCCAGTTTTACCATCATGAGCAATAAGCACCTCATAACCTTCCTCTTCTAAACCTTGTTTTAGGAAATTAGCAATTCCTATTTCGTCTTCAACAATTAATATTTTCATTTTAATAAGTGAGTAAGTTTACTATAATCTTGTGCACAAAAAATTTTAAAGCCTGTATGTCCAATCACTTTTATAAACGCTTTTCTTTTCCTATAAAATTATTTTTCCTTAAAGTCATGATGATTGACAAATTTAACTCAAAGTAATCCGTTAAATTTACATATTAAATAGGTCTTAAGTCAAATTTAAGAATAGAATCACTATTGAATAAATTTAATTATTGTCCAAGATTTTTTGTGTTTATTAAGAAAATAATTTATAAATCATAGAAAAAAAATGTTCTTTCAGAATATCACAATTTAATTATGAAAGTTTCAGCTTTTATTTGATATGTTTCGTGAAGTAGAAAGAAGTTAAACAAACTTTATCTTCATATAATATTAATCGAATCTTAAGCAACCAAAAACGATTAAATATATAACAATTCGTTATTTTGTATGTCTTTAAAACTCATATCACATGAAAGTCATCACAATAGTACTATTTCTAGCAATTCTGCCTATACAATGGGAACCTAGCTTTACTAATGCTAAGAAAATCGCAAAGGAAAAAAATGAATTAATTTTATTGAATTTCTCTGGTTCTGACTGGTGTAGCCCTTGTATTGTATTGCGTAAGGATTATCTAGAAAGTCAGGTTTTCACAGATATGGCAAAAGAAAATCTAATATTGGTTAATGCTGATTTCCCAAGAAAGAAAAAAAATATTGGAACGCCAGAGCAAGTAAAACGTAATGAAAGCCTTGCCGAAATTTACAATAAGGACGGAAGTTTTCCACTGCTTTATTATTAGATTCCGATGGTAAAGTAGTAAAAATTTGGCACGGAAAGCCACAGACTACACCTGAACAATGGTCAGCAGAAATAAAAGCAATTTGTGATAGCAAAAAATAGTATGGACGAAAAATATTCGAAGTCAATAAAACTCATGGGAAATAACTTTACTATTACTGTTGTCGCCCAAAATGAGAAGCTTGCTAATACGAATATTAATCTTGCCATTACTGAAATTAGAAGAATTGAAACACTTTTGACAACATACAAAAATGATAGTCAAACCAATATGATTAACGAAAATGCAGGATTACAACCTGTTAAGGTAGATCTAGAAGTTTTTAAACTTATTCAAAGGTGTATTGGTATATCAACGATTACTCAGGGAGCATTTGATATTTCGTATGGTAGTATCGATAAAAGTCTTTGGAATTTTGATCAAAAAATGACCAAACTTCCAGATACCGAAACAGCTTTAAAAATGGTACATCTTATTGATTACAAAAATATAATTCTGGATCAAGAAAATACTACCATTTTTTTAAAAAATACAGGAATGAGAATTGGTTTTGGAGGTATAGGAAAAGGCTATGCAGCCGAAATGGCTAAAGAATTACTTATAAAAATAATGTCAAGAGCGGTATTATAAATGCCAGCGGCGATCTTTCGGCCTGGGGTTTACAGCCTAACGGTAAAAAATGGACTATTGGTGTCGCCGACCCAGATTTACCTGCTGCTGCATTTTCCTATATAGAAATATCTAATAAAGCGGTTGCTACTTCTGGAAACTACGAGAAATTTGTAACCATTGAAGGCAAAAAATATTCTCATACCATTGATCCAAAAACAGGTTTACCAATAAATGGAATAAAGAGTGTTACCATTATTTCTACGAATGCAGAATTTGCGGATGCAATGGCTACACCAATAGCAGTAATGGGAATTAAAGCAGGTTTATATCTAATTGATCAAATACCCGATTTATACTGCATTATTATTGACGATAACAATAAAATTTACACTTCAAAAAATATTAACCTGAGATGAAAAAGTCCAAACAAAAAATAATTTTATTATGTAGTATAGCATTTACTAATTTACTACTGACCTCCTGCACTTCTGTAAAAGAATATCAAAAAGGAAAAATCAATGATTCTGAAATGGTACTTGCAAACCGAAAAATAGCAAAGACAGAACTTAGTTTTCAATCCTACCGAGAAGGGGCTTCCGGAGCAAATGCAGGGAAAAGCGGCGGCGGTTGTGGCTGTAATTAAAATTCATAAAAACTAAAATGAAAAGAATATTTATTACAGGACTTGCTTTATTGGGATTATTTCAATAGCAATTAAGAGCGCAAAATAGTGTTGCAGACTCTACCAATTATAAAAGCAAAAAATTAAAAGTTGATGAAGTAAATTTAGTTTCGAGTTATTATACTCAAGATGGAGATAATTCGGCTGTTACAGGTGGAATTGGAACTGAACATCTAACAGATATCGCAAATACGATAGACGTTAAGCTACTAAAATATGGAGAAAACGGGATCAAACATACCTTCGATGTTGAAGTAGGAATTGATCATTATACATCGGCATCATCAGATATGATTGATTTGAGTGCGAATTCTTCTGCGTCGTCTTCTGATATTCGTTTTTACCCATCTTTATCCTATAGCAGAGAAAATGAAGAAAAAGGTAGAACATTTACTGCAGGCATATCTTCCTCATCCGAATTTGATTATCAGTCTTTTGGAGGAAATCTTAGTTTCTCACAAAAAACGAAAAACAAAAATGGAGAATTTACTGCTAAAATTCAATCGTATATTGATCAATTAACCCTAATTCAACCTATTGAGCTTCGCACTTATGGTGGTGAAAGTTATGGCAGCGCTAATAGAAATACTTTTGCAGGAACGTTGAGCTATTCTCAAGTAGTAAACCAAAGGCTACAAGTAATGATTGTGGGTGATATTATAAGCCAAAATGGCTATTTAAGTCTTCCTTTTCACAGAGTATATTTCGACGATTGATCAGTTCATCAGGAAAAAATGCCAGACACTAGATTAAAAATTCCCATCGGATTGCGAGCCAGTTATTTTTTAGGAGATAATTTTATCATTAGAGCGTATTACAGATACTATTCTGATAACTGGAGTTTAAAATCACATACCGCTGATATTGAAATTCCTGTAAAATTATCACAGGCATTTTCATTGAGTCCTTTCTACAGATATTACAACCAAACGGGATCAAAATATTTCAAATCGTATCGCGAGCATACGGCGGCTGACGAATTTTACACCAGTAATTACGATTTATCAAAGTTTGATAGTAGTTTTTTTGGAATGGGAATGAAGTTGACACCGCCAAATGGAGTATTTGGTCTTAAAAACTGGAATACCCTAGAAATTAGGTATGGACATTACACAAGAACCACAAATATGACATCTAATATTATCAGTTTAAATATTAAATACAAATAAAATAAGCTGCATATAGCAAATAAGCTTTACCAAGAGATAGGCTGTTTGAAAATTGATTTTCAAACAGCCTTCTTTTTTGTCTGGCTATTAAGTTTATCACTAATGGGTTGTTTACTATTAGAGCGACTATGCTCTATTGTTTCATAGATTGCAACAATAAGTTTCAAAACATAAGTCTCTTTTCATAAAGTTTGTTTTGTTATGTGTAAGTTAGTTCCGCTCTATTGATAAATTATGAATGAAAATCTAACTATCTTTTAATCCGTATTAAAAAATCAAATCATACTTGCATAGACTTCTTTGTCATTTAGTTTTTTGTATTTTTGAAAAAAAATAATTTATATGTCCTTATTCAAAAAATTCTCCCCTTTTTACAATCTAGCTATTTTCTATTTTATAGTAAGCTTTGTATTGCGAATTGTACTAATGTTTCATCCCATTACACAAACTTCCTTTGTATTTATAGATACAATAAAAATTTTTGTAATCGGTTTACTTTCAGATGCTTTTGTATTTGTGATTGCAACAGGATTCTTATGGTTGTATCTTATTTTTATATCCAATTCTAAATATAATAAACCTTATGGCTATATTATATTTGGATTACTAGTCGCATTATTCATTT
This sequence comes from Flavobacteriales bacterium, assembly GCA_038241955.1. Classification (GTDB taxonomy): domain Bacteria; phylum Bacteroidota; class Bacteroidia; order Flavobacteriales; family Flavobacteriaceae; genus Flavobacterium. Next base: position 48,082 of record JBBSSR010000007.1, on the reverse strand, counting down.
ATATTGCTTCAGGCAAAACCATTTTAAACGAATACGGAGGTGCATTACCAAAAATCGGAATGATCTTCGTAGGAATCAAGACCTTCCTTTTTGGTCTGTTATTATTTTTACCAAAATACAGAAGTCAAATTAGATTCTGGCTATTTGTTTTTGTGATGTTTTTGTATGTTGTTTTAATATTACAAAACGGCATAAGTGAGTATTTCTTTTGGAATGAATTTGGAGTTAAATACAACTTCATCGCTGTGAATTATTTGGTATACACCAATGAAGTAATCGGAAATATAATGGAATCCTATCCTGTTATTCCACTGTTTTCAGCATTGTTTATCATTGCGGGAATTGTGACTTACTTTATTATTAAAAAAACGCGAAACTACATTGATACCATTCCAACCTTTACAGAAAAATTGAAGATTTCTGCAATTTATTTTGCGCTGTTTGGTATTTCATTATTGGCAATTCCATACTTAGCCAAAAAAGAAAATTCTGAAAATGTTTTTGCTAATGAATTACAAGCCAACGGAATGTATCGTTTTTATTTGGCATTTATGAATAGTGAGTTGGATTATTTCAAATTTTACAAAACGTTGCCTGACAATGAAGCTTTTTCTTTACTTGGACAACAAATTCCATCTATTTCTCGTAATTCTACCTTACGAACAATAAAAAGTGATGCTCCCGAAACTCCTAAAAATGTAGTTTTGATTACCATCGAAAGTTACAGCGCCGATTTTATGAAAATGTACGGTAGCGATAAAAACATAACTCCATTTCTAGATGAACTAGCACAAAAAAGTTTACTGTTCACTAATTTGTATGCGGTAGGTAACAGAACTGTTCGTGGACTAGAAGCAGTAACATTATGCTTTCCTCCTACTGCTGGAGAAAGTGTTGTGAAACGAAAAGATAATAAAGACAAATTCTCAACTGGTTCTATTTTTAGAAAAAAAGGATACGATGTCAAATTTCTTTATGGTGGCGATGCCTTCTTTGACAATATGGAAGACTTTTTTACCGGAAATGGTTATGAAATTGTAGATAAAAAATCACTTACTCCTGCAGAAGTTACTTTCGCTAACATTTGGGGTGTTTGTGACGAAGATATGGCTAACAAAGCGATAAAAGTGATGAATGCTGAAGCCAAAACAGGCAAACCATTCTTCAATCATTGGATGACCGTGAGTAATCACCGTCCTTTTACCTATCCAAATGATAAAATTGATATTCCAGGTGATGCTAAATCCCGTGACGGTGGTGTAAAATATACGGATTACGCTTTAAGGAAATTCTTTGAAATGGCTAGTAAACAATCTTGGTATAAAAATACCGTCTTTGTCATTCTTGCCGACCATTGTGCTTCAAGCGCAGGAAAAACAGAACTTCCTGTAGATAAATACAGAATACCTGCAATGATTTATAGTCCAGGATTTATTGAACCACAAAAATATACGAATGTAATGTCGCAAATTGATGTTATGCCAACACTTTTTGGATTATTAAATTTTAATTACGAAAGTAAGTTTTACGGTCAGGATGTTTTAAAGTCAGATTACAAACCGAGGGCTTTGATTGCTACGTATCAAGATTTGGGATTGATAAAAGACAATGTATTAACGATTATTTCACCAAAACAAGCAGTCAAACAATTTCAGTTAACAGTAAAACCAGATCAAAAAGTGGCTCCCGAGTTCCAAATTTATTACGATCAGATTCCATTGGCTAAAGAAAGAACTGATTTAGTTAACGAAACGATTTCTTATTACCAGACGGCTTCAGATATATTAAAGAAAAAGCAATACCAAGAGATTAAATAAATTTGCTGAGTCAATAAGTAACTCCTCTTTTAATGCAATAGAAAAGAATTTATATTTAAAAGAAAAGCCTGTAAAACTAATTTTACAGGCTTTTTTTATAGTAACAATTAAATTATTCTTTCTCGCTTTCTAAACCAAAAAGTTTTCCGGTTTTCCAAAGTTTTAAATCACTTTTTAAATTCTTCTTATTGCGATTGGTCAATTCTTTCGAATCTAAATAATCTAAATTTGGTTTACCTGCATTTACCCATGCAGTATACCAAAAATCGGCTGTTGCTGCAATCGCTTTTCGCATTTGTTTTTCGACCATACCATTTAAAGCTGCGTGCAATTGCGTCATATATTCCGTAGAATACATCATTTCATTATATTTATTTTTTGCGATATTTCCGTTTTCATCTTTCTCGTAGATTACTTCTGGAGTAACGGTTGCACGAAGATTTCTATCCGTTAGCAAAAGTGGTTCTACAAAACTGTGTGTATCTTTTATAATGTTCCAAGTCGCTTTTTCGACATTGTCAATGTATTTCGCATCACCGGTATAAAAATTATAATTTGTACCAAATAGTTGTGGTAAACGAGATTCCCACATAGAATGAATTCCTTTTTGATTGGTGAGTTGTCCGTCATGATTTGCAGACGTATGTAAAGGCATGTGTGCATCACCTATATAATGTGCTAGATCTGCTGCTAAGAAAAGTATTTCTGTCTTCTTTTTATCTTTAAAAGCCTTTGTAAGCTTGTTCATGGTTTCCTGAATGTACCATGGCAAAGTACCATTATCACCTAAAAATTTGTCATCATACTTTTTTTGTACCTCTTCAAAAACAAGCGGGATAGAGTCTATTGCACCAAAGTTTTCGACATCAATATAATGACGACGGTTTTCGGCTTTGTCTTTTAAAATGTATTTACGCAAGTCAGGAACTGATGATTCCTGCGTTATAAAATCAATATGATTGTAAAAAAAAGATTGCATCGATTTTGGCAATGCCATAACCGCTGCATTATTAATGTGTTCATGTCCAAAAACACCCCAAGACAAGGTAATAAAAGCGACACCGATTGCAGAAAAAGTAAGGACTGACTTCTTAAATTTAAAATTTTTCATTATATTTATTTAATTGAAGTACAAAAGTATTTTTTTTAAAGATAATTTAAGCAAATCGCGTTTAAATTTATGTTAATATAAAGAAAATAAAGTAAAATGTTTAGACATCACGGTAAAAGTAGAACCTCAAAACATAATTTACGTCTCGCCATTTTATTATCATTCGTAGCTGGAATTGTAAATGTTACTGGAGTTTTGTCTGTACATATACTAACAACCAATGTTACGGGGCACTTTGCTTTTTTTGCAGAAGAAACAACCAAACACGATTACCAAGCTGCACTTGTATTTTTAATTTATACGTTATTTTTCCTTGCGGGTGCGTTTACGTCTAATTTTTTATCCGAATTAGTTTCAGAAAAGAAGCAAGAACTCTCTCATTTGCCATCAATAGCCATCGAGTTTCTTATTTTAGTGAGTTTGGGACTATATGGCATGCAACAAACTTATATTTTTTTGGACGGAAAATGGATAGCTTTTGGACTTCTCTTTGCCATGGGAATACAAAATGCATTAGTGACAAAAATTTCACAATCTACCGTTAGAACTACTCATTTAACAGGATTATTTACCGATTTAGGAATTGATTTATCGCAATTATTTTTCTATAAGAAACCCGAAGAAAATAGAGCATTGAAAACAAGTATTTATTTAAGATTGTCAATTATCTTTTTCTTCTTTCTGGGTTGTTTTCTTGGCGGTTTGGTTTTCGGATACTTAGCACTCAAAACACTTTTTATAGCTGCTGGATTCCTGTTGACTGCCTTTTATTACGATTATATTCGCTTGCATTTAATTGCCATTAGAAGAAAGAAAAAAGTTTTTTAGATATATAAAACCGCAAGCAAAGTACCAACGGCGATAAACATCCAAAGCAAGATGCCTTGTAACAATGGTAACACTCCCACTGATTTTAAAACCGAGCGGTTTAACCCTGCTCCTATTAAAAATAAAGTAATCGTGAGACCTGTTTTCGCGATGGTAACTAAATAGGGCGCAATAACAGAAACAGGATGAAAATAAGTATTGCAAATCATTGCAGCAATAAACAACCCAATAAAGTAAGGAATCTTCACTTTGCTATTTTTATTTTTAAAAACAACAGCAGTGATTAATGCAACAGGAATAATCCATAACGCTCTTGCTAGTTTTACCGTTGTGGCGACCTGTAGCGCTTCTGCTCCATATTTATTTGCTGCACCAACAACAGAACTCGTATCGTGAATGGCGATCGCGCACCACAATCCAAAATCATTTTGAGACATTTGCAACCAATGACCAACCAAAGGAAAAATAAATAAAGCAATAGAATTCAAAATAAAAATCACGCCCAAAGCAACCGAAGTTTCTTTTTCGTCCGACTGGATGACTGGCGCTATTGCAGCAATGGCACTACCGCCACAAATAGCAGTACCACAAGAAATAAGATGTGATGTTTTCTTTTGAATTCCGAACCACGTACCTAATAAAGTACCCAAAGTAATAGTGGCCACGATAGAGGCAACAGTGAAAAGAAAACCTTCACCTCCTGCTGCTATAGCGCTATGGACATTCATTCCAAATCCTAGTCCCACAACTGAAACTTGTAATAAAATAGTAGTCGCCTTATGGTTTAAATGTAAAAAAGGATGTCCAGAAAGATTAGCTACTAATAAGCCGAGCAGTAACGCAATTGGCGGAGAGATAAAAGGGAACAAACACATAAGTAATAACAAAACAAAAATAAATTTTTGCACCGTAGTATTGATTTTTAAAAAGATTGGCATTTTCATTTTGTGTGCTATTTTTAACACTACAAAGGTCGCCATAAAACTGGTACAACATCAATCGTTATATATAGTGTACTATAACTTTAAGTTATAATAACTAGCAATATTTTTTATAAATAACTCAGTAAGAGAATCTGATTTTCCTTGTAAAGTAATGATGCAAAAATAACGTTCTATATTTAAATTACTTACGTCAATTATAAATAACTCTTTGTTTATCAACTCTTTATTAACTGCGTGTATTGACATAAAAGCAACGCAATCAGAATTTATGAGGTAGGATTTAATACTTTCGGTACTGCCCAATTGCATTTCAATTTGTAAATCTTCTATTTTAATATGAAAAGGTTTCAACGCATAGTCAATAACCTCAAGTGTTCCAGATCCTTGCTCTCGAACAACAAATTGCAAAGATTTTAAATCAGCCGGAGTAATTTCCTTTTTTCTAACCAAGGAATGATTAGCACGGCAAACTAAAACGAGTTCATCTTTAATAAATTGAGTGTATTTTATAGACTGATTTTTAATTTGTCCCTCTACGATTCCTATTTCGATTTCTTTATTTAGCAGCGCAGTTTCGATTTGTTCCGTATTTCCGTTAAGTAAACTGACTTTAACGTATTCTAATTTTTGATGAAAACGAGCTAATAATGGCGGAATAATATATTGAGAAATTGTAGTGCTAGCTCCCAAACGCAGCACTCCTCTACGTTCATTAATAAACATACTCATATCAAAATCAATTTCTCGATAAATTTCAAAAATGTTTTTGGTGTGTTTTAATAGAACAGCTCCTGCCTTAGTAAGTACAATTTTAGAACCGTTTCGCTCAAAAAGTTTTATTTTGTATTCTTCCTCTAATTCCTGAATATGCTTAGAAATAGCCGGTTGCGTTATGAATAATTCAGCAGCCGCTTTGGTAAAACTCAAGCGAGTGGCGACAGTGAAAAATACTTTTAGTCTAAAGTCCATATTGGCAATTTTATCAAAACTTAATCATTCTATTTTTTATCACTCGAATACAGTGGAAAAATATTTTTAAACCATTTAGTTCTTAAGTAATGATAAGTCTAAATTATTATTAATTTCTTAATGGTAAAATTCAAATAATTTTAAAAGTCAAATGTATTAAACCATTCCGTTATACTTCCTAACAAACCATTCTGTAGATAAGAAAATAGCAATCAAAACAAGTAACCACTTCCAGTCAATCAACGGCGATTTAGTTACTAGCTCTTTTTGAATGGCTTTATAGTCATCATTTTCTAATAATGCTTTTATCAAACTATCCATTTGATTGGGGTAAAAAGCTATCCCTTTGGTTTGAGGAGCTAATTGTTGCAATTTTTGAACATCAGGATTTACAAATTGCTTTTCGATATCAAAATCTAGAATTTCAAAATGACTAGTATAGGCTGTCTTAGAATTCAATTCTTTTACCACAAAATTATAACTACCAGCTGTAAGTCCGTCAAGATTCACATTATAAGTATTATTTCCTTTTAAAAGATCAAAGTTCTTCGTTTGCTTTGTTTTTGTATTGGTCACTGCAATTGTCAAACGTGCTTTTTCATCAAAATCATAATTTTTGTTGAAAAACTGAGCATTAATTTCTATAGCTTCACCAGAATTATAAAAGCTCTCATGATTGACTACTAGTGATTTCCTTGTATTATTAGAAGCTAAATATTGAACAATCTTATTTATAAAAACATCGAATTTTTCAAAAGTTTTGTTATCAATATGACTTTGCAAACTCCATTTCCAACAATTTTCTCCAAATAAATAAGCTGCCCTGCTACCTTGATTTTCAGTAAAAGACAGCAAAGGCGCTTTGGTATCTATATTTCTAATTTTGGCAGAAAGCAAAACATTAACTTCTCCGTTAACCGTAATAGTTCCGAAATTATTTTGCAAGGGCGGTAAACTTTCAAATCCTAAATTATCGACTGCAAAGAGATTAAACTGCGAATTATACGCTGCTAAATAATCCTCAGGCTGAGCGCTCATTTTGAACACAAAATTGCTTTGTTGTTGATTCAAAAACGAAAAATCAGTACTAGTTCCTGTAATGATAAAAGTATTTAAATTTACTTTCTTATTCAAATCAAAAACAGATTTAAATGCTGTAGTTGGTTGATACAATATCAGCACATTATAATCTTCTAATGATTTGACCTCTTGCGGTTTAATTAATACTACTTTATGTTGCAAATTAGATTCTATAGCTCTTTTTAAAACACCAATATCTGGATGATTAATCCCTGAAACAATAGCAACATTTGTCTTTTGATCGATAACTTCAACAGCAAAGTTTTTGAGGTTATTGAACTTATTTTTTTCACTTTCTTTAGACTCAATCTTAGCTTTGTACACTTGTAAACCAACTTTGTTGGCGGGTAATAACACAGTAACAACTGCTGTTTTCTTTGATGAAGAAAATGAAATACTTTGCTTGTGTAAAAATTCATTTCCTTGTGTAATGCTAAAACTAGCTGTTACGTTTTTATCTCCTGAATACTGCAAAAATACTTCGACCGGAAATTTGTTCTGTAGAAATGCGTACTTGTTTACATTCAGTTGATTGATTTTTAAATCCAGAACTTTCGTTGTATCTCCTACAACCAAAGGATATACTTTATTATTTTCAGCAAAGCTATAGACATAATCATTGCCTGTGGTTTGATTTCCGTCAGTGATTATTACCGTGGGATATAACGCATTTTTATAGATACTTTTTAAATTTTTGGCAACCAAATCCAAATTTGTCTGTGTCCCGCTAAACGACAAACTATCTGATTGTCTAAATTCGGTATCGAAAATATACGACTGCACTTCAAATTTATCCTGAATCGCTTTATTTGTAGTTATCGTATTGAATGCTTTCAATGCAACTTCTTTTCCATTCAAAAAAGAAATCGAACTAGAATTATCAACTATTATAGGCAAAGGCGTTTTAATCACTTCTAGTTTAGAAGTTGTAATAATTGGATTTATTATGAGTAATAAAAGAAAAAAAATACTTAGAAAACGCAAAAAAGCCAATAATAAACCAACTTTTGATTTATTTTTGACTTTGTATAGATATTGAAAAAATGACAATCCTCCTGCAAGTAGTATTGAAAGTAAAAGAAGCAGTATTGTCGTTTTAGTCATGTTTTTAGTTTTCAGTGCTCAGTTTTCAGATTGCAGCGCTCAGTTTTCAGATTGCAGCGCTCAGATTTCAGAATGCAGTACTCAAATTACAGTGTTCAGAATAACTGTTTACTTTTTTTAAACTTAAATCTTACTAACTACTAACTGAAATCTGCCAACTATTTATTAAGTAAGCATTCCTCCGCAAACATTTAATACTTGACCCGTAACAAACGAACTCATATCGGATGCGAAGAACAAACATGCGTTTGCAACATCTTCGATAGAACCTCCGCGTTTTAGAGGAATCCCTTCTCTCCAACCTTTTACTACATCTTCGCTTAATTTTGCCGTCATTTCGGTTTCAATAAAACCAGGTGCAATTACGTTGCAGCGAATATTTCTAGAACCTAACTCTAAAGCTACTGATTTTGAAAATCCAATTACTCCTGCTTTCGAAGCCGCATAATTCGTTTGACCAGCATTTCCTTTTACTCCAACTACAGAACTCATATTGATTATAGAACCCGAACGTTGCTTCAAAAATGTTTTTTGAATTGCTTTTGTCATATTAAAAACTGACTTTAAGTTAACATCGATAACTTGATCAAAATCAGACTCTGACATTCGAATAAGCAAATTATCTTTTGTGATTCCAGCATTATTTATTAATATGTCTACAGTTCCAAATTCGGCTAAGACTGCATCAACGAAAGTTTGAGCTTCATTAAAATTAGCCGCGTTCGATTGGTATCCTTTAGCTTTAATACCTAAAGCGTTTAATTCTTTCTCTAAAGCCAGTGCTGACTCGACAGACGAGCTGTAAGTAAAAGCAACATTTGCCCCATTTTTCGCAAATACTTCAGCGATTCCTTTTCCAATTCCGCGACTTGCGCCTGTTATAATGGCAACTTTTCCTTCTAGTAATTTCATGTTCTAAAATAAATTTAATTTTTATTAGGAGCTATTCCTTTCAGTCTTTTATTCTAAAAAAACAGTCAAAAAGATTTATACTGCAAATATTCATAATCATTGAACTTCTATTAAATAAAAGTATAGTGAAATAATGAAGTCTAATAACATTGGTCAAATATAATAATAAAATACGGAATGAAAAAAATTACAATTTCAATTTAAGATTTATTATAAATCATAGCCTTTTATTGGAATGCTAAATAAATAACTCTCAAATTCTAAAAGCAATTTGGTAGTATTTGATATTATTTTATCAAAATTTAAATTAATTTAGAATTTAAAAACAAAGCAAATAGTATGTTTATAATTTTAATTGATAAAAGCATTAAAATCTATTTAAAAAATGGAAGACAGGATTAAAAAAAATTTAAAATAGTACAGTTTTTTGATGCTATCTAACTTTGAACCTCAAGAAACAATGATTATATTTGCAATCTTGTAGAAAAATAGAGAATAAAAACACCGTCTTATTTACTTTAATTGAACTGTGTACCAGAACTCTCTATTAGAATAAAAATAAACAAAAACTTCAAATGAAAATATCTTATAATTGGTTAAAACAATTCATTAAAATAGACTGGCAATCCGAAGAAACATCGGCATTACTAACTGATTTAGGTCTTGAAGTAGAAATCGTAGAAAAATACCAATCGGTAAAGGGAGGACTAGAGGGCATCGTTGTAGGACAAGTGCTTACTTGTGTTCCACACCCAGATGCTGACCGATTAAAAATTACTACAGTAGATCTAGGCGACGGTATTCCAGTTCAAATTGTTTGCGGTGCTAGTAATGTAGAAGCAGGACAAAAAGTACCAGTGGCAACTATAGGAACTATATTGTATGATAAAGAAGGGAATGCTTTAACTATAAAAAAAGGGAAAATTCGTGGTCAAGAAAGCCATGGAATGATTTGTGCCGAAGATGAATTAGGTTTGGGACAAAGTCATGATGGAATCATGATTCTTGACGCGTCAATACCCGCAGGTACGTTGGCAGCAACGGTTTTTAAAATAGAAAATGACGAAGTTTTTGAAATTGGCTTAACACCCAATCGTGCTGATGCCATGAGTCATTGGGGAACTGCTCGTGATTTAAGAGCAGGATTAATACAAACCGGAATTAGTGTCGAGTTAATCACACCATCTGTAAGTAATTTTAGAGTAGATAAAAGAACTTTAAAAATTGATGTTGATGTTAAGGATATTCAGCTTGCCCCACGATATTGTGGCGTAACAATTTCTGATCTTACAGTTAAAGATTCTCCTGATTGGTTGAAAAACAGATTAAAAGCAATAGGTATTACGCCTAAAAACAACATTGTCGATGTTACCAATTATGTTTTGCATGATTTAGGACAACCATTACATGCTTTTGATGCTAATAAGATACAGGGGAAAATAACAGTTAAAACGCTTCCTGCTGGGACGAAATTCAGGACTTTAGACGATGTTGAAAGAACATTGCATGAAGAAGACTTAATGATATGTGACGATAAAGGTCCATTGTGTATCGCAGGAGTTTTTGGAGGTTTGCATTCTGGAGTGACAGAAAGCACAACTTCAATCTTCTTAGAAAGTGCCTATTTTAATCCTGTTAGTATTCGAAAATCAGCAAAAAGACATCAACTAAACACCGACGCTTCTTTTAGATTTGAGAGAGGAATTGACCCAACAATTACAGATTACGCATTAAAACGTGCGGCAATTTTAATTCAAGAAGTCGCTGGCGGAGAAATTACTTCGGATCTAATTGATATTTACCAAAAGAAAATTGAAGATTTTACAGTATTCTTAAATTTCAGTAACGTTGCCCGAATTATTGGTGAAGAATTACCAAAAGATATTATTAAACAAATTTTGGCTTCTTTAGAAATTAAAATAAATAGCGTTTCAGATTCTGGTCTGGGTTTAACTATTCCCGCTTACAGAGTCGATGTACAACGAGAAATTGATGTTATCGAAGAAATCTTAAGAGTCTACGGCTACAACAATATTAAATTTTCTGAAAAATTAAATGCGACAGTATCTAATTCCCCTAGAAATGAGGATTATAAAGTACAGAATACTGTAGCGACACAATTGAATTCTCAAGGTTTTCATGAAATGATGGCGAATTCATTGACTACGGCTTCTTACGTTCAGCTTTCGGAAATGTTGAAAGAGGAATATAATGTTACTATGCTAAATCCCCTAAGTAATGATTTGGCAACTATGCGTCAATCTTTACTTTTTTCCGGATTGGAAGTCATTTCATATAATATAAATAGAAGAAGTCCTGACTTAAAACTATTTGAATTTGGGAAATCATATCATAAATTTCTTGCGGGTTATGAGGAAATCAAACATTTAACATTGTTTCAAACTGGTGATAGAAATCAGGAGAATTGGACAAATGCGCAAAAACCATCCGATTTCTTTTTATTTAAAGGATATGTAGAAAGTGTATTATCAAGATTGGGGATTTCAAGAACAAAAAGTTTGCCTTTAACTACAGATGTTTTTTCTGAAGGAATAGCTTTAGGATTAGGAAATGACACATTAGTAGAGTTTGGAATTGTTAAAAAATCCGTTCTAAAACATTTTGGCATCAAGCAAGAAGTCTTCTATGCTGATTTTAATTGGTCAATTGTTCTAAAATTAATGTCAAGCAAAATTAAATTTACAGATATTCCCAAATATCCTGAGGTTCGTAGAGATTTGGCTTTGTTGATCGATCACAATGTCACCTATGATAGTATTTATAAACTTGCAAGACAAAGCGAAAAATCGTTATTAAAAGATATTAATTTGTTTGACGTTTATCAAGGTAAAAATTTGCCAGAAGGTAAAAAATCCTATGCTTTAAGTTTTATCATTCAAGATGCAACCAAGACATTAGAAGACACTCAAATTGATACTATCATGAATAAACTTATAAAGACTTTTGAAACGGAAATTGGAGCAAGTTTAAGATAATTAAGTCCTATTTTTAAAACAAAAAAAAACCTAATTCGGATTGAATTAGGTTTTTTTTATGACAGTAGGTTATTGAAAAATTATTATTGCTTAGGCATTAAAACCGTATCTACAACAAAAATAACTCCGTTCGATTGAAAAACATCTGCGATAGTTACCATAGATTTTCCACCATTTTCATCAGTAATAATTAATTGTTTTCCCTTCATCATTATAGTCAATGACTCACCATTTACAGTTTTTAGCATTGCTTGACCATTTCCTTCTTTTATCGCTTTCATTAAATCAGCAGAACTCATTCTTCCTGCAACAACATGATAGGTAAGGATACTTTGCAACATTTTTAAATTCTCTGGTTTTAATAATGTGTCTACCGTTCCTTTTGGTAATTTATTAAAAGCTTCATTTGTTGGGGCAAAAACGGTGAATGGACCTGCACTTTGTAAAGTTTCAACTAGGCCTGCTGCTGTAACTGCTGCTACTAATGTTGTGTGATCTTTAGAGTTAACAGCATTCTCAACTATATTCTTTGTCGGATACATTGCAGCACCACCAACCATAACACTTTTTTGAGCAAAAGAAGTTGCTCCAAATACTAATGCAAAAAATGCAATCGATAAAATTTTTGTAGTTTTCATAAAATCTATTTTTTTATAAGTTATTTATAAAAGCATTTACGGCATAAGATTCCTTTTGGTTTTAAAAAATTCGTTTTTTTTTAAAATATTTTTAAAAACCCTAATAATCAATGAGTTACTTTTATAAAAAAGCCTTGCAATGTGCAAGGCTTCTTTATAAAAATATGAAAATTCTATTTTTTTTTATTTTGTATTTAAGATTGTAACGAAATTTAGTTAACTGCTATAAATTTTTAATAACAAATTCACTTCTTCTATTTAATTCATGCTGTTCTTCGGTGCATGAAGTTTCAGGAATGCATTTTACAATTTGAACGGTTTCCCCATATCCTTTTCCAAAAATCCTATTTCTAGTAATTCCTTGTTCTACAATATAGTTTCTAGTTGCATCTGCTCTTTTTTGTGAAAGATCCATATTGAATTTTGCATTACCACGATTATCAGTGTGTGAGCCAATTTCTACAACCATATCAGGATATTTATTCATTAGTTCTACCACACGATTCAAAATTGTTTTCGAATCTTTTCGGATGTACCACATATTATAATCAAAATAAATTGGATCCGTTTTGATGATCAATCTATCTTTATCTTTTACTACATCTTTTTCGGCAGCGACAATTGCGTCCATTTTTTGTTTTTTGGCTACAGCTGCTAGTTCTTTTTGTTTTTTATCTGCTGCTAATTTCTCTTTCTTAAGTTGTTGCGCTGCTGCTAAATCTGCTACTCTTTTTGCTTCGAGTGCAATTGCTTGATTCTTCTTATTCATCGCATCTGCAACTTTTTTCTCTATAAGAGCAATAGCATCATCCTTTTTCTTTTGCTCAAGCGCTACTAATTCAGCTGCTTTCAATTGCTGCGCTAGAAGTATATCGGCAGCTTTCTTTTGTTCTAAAGCAATTTGCTCTTCTTCCTTTATAGCTTTATTAGATCGAATAGCCATCGATCCATCATTAGACTTATATCTTTCACCCGAAATTTTTATTTTTTTCGTATTATCTGTGTATTCTTCTTTTGTTACGTATAAAGAATAAGATAGCTCACACTCAACAGTCAAATTAAATTTGCCATCTGCAGTAGTAGTCACTTTTTGCAATTCTATATTACTTGCATTTTTTAGAATTACTATTGCAGTCTCTAATGGAAGTTGCGTATCTACATCTGTTATAACACCTGCAATATATTGTTTGCAATCTTCTATTATCAAAGGTTTCGTTTCTATTATCGAATAAATATCGTCATTACCCTTCCCTCCTAGTCTATTTGAAGAAAAATAACCATCTTTGGTATCTGAGTTGATATAAAATGCAAAATCATCATAGCCTGAATTTACGGGAAGTCCAACATTCGAAGCTTGAGAAAAAGTATCATTTTTAATATCCGAAACAAAAATATCTAAAGAACCGTAACCTTCACGGCCATTCGATGAAAAATACAATTTGTTATCATTCGATACAAAAGGGAACTGTTCCCTTTGTGTTGTATTGACTTTATCTCCCAAATTAACAGGAGTTCCATAAGTGGAACCATTAATCGCAACACTGAAAATATCCAGCGAACCCAAAGTTCCCGGCATATCTGAAGCAAAATACAAGGTTTGTTCATCTACACTCAATGCAGGATGTTCAACAGAATAATTTGGACTATTAAAAGGAAGTGCTTTAACATTGATCCATTTGTTATCAACTAATTCAGCTTTAAAAATTTGAATAGTAGAAACTTTATCCTCATTTTTTCCTCTTTTTCCACCAGTTGAATTATTCCTTGTAAAATACATGGTCTTGCCATCTCTTGTGAAAATCGCATTCGATTCATGCATTGGAGATTTCAGTTCTTTCGAAAAATAAGTAACAATAGAATCTTTTGCATCACTATTTTTAATAGAAATTTCGACAATATTCAAATACGATTCATTGTTCCATTTATACGTTTTGTCAAATAAATTGGGTTTCTGTTTTACGGCAGCAAAAACTAAATTATCACCCAACACTACCGCTCCAAACTCAGAATTCGGTGTATTTAGTGCCAAATTTTTTATTTCAAATCGATTTCCTATGGCGGAGACATTTTTTAAAATCGAAATTCCCTTGTCAAATTTTTCAATAGCTTCTTTATCACTAGATGCTACTAAAAAATTCCTCATTATTTTATTTGCTTCTGTATATTTCCCGGCTGCCTTTAATGTTTCAGAATATCTAAAATAATATTCTTGCGGCAGATCTTTAGCCGAATTTTTCATCAATAAAGCATATTGTGCTTGTGCTTTGTCGTAATCATTTGTATAATAGTAGCAATTTCCTAATTTTTGAATTACTTCAGCACTCTGATTGTTTACACTGACTTTCTCATACAAAGGAATAGCAGAACTGTAATATGTTTTATCATATAAGCGATTCGCTCTTTGCAAATCTTGCTGTTGCTGTCCGTATATAAGTTGAATCGAAAGTACGATTAGTATGGAGAATATTCTTTTCATGTCGAATTACTATTTGTTTTTTAAAGAAACACAGTATCGGTTTTCTAAATTAAATTTTAAAGCTAATTATACCGATTGCATATTTACTTTTTTAAAAGAACCTTGGTGATTTATCATATCCTTTTCCTAATAAATCTAAATTATACAATAAAACAAATTCATGCGAGCCAGAACTAAACTGACTCAGATTTGACAACGTATAATCATACGAATAACCAACTCTGAAATTTGGAGTTACATTTACACTCATCAATATACTTACAGCGTCATCAACTCTATAACCTGCTCCGAGTTCAAATTTATCATTATACAACACATTAGCGGTAAAGTCTAACGATACAGGAGCTCCTTTTACAAAAATTGCCATCATTGCAGGTTTCAGTTTAAAAGTATCATTGATATTAAAAACATAACCTCCTGTCAAAAAAGTATGAATATTTTGAATTCCGAGCGCACTTATTTCAGATCGCTCTTTTATATGTTCTGCCGAAAGTAAATTAGGAGCTGATAATCCTACATAATACTTATCGGTAAAATAATAGGCTCCAACTCCTAGATTGGGTAATGTTTTATTAACATTATCTTCAAAAGCTTTATCAGTCGAAGCATTGCCACTATTCAAAACAAAACCATTAAAGTTTGTACTTATAGAAGTTATTCCTGCTTTTACTCCAAAAGAAAGTTTTTGCGTTTCATTCAGTTGCAAGACATAAGCGATATCTGCGTAAAAGTTGGTTTCTTTTTTAGCTCCATCACCAATATCATCGGCGATCAACGAGAATCCTGTTTCTAGTTTGTCGTTTATTGGAGTATGAGCAAAAAGTGTCAATGTTTTTGGTGCACCTTCTACTCCAACCCATTGTGTACGATATAATGTACCAAGATTAAGAATAGATGGCGTCGCAGTTGCATAAGCAGGGTTTACAACACTCATGTTATACATATACTGGGTGTATTGTGCATCTTGTTGTCCTGCAACCTTCAATATAGAAAGGAAAAAAAACACAAGAAATATTAATTTCTTCATTTGAGTAAATTTATTAGTAATAAAATGTAATTATCGGTTTAAATAAAGTTTTCCTTGCTTTGGTGGCAAGTTGCCCTTGTTGTAATTGATAATATAGAAATAAACGCCCGATGGTGCTTCGCCATTGATAAAGTTTGAATTTGAATTTTTTCCGTCCCAAGCTGGTTTGCTAATGTTTCCTTTAAATAAAACATTCCCATATCTATTAAAAATTTCTAAAGTATAATTAGGATATAAAAATTGAATATCTAGGATTTCGAAAGTGTCATTTACACCATCACCATTTGGAGAAAACCCATCTGGAATTACAAAATTTTCTGCAGTTACAGTACATTCAGTTAAAGTTACTCTTACCGCTAAAGCAGTAGAATAGCAACCTGTACTATTCGAATAATTAAACCCATAATAAGTAGATCCTTCTGTTAGTAAATCAGCATTTGATAATTGCGTTCCGTTTATAGGGGCGTCATACCACATCACGTTTGAAGATGAATTGGTATTGTTTGATAAATTTTGAATGGTAGGCTTGTCCACACCGCAAAATTCTTGACCCTTCGTTATTAAAACTGGAGTTGCAACTGTATTTACAGTTACAGTAATGGCTGTAGCTCCAGATTCACAACCCGTAGTTACATTTTTTTCTTTTACAAAGTAAGTCGCTGTAACCAAAAGTGCAGTGGAAGCTATTGGAGTTGTGCTTGTTGCAGAATCGTACCAGTTATATTGGTTTCCGTTTGGCTGTAAATTGGCTACCGTAGCAAGATCCGTTTCGCAAAATTCTTGATTATTTGCAGTTGGGTTACTTGGTAAGGCATGAATTGTAAAGTTTTCAGAAACAGTATTAATTACACTAGAACAAGTATTACCCGTATTAAAAATATTAGTAATTGCTACCGTATTGACTCCAGTATTTGTAAGAGCACTAGCAGGAATTAAAAAACTAGTACTGCCTGCGCTTACAGTCAAAGCAATTGTTTGAGAACCGATCGAATTGTCTCCAGATACCGTATAAGTCAAATCAATTGCTGTTAAATTTACTAATCTACTTACATCAACAGTAACTCCTTGTCCAAAGCAACCATCGTTGATTTTGACCTTCATATTTGTCACGTCTGGCACTGCATTGATCATGAAAGTAGTAAAAAGATTTGATGCATTTGAGCAATTTGTAGTTGAGTTTGTAATATTAGTTATCTCAATTTTAGTATTTCCAGAATTTGGAATTAAGGTAGAAGCGATATCAAATGATGCTTTTCCATTAATTATATTTAAAATTTCAGGAATAGCTGTAGCAGTATTAACACCGCTTAGATCATAAAGAATTGCATAAGTACCATCAGTAAGATTAGATGTTCCTGAAAAATTGGCTGTTGCATCAACTCCTTGACATATTGGTGTAATAGCTAAGGTGGCACCATTAATTTGTGGAGTCGTGTTTATTATCACATCAGTCTTCGTTAAACCAGACTCACAACCTGTTAATGAATTAACCTCTTTTACAAAATAATCACCAGAACTTATAATCGTTGTACTAAGTAAAGGAGTAGTGCTTACCGCGGAATCAAACCATTTGTACTGACTACCTTGTGGCAATAGATTTGCAACAGTCGCGTTTTCTGCAGTACAAAATTTCTGAACCGCTGCGGGACTAGGATCCGCAGGTAAAGGATTAACAGTAAAATCAGTTTTATTATTTATAAGTTTAGAACAACCTGTCCCTTTATTTGTAATGTTTGTAATTGTAAAAGAGGTTAAACCTACAGTTGGAATGTCGGTATCCAAAATATTAAAATTGGATTCCCCTCCAACTACTGCTAACTGAATATTTTGAGAAGCAACAGTATTAGCTCCAGAAATAGTATAATCTAAAGTAATCGAGGTCAATGTTCCCAACCCTGATAATAGCACAGTTGCAGGTTTTCCTTGACAAACACCTTCAATAGTTACAGCTAAGTTTACCATATCAGGCAATGGATTTACTGTAAAAAGTTTTGTTAGTCCTGGTGATAAATTGATACAACCTGTTAACGTATTAGTGATGGTAGTAATTGCGATGCTGCTTGGACCAGCTATAGGAAGTAAAGTCCCAAGGATATAAAAAGAGCCTAATCCTCCATTAATTATCAAAGTTGCGGGTATTGCAGTAGCCGTATTGCTTCCGCTTAAATTATATAGTATTGAATAATTTCCATCAGCTAGATTAGATGGTCCCGAAAATTCAACTAATGCATCATAGTTTTCACAAACATCATCGATCTTAAGTGTGGCGTTATTTATTTTTGGAAGTGGATACACATGTACTACATCGGTAATTGTTGGGATTATATTATTACAAATACCAGTACTTGCAGCATCTTTTATGTAAATTATGCTAACGGTGTAATCATTTGGCTGTGGAAAATTAGCCTTAGGAATATCAAATGTCAATACACCTCCGGTAAAGTTACGCGTTACAATTGTATTTGAACCTCCAGAAACTAAATAGGTAACATCATACAAACCATCTGCTATAATTTGCGGTGATTGCTTTAAAACAGCTTCGTAAGTAGCAGATGGTATTTCATTTTCACAAATATCTGAATTTACAACCAATGTAGTTCCTGTGAAATCAAGTTGTTTTTCAATTGTTATGCTTACACTTGTAGACTCATCCATACAAACTGTATTGTTTGAGACAACAGTATATTTAAAAGTATAAGTTCCCGGACCTTTTGTATTGTAAATATTTTGAACATTTATAAAAGAATCTGTATCGTCACTTAACTCTGATGTTCCAAATTCTTCCCACGTACCATCAGCGTCTGCTCCAAACAATCGAGCATTTAAATCGACATTTGTGTATGATGATAATTGATTAGAACATACATTTAAAGGAATCGCTGTGCCTGGTTCTGGAGAACGATAAATAGACACAAAAATCTGGGCTGGTGGTGGAGCGGGACAGGTTCCGATCGCAGGAATTGTATAGGTGTAAGAATAAGTATCATCTGGAACAGGTTTTGTGGTGTCTAGAACTCCTGTTGTAGGATTTAGACCGCCAGACCCATCGTCATCGTTCCAAGTACCTCCAATTTGAGGCGCTAGAAAATTACCATTGAAAACCTGAAACAAGTTAAAAGCAGGATTGGTATTACATATCGAAGTATTAGCACCTGGAACACCAGTGTATCCACCTATTGTTACGGTGATAACGGAAGTGTTAAGCGGACAACCAGCAACAGTGTATGTGTAATGATAAGTACCACTTTTTTTAACTTGTTGGGCATTTAGAATACCAGTAGTTTTATTTAAACCTCCAGATTTGTCATCATCTTTCCAAGTTCCTCCTGCTGTATGAGGTCCTAAGAAAGCGGAGAGATCGACAGCTTGGCTGGATATATTAGCAATATCACATACAGTAATTGCATTATTACTTCCCGCACATTGTGCGCTTACAGTAATAGTAGAAGAGAAAAGAACAAAAAAACTCACATAAACATACAAGTTAAAATACGTAGGAAAAAGAAGTTTTCGGATCATAAGTCACATTAGATTTTGCCAAAAATAAACATTTTTCCATAACTTAACATATTCTTAACCTTTTTTTTACTGCTAAACACAAAAAATAACAAATAAAGCAATTAATAATCTTCCTAAACACAAAAAAGCCCCACATTGCTGTGGAGCTTTCTATTTTAAGAAAATCAAGAAATTATTTTTTCTCTGATTTTTCCATTTTAGCTTTCAATGCAGCTAACATATCATTGTTATCTCCTAAAGTTGCAGCTGGTGCATTAGTATTAGAAGAGTTAGATGAAGTATTTTCAGTTACAGTTTTCACATTTTTCTCTTCTTCTTCACGGAAGATAGCAGTGTGAGATGCAACTACTCTTTTAAATTCTTTGTTGAATTCAATAACTTTGAAATCAGCAGTATCACCTTTTTTCAATTTCTTACCGTCTTCTTTTTCAAGGTGACGAGTAGGAATGAAAGCAACGATATCATCTCCAAATTCTACAGTAGCTCCTTTGTCAACAATTTCAGAGATTTCTCCGTTGTGGATAGTTCCTACAGCGAATGAATCTTCGTATTGATCCCAAGGATTAGCAGTAGTTTGTTTGTGACCTAAAGATAATTTACGTCCATCAACATCTAATTCTAATACAACTACATCAAGTTTCTCACCAACATTTACAAATTCAGATGGGTGTTTGATTTTCTTAGTCCAAGAAAGGTCAGAGATGTAGATTAATCCATCAATTCCTTCTTCAAGTTCTACGAAAATACCAAAGTTTGTAAAGTTTCTAACGATACCTGTATGTTTAGAACCTACTGGGTATTTAGAACTGATATCAGTCCAAGGATCTTGAGATAATTGTTTGATACCTAATGACATTTTACGGTCATCTCTATCTAAAGTTAAGATAACAGCTTCAACAACATCACCTACTTTTACGAAATCTTGAGCAGAACGTAAATGAGTAGACCATGACATTTCAGAAACGTGGATTAAACCTTCAACACCTTCAGCAACTTCGATGAAAGCACCGTAATCAGCGATTACAACTACTTTACCGTTTACTTTATCACCAATTTTTAAATCAGCATTTAAAGCATCCCATGGGTGAGCGTTTAATTGTTTCAATCCTAATTGAATTCTTGTTTTCTCATCATCGAAATCAAGGATTACAACGTTTAATTTTTGATCTAATTCAAGAACTTCAGATGGGTGATTAATTCTTGACCAAGAAAGGTCAGTAATGTGAATCAATCCATCAACTCCACCTAAATCAATAAAGACACCATAAGAAGTAATGTTTTTAACAACACCTTCTAATACTTGTCCTTTTTGTAATTGACCGATGATTTCTTTTTTCTGTACTTCAATATCCGCTTCAATAAGCGCTTTATGAGAAACAACAACATTTTTGAATTCGTGGTTAATTTTTACCACTTTGAATTCCATCATTTTGTTTACATATACATCGTAGTCTCTAATTGGTTTAACATCAATTTGAGATCCTGGTAAGAAAGCTTCAATTCCGAAAACGTCAACGATCATACCACCTTTAGTTCTGCATTTTACAAAACCATTAACGATTTCTCCTGTTTCGTTAGCCGAAATAACTCTATCCCATGATTTGATAGTACGTGCTTTTCTGTGAGATAATACCAATTGACCAGTTTTATCCTCACGGATGTCAATTAATACTTCTACAGTATCACCTACTTTTAATGCTGGGTTGTAGCGGAATTCATTCAATGAAATAACACCTTCCGATTTTGCGTTGATATCAACGATAACGTCTCTATCTGTAATTCTAACAACAGTACCATCTACTACTTCTTCTTGATCTGTAGCAATAAATGTTTTTGAAACTAATTCTTCGAATTCTAGTAAGTTTTTCTCATCTACTGCATCGATACCTTCTTCGAAGTTATGCCAGTTAAAATTTGCTAAAAACTCTTCTTGTGATTTTACTTGTTCAGACATGCTGATTAAAAATTTGTATTCTGTGTTTTCTCGTGTTTCTTAATGTGGTAGAAAAATACAGAAGTTGTTGATATAAATAATTGAGCCCTAAAGGAAACACCTACCGCCAAAAGGTGTGCAAAAGTAATTCATTTATTTAATATAGCAAAACATTTAAAGAGAGATATTTAAATGTAATTTCACAAAGGAGTCGCAAAAAGATTTAGGAGCGAATGATTGGGCATTTTTAGTAAAAAGGATACCCGCTCTCATTCCTATCTTTTTATAAGCCGCGGCGGATAAAAAGGATATTCCCTTCGATCGGGGCTAGCAAGTTGGCATAGAGTATTTTTGGAACTATTTTATAAAAAAATCCTAACAAGAAATTTGCTAGGATTGATTTGTATCAATAAATATATCAAAAAGTCTTTCGAAACGAATTTATTTAATGAACCAAATTTTCTACTTCATTAGGATCGTGTTTGTGTTTGAATAACACAGCAAACGCAATAGCTACAATTAAAGAGTAAGCGGCAAAGGCCAGCCAAATAACATGCCAGTCTTTCATTAAAACTACTTTTTCAAACATTCCATTTGCAGTAATAGCATTTCCTTGACTCTTTACAAATTCTAACATTTTTGAATTTGTTACATTCGTTTCTAAAAAAGTAGCTAATTCAGTAGTGTTGCTAAATGATTTTGTAAAAAAATGATCAATTGCCCATCCCGAAGTAAAACTTCCTAGCACTGCTCCTACTCCATTAGTCATCATCATAAACATTCCTTGAGCCGAAGATCTATTTTTCGCCTCACTATGCGTCTCTACAAACAAAGAACCAGATATATTAAAGAAATCAAATGCCATTCCGTACACAATGCAAGACAAAATAATCATCCACAATCCATCTGTCGGATTTCCAAAAGAAAACAATCCAAAACGCAATACCCAAGCCAGCATACTAATAAGCATTACTTGTTTGATACCAAAACGTTTCAAGAAAAATGGAATAGCAAGTATAAATAAGGTCTCAGAAATTTGAGAAATAGACATAATAATTGTTGAATATTTTACCACAAAAGAATCTGCATATTTAGGAAAATGTTTAAATTCATCTAGAAAAACATCTCCATAAGCGTTGGTCAATTGCAATGCACCTCCCAAAAACATAGAGAATATGAAGAACAAAGCCATTTTGTAATCAGCAAATAATTTAAAAGACTCCAAACCTAAAACCTCCATCAAAGAAGCATTTTCTTTAGTTAGTCGCTGTGGCTTGCATTTTGGCAACGTAAAAGCATAAATTCCTAGTACAATGGCAACAATACCAGCAATATAAAATTGATACGTTGTTGCTTTATTACCTGTTAAATTCGTAATCCACATGGCAACAATAAAACCCACTGTCCCAAAAACACGAATTGGCGGAAAGCTTTTAACGACATCCAATCCGTTATTTTTTAATGCATTATAGGAAATAGAATTACTCAAAGCAATAGTTGGCATATAAAAACACATCGCCAAAAGCATAATATAAATAAAAGTAGTTGGAGTGGTAACTTCGGGCAAATAAAACAAAACAACACCATATAAAATGTGTACTACTCCATATAGTTTTTCAGCATTTACCCATCTATCGGCAATGATTCCTGTAAGTGTAGGCATAAAAAGAGACGCGACACCCATTGTACTAAAAACCAGACCAAATTGTGTTCCTTCCCAAGCTTTTGTTCCAAACCAATAGTTTGCAATTGTAATCAGCCAAGCTCCCCACACAAAAAATTGAAGAAAACTCATCAAAGTCAATCTATTTTTAATTCCCATAAATCACTATTTTTATAAAAAAGTACGAAGTTGTAAAACTACTATTTAAAATGAAATCTGCAACTTTTTATTCATTTTCTATTACATCATTTATCAACTCTAAAACCAAATCAAATTGTTCCTTTCTATCTAGGTAGGAATTATCAATTTCTATAGCGTCTTCAGCCATTACTAATGGGGAATCTTCACGATGTGTATCTATATAATCGCGTTCTACAACATTTTTCAACACCTCTTCATAGGAAACCGAATCTCCTTTATCCTGCAATTCATCAAAACGCCTTTGTGCACGAGTATCGGCTCCAGCGGTCATGAAGATTTTGAGTTCAGCAGTGGGGAAAACCACAGTTCCTATATCCCGTCCATCCATTACGATTCCTTTTTCTTTTCCTAGTTTCTGTTGCTGTTGTACCAATTTGGCACGAACTTCAGAAACTTCAGCAACTTTGCTTACATAACTAGAAACTTCAATGGTTCTAATTTCGGATTCTACATTGTCATTGTTTAAAAACATTTCTCCAAAACCCAAAGTAGCATTAAATCTAAATTCTAATTGAATTTTAGACAAACTATCAATTAATGCTTTTTTATCAAAATGATCAGGTGCAATCATTTCGTTTTGCATCGCAAATAATGCCACTGCACGATACATAGCGCCAGTATCTACATACACGTATTCTAAATGCTTCGCCAGTTGTTTTGCTAATGTACTTTTCCCTGTGGATGAAAATCCGTCTATTGCTATGGTTATTTTTTTCATATATTTAATCTATGTAGAAATGGAGTAATAAAAATCTACTTGTTGTATATTATTTATTCTAAAATGCTTCTTGATGGATATATTATCTGATTCTTGGATAACCTCTGCTGTAATGTATTCAAATTTAAAAACTAAAAAGCATTCTTACCTTCTATTTATTTGTAATAAGTTGAACAAATAAAAAAGATTAACGTGATTTTTAAACATGTTAAAAAGTCGACTTTAATATTCAGCTCGACAATTGTCAACTTCAAAACTACAAAAATAACAATTCCCTATAAGCTGCTAAAGAATTTCAAGTTAAAAAAAAATCCAAACTCTAGTCCTAACTAATCGTTAGAACATGAATTTGGAATTATTTTTTTTACACTTTTTATCTATATCTTACATCAACTCTTTTGCGTTTTTAACTTTATCTTTAGTCATCGCCAAAGCTAGTACTTCACTCATTTCCTTTACATAATGAAAAGAAAGTCCTTCTAAATACTCTGGTTTGATCTCGTCAATATCTCTTTTGTTTTCATGACACAAGATAATTTCTTTTATTTTGGCTCTTTTTGCTGCTAATATTTTTTCTTTAATCCCTCCAACAGGCAATACTTTTCCGCGTAAGGTAATTTCGCCTGTCATCGCAAGATTCTTTTTTACTCTTTTTTGAGTTAATAAAGATACCAATGAAGTCAGCATAGCAATACCCGCACTCGGACCATCTTTTGGCGTAGCTCCTTCTGGCACGTGCAAGTGAATATTATATTTAGAAAGCAGCTCCGGATTTAAACCTAAAAGCTGTGCGTTAGCTTTAATGTATTCTAATGCTATGGTAGCCGATTCTTTCATAACCGGACCTAAATTCCCTGTAATGGTCATCGTTCCTTTTCCCGGAGAAATTAGTGACTCGATAAAAAGAATGTCACCACCTACGCTCGTCCAAGCTAATCCTGTCACAACTCCTGCAACATCATTACTTTCGTATTTATCTCTTTCTAATCGAGGAAAACCAAGTACTTTTATTATATCCTCATCTGTCACTTTTTTATTATATGGTTCTTCCATAGCAACCGATTTTGCTGCATGACGTACTACTTGAGCAATTTTATTTTCCAAGCCACGAACACCCGATTCACGAGTGTAGCCTTCAACAATTTTTTCCAATTGTTTTTTTCCAATACTTAGATCTTTCGGTTTTAATCCGTGAGCTTCCAATTGTTTGGCAAACAAATGATTTTTGGCAATTTCTACTTTTTCTTCAATAGTATATCCAGACATTTTGATCACTTCCATACGGTCAATCAATGCTGGCTGGATCGCCGACATATTATTAGAGGTCGCAATAAACATCACTTTAGACAAATCGTAACCCATTTCTAGGAAATTATCATAAAAAGAATTGTTTTGTTCTGGATCTAAAACTTCTAACAATGCCGATGATGGATCTCCACTGTGGCTAGAAGAAAGTTTGTCTATTTCATCTAAAACAAATACTGGATTTGATGTTCCGGCTTTCTTTAAACTTTGAATAATCCTTCCTGGCATCGCTCCGATATACGTTTTTCTATGACCACGAATTTCAGCCTCATCGCGCAATCCCCCTAATGAAATACGAACATATTCTCTTCCTAAAGCTTCTGCAACTGACTTACCTATAGAGGTTTTCCCAACTCCTGGAGGTCCTGTCAAACAAATAATTG
The DNA here is from genome assembly GCA_038241955.1 of Flavobacteriales bacterium. GTDB lineage: Bacteria > Bacteroidota > Bacteroidia > Flavobacteriales > Flavobacteriaceae > Flavobacterium. The sequence goes on along the minus strand of JBBSSR010000007.1, from coordinate 22,458 downwards.
GTGATTTCATGTCATTTCGCAATTTTAAAACCGCAAGATGCTCTATCATTCTCTTTTTTACCTCTTCTAAACCAAAATGATCTTTATCTAAAACTTTTTGAGCGTGTTTCAAGTCGAAGTTATCTTTCGAATATTCACCCCATGGCAATTCAAGAAATAACTCTAAATAATTGCGTTGAATCCCGAAATCCGGAGCTTGCGGGTTCATTCTACGCATTTTTGCCAATTCTTTCTCGAAATGTTTTTGCGTATTTTCGTCCCACTTTTTGGTTTTAGCCTTCACACTCATTTCGTCCATTTCCTGCTCTTGCGAAACGCCACCCAATTCTTCTTGGATCGTTTTCATTTGCTGGTGCAAGAAATATTCTCTTTGTTGCTGATCTAAATCAAAGCGAACTTTAGATTGAATATCGTTCTTTAATTCTAATTTTTGCAATTCTACGTTCATATAACGTAGCGTTTCTAACGCACGATCCTTTAAACCATTTATCGATAGTAAGTCTTGTTTTTCTTTAACCGATAAATTCATGTTAGAAGAAACAAAACTGATTAAAAACGAAGGACTTTCAATGTTCTTAATAGCAAATGTAGCTTCCGAAGGGATATTCGGACTTTCGTTAATAATTTGTACTGCCAATTCTTTTACAGAATCGATTATGGCATTAAACTCAGTATCTTTTTTTGCCGGTCTCTTCTCAGGAACTTCTTTGATTCTTGCCATTATATATGGCTCCTCAGAGATTACTTCGGCTATTTCAAAACGCTTTTTTCCTTGCAGAATAACAGTAACATTTCCATCGGGCATTTTTAAAACCCTTAAAATTCGCGCTACAGTTCCTACTTTATGTATATCTTCCTTTTTGGGATCTTCGTCTTCTTCATTGATTTGAGATACTACACCAATTACTTTTCCTGCGGCATTGGCGTCATTTATCAATTTTATAGATTTATCTCTTCCTGCCGAAATTGGTATGACTACTCCCGGGAATAAAACAGTATTTCGTAAAGGTAAAATCGGTAAAGAATCGGGTAAATCTTCGTTATTCATTTCCTCTTCATCCTCTGGAGTCAATAATGGAATTAATTCAGCTTCAGAATCAAATTCATGAAGTGACAGATTGTCAATAGTAAGTATTTTATGATTTGACATAGTATTATTTAGGTCTTTTTGTCATTAATTTCTAATTCGGATCGCAAATATAAGGTATCAAAACTATATTTTACACTAATACTAATATAGAAACACATTAATTTATTCAGCCTTATTTTAAGTCAATCTCTATGCCATTATTTAAAACCGTTCAGATAATCTGTTTTGAATTTCATACTTCAAAAAGAAAATCAAAAAACCTTTAATTAAAAAAAACTATTTTTAACCTATTGAATGCAAATCCTGAAAACTTATTTACTGCATAAGGACAATTGCCAACAACAAATTATTTTTATAAAACTGTAACAATCTTAAAAAACAGATGTCTTTACTACAAATCATTACTTTTTAATTGAATTCGAACCAACAAAATATCGAAGATTTGATTTCGCTTTGCAAAGCCAATAATCAAAAAGCACAATTTGAGATTTACAATCGCTATTGCAAGGCGATGTATAATGTCGCGTACAGAATTGTGAAAGATGAGCATTTTGCGGAAGACGTTATGCAAGAAGGGTTTTTGAAAGCATTTACTAAAATAAATGATTTCAAAGAAGAAGTAGCGTTTGGAGCTTGGCTAAAGCGAATTATTGTGAATTACAGTATTGATTTTTATAAAAAAAACAACGTATTTAAAACCGAAGATTTTGAGAAAACGCTCTACAAACTAGAAGATAGCGAAACTAACGAATATGAAAAATTAGACTTTAATGATTTAAAAGTAAAGCAGGTTCTGGAAACAATTCAATCCTTAAAATACAGTTACAGCATGATTTTGACGCTATTTTATATAGAAGGTTACGATCAGGAAGAAATAAGTGAAATTCTTAAGATTAGTTACGCTAACTGCAGAACAACATTGAGCAGAGCAAAAGAAAGTTTAAGAAAAAAATTAAATGATTTATGAAAAAGGAAAATGAGAAATTAGATCAATTATTTGAGAATTTAGAAAATCAATGGGATATTCAGGAAATGGATGACCAACATATCAATAGGTTTTCAGGAAAATTGACTCTTAAAAAGAGAAAAAAGAACTATAGTTTTATGTATGCAATTGCAGCTTCTGTCGCATTGCTAATTGGTGTCACCATGTTTTATCCAACTAATGAAAAGCCAAAAGATTTAAAATTTGCATCGAAAGAAACAAAACAAACAGATTCCATTTTTACAGTATTGATTAAGAAAGAATTGGACAAAATCAAGGAAAAAAAAACACCAGAAAACGAGAAAATTATAAATGATGCCTTAAAACAAATGAATTTATTAGATAGCGATTATCAAAAAATTCTACATGAATTGCAAGTTAACGGAGAAAGCAAACAAATCATTTACGCAATGATAAGTAATCTTCAAACTCGAATTTCCTTTTTACAAAATGTGCTGCAACGAATAGACGATTCGCAGAAGCTTAAAAAATTCAACCATGAAACAACAATATAAAATACTCTTAGTTCTCTTTCTGCTTCCATTTCTCGGATTTTCAAACGGAGATGATTTTAGCTATGCCAAACAAAGAACCATCAATAAAACCTTTCAAGTTAATCCTGATGCAGGAATAAATATTGAAAATTCCTATGGAAAAATTTTTGTCAGTACTTGGGACAAGGATGAAATAGAGATTGAGGTCATAATAAAAGTGAGCGGTACTAATGAAAAATGGGTCAACCAAAAATTGGCTAGTATCGATGTGAATTTTAGTGCATTGAAAAGTATGATTACTGCAAAAACTATTTTAGAAAACTCAAGCAATAAGGGAAATGGTCGTAATAATAATTTTGAAATTAATTACACTATAAAAATTCCAAAAAACGGAACTGCTAAACTAGTCAATAAGTACGGAAATATTAGCACCTTTGATCTTTTTTCGACTACAGATATTAGTTGTAAATACGGACAAGTAAATTTAGGTAAGTTAAACGGAAACAATAATACCATTCAAATTGGCTATTGTTCCAATTCGACTATTGAATACTTGAAAAATGGATCAGTTATTTCTAAATATTCCGATATAAAAATAGATAAATTAGCTAAAATTGATTTGATTTCCGATTATTCAGAAATAGAAATTAGTGAAGGAACTGATGTAAAGTACATCAGTAAATATGGCAGTGTAAAAATACAGAAAGTCGGTTTGCTAGATGCAAATGGCAATTACTTAGATATGAAGGTTGGTTCTTTATCCAATCAATTAAAATTATACACCAAATACAGTAATGTTGCGATAGATGCCGTTGAGGCTACTGCGAACAATATTACTATTGTATCAGGATATACGGGAGTTGACATTGGTTTTAAACCCAATTACTTTTTTGATTTTGATATAACTGTAAAATACGCCGATTTTGAATATGGAGACGAATTAACTTTAAGTTCAAAAGAAGAAACCAATTACACTAAAAGAATGAGTGGTTTTTACAAAAAGAAAGGAGTGAATAAAGTCGCTATTTCTTCGGATTATGGCAATGTAAGGCTGCATAAAAGTCGCAATTAACTGCATAGCGATCAGTAATCAATAATACTAAAAGTTTCAAAAATCAATCAAAATTTTAAATCAGAAAAAAAAATCAAAAAATCAATTCAATTAGTTCTTTTATGCGCTTTGTTTGTTACAACAACGGGATTTGCACAATCGAAAAAAATTCGGGGAAACGGAAAAATAGTTACTGAAAATCGCACTACCAATGACTATGACGAGATTAATGTTTCTGGTTTTTTTGATGTGGTCTTGGTGTCAGGAAAGGAAGGAGAAATAATAATAAAAGGAGAAGAAAATGTACTTCCTTACATTAAAGTGGAAGTAAAAGGTACCGTGCTTACTATTTATACTGATAAAAACATAAGTATAAATACCAAAAACGCTATTCTCATAGCAGTTCCTTTTGAACAGATTAGTTCCGTTACAATGACTGGATCGGGTGATTTAACTTCTAAAAACACTATAGTTGCTACTAACTTTAAAGCTAAATTAGCCGGTTCTGGAGATTTAACTTTAGACTTGAAAGCCACACTTCTTGAAGCAAATCTTAGCGGATCTGGTGATGTTGTCTTGACTGGAAGTTCCGATGATTTTACTTCTAAAATTTCTGGATCAGGAAATGTAGATGCAGCAAATTTAGTTACAAAGAAAGCAAACCTTACTGTTTCAGGATCAGGAGATATGAAAGTAAATTGCAGTGAAAACTTATACGCAAGAGTTTCTGGTTCTGGTAGTATTAGTTATAAAGGGAATCCTCAAACCAAAGATACAAAAGTGAGTGGCTCAGGAGAAATTAACAAAAAATAAATCTCTTATTCGTAAAACTATATTAAAGAATGACGCCATGAAAACGAAACTTTGTGATCATGGCGTATATTTTTTTTATACCGTCTGCTTTTTGGGAACTCTATTCAAAAGAAATACTCCAATCACAAAAAATACTGCTAGAAAAGCAATTGCCAATCTAGGACTTCCCGTAATTTGATCAATTATGCCATAAACACACATTCCAATTACGATCCCGATTTTTTCGGTAACATCATAAAAGCTAAAAAAGGATGCAGTGTCCTCAGTTTCTGGCAAAAATTTAGAATAAGTCGATCGAGATAATGCTTGAATTCCTCCCATGACAAAACCTACCAAAGCAGCCATGATATAAAACTGATTTGGAGTAACAATAAAATAGGCGGATGTACACAGCACAACCCAAAAGCAGTTGATTGCAATTAATGTTGGAATGTTTCCAAATTTAGCAGAAGCTTTTGAAGTTAAGATCGCACCTACCACAGCAATAATTTGTATCAATAAAATACAAATAATTAAGCCGGTTTGACTTTGGCTTTTAGACTCCCATGCAATTTCTTGAGATCCAAAATAGGTTGCAATAAGCATTACAGTTTGCACTGCCATACTATAAACAAAAAAGCTAATCAAATATCTTTTTAGAGGAATATTGGCTTCTAATAATCCCCAAACCTTTTTTAATTCTCTAAAACCATTTAAAATTACTCCTTTTGTTACCTTTCGATCCTTATTTTTATTCCCTTTTGGCAAAAAATAATAACTGTACTGACTAAAAATAATCCACCAAATGCCGACCATTACAAAGGAATATTTCATGGCTTTCATAGCAGCTTCTGCTTTACTTCCTGTGATGCCAAAACTATCTGGAAACATTACCATTCCTAAATTAAGAATCAGCAAAATAACGCTACCAATATATCCTAAAGAATATCCTTTCGCACTCACTGCATCTTGCTGCTCAGGATAAGCAATATCCGGCAAATAGGAATTGTAAAATACTAAACTTCCCCAAAAACCAATTAAACCAAAAAAGTAGAAAAACAAGCCAACATAAATGTTTTCTAAGCTAAACCAATACAATCCTATGCAAGAAAAAGCACCTACATAGCAAAAGAATTTCATGAAAGTTTTTTTATTACCTGCATAATCAGCTATTCCTGATAATAATGGTGAAAAAATAGCCACCATCAAAAAAGCGGCGGCAGTAACAAAACTAATTAATGCCGAGTTTTTCAAACTCATACCAAAAACAGTAATATAATGATCTCGATCTGCAAATAAAGACTCGTAAAAAATGGGGAATATCGCGGATGTAATCACTAGCGGATAAACTGAATTTGCCCAATCGTAAAATGCCCAAGCATTTAATAATTTTTTACTGCCTTTTTGCAATTGTTCCATCTTACTTTTTTTATTTGGCTAAAATATCAATTTTAAAATAAAAATCTATTTATTTTTTTAGGTATACTATATTTAATATTTATTAGACAGGAAATATTTTTGATTATTTATTCTAATTTGCAAGTCCTTTAAAGTTTATACTAAACGACTATGGACCGAAATTCCACAGATTTTGTTTAGCAGTCTCAAAGTTTACAAGGTCAATTTACCAAAAAAAAAAAATCGCCACAGATTGAAATGATTCCCAGTGATTAAATCCTTTTAAATCATATTTATCTGTGGCAATAAACTTTTTAGAATCTAAAGCGAAATGTACTATAAGAGCATAGTTTTAACTTTATTTGAGTCCAATAAAAAGTATATGCATAAAAAAACCACTTCAATCGAAATGGTTTTTGATACTATATTAAAAAAAAAAATTCATTATTTAAATATAACTCCAAATTTAGCTGCTGTAGCTTTTGCTCCTGGTACCAAAGCTTTTAAATTTGCGATCCTAGAAGCATCAGATGGATGTGTGCTTAAAAATTCTGGTGGTTTTTGCCCAGATGATTGTGACGCCATTCTACTCCAAAAAACAATCGCTTCATCAGGATTGTATCCTGCAATTGCCATTAATGTAAGTCCTATTTTATCGGCCTCATTTTCATAACTTCTACTAAACGGTAACATCACTCCTACTTGGGAACCAATACCGTAATATTGTTGCCACATTTGTTGTTTTTCGGCACTTTGACCTCCAGTTGCTACTGCTAAACCAACAGCTCCTAAACCTTGTAATTGTGCAGCGCTCATTCTTTGGGCTCCATGGTTGGCTAAGGCATGAGAAACTTCGTGTCCCATTACCGTTGCTAATCCTGCATCATTTTTTGTAACTGCTAAAATACCAGTATAAACCACTATTTTTCCACCTGGCATACACCAAGCATTTAGTTCTTTATCATCTACTAAATGGTATTCCCAACGGTAATCATTTAAGTATTGTGACTGACCAATCGATGCCAAATATTTCTGAGCAGCGGCAGCAATTTTCATTCCTACAGTTGTAACTTGTATTGCAGCAGGAGTTCCTGTGATTACTTTGTTTTCTTTCAAAAAAGTATCATACTGTTGAAATGAAGAGGGAAACAATTGGCTGTTTGAAACAAAATTTAGATTTTGGGATCCTGTAATTGGGTTGGTAGCGCAGGATAGAAACAATCCTAATGTAAAAAATGCTATTATTATATTCTGCTTTTTCATAATTTAATTATATGTGTTGCACAAATTTAGAGTTTTAGCACACTTTTCTTTTATACAATTTAAAATCATTGTATCATTTTTATTGGTACACAAATCTTCAAATATCAGAAATTACTTCTCTTCATAGATTTTTAGCAATTGTATGACCGTATTCCAATTTCGGATGGTAGCGATTACATTGAGTTTTTTTTCTATGTATTTTTGGTCAAATCTTGTTTTTCCAGCGCCTACGGCATATTTAATATAAATTTTACCTCCATCAATACTAGCTTCATCGGGTTTGAATTGGCTAATTTTTAAATCATTAATATGATCGCTACGCAAAGTAGAAGAAACAAAAGCGACATATAACTTTTTAAGATCGACATCTTTTTCTCTTAAAAAAGGATTGTTTTTCAAGCAGTCTTCTAAATCCTTTTTACCGATAACTACGATAGGAACTTCATGTCCATAGACCTTAAAAATCTCTTGTTTGATTTGAAAACCCACTTTTACAGCGCTTTCCTCCTCCGTATCTACAAAAACATTTCCAGATTGAATATAAGTTTGCACGTTTTGGAAACCAATCGCCTCTAAAGTCGTTTTCAAAGCGTCCATTTTAAGCATATTGTGACCTGAAACATTTATGCCACGAAGCAGTGCGAGATGAGTTGTCATTTATTTGTTTTTATTTTAGTATTCCAAAAAAATGTTCTTGAAGGAGATTTAAGCATCTAGATTATTAAATTTTTACTTTTACAACCACTTTTTTTACTTTCGAGATTTGATCAGCCATTACACCTGGGCGGTGAAGATCTTCGGGAAAAAATAAGGTGAACATCCCTTCTTCAACCCTTAGCATTGAAGTTGCTCCTTTATAAAAAGTACAATCTTTTTCTAAATCCTCTTCAACTACATTCTGATTCGTCAATGGCGCAAATCCCATAAGTTCCACACCTTGAATTATATATTGAATATCTATGTATTTATGATGTCCTTCTAGCACACAGTCTTTCTCCTCTTTGGTATCATATTCTTGAACGATTGCAAAAATAGCATCATTATCAATTTCGTATTTCCCAACTTCTATTGCAACCAAATCAGTGTTTGTAATAAACTCAAATCCTTTCTCTAATCTTTTTGTTAGTTTACTGTATAACCTGTAATTCTCTATTTTATCAATAACCATTGTGCTCTTTTTATTAGATTTCAAAGGTATTGTGAATTCTAAGAATTTCCTAAACATTCCGATTTCCTATTTTACTAACAAAAACTATCTTCTCTTTTTCCAAGAAAAAAAAGAATAGAATACATTCTGAAATCTAAAATATAAGATTACTGTTTAAACGTTGAATCCTCATAAAATGAGTTTTAGATCACAATAAAACATGTGATTACTACTTCTTATATTTTTAAACTTCTTTTCTCAGTACCTCTAAAGGCGGACTTTTTAAAACAGATTTTAAATTGCTTAAGCCAATAATAACCACTAAAAAAGTAATTCCCGGTAGGAAAACTAAAAATGGAATTACCGATGGCACAAACGGTTCCTTAAACAGAAAGAGTGCTAATAATTGGCTACTAATTAAGGACAGTAATACTCCAGTTAAACTTCCCAGTATCCCTAAATAGACATATTCTAGAGCTGTTATTTTTAAAATTTGTTTGCTTTTTGCACCCAAAGTTCTCAATAAAACACTTTCCTTAATACGCTGGTATTTGCTATTTCTAACAGAACCTATAAGCACAATTAAACCTGTTAGAATACTAAAGAAAGCCATGAAATTGATGATCCATGAAATTTTATTTAAAATATCTTCTACAATGGTAAACACTTGTCGTAAATCTAAAATGGTCACATTTGGATATTGTTCTACCAAATCCCTTTGTAAGGTTGCAGAACTTTCTTTGTTGGCCACATAGGTAGTCATTACATTAAACTGAGGTGCATGTTCAAGCACTCCGGTTGGAAATAAAATAGTAAAATTTATTTGCATACTCGTCCAATCTACTTTTCGAATACTACTCACAACAGTTTGCATTAAAACACCTTGAACATTAAAAACAACGGGGTCACCTAGTTTTAAATTCGCATCTTTGGCTAAATTATCTGTAATTGATATTGGGATGGGTTTTCCAGGTGTTGCTTTTCCTATCCATTTTCCTTCTAATATCTCTTCAGTATCTTTTAAAGCATCTCTATAGGTAACTCTAAACTCTCTATTCAAAACCCATTTATTCATAGTAACAGTACTATCCTGACGCATCACATTTACTGATTTATCGCGAATACTTTCGATACGCATCGTGATAATGGGCACGTTATCAATCACCTTCAAACCTTTGCTTTTAAAGGTTTGAATCAGCGCAGCTTCTTGTTCATTTTGTACATCGAGCAATATGATATTGGCATCTGTCCTTTTATTTTCAATAGTGGTTTTAGCTAATAAAATATCTTTTGTAAAATATAAAGTACTGATTAAAAAAGTGCCTAAACCAATCGCCAAAACAAGGACCATAGTTTGATTGTTTGGACGAAATAAGTTGAGTAAACTTTGTCGTTTTGTATAGCCCCAAGAACTTGGGAAATACTTTTTAATCAATTGAATGAATAAATGGGCAACACCTGCCATAATTGCAATAGTAATAAAAATGCCAGCAGTAAAAATTAATCCATCTATTGCGTTTTTTAACATCCAAAAAGAAAACAGATATATAAAAATTAAAATCGTTAAAAAGACTGTAATTTGAGCATACTTCGGCTTTTGTAAGCTGTCTTCAGAACCTCTTAAAACTTCTAGAGGAGAAACATACCAAGTACCTAATAAAGGTAATAAGGCAAATAAAACCGACATTAAAACGCCTAATGCAACACCCATAATAATAGGCTGTACGGATATCATTACCTCCACATCAAATGGTAAAAAGTCTTGTAAAACATAAGGGAAGGCATATTGAATGGCCGTCCCAATGGCGGAACCAACTATTCCACCCACAAGACCAATGCTGATGATTTGTAGTAAATAAATTAAAAACGATTGTTTTCTTGAGGCTCCCAAGCATTTTAAAACAGCCACACTTTTTAGTTTTTCTTTGATATAAATGTGTACAGAACTCGCAATACCTATGCATCCAAGTAAAAGTGCAATAAAGGCCACTAGATTTAAAAATCGACTCACATTATCATACCGTTTTCCTAAGCGTTCACTTGTACTAATATGGGTATCCAAATCTGCATTTTCTGCCTCGAGAATCGGCGTTAGTTTTTTACTTAAAACCTTTAAATCTGTTTCTGGAGCTTTAAAAAAATATTGGTATTCTTTTCTGCTACCTAATTGCAATAAGTCGGTTTTTTCCAAAAAAGCAAATGGAATTAAAACGGTCGGCGCTACAGAGGATGAAATGGCTGTACTACCAGGAATAGCTTGCAAAGCACCGATAATAGGAAGCGTTAATTTTCCTATTTTTATAGAATCTCCAACCTTGATCTTATATTGTAATAGCAATGTAGCATCTACCAAAGCACCCTTTAAACGTTGATAATTTTTTCCAGCAGTAGCGGGTTCAGTTGTAATTGTACCGTAAAAAGGAAATTGCCCTTGCATAGCCCTTACTTAAACCAATTTTGTCCCGTTATTTTTAGGAAAAGCTACCATGGAGACAAAGTTTACTTCGGAAGCATCTGCATGTAAGGAGTCTATTATGGCTAATGTTTTTTTAGACGGCTCTTGTTTGCAGTTAATAGTAAAATCAGCACCCATTAAAGCTTTTGATTGTTTTTGAATATTTTGCTTTAAATTATCGCTAAACAATTGGATGGAAACCACAGCTGCGATACCCAATATGATGGATGCCATAAAAAGCATCAATCTCGAAAGACTCGCTTTGCCATCTCTCCAAGCCATTTTTAAAAGCCATTGAAAATTTAGCTTTGAATTGATATTACTCATTAAACAGTCCTTGTTTTTTCGTTTGAAATAATCTTTCCGCCTTTTAATCGTAGAATTTGCTGTGTGCGATTTGCTAAATCTAAATCGTGAGTAATAATAACTAAAGTGGTACCCGCTTCTTTATTTAATTCAAAAAGCAATTGAATAACATTTTCCCCAGTTTCTTCATCTAAATTTCCTGTAGGTTCATCTGCAAATAAAATAGAGGGTTTGTTAGAAAAGGCTCTAGCCAATGCCACACGCTGTTGTTCGCCTCCAGACAATTGTGAAGGATAATGATGCATTCTATCGCCTAGACCAACTTTTTCTAATAAGGTGATACCAAATTTACCTGCATTTTTTTCTCCTTGTAGTTCTAAAGGTACAATCACGTTTTCTAGTGCTGTTAATGTTGGCAACAGTTGAAAATTCTGAAAAATAAAACCCACCTCTTTGTTTCTCAATGCAGCACGTTCATCTTCATTTAAATCTTGTAAAGAAGTGCCACACAATTCAATAGTTCCAGAACTTGGGTAATCTAAACCTGCACAAAGTCCTAATAAAGTTGTTTTTCCACTACCGGAAGGACCTACAATTGAGAAGGTGGAGCCCTTTTCGACTTCAAATGAGATATTGCTAATTACTGTTAATTTTTTAGAACCACTGGTATAAGTTTTCTCTAAATCATTAATCTTTAATATATTTGACATTAATTTTATTTAAATTTTTTATATAATATGTTAGTATCGAAAATTAGACAATTGTTACTGAATATCGCTAAGACAAATCAAAAGATTTTCTTAAAGTTTTCTCCCGTTTTTCTTCTGATATTTTTACTCGCTTGTAAATCTGATAACGCTGAAAAAGCAAGTACTTCAGAAAAAAAAGCTGACGAAACTGAAACTGCACAAACACCAGCCGATAGTTCCAAAAAAATTGTTTTTTTTGGTGATAGTTTAACCGCAGGCTTAGGTTTAGAAGATGTTAACGATGCTTTCCCTGGTCTTATACAAGATAAAATAGATGATCTAAAGTTAGATTACAGCATTGTAAATTCAGGAGTAAGTGGCGAAACAACTTCTGGTGGTAGAAACAGAATTGATTGGGTTTTAAAAGAAGAACCAACCATTTTTATTTTAGAGTTGGGTGCAAATGATGGTTTAAGAGGTGTGCCGTTAGAACAAACAAAAGAGAATCTACAATCAATTATTGATGCTGTAAAGGGAAAATATCCATCTACTAAAATTATTTTGGCAGGTATGCAGCTTCCTCCTAATATGGGACAAACGTATACAACAGAATTCAAAAATTTCTTTGCTGCATTGGCCAAAAAAAACGATTTGTATTTAATCCCTTTTTTATTAGACAATGTTGCTGGTATACCTGCATTAAATCAAGCAGACGGAATTCATCCAACAAAAAAAGGGCATGAAATATTGGCTACAAATGTTTGGAATGTTTTGAAACCTATCCTTAAATAAAGTAATACCCATAACATTTATAAAATAGTTTAATGGTCAGTTCGAGCGCTGTCGAGAATCTCTATTGAATCTCGACTGCGCTCGATGTGACAAAAATAAGATTGGCGTATATTTTATTAGTTATTGGTATAAATTCAAATACCAAAAATGTTTAGCAAATTTTAAAATATCTAAATTTATAAATTAAGCAATTTGTTATTTACAAACTCCAAGAATCTTGGTATTTACTGTTCGGAGTTTTTTTAAATCCCCTAATTAAAATCTATCTTCGCTTTTTTAAAATAAAGAACAGAAACAAGAATAAAGATTTGATGCTAAAAATCAAAAATCAGCATTCTAAAATCGAAAATTAATAGATGTCTAATAACCTACTAGAAACTCCTATAGAATACCTTAAAGGCGTCGGTCCCGCTCGGGGTGCTTTGTTGCGTAAGGAATTAGGAATTTTTAAATACAGCCATTTAGTCAATTTTTTTCCAAATCGATATATAGACCGCACTCGGTATTATAAGATTAATGAATTACAAAATAATGTTGCCGAAGTACAAATTATCGGCAAAATAATCAATATCAAAACGGTTGAATTTGGTCGCAACCAAAAACGATTAGTTGCAACCTTTGTAGATGATACAGGCCAAATAGATCTCAACTGGTTTCAAGGACACAAATGGATCAAAGAAAGTTTAAAACTAAATGAAGTCTATGTTGTTTTTGGAAAATGTGCCCAATACGGAAGGCAATACAGTATGTCACATCCCGAAATTGAATTGCTGAGCGAGCATGAAAAAAGTCTACGATCCGCAATGCAACCCGTTTATCCTTCGACGGAAACGTTGGTAAATCGTGGAATTACGAATCGAGTGATCAACAAAATGATGCAACAGTTATTTTTGGAAACACAAGCTCTTTTCAGCGAGACTTTGCCTTCTTACTTAACTGCCGAACTCAAGCTGATACCCAAGAATGCAGCTTTATTCAATATTCATTTTCCCAAAAGTGCCGAAATTTTGGCGAAAGCCCAATTCCGATTAAAATTTGAGGAGTTGTTCTTTATTCAACTGCAATTGATTACCAAGAATCTGATTCAGAAACATAAAATAAAGGGACATCCTTTTACGAAAGTGGGCGAATTTTTTAATGAATTTTATAAAAACCATCTTCCATTTGTATTTACCAATGCTCAGAAAAGAGTTATAAAAGAAATCCGAACCGATATGGGTAGCAATGCTCAAATGAATCGATTGTTGCAAGGAGATGTAGGTTCAGGAAAAACTATTGTGGCATTTATGAGTATGTTATTAGCCTTGGATAATGGTTTTCAGGCCTGTTTAATGGCACCTACGGAGATTTTAGCCAATCAGCATTTTATAGGACTATCCGAATTGGCTTCTTCGTTAAATATAAATATAAAAATACTCACCGGTTCCTCTAAAATTGCGGCAAGAAGAATAATTCACGAAGAACTAGAGAATGGAAGTTTACATATACTAATTGGCACGCACGCTTTATTAGAAGATAAAGTGATTTTTAAAAATTTAGGATTAGCAGTAATTGATGAGCAACACCGTTTTGGCGTAGAGCAACGTTCTAAATTGTGGAAAAAAAATACGATTCCGCCACATATTTTAGTAATGACGGCTACTCCTATTCCTAGAACGCTGGCGATGAGTTTGTATGGAGACCTAGATATTTCGGTTATTGATGAATTGCCTCCTGGACGAAAACCTATACAAACGGTACATCGTTTTGACTCAAACCGATTGAAAGTTTGGAAATTTATTCGTGATGAAATTGCTTTGGGTCGCCAAATATATATTGTTTATCCGTTAATTCAAGAATCGGAGAAAATGGATTATAAGGATTTAATGGACGGTTATGAGAGTATTTCTCGTGATTTTCCCCTACCCCAATATTCGATTTCAATTTTGCACGGAAAAATGAAACCAGCTGATAAAGATGCCGAAATGAAACGTTTCTCCGAAGGAAAAACCAACATTATGGTCGCAACAACTGTTATTGAGGTTGGTGTAAACGTACCCAATGCGAGCGTAATGATTATTGAAAGTGCCGAACGTTTTGGATTGTCACAATTGCATCAATTGCGCGGACGAGTTGGACGTGGTGCAGACCAAAGTTACTGCATCCTAATGACTTCTTTTAAATTATCAAGTGATAGCAAAACACGTATGGAAACCATGGTGAGTACTAATGATGGATTCGAAATTGCCGAAGTCGATTTAAAACTAAGAGGACCCGGAGATTTAATGGGAAAACAACAAAGTGGCGTACTAAATCTTCAGATTGCCGATATTGTTCGTGACAGAGATATTTTACTATTGGCTCGAAATTATGCAATGACAATTCTTAAAAAAGATGCAACACTACAATTAGCAGAACATGCGACGATGAGAGCTGTTTTTATCGAAATGACCAAAAAGAAAAACATCTGGAATTACATCAGTTAATTCAAAATCAATACTTTATTTTTTTTTACTTTTAATATAGTAAAGAGCTTTAATTCTATTGATAAAATTTCTACCTTGTTGTTCAACTTTTTTTACTAAAAATATTAATTACTTTTTCTTTTATGGATCCAATCATAACGTTCATTCATTTAGCATTTGTTGCCTTTATAACGCTTTTTCCTCCTGTCAACCCTGTTGGAACTTCCTTTATTATAGACCCTTTATTAGGTAGTTTAAGCCGCCAAGAAAGACGTGCTGCTGCAAAAAAAATAGCTTTTTATTGTTTTTGCATTTGCGTTACTTCAGTAATTATTGGGAGTTGGATTTTAAAATTATTTGGACTTTCATTACCTATCGTGCAAATCGGAGGTGGTTTAACCATTTTTAGTATGGGTTGGAATCTATTGACATCAGATGCCGTCACTACTGATAAAACAATTCAACCTGCTGGTAAACTTTCAAAATTACAAAAATCATTATTTTACCCTATATCATTCCCTATGATGTGCGGAGCTGGTACAATATCCGTTTTATTAACATTAAGTGCTTCCAATTCCTTCAAAAATATCGAACAGTATCTATGGAACACAGGTGCATTAATTGTTGGAATAACTGCGATGGTATTTGTAATTTTTATCTGTATCGCAAATACTCATATAATTCTAACAAAAATTGGAGAAAGAGGACAACAAATTGTCAACCGATTAAGTGCTTTTATTGTAATGTGTGTAGGATTGCAAATTGTATGGGAAGGCGTTCAAGCCCTTTTGCATTTAAAATAATTTATAATTCATATACTTTAAATTTCCAAATTATCAATTAAACCTTCTCACTTTTTGAATGTCTTATTGTTTAAACCAAAAAAAATTTGGCTTAACATTAATATTTGTATGTACAAACGTTAAATAAAAATTAACAATTCGACTTTTAACAATTGTAAAACCTAAATTTGTATTTCCATACTAAAATAAATTACTTAACTCTATTGATATCCTACTTATGAAAATTAAAAACATTGTCTATACTCTTCTAATATTAGCTATTATTGGATTTATTGGGTATAGAATTACTTCAAATAGTGCCAAAAATAATGAGTCAAAAACTAAAAATTATAATGACAAACCAGTAACTGTTACCGGTGTTGTAGTTCATACCGTTTCTTTTGATAACGATCTGTCTCTGTCAGGCTCTATTGAAGCAAATGAACAAATTGAAATACATTCAGAAGTTTCTGGGATTGTTGAAGGAATTTATTTTAAAGAAGGAAGTACGGTGAGTAAAGGACAATTGCTTTTCAAAGTCAATGATATAGAATTAAGAGCACAATTAGCGCAAACCACTACTAAAGAAGATTTGGCTGCTGAAAATGAAAGAAGAGCTAAATTGCTATTGCAAAAAGAAGCGATTAGCCAAGAAGAGTATGACATCGCAAGAGCGGATCATAAATCAGCACAAGCTCAAAGCCAATTAATTAAAGCACAAATTTCAAAAACATCTGTTCGTGCTCCCTTCTCAGGTAAAATTGGACTACGTGCAATTTCTCCAGGAACGTATATTACACCAACTATTGTGGTTGCCAAATTAGTAAATTCTGGAAAATTAAAAATTACATTTTCTATTCCAGAAAAATATGCTGCACAAGTAAAATCGGGATCTATAATCGATTTTTCAGTTTCTGGATCTACTAAAGAATATAAAGCAAAAATATATGCAATTGAACCCGAAGTTGAAGTTGCAACTAGAACATTAAAAATTCGCGCACTAGCTGACAATATCGACGGAAATATTTTTCCAGGAACTTTTGCAGATGTAAAATTACCTTTAGACATTGTAAAAGATGCAATAGTTATTCCTTCAGAAGCAATCATACCAATTCAAGGGGGTAAAAAAGTTTTTATTTCTAATATGGGTAAAGCAAAAGAAGTAAAGGTAGAAGCTACAACAAGGACAGCTTCATCAATTTTAGTTCTTTCGGGCTTAAATGTTGGAGATACCTTAATAACAAGTGGTGTAATGTCCTTGAAAAATGATACACCTATTACAGTTAAAATTATAAAATAGAAGTTTTGGATTGTGAATGATAAGCTTTGTTTTTTTTACTAGGCTCTAAAATCATAAATTTAAAATTACAAATCTACAATCTCATATGAGTTTATCAACTACAAGTATTAAAAGACCTGTTTTAACCATAGTCCTGAATTTATTAATTATTTTATTCGGTTTTCTTGGTTTTTCTTTTTTGGGTGTTCGAGAATTTCCTTCTATAAATCCCGCTCAGGTTTCTATTAGAACTAATTATACTGGAGCCAATTCAGATATTATCGAATCACAAATTACCGAGCCACTTGAAAAAGCTGTCAATGCGATTGATGGAATTCGAAATATTACTTCTGCAAGTAACCAAGGTAGTAGTAGTATTACCATCGAATTCAATTTAGATAAAAATCTAGAGGAAGCCGCAAACGATGTTCGAGATAAAGTATCACAAGCGATTAGAAGCTTACCGCAAGATATTGATGCACCACCTGTAGTATCTAAAGCAGATGCTGATAGTGAGTCTATCATTTCTATGACACTACAAAGTGAAAGTCGTAGTCAATTAGAATTGAGTGATTATGCCGAAAATGTTATTTCACAACGATTAGAAACTATTCCTGGCGTAAGTGCTGTTCAAATTTGGGGACAAAAAAGATATGCAATGCGATTGTGGATTGACCCTATAAAACTGAATGCTTACGAGTGTACGGTTGCCGAAGTTCGAACGGCGCTAAACGCACAAAATGTCGAATTACCATCAGGGAAATTAACAGGTGCGAATACCGAATTGACTGTTAAAACAGTTGGAAATTTATCCAAACCCGAAGAATTTAATAATATAATAATTCGAACCGACGGAGATAAAATTGTTCATTTTAGTGATGTTGGAAAAGCGGAATTAGGTCCTGAAAATATTGAAACACAATTAACATCTTCAGGCCGTCCCATGATTGGTTTGGCAATTGTGCCTATGCCAGGTGCTAATTATTTAGATATTTCAAAAGAATTTTATAAAAAATACGATGCCTTACAAAAGGATTTACCAAAAGATATCAAACTTAATATTGCGCTAGACAACACTATTTTTGTAAAAAAATCAGTGCTAGAAGTAGCGGAAACTTTAGGAATCTCACTTTTTTTGGTAATCATAATTATTTATTTATTTTTTAGAGATTGGGCAATTGCTTTTAGACCTTTAATAGATATTCCTGTTTCTTTAATTGCGACGTTTTTCATCATGTGGCTTTTTGGATTTTCCATAAACGTATTAACGCTTTTAGCTATTGTTTTAGCAACAGGGTTGGTTGTAGATGATGGAATTGTAGTCACCGAAAATATTTTCAAAAAAGTAGAAGAAGGCATGTCCCCTATCGAAGCGGCTATCAAGGGCTCGAATGAAATTTTCTATGCGGTTATTTCTATTTCAGTAACACTAGCAGCGGTTTTTTTACCTGTAATTTTCTTAGAAGGTTTTGTTGGTAGACTGTTTCGAGAGTTTGGCGTCGTCATAGGATCAGCCGTATTAATTTCTGCATTTGTATCCTTGACTTTAACACCAATGTTGAATGCTTACTTAATGAAAAGTGGTGAGCAGAAAAAATCAAAATTTTATATTAAAACAGAACCATTTTTTCAAGGTTTAAATAGCGGTTACGCAGAATCACTGAAAAAATTTATGGCTAAGAAATGGCTGAGTTTTCCAATTTTAATTGCGTGCTTCGGATTGATTTATTTGTTTTTTACAATTCTTCCAAAAGAAACTGCACCTTATGATGACCGTAGTGCAGTAACAATGCGCATGACCATGCCCGAAGGTTCAACCTATGAGTACACAGACCGTTTTATGCAAGAAATATCAAAAATGGTTGATGATTCAATCCCAGAGAAAAAAGTAAGTTTGGTCGTTACTTCTCCAGGTTTTAGCTCTGCTTCGGTAAATAGTGGATTTGTTAGAATTACGCTCACAGACCCAAGTGAAAGACAAGTTTCTCAAAAAGATATTGCTGACAAGCTATCAAAATTGACTAAAAAATATCCAAACGCAAAAACATCAGTAATTCAGCAGCCTACTATTGCTGTAAACAGACGTGGTGGTTTGCCGATACAATATATTATTCAAGCACCCAATTTTGAAAAACTTCGTGAAAAAATTCCATTATTTATGGAAGAAGTAGGTAAAAGTGATGTTTTCTCGGTTACTGATGTAAATTTAAAGTTTGATAAACCCGAAATAAACGTGAGCATTGATCGCGCAAAAGCGGAGAGTCTTGGAATTTCAATTATGGATATTGCACAAACGCTTCAACTTTCACTGAGTGGTCAGCGTTTTGGTTATTTTATTAAAAACGGAAAACAATACCAAGTTATTGGTCAATTTGATCAAGAAGACCGTTCAAAACCACTAGATCTAACTTCTATGTTTGTAAAAAACAATAAAGGAGAACTGATTCAAATGGATAACGTAGTCAATGTCGAAGAACAAAGTAATCCACCGCAATTGTATCATAATAATAGATATATGTCGGCAACAGTTTCTGCAGGTTTAGCTCCAGGCAAAAGTATTAGCGATGGTATCAATGCAATGGATGAAATTAAAGCGAAAGTTTTGGATGAAAGTTTTACTACTGATTTAAGTGGTGAATCTCGAGATTTTGTCGAAAGTAGCTCAAATACGTCTTTTGCTTTTGGACTAGCTTTATTACTAATTTTCTTGATACTTGCCGCTCAATTTGAAAGTTTTATCGATCCATTTATTATCATATTAACAGTGCCAATGGCCGTTGCTGGAGCTTTATTCTCATTGTGGTTATTCAATCAAACTTGGAACATCTTTAGCCAAATTGGAACCGTAATGCTTATTGGTTTGGTTACCAAAAATGGAATTCTGATAGTCGAATTTGCAAATCAACTGCGGGAACAAGGAAAGCCAAAATTAGAAGCTATTTTAGAAGCCTCTGAAGCGCGTTTTCGACCAATTCTAATGACAAGTTTAGCTATTGCTTTGGGAGCGTTGCCTATTGCAATGTCACTTGGAGCGGCATCTACAAGTAGAGTTGGTATGGGAGTTGTCATTGTTGGAGGAACAATTTTCTCTTTAGCGCTAACGCTCTTCGTAATTCCAGCAATTTATTTAATGTGGTCTAAAGCGCGCAAACACCATCCTGAATTTGATCACATCGCTGAATATGAAAAAGTTGAAAACTAATTTTTAATAACTAAAAACACTTTTAGGTATCGAAAAATTGATTAAAAATCTCTTGTTTTAAGAGAAGAATGTCTATAATTATGATGAATAGTAAAACAGTAGTTCAAAGTTTAATCCTGTCATTTTTCTACTTTGCAATAGGAAATGCGCAGGAAATATTAACGTTAGAAAATGCGACCAAAATTGCTTTGGAAAACAATTTTGAAATAAAAATTGCTACCACGAATTTAAAAATTGACAATACGAATGTTGCCATAGGAAATGCAGGCATGCTACCTTCTATTTCTGCTGACGTAGTAGATAATAATGGGTTTCAGAATACGTCTCAAACGCGTGCAGATGGAACAAAAATAAATTTAAGAAATGCCGAAAACAATAGTCTTACTTACGGAGTAGGATTAGATTGGACTATTTTTGATGGTTTAAAAATGTTTGCAAAATACGATCAATTAAAAGAACTAGAAAAATTAGGCGACGCACAATTAAAAAAGACAATACTCAATAAAATTAGTGATGTAAATTCGGTTTACTATGATTTAGTACAGCAACAGCAGCAACTTTCTCACTTAGATTCTACAATTGTTATATCCAAAAAAAGAGTAGAATTTACAAAGAACAGGTATACCATCGGAAAAGGATCAAAATTAGATGTATTAAATGCACAAGTAGATTTGAATACCGATATAGGTAATTTATTAAAACAAAAACAAACCTACGCAAATTCAAAAACACTTTTGAATCAGATCTTAGCAAGCGATTTAAAAAAGGAATTCATAGTAACCGACACAATTATGGTAGACCGAAAATTAAATCTAGGCGAATTAATGGAACTGGCAAGAAAGCAAAATCCCGAATTAATTACACAAATCATCAATAAAAAGGTAACTGAACTGCAATTAAAACAAATCAAAGGCGACCGATACCCAACTATAAAACTAAATACAGGTTATAATTTTAATGACTCCAAATCTAGTTCAGGTTATAACATTCAATCCGCAACGAGAGGATTAAATTATGGTTTTACTGCTTCATTAAATTTATTTGACGGCAATGCCCAAAATAGAAACGAAAAAATAGCCAAATTGCAAATAGAAAACTCAAATTTAGTAATTGAACAACAAAAAGTAAGCTTAAATACGGAATTGACAGTATCCTTTCAAACCTACTTGGTCAATATTGAATTAATAGACTTAGAAGAAGATAACGTTTCTATCTCCAAACAAAATCTTGAAATTACAGCCGAAAAATTTAGAATAGGAACAATTACCTCGGTAGAATTTAGAGCAGCACAGCAAAACTACATAAACGCAAAAATACGATTGAGCAACGCTCAATTTCAAGCGAAATTATCTGAAATAACATTGAGAGAATTAGCAGGTACTCTTAATTTTTAGAATACAGTTGTTTATATTAAATGATCTATCGCAGTTTAGTAATACTTATTTTGGCATGCCCGCAGAAAAACCGGTCGGGCTGTACACTATATCTTTATTTTCTTAAAGAAAGAAAATAAAGGATGCCGTTTCCATCCCTCATGCACGTATATCAACACAAGAGAAAAGTGATCTAAATCCTTATGTAAAACAAATTTTATCGCTTTTAATTTTACTTTTACTACAATAGTAGTACTTCGCTTATTTGCAATACAATTTAAAGCAAATATGTCGTTCCTTTGGAGCTAAAAATTAATCACAATTGTATTTTCTTTAAATATTGCGCTCCTCTGGAGCTATCTTATGTCTTTTACCACTCCTAAGAACCGCGAAACTATATTGAAAATAAATTTATAGAAATCGAAGAATATTATTTACCCGTTGGTTGTAATTAGTTATAGAAGCTAATCTTTAGATTCAAAAATTAATTTTAAGTTTATTATGTTATTTCGACGATGGAGAAATCGCATTTGTAACTCACATGTTGTGGGTTCTCCTTCGTCGAAATGACAAAAAAAGCCAATTGTCCAATTACACCAAACAGGTTATTATACTTATTTTTAGTAAAATTTGCTTTTGCAAAAACCTGAAAGACAATTTATTCAAGGTATCACTAAAAACATTGCATTTTTAGATTATACAGTTTCACAAATCTCAAACTAATAAGCCACAGCGCGGCACCATATTTATAGCAATAGAAAGAATAGTCCTTTTTTTGGATCAATCCTAAAAGTTGGGGAGGAATCAAAGATTTACTAAATTAGCTGATTAAAAAAACAAGCTTTGGAGAATTACATAGAACTTTTAAAACTTATCCTTCCTGAATTAATTGTAGAACACTTTGATTTGGTCAACA
>JBBSSR010000006.1:0-141425 GCA_038241955.1 Flavobacteriales bacterium | reverse complement strand
ACAAATGCTTCTGCGGAATCCTTTAATGCTAAAATAAAAGCCTTCAGAAATCAATTTAGAGGAGTCAGAAAAGTTGATTTCTTCCTATTTAGATTAACTAAGTTATTTGCTTAATCCCCAAGTTTTGTTCTTGATCCCTTTTAAGGGTCTCGATTTTATCTCTTTCCAATTAAGATTAAATGAATAATTTGAGGTATGTCCAAAAGAAAAAACCCTATAAATCTTATGATTTATAGGGTTTTGAAACCATTTGTTATTAAACTTGTGGGCGATGAGGGGTTCGAACCCCCGACCCCCTCGGTGTAAACGAGGTGCTCTGAACCAGCTGAGCTAATCGCCCTTTCGGGTTGCAATGTCTTGCGTTATTGCGAGTGCAAATATACATCACTTTTTTACATTCACAAGTAAAATTTGAAAATATTTATAAAATTTCTGCTACGACAAAAGTACTACCACCTATGTAGATAAAGTCATTTTTATCAGCACTATTCTGCGCCGATTCGTAGGCTGCTGTTACAGAAGTGTATACTTCTCCTGTAAGTGAAAATTGCATTGCTTTTTCTTGTAAAATAGTGGCGTCTAATCCGCGTAAAATATTTGGTTTGCAAAAGTAATATCTTGCATTTTTAGGGAATAATGGAAGTACTTCGTCTAAATCTTTATCATTGACAACGCCTAAAACGATATGTAAAAGTTCAAAATTTTCTTTTTGAATTTGTTTTAAAACCAGTTCAAGTCCGTTTTTATTGTGTGCGGTGTCGCAAATTATTTTGGGATTTTCACCCAGTTGTTGCCACCTACCGAGAAGTTCTGTGTTTTTTACAACATTCAGCAGTCCATCTTTAATATTTGCTATGGAAACTTTAAACTCATTTTGTGCAGTTAAAACACGTATGGTTTCCTGAACCGTTTTTTTGTTGTGTATTTGATAATCTCCAAGTAAATCAGAAGGGAAAGTTGTAGTAATCAAATCGGAGGCAAAATAGATCTCCGCATGATTTTCTTTGGCTTTAGCCAAAAATACTGCTTTAGTTTCTGGAGTATATTCGCCAATAACAACTGGAATATTGGGTTTTATAATTCCTGCTTTTTCAGCGGCAATGAGTTCGAATGTATTTCCTAAAAATTGTACGTGGTCAATACCAATATTTGTAATTACAGAAACTAGAGGAGTAATAATATTCGTAGCATCGAGTCGTCCGCCTAGCCCTACTTCGATAACAGCGATGTCTATTTCCTCTTTCGCAAAATAATCAAAAGCCAAACCAACAGACATTTCAAAAAAACTCATGTCATTAGACTCAAAAAAAGATTGGTGCTTTGCGACAAATTCGCAAACAAATTTTTCGGATATTTCCACGCCGTTAATCTTGATACGTTCGCGAAAATCTTTTAAATGAGGAGAAGTATAGAGTCCAACTTTATATCCCGCTTCTTGAAGAATTGAAGCGAGCATGTGCGATGTAGAGCCTTTGCCATTAGTTCCTGCAACGTGAATGCATTTTAATTTATGCTGCGGATTTTTAAGGTGATTGGCTAATAGATGCACATTGGTTAGGTCCTTTTTATATGCCGAAGCTCCTTGTAGTTGGTACATTGGGAGCTGGTTAAACATCCAGTTGGTCGTTTCTTGATAGTTCATGACGTCTTTAAATAATAAAAACTCAAAGATACTTGAGTTTTTATTTATTGTGTTGATTATTTCCCTAATTTAAAATTGATTATTATAAAGCCAGTTTGAGTTTCGGGTGCGTTGGAGTCGGGTTGCCACTTGTACTTTTTGGCCGTAGCGATTGCTGGTTCTACTAAACAGGGATTGGTATTGGTGGTTCCTTTAGTGTATTTTGCGGCAATGACATTTCCGCTTCTATTTACGGTAATTTGCACCACTACAGTTCCAAATTCATTACATTTTTGAACTTCTTTCCCCGTTTCACTTAATTTTCTGCCATTCAATCCCCAGCCTCGACCACCACCGCTACCATTACCACCACCAGAACCGTAATAACTGTTTGCGTATGGATCGCCATTTGGGTCGCCTTTATCACCAGCTAAGTTATCATTTCCTTCGCCGCCTGTAGCTTTTCCATTTGATTTTGGTCCATTTATTAAGCTAGAAAGCGCATCTGTAGTGCTTTTCGAAGGTTTTGGACTTTCGACAGCTTTTGGTTTTACTTCTTCTTTGGCAGTGTTTTTGGTTGGTTTTTCTTTTTTGGTTTCTTTCATAACCACAGCTTCTTCGATATCTTGCGATAAAACTTCGTCGTCGCTTGCTGCTGCAGGTGGCGCTGTAGTAGGTTTTGGAGCCGATTGTATGGCTTCCGTTGGTTGAACGTCACCAGAGCCTACTTCGGTAGTTCCGAAATTAATGGCAATACCATTTTCTGGTGGCGGGTCCATGTAGCTTAATCCAAAATAGAAAAACAACAAAAATAGAATCACAAACAAAGCGCTTGTAATAATAAAGGATTTTTTTTCTTCTTCTGTTTCTAAATATTTCATAACAATACTACTGTATAATCACAGAATTATTTGGGTCTAACGGCTAAAACTACTTTGATTTGGTTTCGATTGGCAATATCCAAAACGCTCACTGCTTTTTCGATAGGAACGCCTTCTTCGGCTCTTAGAATAATTGCTTTGTCTTTATCGGCTGCAAGAATAGATAGTAATTTAGGCTCTAATTCTGCTTCTGAAACTTTTTCCTTATCAATATAAAATTGCAGCTCCTTATCAATACTTACGGCAATATTTTTGTTACTATCGGTTTTGCCTTTTGCTTTTGGTAAAACTAAATCCAAAGCATTGGTAGTAACCATGGTCGACGTAAGCATGAAAAATATCAATAGTAAGAATACAATATCGGTCATGGACGACATATTGAATTCGGGACTGACTTTATTTCTTCCTCTTAGGTTCATAATTAAGATGGATCATTTAGTAAATCAAGAAAATCAACAGCATTGGCTTCCATCATGTGCACCACTTTATCTGTTTTTACTACCAAGTGATTGTAGCCAACATAAGCAATAATACCAACAACAAGTCCCACAACGGTTGTGGTCATTGCGGTATAAATCCCTTCAGAAAGTGCTCCAACCTCAATTTGACCACCAGAACTAGCCATTTTATGAAATGCCATAATCATCCCAACAACGGTTCCTAAAAATCCAGTCATTGGTCCAGCTCCCGCAATAGTAGCTAACATACTTACGTTTTTTTCTAGTTTGTATATTTCTAATTTACCTGCATTTTCGATGGCAGTATTGATATCGTCCAAAGGTTTCCCGATTCGTGAAATCCCTTTTTCGATCAATCGTGCTACGGGTGAAGTGGAGTGAGCACAAAGCATTTTTGCGTTGTCAATACGTCCATTTCGAATATTATCACGAATTTGCTTCATGAAGTTACTGTCCATTTGAGTGGCTTTTTTAATCGCCATTAAACGTTCAAAATACAAATAAAGAGCGACAAAAAACATCAAGAATAAGGAGGCCATTATAATTTGACCCGCTAGTCCTCCGCTAGTTAAAAGTTCTATGATGGATAATGTTTTTTCAACAGGCACAGCGTCGGCCATCGTTTGTTGTGCAACAGATAAACTATCTGTTTGAAGCAGTATACTCATATAAAATTTTCTTTTTTATTGAAACGCTAATATATTACAAAAATTGTTAGTTTTCCCCCAAATTAAGCAAAGTCCGCTGATGTTAAGAAAAAATTAGCTTTTCAAGGCAAAACGTTATTTTAAGGAATACTTACGTTTTAGTGCTGTATTATAAAAACAAAAATTCACCATATAAGATTTAAAAATTATGATAAGCAAGGATTTTAACCAAGTCTCATACTTTCTTTCATTTCTTATATGGTGAAATAAATTAAATACTATTTTTTACTTACTACTTTATACTAATTGTTTCAAAGCAATTTCAAAAGCGGTTGCGCTGATATTCTTTTTTGAGCTATTTAAATCATGTGCTTTTGCAATAGCTTTTTTAATCGTTTCTGATATATCATTGAATATCGCTTCGTCCGTCATTTGTACTTTCTTCTCCATAAAATAGGCAAAAACTCTAGCCATTCCGCAGTTCGAAATAAAATCAGGAACGAGACTTACTTTCTGATCTACTTGCTCCATTATTGGGCCAAAGAAAATTGCTGTGTCGGCAAAAGGAACGTTCGCTCCACAAGAGATTACTTCAAGTCCATTAGCAATTAAACTATCTATTTGACTTTGAACTACTAATCTTGAAGCAGCACAAGGTGTGAATATTTCAGCACCAATTGTCCATATTTTTTGATTGATTTCATCAAAAGGAATAATAGAATCAGCAACTAATGTATTTCCGTTTTTATCAAGAAATAATTTTTTTATTTCTTCGAAAGTAAAACCTTCTTCATTGATTATTCCACCGTCTCTATCAATAATACCAATAATTTTGGCTCCCATTCCCGCTAAATAAAAAGCAGCTGCAGATCCTACATTTCCAAAACCTTGCACAATTGCTTTCTTTCCTTTTACAGAACCTCCGTAAATATCGTAGTAATGGCGTACTGCTTCGGCAACACCAAAACCAGTAATCATGTCAGCAATTGTATATTTTCTATTTACATCTGGCGAAAATTTTGGATTTTCTATAACTTTAATTACACCTTGGCGCAATTGACCAATTCTATTAATTTTATCCGCTTCTGTAGGTTTAAAGTGGCCGTTAAAAACACCTTCTTGAGGATGCCACACACCGCATTCTTCGGTCATTGGAATTACTTCGTGGATTTCATCTACATTTAAATCGCCACCTGTTCCGTAATAGCTTTTCAGTAATGGCGAAACCGCTTTGTACCAACGTTGAAGAACTCCTTGTTTGCGCGGATCATTTGGATCAAAATTAATTCCAGATTTGGCACCGCCAATAGCAGGTCCAGAAACCGAAAACTTAACCTCCATGGTTTTTGCCAAAGACAAAACCTCATTGACGTCTAATCCTTTTCTCATACGAGTTCCGCCGCCTGCAGCACCACCACGAAGAGAATTAATCACAGTCCAACCTTCGGCTTCGGTTTCGGAATCTTTCCAGTTGAAAATAATTTCTGGTTCCTTGTTTTCAAATTGCTGCAATAAATCTTTCATATTTTTGCGATATATTTATTTTTCACAAATATAATAAAAGGATTTATGCGAAATGTGTATTTCTGATAATTTTTT
Source organism: Flavobacteriales bacterium (assembly GCA_038241955.1). Classification (GTDB taxonomy): domain Bacteria; phylum Bacteroidota; class Bacteroidia; order Flavobacteriales; family Flavobacteriaceae; genus Flavobacterium. The sequence continues at coordinate 136,219 of JBBSSR010000006.1, read as the reverse complement.
ATTCATTCATTTTTTAAATAAAAAAAGTGCTTTTATACCTATTGTAAGGTATAAAAACACTTTTAAATTTTATTTTTTTACAGGATTGCTTACAACCCCAATAAATTATTTTTCAAATCTTTATCAACGGGATTATCGGATAACCATATTCCAAATAACGCTTGTTTAAATTCAAAACCTTTTATTTTACCTTTAAGTGTTTTGTTTTTTAGCACCCAAACTGATTTATCTGCGGGATTGTAACTCAATTCAAATACATCTCCCTTTGTAATGTCTTCTAATAACATGTTGTTAAGTTCCGATATTTTTTCCTTTAATAGCGCTGCTTTTTCTGGCGCCGAACTTTCGAATCCACTTTTAATAGCGCGTCTCAACCTACCAGAAGATACAATTGCCGAAGTAATTTCTATTCGAATCGACATTTCAGTGTCACTATTTATAATCTGTTTTGGATCATCAGAAAGCTGTGATAAATACAACGCCTGAATATAAACTTCCATCCACATTTTAGATCTTGTCCCTGCACCATTCAATTGTAACGTTTTGTTTTCGAATTGAATTGTTCTAGGGATTGTTACACCTTCAAATACAATTTGTTTTTGGGCACTTACCTCGCTAAAAATGGAGCTGAGGACGATAATTGATACAAGTAGAAATTTTTTCATAATCGTATTTTTTATTATTTCTTAAATATAATAAAAAATAGATTAGAAATTATTTTCCTAGCAAACTATTTTTTAATTCCAAGTCAACTGGATTTGTACCTAACCAAATACCAAAAAATGCTTTTTTAAAGTCAAAACCAGGAATTTTACCTTCCAGTCTATTGTTTTTATATACCCAAATAGAACGGTCTAAGGGTGTGTATATTAAATTAAAGTTATCGCCATTTTGTGTGTCTTCACGATTTAAAAGTTTTTCAAGTAAATCTAATTGTGTTTTAAATTTTGGAATATTTTCTTCTCCAATTGATTTTACGATTCCTTTATGCAGCGATTTGGATAATTTTTTTGATGTAACTAATGAAGATGTTATTTGTAAACGAATACCCATATTGGTATCGCTATTTGTTATATCTTCAGCATTATCAGATAAAGTACTGACGTATAATGCCTGAATGTAAACTTCTGTCCATAATTTAGAACGAGTTCCAAAACCATTTAATTGTAAATTTTTACCTTCAAATTCAATTGTTCGAGGAATTATTACACCATCAACTTCATATTGTTTCTGGGCATTTGCTTCGCTACAAAGAGAAGAGAGAATTACTGTGAATGCAAGAAGTAGCTTTTTCATAATCATATTTTATTTTTAAAATTTAGTAACCTAATAAATTGTTTTTCAGATCTTGATCAATTGGGTTTTCACCCAGCCATATTCCAAAAAAAACTTTTTTGAAATCAAATCCTTTTACTTTTCCTTGTAATATTTTATTTTTTACGATCCAGATTGATTTGTCTGCTGGATTATAAGTCAATTCAAAAACGTCATTTCTAGTAATGTCTTCTTGTAAATAGCTTTTTAATAAGTCAATTTTTGGTTTCAAAATATGGTAATTAATACCAGCAGATCTTTCAAAACCTGCATTTAAAGCTCGAGTTAATTTTCCTGACGAAACTAATGAAGATGTAATATGAATGCGAATAGACATTGCAGAATCGTCATTGATGATTTCTTGAGGGTTAGGAGATAACACGCTAAGATATAAAGCTTGAATGTAGACTTCAACCCACATTTTAGATCGCGAACCTGCACCATTTAATTGCAGAGTATGGTTCTCAAATTTTATTGTTCTGGGAATAGTAATTCCTTCAAATACAATTTGTTTTTGAGCATTTGCTTCGGATAAAAATGCAGAAATAATAATAGTTAGTGATAGAAATATATTTTTCAAAATAACTGCTTAATTAAAATTTTGCGCAAAAGTATAGTAAATTATTAAAAAATACATATCATTTAATGCTTTTTTTAGTAATAATGTAATCTACCACGTTGTAGTCTAGCAATTTTAATGATTTTCCAACTAACTAGTAAATAATCACTTACACACATCGAGGAGAAATCCAACTAATCTAAAAATTATAGAGCATTCCTGAACTATGATCGTGCTTTGCGCCAGTAACACTTTGTAGTGTATTTACTTCTCCTCTAATTTTTAAAACACCGAGTAGAGCAAAGATCACTGCTTCTTTGAATTCTATAATTGCTTTTGGAGGAATGATAAGCTTCATCTTTCCTAAATGGAATTGTATTCTTTCAATTAAAAAGTCATTGTAAGCTCCGCCACCAGTCGTAAATAAAGAACCTTCTTTGGTAGGCAAAGCATTCGCAATTTGAACGGCGACATGCTCGCTGAAAGTATTTAATTTGTCTTCAATGGCAATTGGATAATTTTCTATTAAAGGCAAAACGACTTCTTTTACGAATTCAAAACCCAAGGATTTCGGATGTTTTATTTTATAGAAAGGTAAAGCATTCAGTTCCATTAACAGTGCAGCATTGCAAATACCTGTTCTCGAAATTTGTCCTTTATCATCATAATCTAGTCCCAATTGATTTGCGTAAAAATTAAGGACAGTATTTACGGGAGAAATATCAAATGCGATTCTAGTTTTGTTTTCCTCGAAAGATATATTCGAAAATCCACCAAGATTGATGCAGTAATCGTATTCTGAAAACAAAATTCGATCTCCAATAGGGACTAGCGGCGCCCCTTGTCCGCCTAATTGAACGTCTTGCACTCTGAAATCGCAAACTACTTTTTGGTTAATGAGTTTTGCAATTTCAGGCAAATTGCCAATTTGAAGTGTAAAGCCATTTTGAGGTTGGTGTAAAATGGTATGTCCATGAGAACAAACGGCATCTAAATTTGTAATTTTATTTTTGTTTATGAAATCATTGATTATGGTAGCAAGTAATTTGGTGTAATTAGTATTTAGTTCTTTTAACTTAGTAGAACTGAAATCTACAGCAGTTTTTAAAAGAGAAATCCAAGATTCGGTATAGGCAATAGTCTCACTTTCATATATTTGAAAATTCCAATTGCCATTTTCTACTTGAAATTGAATATGAGCCAAATCCACTCCATCTAGTGAAGTTCCAGACATTACTCCGATAACGTTATAGTAATCTATTTTCATACGTCAAAAATACGATTCAAAATTGAAAATTCCATAATTAAAAATTACCTTTGACAACATTTTTAAAACAAAAATCAATTTTTATTATATAATATTATGGATTTCAATCTAAGTGAAGAGCAATTAATGATTCAACAAGCAGCACGAGATTTTGCTCAAACTGAATTGTTAGAAGGAGTAATTGAACGAGATGAACACTCTAAATTTCCTACGGAGCAAGTCAAAAAAATGGCAGAGCTTGGATTTTTAGGGATGATGGTTGATCCTAAATATGGAGGTTCTGGACTTGATAGTGTCTCATATGTACTTGCTATTTCAGAAATTGCGAAAGTAGATGCTTCGGCGGCAGTTATCATGTCTGTGAATAATTCTTTGGTATGTGCAGGAATTGAAAAATATTGTAACGAAGAGCAAAAGTTGAAATATTTGGTTCCACTTGCCAAAGGAGAAGTAATTGGAGCATTTTGTTTGTCTGAACCAGAAGCTGGATCGGATGCGACATCTCAAAAAACAACAGCGATTGATAAGGGAGATTACTATTTAATGAACGGGACGAAAAACTGGATTACAAACGGTTCATCGGCTTCGACTTACATAGTGATTGCACAAACAGATGTTGAAAAAGGACATAAAGGAATCAATGCGTTTATTGTAGAAAAAGGTTGGGCTGGTTTTGATATTGGACCAAAAGAAAAGAAAATGGGTATTCGTGGTTCGGATACGCACTCTTTACTTTTTAATGATGTAAAAGTGCCTAAAGAAAATAGAATTGGTCCTGATGGTTTTGGGTTCAATTTCGCGATGTCTGTTTTAAATGGAGGACGTATTGGTATCGCTTCTCAAGCATTGGGAATAGCAACAGGGGCTTATGAGTTGGCATTAAAATATTCGCAAGAGCGTAAAGCTTTTGGTAAAGAAATTTTTAAACACCAAGCTATTGCTTTTAAATTAGCCGATATGGCCACTCAAATTTCGGCAGCTAGATTGTTGTGTTTTAATGCAGCTTATCAAAAAGATGCTGGAATGGATATATCACAGTCGGGAGCTATGGCCAAATTATTTGCTTCTCAAACCGCTATGGATACAACAATAGAAGCAGTGCAAATTCATGGCGGAAATGGTTATGTAGCCGAGTACCATGTAGAACGCATGATGCGCGATGCCAAAATTACTCAGATATACGAAGGAACTTCAGAAATTCAACGAATTGTGATTTCTAGAACCTTAATTGCATAATTTATTTTAGAATTTAAATGAAATCAAAATCCAAGCTTGAATTATCGAGTTTGGATTTTTTTGCTTTAAAATTTTACTTAACATAAATAAAAACAAAACGTTAAATTTGCTAAAATCAGAATTTCAATATGCTAATTAAATCAGTTAATAATTGTCTAAATGAATTGATTGATGTGGTAAGTCAATTGTCAGAAGCTCAGTATTCAAGTCCTTGTATTGAATTGAGCGGAGCTAGCATAGGAGAGCATACTAGGCATATTGTAGAGATGTTTCAATGTTTAGAACGTAATTATAATGCAGGAATTATTAATTATGATAAACGAGATCGAAATATTCTCATTCAAATCAATTCTAATTTTGCTATAGAATTACTTTCAAAAATAAAAATTACTATTGAAAAAGAAGATAAAAAACTACTACTACAGCAAGTCATAGACGGTTCCTCAATCGAGATAGAGAGTAATTATTATAGAGAATTACTGTATAATTTAGAGCATTGCATTCACCATCAAGCACTGATAAAAGTAGCCATTTTGAAATATCATACTATCACTGTCGATAAAAATTTTGGAGTAGCGCGTTCAACAATCGAATATAGAAATAAATGTGTACAGTAAGTTTTGTTTGTGCCAATGATACAATTATCATTACGTCTAACCGTGACGAAAACATAATTCGACCAACTGCAATTCCGCCAAAAAAATACATCTTAAACAGTAAGAATATAATTTATCCTAAAGATCCCAAAGGAGGTGGCACGTGGTTTGTGGCTGCTGAGAACGGGACAGTTTTGGTTTTATTAAACGGATCTGAAGAAAAGCATGAAGTGAAATTGCCGTATCGAAAAAGTCGAGGTCAAATTGTTCTTGAGATGATTACTAGCATTTCGCCAAAACAATTTTGGAATGAAATCAATTTAGATACTATAGAGCCTTTTACTTTAGTTTTGTTTCAAGACAAGGCGCTTTTTCAATTGCGTTGGAATGGTACTGAAAAAACAACTAAATCATTAGATCCTGCCAAAAATTATATTTGGTCTTCATCAACTTTATATCCCAAAATCATTCGGGAGCAGCGTTCGAGTTGGTTTTATACGTATTTAGATACCAATAGGAACATTACAGCAGCAAAAATGATGGACTTTCACAGAAATACAGAGGCAGAAAATACCGAGCATGGTTTGGTTGTCAACCGAAATGAGCAATTGAAAACATTGAGTATTACACAAGCTGTAATTGAACAAAATATAGTAGTTATCAAATATGTTGATCTAATTGCTAGTAAAGAAACTTCAAAAGTTTTTATATCCATTTAAAATAAAGCGCAATTATTTTAAAAGAACAGTCCTTTAAACCTAATTTTAAAAACTTACACTTGAAATTATTTTATCACAAATTGACCCATTGGGAATATTGGCCTTTTCAGATTGTTTATATACCAATTTACTTTTTATGGGGCTATTATTCCATTAAAGCAAAATCACTTTTTTTCTTTAATGCCTGCAATCCAACTATTAAGAACGGTGGATTTATGATGGAAAGTAAGAAGAGTATTTATGATTTGATACCACAAAATTATTATCCAAATACAGAATTGATTTATGCAGGAACTTCAGTAAAACAAATTCAAATGCAGCTTGAAAATTCTGGAATTAAATATCCATTTATAGCAAAGCCTGACATAGGTTTACGAGGTTCTGGAGTAAAAAAAATAGAAAATCTAGCCGATTTAGAATTGTATGCTGAAAAAGCCAATTTCGATTATTTAATTCAAAATTTGATTCCGTATAAAAATGAAATTGGCGTTTTCTATGTGCGCTACCCTGGCGAAAAAGAAGGGCTAATTACTGGATTAGTGAGTAAGGAATTTGTGATCGTTACTGGAAATGGGTTTTCTACAATTGAAGATTTACTTAAAAAAAATCCGAGATATGCGTTGCAATTAAAAGCTATAAAGCAAGAATATGGAAATAAATTGCTTGAAGTTTTAGCGTTCGGTAAAGAAATAAATCTGGTGCCATTCGGGAATCATGCGCGTGGAGCAAAATTTACTGATGGAAGTCATTGGATAACACCTAAGCTAACTGCAGTTTTAAATCAACTGTGTTCACAAATTCCGGAGTTTTATTTTGGGAGGTTAGACATTATGTATGATACTTTTGAAGAATTAGAGGAAGGCAAAAACTTTTCGGTTGTTGAGCTCAATGGCGCTGCGAGTGAGCCTACTCATATTTATGATCCCAAACACAATTTGTTTTTTGCCTGGAAAGAACTTTCGAGACACATTACCTATATGTATGAAATTAGTAGTGCCAATAATAAAAAGGGAATTCCCTACTTGGCACATAAAGAAGGAATTAAAGAATATCGCTCGCACCAAAAACACAATAAAAAAATTGTAAACTTCTAAAAAATGCAACTTTTTAAAAATATAGTTTTTGGAATTATAGTGAGCTTCTTAGGTTCGCTTCCTCTTGGCTATTTAAATATTATAGGTGCTGCCGTTTTCTCCAAATTTGGAATAAATTCCTTAGTATTTTATTTGCTAGGAGTAATCTTGGTTGAGTCAGTTGTGATTTATGGCACTGTTGTTTTTGCCAACCAATTATCAGAAAATAAAAAATTAATGAAAAGGATCAATTTCTTTGCTATATTTTTCCTTTTGATGTTGGCTTATTTGTTTTATGCTCATTCGAGCCAAACTGTTGACGAACACCGTTATTTGGTATCGTATATTAACTATTCTCCTTTTTTAATAGGAATGGTACTGTGCGGATTGAATTTTCTTCAAATCCCTTTTTGGATGGCTTGGAACCTGTATCTAATAAACGCCAAGTATATAATTTTATCAGGTAGATTAAAATTTTATTATATTTTTGGAACTTTAATGGGGACTTTTTGGGGAATGCTGAGTGCGATACTAGTATTAAATTCTTTATCTGGAAATAGTTTTTCCTTTTCGAAATATATTATGCCAATTGTAATTCCATTGTTTTTTGTGATCTTAGCTATTTTTCAAACTTTCAAAGTATATAAAAAGTATATTCGATAAGTTATAAAAATGATTAACTTCTATAAATGAGATGATTTTAATTGAAATTTTGCTTCGTAGCGATTTCTTTTTTAATTCGCTCTCTGATGTCAACTTTTGCTGCAGTGAAAACAAATAGTGTAGTTCCAAATTCTCTTGCATATTTATTGGTTACAGAAGCGGCTTGCTTTGCTTTTTGAAAGAACGGTGAAGTTTGTTGAAATTCAGTATCTCTACTACCTTGTTCTTTAACTCTAATGAGATTGTCATACTTTTTTGTTAAGTCAAACCAATTTATGTAATCTGCATTGAATGAAACAGCTCTTATTTTTTGCTTTGTATAATAATTTATGGCACCCGCTTGTCCATAATTATCGCAGAGGACAAGGGTATTGCTATTTTTAGGCAATTTTGCATAAACACTATCTACTTTAAAAGCTAATTCCTTCCAACCAAGCATATCAGCGAAATCTTGTGGAATTTGATGGTCTTTTCCATCTTCCCAGCGCAGCAATCCAAACTTTTTATATTTTTCTGAATTATGGCTAATGTATTCCGGATTTTTATTTGGAAAGGCTACATTATAAATAGGAATAAATAGTAAAATAGGAAGTGCCACTGCAACAGGTTTTAAATGTTTCTTCCAACCATTTTGTAGCAACTCTCCAAGATATACAGAGCCAAATGCAATATAAATTGGATAAATACCTATGGCATAATAGTCTTTTGCTTTAAAATACATAAACACAGCCAAGGTGAAAAGCATCGACCAAAAGAAAAAGCGATACGGTTTAAATGGTTTGTAAAAAAGTAAAGCATATAGTGCTGAAAAAATCACGAATAACGAACCTATACAAATAAGCAATTGAGATTTTAAAAAATCTATTCTATTCACGTTTACTAATTGTGTTTCTGCTAATTCTTTTAAATGATGAAATACTGGAAAGTTATTACTGTATTGCCAAAATAGATTGGGTAAAATAATAAGTAAACCTAAAAGAATAGCAACATAGAATTTAGACTGTAAAAATATTCTTCTTTGCTCTGAAAGTAGTAATGCAGGAATTAGACCAAGCAGGAGAAAAATCACATTGTACTTGTTTAAGAATCCAATAGCAAATAAGATAGCACCAATAAACAGCCATTTCATGTTTTTTGTCTTCGTATATTTTAGCAAAACAAAGTATAGAGTCGTCCAAATTAATACATCAAAAGAATTAGGTTGATATAAAAGATTAAGTCTTAAAAGCACAGAAAACAGCATACACGTAGCGCCTAATAGCAAAGCAAAAAGGTTTCCGTCTAGTGTTTCAATTGCTTTCCAAACAACGTATATTGTCAAAGCGCCATATAATGCGGGGAAAAACTTTATCCAAAAAATTGAATTCCCTACTATTTGAATAATATAAGAAGTCCAAGAGGTAAAAGGCGGCATTGATTGAAAGCCCCAAGCTAAATGATTGGCTTGATCGAGATGTAAATATTCATCTCTTTGCAAATCATATTCTGGATTGAGTAGTAGAAATTGCAATAAAAATTTTAGTCCAATGAAACTTAATAAAATGATGGTTTCTTTCTTCATTCCTACGCGTTTTTTTTAAAATATCGGTAACGTACTTTTATACCTAAATCGAATCCATATTTTATTTTGAAACAGCTGCGCTTAAATTGATGGCTGACTCATGTCATACCCTAAAATAAAATAATTATTATTGTTGAACTGAAAATCGCCAATAACGGTCCATTTTAGTTTTTCAATATGTGCTTTTTGCGAAGGCATGTTGGTTTTGTTAATGAAAGTAATACTTACCGGAAATTTTTTCAATAGATGAATTCTCATAAAATCGAAGAAAGGATTAATGAGCCCTTTTCCTCTGTATTTTTTGTCAATGCAAATGGGTCCATACTGAAAAGTATTTTTGTCTGTCATCTTAAACTCCTTAAATACAAGATTTGGAAGCATGGGAGTCATGTGATTAAAAATGGCCCACTGACTAAAATAATCCCAGCTCGCAGCAAAGATATAAGCGATAATTTTAGAATTATCTTTTGCAATAAATAAGCCTTCTTGAAGAATTACTTCTTCGAGTTGTTCAACAGTAAAAGGAGTGGTTACAAATCCCGAAGCTTTTTCTTCTTCCGTCATATTTGATACTAAGTAAACACTTTGTAAAGCAAGAACGCCTTCAATGTCTGTATTTTTTGCTACTTCAAATTGTATGTTTTCAATCATTTTTTATAAATTCAGGTTTGTTTATTTCATCACAAAAATAATAAAAATATAGTATTCTAGTTTTTTAAATGTTGTAAATCAAGTTATTTAAAATAGTATCTTTTGTTGGTTTTGCTTAGTTTTGCTCTATGTAGTCGATTGGATTCCAAAAAAAGTAAATACAAACGTACAATGGAATTGCATTTTTCCATTAAAAATTAAAGATTATCCTCGTATGAAAAACATAATTATTACAGGAACGAGTAGGGGAATAGGTTTTGAGTTGGCTTTACAGTTTGCTAATGAAGGACATCAAGTTCTTGCACTGTCTCGAAAAGTACATCCTGAATTGCTTTCTCATAAAAATATAACCTGTCTTTCAGTTGATTTGTCAAACGAAAGAGACTTACAACAGGTAAAAGATTTTTTGTCTAAAACTTGGAAAAATGTTGATGCTGTGGTTCATAATGCGGGGAGCTTATTATTAAAACCTTTTTTAGAAACCACACAAGAAGATTTTGAAAATATATATAAAGTAAATGTTTTTGGAGTGGCAAATCTTACTCGTATTTGCTTGCCTTATCTGCAAAAAGGAAGCCATGTCGTAACTATTAGCTCTATGGGTGGCGTACAAGGAAGTCTTAAATTTGCAGGATTATCAGCTTATAGTTCTAGTAAGGGAGCTGTGATTACACTATCGGAGTTATTAGCCGAAGAATATAAAGAGCAAGGAATTTCGTTTAATGTTTTGGCTTTGGGTTCTGTTCAAACCGAAATGTTGCAAGAGGCTTTTCCGGGTTATCAAGCGCCACTGTCGGCTATTGAAATGGCTAATTATATTTATGACTTTACGCTTACAGGAAATAAATATTTTAACGGTAAAGTATTGCCAGTATCCTCTACGAATCCTTAATAGTATAACTTACCTTGTCTGAAACGCTTTCAAAATATCTACCAGAACATGCCGTAAAACCAGTTTTCGAACTGATTGTTGCTAATCAAGTGCATCTCAAAATTGTGAATGAGAGGCAGACTCGTCATGGAGATTATAGAAAAGGGTTAAGCGGTAAACACGAAATTACCGTTAATTCGAATTTGAATAAGTATAAATTTCTAATTACCTTAATTCACGAGATCTCGCATTTAGTTGCTTTTGAAAAATTTGGACGAGATATTAAACCGCATGGCGGGGAGTGGAAGTATTCTTTTCAAAGGATGATGGTGCCATTTATTAGGCCAGAAATTTTTCCAAATCATTTATTACCTTTGTTAGCAAGACATTTCAAAAATCCAAGTGCAAGTAGTGATACTGATGCGACATTAGCATTGGCGCTAAAGCAATACGATCAGCAGAATGATAAAAATTATATCTTTGAGATTCCGTACGGAAGTATTTTTAGGATTTCAAATGGAAAAATATTTAAAAAAATAGCAATACGAACCAAACGCTATGAATGTCTCGAAGTAAAAACAGGACGTTTATATTTGTTTAATCCAAATGCTGAGGTGGAGTTACTGCCTGGAAATTAAATTAAAAATATGCTAACATAGCAGACTAAAAAATATAAAATGAACAAAAATTATTATGCAATTTTAATGGCAGGAGGGATTGGATCTCGATTTTGGCCTGTTAGTACGAAAGAATTTCCGAAGCAATTTCATGACATGTTAGGTTCTGGGGAAACATTGATTCAGAAAACATTTAGCCGACTTTCACAAATTATACCGAAAGAAAACATTTTAATTCTAACACATGAGAGTTACAATGATTTGATTTTGGAGCAATTGCCAATGGTTAAACAAGAACAAATTGTCTTGGAGCCCGCCATGAGAAATACAGCACCTTGTATTTTGTATGCCTCTTTAAAAATTAAAAAACTAAACCCAAATGCGGTGATGGTTGTTGCGCCAAGTGACCACTGGATCGAAGATGAAATGCAGTTTGTAGCCAATTTGCAGCGTTGTTTTGATCTTTGCGAAAGAGAAGAGACTCTTATGACTTTAGGTATTTTACCTACTTCTCCAAACACGGGTTATGGTTATATTGAATTTGATAAACTCGACAGCCGTTCGATAAAAAAAGTAATTCAGTTTCGAGAAAAACCAGATTCGAAAACCGCAAGAAAATTTATTCAAAGTAGAAATTATTTGTGGAACGCAGGTATATTTATGTGGAGTGTACAGAGTATTTTAAAAGCTTTTGAACAATTTCAACCCGAAATGTTTGCGCTTTTTATGCAAGGTTATGATGTATATAATACCGAAAGCGAAAATGCCTTTATACAAGAAAACTATCAAAAGGCAGCTAATATTTCTATAGATTATGCCATTATGGAAAATGCCCAAAATGTATATGTTCTTCCAGCAACTTTTGATTGGAATGATCTTGGGACTTGGGGCTCATTGCACGATAAACTGCCAAAAGATGATAATAATAATGCTATTGTAAATGCAGTAGTGTTGTTGCAAAATTCTTCAAATAATATTATTAGAACGGCTTTAGGAAAACAAGTAGTAGTTGATGGCTTAGACGATTATATAATTGTAGATAAGGATTCTATTTTACTTATTTATCCCAAAAGTAAGGAACAAGAAATAAAAGCAATTGTTTCGCAGCTAAAATAGTTGTTACTTTATTTCAATAAAAAAGGGTAGAAATAATTTTCACGAATTATTTCTACCCTTTTTGAATAAGTCAAATTAGGATTATCCTTTCAAGTACGCTTCTCTAACTTTCTTGAATAAATTTGATGAGTAAACGAATTCAACAATTGCCTCATTATCTGTAACAAAAACATCCTCATTAGTTCCTTCCCAAGCCTTAACGCCGTTTTTTAGGAATAGTATTTTCTCTCCAATTTCCATCACAGAGTTCATATCATGGGTATTAATAACGGTAGTTATATTATATTCATCTGTTACATCTCTAATTAGATTATCAATTAATATAGATGTGTTTGGGTCTAATCCTGAATTAGGTTCGTCACAAAACAAGTATTTAGGATGGTTTACAATGGCACGTGCAATGGCGACTCTTTTTTGCATTCCACCGGATATTTGTGATGGCAACTTTTTGTGAGCATCTACAAGATTTACTCTTTTTAGAACAAAATCAACTCTTTTTTGAATTTTATCATTATTGTCATTGGTGAACATTTTTAATGGAAAAGCCACATTCTCCGCTACAGTCATACTGTCAAAAAGGGCGCTTCCTTGAAAAAGCATTCCAATTTCCGTTCGAATATCTCGCTGTTCATCTGATGCAAGCTCAGAATAAATTCTTCCATCGAATGAGATTGTACCTACTTCAGGAGTGAATATACCCAACATTGATTTTAATAGAACTGTTTTTCCAGATCCACTTTGACCAATAATCAAATTCGTTTTTCCTGTCTCAAAGACGTATGAAATCCCTTTAAGAATTTTCACGCCGTCAAACGATTTCTCTATGTTTTTAATTTCTATCATTAGGTCAAAAGTAATTGAGTTAATATATAGTTCACTAAAATAATAGTTACTGAAGTCCAAACAAAAGCGACAGTACTTGCTTTACCTACCTCTAAGGCTCCACCTTTCATGTAATACCCATGAAATGCCGGTATAGAAGCTAGCAATATACCAAATAAGAAAGTTTTTATAAAAGCATATGTGATGTGATACGGAATGAAGTTAACCTGTAAGCCTTCTATAAAATCAGAGCTTGAACCAAATCCTCCATAGACCGCAGCGATATAACCACCAATGATTCCTAAAAACATACTAATACCTATCAAGAATGGATACAGTAAAATAGCTACCAATTTAGGAAATACAAGGTAGTTTAATGAATTTACACCCATCACTTCTAGTGCATCAATTTGTTCTGTAACGCGCATAGAACCAATACTTGAGGTAATAAATGAACCCATTTTTCCCGCCATAATTATAGAGATGAAAGTTGGAGCAAACTCCAATATTACAGATTCTCTTGTAGCAAAACCAATTAGGTTTTTAGGGATCAACGGATTATTTAGATTTAGTGCAGTTTGAATGGAAACAACACCACCCACAAAAAAGGAAATAAAAGCGACGATTCCCAGTGAGTCAATAATTAATTCGTTGATTTCTTTGTAGATAAGACCTTTCATAACAGACCATTTGGTTTGCTTAGTGAAAATTTCCCTCCACATTAAAAAATATTTCCCAATTTGGGATAAATAGCGAATGAGCATCATAGTTTTAGAATATGGGCTAAATTAAGAATTTGTTTGCAGTTTATACTTTACAGTTTGTAGTTTTTTGAAACTTTAAAATTAGAACAGCTTCTTTTTTATTTTTTGTAAACGATAGTTGCGTATGAATTTTGCTTGTTCATTGGTGACAAGCATTGGGGTTTTTGCTTTTTTTGCTTTCCAAAAACCTTTTAAATAATCAAAAAACAGTAAAGGCTTTTTTTTCATCATTGCTAGTTTTGCCGATGAAATGGTGGTTATAAATAAACCATAGCCCAAAGTGTAAAATGATTCTCCTTGCTTATAGCGTGCGGCTTTATTGTAATTTGCTCCTGTAGGTTTGAGGTGTTTAACGTGTAAAGACGAATCTGTTATGACTTTCCAATTGTAATACTTGCAAAGCAATTCATCAACAGTGTCCCAACCCATTGCGGGTTTTAGTCCTCCAATTTGTTGAAAGGTTGCTGCACGGTAGGCTTTGAGTGCACCTCGAATATGATCTTTATCGGTTAGATTCTCTAGAATCCATTCGCCATTTTTTTCGATGTAGCAAAATCCCCCGACCATACCAATTGTTGGATCCGATTGAAAATGTTTAATTATTGTTTCGAAATAATTTAAAGGAAAAATTAAATCGGAGTCTATTTTTACTAGAATATCATAATCATTATCTAAAGTTTCGAAACCTTTCTGAAACGCCTGAATCACTTTGCTTCCTGGTAAATGAACAGCGCTAGAGGTTTTATTAACCAAAGTGATAATCGGATTCTCTTTGGCGAAAGCCAAAACTATTTCAGCTGTTCTATCAGTCGAATTATCGTTGACTACAACAATCTTTGAAGGCAAAACGGTTTGCGAAATTAGCGACTGCAAAGTCAAAGCAATTAATGCTTCTTCATTATAGGATGGAATGACAATGTAATATCTCATTTAAAACATTTAAGGCTTTGATTTACAATTTTAGCTGTATTTTTTGATTTTATTTGTTTTCTGAGATTTAAAATCGTGACATAAGTGATAGTAAACTAGCGAAGCAATCAGCATATGAATCAATTTCAATCGCAATTTCAAAAGCCTTTAATAAGCACTGTTAAATCTTAGCTTTTTCCGCGTAAACCACATAGTATCTCGGAGTAAAAAATCGCAACAAAGGACGGAATCCAATTTTTTTAACAGGATGAGTAAATTTCTCTCTGTCAATGATTTTCCAGCCTGTTTTTTCTAATAACCAATCCAATTGCCAATCTTCAAATTCATGGTAATGTCTGTCCCACATATCAGTTTTACTGCGATATGCCGATGAAAACCACAGGCGTAATGGAATTGAAATAAGTAATTTATCACATTTTACATTTTCTAATACAGTGTATGGATTCAATAAATGTTCAAAGATTTCAAAAGCTGTAAAAACACTATAGTTTTCGTTTTGTAATGCAGTTTGATTGTTGTCAATGTCTTCGCCAGTAGTGTTTTTTACAGTGTAGCCGTTCGCTGTCATTATTTTAGAAAAAGGGTTTGGAACACCTAAATCAAAAATGGTTTCTGAGGTAGAAATGTGTTTTTCTAAAAACTCTAAAGTATGTTTGAATCTTTTATTGGGAAACGTTTTTTCGTACATTTTTTACTATTTAACTATTGCTATTGCTTTAGAGATTGCAAATATAAAGATTCTGTCTCTTATACCGTTTGTAATTTGAAATTTGTCTTATATACTTTTTTATATATAAAGCGAAAACCCACTACACTATAAAAGCGAAGTGGGTTTTCATTAATAAGCGTATCGGTATTTTAATAGCGATATACAAAGGCATTAACGTTCATTCCTGCTCCAACCGAAGCAAAAAGAAGTACATCACCTTTTTTAATTTCTTGATTTTCTATTTTTCCTTGAATTAGTAAGTCAAATAAAGTAGGAACGGTAGCCACACTGCTATTACCAAGCTCTGCTATACTCATTGGCATTACATCTTTTGGTGGTGCTTGCCCATATAATTTATAAAATCGTTGTATGATCGCCTCGTCCATCTTTTCGTTGGCCTGATGAATAAGTATCTTTTTGACATCATTAATAGCAATGCCACTTTGATCCAAACAGCTTTTCATAGCTAGAGGAACTTGGTTTAATGCAAATTCATAAATTTTTCGGCCATACATTTTAATGTATTTGGTGTCTGGATCTAAATCGGGGTTATATGATTTACCAAAGTATAAGAAATTAGCTTCTTCTGCAGCAAAAGTAGCGCTTTCATAAGACAACATTCCCGTTTCATCATCTGAAGCTTCAATAACGGATGCGCCAGCACCATCAGAATAAATCATAGAGTCTCTGTCGTGTGCATCTACCACGCGAGACAATGTTTCACCACCAATGACAAGACACTTTTTTGCCATGCCCGATTTTATAAATGCGTTGGCTTGCAATACACCTTCTATCCAGCCTGGACAGCCAAATAAGATGTCGTACGCAACACATTTAGGGTTCTTGATTTGTAATTTATGCTTGACTCTAGTGGCTAAACTCGGGATGATATCCGATTGCGTTGTGCCAAATTTCACATCACCAAAATTGTGAGCAAAAATGATGTAATCTAATGTCTCTGGATCTATTTGCGCATTTTCTATTGCTTTTTGAGCAGCAAAAAAAGCAAGATCTGAGGCGGTATAATGATCTTCGGCATATCTTCTTTTTTCTATTCCCGTAATACCTTTGAATTTGTTAATTACAACTGCGTTCGGGTATGCGAATGTTGTGCCATCTTCGTTAAGAAAAACATGTTCACTAAAGTCGGTATTGCTTATTTTTTTCTCAGGAATATAACTTCCTATTCCAGTTATTTTTATTTTCATTGTGATAATTTCCAGATGAATTTACGGCTAAATTAATTATAATAAATGTATAATGGGCAAAAATAATACTATGCATGCATATAATTATTGAAATAGTAGATTTATTGCAAAATTATTGAATAATTTTTATTAAACAGAGACAGTGTATGTATTTTATTCACAGAATTTTAATAAATAACAAACATTTTATTTTTTGTTATAAACAAATATATTTTAAATAATAGATAATTTAAAGTAAAAAAGTAAAATAAAACGCCATTTTATTTTATTATAAAAGGAAGCTTATTTCTGAATTTTTAAGTGCAAGATAAGTCTATGGAAAATTAGTAATATTCAAACTGAGTAGTAAAATACATTTTAGTGGCAGCTTTTTGTTTGTATAAAAAGTGTTACTTTATGCGTGGAGCAACAATTAGAAAGCAAGAAATTAGAGCTTTCTCATTTAAAAAAAAACAAACCCCTTTTCATATTACTATTGAAAGGGGTTTGCTATAAAATAAGATCAATAAAAAATCTAGCTTTCCATATACGCTTCAATAGGCGCACAGCTACATACTAAATTACGATCACCGTAAGCATCATCTGCTCTACGAACAGTAGGCCAGAATTTGTTTTCGGCGATGTATTCTAACGGGAAAGCGGCTTGTTCTCTACTGTATGGGAAATCCCAAGTATCAGTAGTTAACATCGCTAAGGTATGAGGAGAATTTTTTAATACGTTATTAGGATTTTCGATTGTTGCCGCTTCAATTTCTTTTCTAATCGAAATCATAGCGTCACAAAAACGGTCTAATTCTTCTAAGTTTTCACTTTCTGTTGGTTCGATCATCAAAGTTCCTGCAACAGGGAAAGAAACCGTTGGTGCATGGAAACCATAATCCATTAAACGTTTGGCAATATCGGTAACTTCGATTCCTTTTTGTTTAAAAGGACGGCATTCCAAGATCATTTCGTGAGCTGCACGACCCATTTCACCCGTATATAAAGTTTCATAATGACCGTTTAATTTTTCTTTGATGTAATTGGCGTTCAGGATAGCGTATTCTGTAGCTTCTTTCAACCCATCAGCTCCTAACATTGTGATGTAACCATAAGAAATCAAGCAAACTAATGCCGATCCCCATGGCGCTGCAGAAATACCTGTAATGGCATGGTCTCCACCTGTTGGAATAACTGGATTCGAAGGTAAGAATGGTACTAAATGCTTCGCTACGCAAATTGGACCCACACCTGGTCCGCCGCCACCGTGAGGGATAGCGAATGTTTTGTGAAGGTTTAAGTGACATACGTCAGCTCCAATGGTAGCAGGATTAGTTAATCCTACTTGAGCGTTCATGTTGGCACCATCCATATAAACCTGTCCACCGTTATCGTGGATTAATTTTGTGATTTCGATAATAGCGCTTTCAAAAACGCCGTGAGTAGATGGGTAAGTTACCATCAAACACGATAAGTTGTCTTTGTGAAGAATTGCTTTTTCACGCAAATCATCTACATCTATATTTCCGTTTTCTAATGTTTTTGTTACGACTACTTTCATACCTGCCATGGATGCAGAAGCTGGATTAGTTCCGTGAGCCGATGATGGAATTAAAGCAATGTTTCTGTGGTGATCCCCACGAGATTGGTGGTACGCGCGAATTACCATTAATCCTGCATATTCTCCTTGTGCACCTGAGTTAGGCTGCAAAGTAGTTCCCGCAAAACCGGTAATCACGTTTAATTGTTGCTCTAATTTAGACAACATTTCTTGGTATCCTTGCGCTTGATCTAATGGTGCAAAAGGGTGAATGTTATTCCAAAGTGCATTGCTTAATGGCAACATCTCTGAAGCTGCATTTAATTTCATGGTACAAGAACCCAAAGATATCATCGAATGATTTAATGATAAATCTTTTCTTTCTAACATTTTGATGTAACGCATCATTGCAGATTCCGAGTGGTATTTATTGAAAACATCGTGTTGTAAGAAAGACGATGTTCTAGCTAATCCTGCAGGGAAATGATTGGCTTCTGATACTGTTTTGATTGTCGTAGCCTGAGTACCTTTTGCGGAAGCGAAAATACCAACGATTTTATTGATGTCAGCAATACTTGTAGTTTCGTTTAAAGAAATTGAAATCGTATTGTTGTCTACGTAATAAAAGTTTACTTCGTTTTGTTCTGCAAGCGGACGCACTTTTTGAGCATCGGCTTTGATTACGATCGTGTCAAAGAAAGCGGTATTGGTTTGTTGCAAATCTAGTTTCTCTAACTCGTTAGACAAAGTTGCTGTTAAAGCGTGTACTTTGTTAGCGATATATTTCAAGCCTTTTGGTCCGTGATAAACGGCGTACATTCCTGCCATAACCGAAAGTAAAACTTGGGCAGTACAAATATTTGAAGTCGCTTTGTCACGCTTGATATGTTGCTCGCGAGTTTGCAAAGCCATACGTAGCGCGCGGTTCCCGTTTGTGTCAATAGTAACGCCAATTATTCGTCCTGGCATAGAGCGTTTATATTCGTCCTTAGTAGCAAAATAAGCAGCGTGTGGACCACCATAACCTAATGGAATTCCGAAACGTTGTGTTGTTCCTACTACAACTGCAGCTCCCATTTCTCCTGGGGGCGTTAGTTTTGTTAAGCTCAAAATATCGGCAGCTACGGCTACTTTTATTTCGTTTGCGGCAGCTTTTGCAATAAAAGCTGAATAATCATTTACTTGACCGTATTTACCTGGATATTGTAGAATGGCTCCGAAAAATTCTGATGCGAAATCGAAATTTTCGTGATTACCCACAACCAATTCTATTCCGATTGGCGTAGAGCGTGTTTGTAAAACCGATAAAGTTTGCGGTAATATCTCTTCTGAAACGAAGAATTTATTAGTGTTGTTTTTCTTCTGATCGCGAGTTCTTACGTCGAATAATAACGCCATAGCTTCGGCAGCTGCTGTTGCTTCGTCTAATAGAGAAGCATTTGCAATTTCCATTCCAGTTAGTTCAACTACCATCGTTTGAAAATTCAAAATGGCTTCAAGACGACCTTGAGCAATTTCAGCTTGGTAAGGCGTGTAAGCTGTGTACCATCCTGGGTTTTCAAAAATATTTCTCTGAATAACTGCTGGTACAATCGCTTGATTGTAGCCCAGACCAATATACGATTGAAACATTTTGTTTTTATTTCCCAATTGAGCAATATGATTCGAATATTCATATTCTGTCATAGCTGGTTCTAATGCAAGAGGTGTCTTTAAACGAATATCATCGGGAAGTGTCTCGTAAACAAGACGTTCGATGGAGTCAACTCCTATGGTTTTCAACATGTGTTGCAAGTCGGTTTCTCTCGGACCAATGTGTCTTAAAGCAAAAGAATCTGTTTTCATATCTGTAAAGCTTCTAATTGTTTTTTTTAAGTCTAAAGGAAAAGTGGGATTGTTTAAATATTCATTTATATTTGAATTTCAGTACAATCAGACCATTTAGTGTAGAAATAAAAATGTTGTGTTTTTCGTCGTGCAAAAATAAATATTAATCTGTTAATAAAGCCGTTTTTTAATTTGATTTTATAGGGATTTTTCAACTAATGGACTGGTTTATTAACAATTGATTAATTTTGTTTAATGAAGTTTTTAAAAAGTATCTTCCAATTTTATATAAATAGTAGCATTCATGTTGCTTTTTCCTGTTTCGCCTTGGTACGAATCACATTTCATTCGTTCCACATTCAAGATGATAATCCAATGGCTTTGTTTGTTTTTTTTGGAACAATTGTGGGGTATAATTTTGTCAAATACGATGCGTTAGTTCGGGTAAAAAAATATCCGATCGGAAATTCTTTAAAAGTGATTGCTCTTGTGAGTGTAATTTCTTTTATTCTGGTAGGTTATTATTTTTTTCAATTGCACCGAATAACACAAATTGTTTCGGCGGGAATTTTTGCGATTACAGCACTTTATACATTGCCCTTTTTCCCGAATAGAAGAAATGCTAGAAATTGGGCAGGGGTGAAAATTTATATGGTTGCCATTTGTTGGGTTGGAGCTACCTTAGTTTTGCCATTAATCAATGCTGAAATTGCATTTACCACCGATTTTTTTATAAAATGTATTCAGCGTTTTATACTGGTTTTTGTGCTGATTTTAGTTTTTGAAATTCTAGACTTAGCCAATGACGATCCACATTTGCAAACGGTACCGCAAACAATAGGAGAGAGGCGTACAAAATTATTAGGTTTGTTATTGCTGATTCCTTTTTGGTTTTTAGAAATTTTTATCTCAACATTTAATTATCATGATGCTTTAATAAACCTTGTCATGGTAGTTATATTAATGTTGTTTATTTTATTTGCCAATATAAATCGCTCCAAATACTATACTTCCTTTTGGGTCGAAGCCGTACCAATAATTTGGTGGTTGATGGTTGTTTTTCTTTAAAAATAGCAATATTAGTGAATACGATCACCGATTTTATAGTAATATTGGTGAATACGATCACCAAAAACACTATAATATTGGTGAATAGAAAATATTTCTATATCTTTGCTTTAAATTTACAGGCATGATTTTTAGAGATTTAACAGCGAAAATAAAGGCAAAGCTAAACAAAGGCAAAGTAATTGTACTTATTGGTCCGAGACAAGTAGGTAAATCAACTTTGATAAACGTTTTGTTGGAAGGGATTCCGTTTCTTTTTTTGGATGGCGATGACGCTGTGGTTGTGGACACTTTGGCAAATGCCAATACCGAAACTTTAAAAAGTATTATTGGGAATTATAAATATGTGTTTATTGATGAAGTCCAACGCATTCCTACTATTGGATTAAAGTTAAAGATCATCGTAGACCAAATTAAAGATGTACAAGTAATTGTGAGTGGTTCTTCAGCTTTTGATATCAATCATGTTACTCAGGAACCGCTAACAGGACGAAAATTCGAATACCATTTATTCCCTATTTCTTTTAATGAATTTGAAAATAATGTTGGTTATATCAAAGCGCAGCAACAATTGGAGCTGCGATTGCTATATGGAATGTATCCCGATGTTATTAATAATTTTGGAAATGAATATGAAGTCTTAAAGAATTTAGTTTCTAGTTATTTGTATAAAGATGTCTTGAGTTTAGCAGGTATTCGAAAATCGGAAGTTTTAGAAAAAATTCTTCAGGCTTTGGCTCTGCAAGTAGGAAGTGAAGTGAGTTATAATGAGTTGGCGCAGCTTGTAGGTGTTGATAAAAACACCATAAGCAATTATATTGATTTGCTTGAAAAAGCTTTCGTAATTTTTAGGTTGAATAGTTTTAGCAAAAATATTCGCAACGAAATCAAAGCCAACAGAAAAATTTACTTCTACGATAATGGCGTTCGCAATATGCTACTTGGAAATTTTAATACTTTAGAATTCCGCCAAGATAAAGGAGCTTTATGGGAGAATTTCTTAGTTTCTGAGCGAATAAAATTGCTTTCTTATTCGGATAGTTTGGCTAAACCGTATTTTTGGAGAACTACTTCACAACAAGAAATAGATTATATAGAAACCAATGCTGATGCAGTAAGTGCTTTTGAATTTAAATGGTCGTCGCTGAAAAAGGCAAAATTACCTAAATCATTTGAGGAAGCGTATCATCCTGAATTTTTGGTGGTAACTAAAGAGAATTTTAGAGATTTTTTGAAAGTTTAATTATTAACCGCAAAGTTCGCGAAGTATTACGCAAGGGTCACAAAGCTTTGCGTTCATTGGGTTTTTATTCTTAGCGAACTTTGCGGTAAAACTTTATACCTAATAATGGCTATTTTATTAATTGTAGGTTTTATTTTTCCGCCGTTTCTTTCAACACTTTATTTCTTTCCAAAAGAAAATTCATCAAATGGTTTTTCAAAAATAAAGCATCAAAGAGTTTTCCGAAAATTCCAAACGGCGTTTCATACTGTAATTTATCTTTCATGAATGTAACTCCATTTATTTCTTCAAAAAAATGTTCGTGTTTGAAGGTTTTGAATTTTCCTTCTTCCATTTCATCGACAAAATAAGTGTACAAATCCATTACAGTAATTCGGCTTTTGTGCGTTAAATAAAAACCGAAATGTTTACCTCTCCAAGTTACTGTTTCAGTGTGATTGATTAAACCCGACGTAACTCCTGCAATTGCAACTTCATTCGATTTACTAGCCGATTTTTGGTGTACATCAATATCCCTTGCAACATCAAAAACGATTTGTTTAGGCGCTTTAATTTTTGTGATTAAATTTAGGATTGTCATTTATAGTAAGTTTTTCAATGCTTTTTCTAAAGTATCGTATTCAAATTGGAACCCTTTTTCTTTTAATCGTTTCGGAATTACATTTCTACTTTTCAAAACCAATTCTCCTTGAGTTCGAATAAAAATAGCTCCAAACTTTAATAATGGTTCAGGCAATGGAATACCAAAAGGAATGCCAACGGCTTTTCGCAATAAAGACATAAAATTAGTATTCGAAATTGGTTTTGGAGAAACGATATTCATAACTCCAGTCATTTCGTTTTCGATTATAAAATCAATTGCTCTTGCAAAATCAACTTCGTGAATCCAACTTATAAATTGATTTCCTTTTCCTTGTTTTCCTCCAAAACCAATTTTAGCCAAAGTCTTTAGCGGAATTAAAGCGCCGCCATTTTTACCTAAAACTATAGATGTTCGCAACGCCGTTTTTAAAGTTTGCGGGGTTTCCGTTTTAAAAAATGATTTTTCCCAAGATTGCGCCACATTCATAGAAAAATCATTTCCGATTTCGCCACTAACTTCATCCATTTGTTTATCCAAAGAAAAACGATAGATTGTTGAGGTAGATGAATTCAGCCAATGTTTTGGAGGATTTATACAATTCAAAATCGCTTGGTTTAAAACTTTCGTACTTTCGATGCGAGACAATAATATTTCTTTTTTGTTTTCTTTTGTATACCGACAATCTACCGATTTTCCGGCTAGGTTTATTAAAACGGTTGCGTTTTCTAGTTCCGTTTCCCAACCAGAAAATGTTTTTGCGTTCCAATTCACGTATTTTACTCCGTCAATAATTTTGTTTTTTCCTCTAGTAAGAATCACGATTTCGTCAAATTTATCTTTAAAATGATTGATTAAACTTTGGCCTAAAAAGCCTGTCCCTGCTGCGATGATAAGTTTGCTCATGATAATTAGAAATTCAAAATTAATAGTAAAACGATAATGCGATACACAACCCAAGTGATGCATAAATAGGCAGGTAATTCGAGGATTTTAACTCTTCTAAAATGTTCTATAAACATAATCAAAGCGATACTACCAAACCAACCCAAAATTACAATTTCGGGAATAGTAATTATAGCTTGCAAAAATAACATTGGCAACAATAATAAAGAACCCATTAATGAAACTGCCATTAAATTCCCCGAATAATTTAGAATTGTTTTTTTATCAAATTTAAGAAGAAATATACTTTGAAAAACAATTTGTCCCAAAGCAATAAGTAGTTCTCTTGTTATGCTCGCTTTTGGTAAACTCGGAATCAAAACAGAATAATTATACAAAGTTAATGTTGTAATTACAGTTGCAAAACCTATGAATAAAAATCGGTATTTATAATTGAAATCAGGAACACATTGTAGTTTGATTTCTTTTCTAATTTTACTCGGAATAATTACTTTCCGATTGTATGAAATAAAAGAATATAATTTTCTTAGAAAGAAATTAATTGGTTTTATATTTCCAATTTTTTCAATGAAAGGAAACGAAAATCCTATTACTTTGAGCAAGCTATCTATTCCATAAAGTACTGTTTGGTTTTCATTATCGATTAAAGCAATTTCATTCGAAGCACGTTTTACATCTACAAAAGATTGTTCGTTTTCGCTTAATTGACAATAATGTTTACGACCATTTTCGTCCAGCATTTTGGCTTTTATAAAACCCGAAGTGTATACTTGGCACAACGGACAATCTTCGTCATAAAGTAATGTTTGGTTTTGCAGCGTTTTCATAATCGGATTGTTTTTTTATTTTCTACGGTTACATTCGAGCCTTTCGCTAGGAAAACAGATATTGGTTTTGCATTTTGTAAAACCTCAAAATCGGCTCCGTAATTTCTTTTAAAATCAACGTCAAGATTGTAGTTTGTAACTTGAAGTTGTTCCCATCTCGGATGCTTCACTTCATATTCAAACGTTACATTGTCATTGTATTTGGTGTAGCCAAAATAATGTTCGGTTATAAACTCTGCTTCAGAGTTTAGTTCAATTTCTTTATATTCTTTTTTTGTTTCTAATGAAATACTATTCCATTTATCGCCCGTTTTCCATTGATAATTGAAAGTCTTAGTGTTTACGTTTTCGGTAATTTTATGGCTCATTTTCTGAGTTTCATAATGTTCGTGATACAAACTGTTGGCTATAATAGTAATTGCTTTTTTGGGGACTATTTCCTTTATAAAAACAACTCCTCGTTTCCAGTGACCATTTTCGAAACGCTTTACATAAAATCTCAGATTCACTTCTTCAAAATCAATATGAAACGGAATTCTAAGACCTAAAATTCTCGTTTCTTTAAACATAAAACCAACAAGACTAACGTAATTTTTGTTATTCCAACTGTCTAATTCAGTTCCAACAGGAATGTATTTTTCTAATACTTGAGCATCAATTTCATAGTTTATTAATGCTAGATTTTGCCAATGTGCGCTTAAGAAACTCATAATTATTGTCTTTTATAAATTAGTATTGATAGATAAATGGCAAGTATTGGTGGAATAGGCATTAACATAAAAAATAGCGTATCATTATTTAGACTTGGACTGATAAACACAATTAAGAAAAATACAATCACAGATATAATGTAAATTTGAAGTACTTTACTCTTTGGCTCGTCGATCAGCATTTTAATCCCTACTATTACTTGAAATAAACCGGTAAGTATTGAAAAGAATAAACCATAACCAATAAGATTTCCCGCACTATCATTACTGATGTAACCTATTAGAATGAGTAAGGTTGGAGTTCCAACAAAAAAGTAATTTAGATAATTTAAGTTTTTCATGATATTTTTATTTTTAAACTTTCAGAAAAAAATGAAAGTTTTTGTTAAATTTTTTTCTATTTCATAAACTTAACCACTAATTTGGTTAACCAATTGTCTTTGTATTCTGTGATTTTATCTAAGACATTATCTGCCTTTAGTACGAAATCGTAAAGTTTCGTGGTCTGTTCTACAAAGTGTTTTTCTTCCGCAGACTCTTTTGCTTTTATAGAGGAAACTTCTTTTAAGATTTTTAACGCAGGTTTAATTTCTCTCTTACTTCGCTCTCTTGCAATTTTTACTGCTAATTCGTCTAAATCTTTTTCGGCAGTAAAGAATTCTCTTCTTTCGCCTACTTTATATTCTTTATAGACAATTCCCCAATCCATCAAAGCTCTCAAATTCATACTTGCGTTACCACGAGAGATTTGTAACTCCTCCATCACCTCTTCCATAGAAACCGCTTCGTTAGATACCATTAAAAAAGCATGAATCTGCGCCATGGTTTTATTAATTCCCCATTGAGAACCTAAGGCTCCCCAGGTTTGTACGAACTTATTTTTTGCTTCTTTGAATTCCATGGTACAAATGTAAGTAAAAGTTTTTGAACTTTCAAAAATAAATGAAAGTTTATTTAAAAAAAGAAAACCGAAGTATCTCCACTTCGGTTTATTCTAAAATCAGCACTGTAAAACTACAATCTAAATCAATCCCGCTCTCTTCAACAAAGCATCTGGCTTCGGTTCTTGACCTCTAAAACGTTTGTATAAAATCATAGGATGTTCCGTTCCTCCTTTTGAAAGTATATTTTCTTTAAACTGCTCTGCAATTTCTGTATTAAAAATGCCATTTTCCTGAAAGTAGGCGAACGCATCCGCATCTAGAACTTCTGCCCATTTATAACTGTAATAACCCGAAGAATATCCTCCTTGAAAAATATGGGAGAAAGCCGTGCTCATTGCATTTTCTGCCACATCTGGATACAATTGCGTCGCAGCAAACTGCTCGGTTTCAAAATCTTTTAGATTGGTAATTTGAGTTGGGTCTTTTCCGTGCCACGCCATGTCTAATAATCCAAAACTCAGTTGGCGCATTGTTGCCAAACCTTCTTGAAAACTAGCACTCTCTTTAATTTTTTGTACATAATCTTGCGGAATAACTTCTCCCGTTTCGTAGTGATGAGCAAACAAAGCCAAAGCTTCTGGCTCGTAGCACCAGTTTTCCATTATTTGACTTGGTAATTCTACAAAATCCCAATAAACCGATGTGCCCGATAGATTTGGGTAGGTTGTATTGGCGAGCATACCGTGAAGACCATGTCCAAATTCGTGGAATAAGGTTGTTACTTCATTAAATGTTAAAAGTGATGGTTTGGTTTCTGTTGGTTTTGTAAAGTTGCAAACGTTCGAAATATGTGGTCTTTCGTTTACACCGTCCTTTATATACTGTGATTTGAACGATGTCATCCAAGCACCATTTCGTTTGCCTTTTCTAGGAAAAAAATCGGCATAGAAAATAGCTATTAATTGTTTGTTTTTATCTGTAACCTCATAAGTCATTACTTCCTCATGATATTTGTCGATATCAAATACTTCTGTAAATGTGAGTCCGAATAATTTCCCCGCGATAGTAAAAGCACCGTTTAGGACTTTCTCTAATTGAAAATAAGGTTTTAACTTTTCATCATCCAAATTGAATAATTGTTGTTTCAATTTTTCCGAATAATAAGCGCCATCCCATTTTTCTAATTGGTCGATTCCGTCTAAATCTTTGGCGAAAGCCGTTAATTGAGCAAACTCTCTCTTTGCTGCAGGCTTGGCTTTTGCCAATAGATCATTCGAGAAAGAAAAAACTTTTTCTGGACTTTCTGCCATTCGTTCTTCCAGTACAAAATGAGCATGTGTTTTATAACCCAAAAGATTGGCTCTTTCAAATCGGAGTTTCGCAATCTTTAGAACAATTTCCTGATTGTCTAATTCATTATTCTGAAATCCTCTTGCTCCAAATGCGATTGCCATTTTTTTGCGCAATTCGCGATTGTCGGCATACGTCACAAACGGAATATAACTCGGATGATCTAAGGTAAAAATCCAACCTTCTTTTTCTTGGGCTTTCGCCAAAGAACGAGCGGCTTCGATAGTTCCTTCCGGTAATCCTGCTAAATCTTTATCGCTTGTTATGTGCAATTCAAAAGCTTGCGTTTCTGCCAAAACATTTTCCCCAAATTGCAAACTCAGCTTCGAAAGCTCCTTGTCGATTTCTCGCAACTGATTTTTCTTTCCTTCGGATAAATTAGCTCCGTTTCTAGAAAAGCTTTTATATTGCTTGTCCAGTAACGTAGTTTGTTCTGTATTTAAGTGTAAAGAGGCTCTTTGATCATAAACTGTTTTTACTTTTGCAAATAAAGCAGCGTTCAAAGTAATATCATTACCAAATTCAGATAAAAGTGGCGAAACTTCTTGAGCAATTTTTTGCATTTCATCATTGGTTTCAGCCGAATTTAAATTGAAAAAGATGTTAGAAATTCGATCCAAAGTATCTCCGCTAAAGGACAGAGGCTCAATAGTGCTTTCAAAAGTCGGTACTTCAGGATTGTTTACGATAGCATCAATTTCAGCTTTGGCTAAAGCGATTCCTTCCTGATAGGCGGGTAAATAATCTTCAATTTTTATTTGTGAGAAAGGAGCTGTATTGTGCTTTGTAGTAAATTTTTGAGTGAGGATTGTCATTAAGTTATTTTTAATTGTCATTAGATGAAACCTATTTTTTCGAGTTACAAAGGTAGCGATTTATAAAAATAAGTAAGATAACCGTGGTTTCGATTATTGTTAAACTTAATAAAACAGTATGTATTGTCAGGCAAATAATAGTTATCTTGTACAAAGCTCATGTATAAGAGAGTTATTATTTAAAAATTAAAGAAAGAAATGAATTATAAAATAGAAATAAAACGCGTAGATACAGTAGATGAAGTAGAAGGATATTGGACGAGTGATGACTATGTTCAGTTACTTGAAAAATTTAATTTTCCAGATGCTGCCAGTATACAGAAAGAAAATTTAGAGGAAATGCTAGCGATGGCAATTGAAGATTTTGAGCCGAATGAAGCTGCAGAAATTGTTCTTACCTATAAGTTGTCAGATGATTTAAACGAAGGTCAAATTCAGCAAATTTCCCACAATATGTTAATTGATAAAGTGTGCGAAGAATATCCCGAAATTCACTTGCAAGGTAGAATGTATCACATTAATCAGTTGCTATATAAAGCCTATAATGGGAAGTTCCCAAGTGCCAAAGCTTCGGTTATTCATTTTTCAATGACGCCAGATGACGCGGGAAAAGTTTTGACAAGAGAAAATGTTTTAAAATTATTAAACAATGGATTGTCAAATAGAAATCTTATCAAAAGATTGTTTGATGACCAAATATCAAAAAACATTCCGTTTCCAGAAGCCGAAGGGATTATCTGGGAATTAAATACTGATGATAATGTTAACTATACTTTGGTAACTTCGGAGAATTGGATTAACAGGGAGGATTTTGTAAGTGGAGAGTTCGAAAGTGAATTAGAAGAAATCGCTGAGGAAGCGTAATTACTTTTCTAAAGTAATAAACAACAAAAAAGCTTCCATTAATCGGAAGCTTTTTTGTTTATTAAGCTATAATTTTAAAAAAATAAATTAAAATGAGGTCATCATAACATAAAAAGTTTAATATTTTGTACGTATTTACCTATATTGTATTATTTGATTATTTTTTAGGTTTGACTACATAATAACTTGATAAAATGTAGGAAGATAATTTCTGTTTTATATTCTCTAAAGTATTGCTGTGTATAGCTTGATGTAAAATTTTTGAAGCATTGCAATACTGATTTTTTTGATATATTTTGAGTAAAATAATTGATAATTTGTGTTTCAAATTTTCCTTTTAGAAAATAAAAACAGGAAAAATGTGTTAAAATTTGAAATAATTATGCAGTTTGTCGATTTAATATGTAGTTTTGTCGAGGAATTAATAAGTACAACAATTGATTTCATCGAAAATTTAAAAGCTCTTTTTGTCCCAAACAAAAGAATTTATATCCAAAAGCAAATACTAAATCTCCCCGAATTTAGAATTTACAAAAAAAAGCTCCTAAAAGGAGCTTTTTTTATTTATTTAAGTTTGCCGAAGATTTATAAACAGCTTCTTTTAATCCTTCTTTATAGGCGATAATTTTATCAAGAACAGTTTTGTCAGCACTTCCAATAATTTGTGCGGCAAGAATGCCTGCATTTTTTGCTCCGTTTAAAGCAACAGTGGCAACTGGAACTCCGCCCGGCATTTGAAGAATTGATAAAACACTATCCCAACCATCAATAGAATTACTTGATTTTACAGGAACACCAATTATGGGAAGAGGCGACATCGATGCTACCATTCCTGGTAGATGTGCTGCTCCACCAGCTCCAGCAATAATTACTGAAATTCCACGTGTATGTGCATTTTTGCTAAAATCAAATAATTTCTCTGGAGTTCTGTGTGCCGAAACAATATCTACTTCGGTTTCAATTCCAAATTCTTTTAATATATCTATAGCATCCTGCATGACAGGCATGTCTGAGATACTTCCCATTATTATAGCTACTTTACTCATTTGTTTTTGATTTGTTTTTTTACACCTATTTCACAAATTAAAGATGTGATAATTTGTAAAATTTGTATTTATTATTTACTAATCACTCTTATCGTATTCTTAACATCCTCAGCAATTTTTCTAGCAACTGCAATATCTTCGTTTACAATGGTTACATGTCCCATTTTCCGAAAAGGGCGCGTTTGTTTTTTACCATAAATGTGAGGTGTTACACCATTCCATCCTAATATTTTTTCAATATTCTCATAAATTACATCTCCATAATACCCTGCGGCTCCCGAAAGATTAACCATAATTCCAGCTCCTTTACTATCCGTATTTCCTAATGGTAAATCGAGAATGGCTCGCAAATGGTTTTCAAATTGGGAAGTATAACTGGCTTCTATAGAATAATGTCCTGAATTATGTGGGCGAGGAGCGACTTCGTTTACTAAGATTTGATCGTCTTCCGTTTGAAACATTTCAACAGCCAACAAACCAACGTGATCGAATTGCATCGAAACATTCAAAGCAATTAATCGTGCTTCATCAGCCACTTTTTTGTCTATTCGAGCAGGACAAATCACATATTCTACTTGGTTGGCTTCGGGATGAAACTCCATTTCTACCACCGGATACGTTCTAATTTCACCATGCGGATTTCGACAAACAATTACTGCTAATTCGTTTTTGAATGCAATCATTGTTTCTGCAATGCACTCTACATTTGGTAAATTTTCTAGATCTTCCATAGATCTAATCACTTTTACGCCATTACCATCATAGCCAAATTCGGTACATTTCCATACAAAAGGAAGCTGAATTTTAGATTCTACTAAATCGACTACTAAATCTTTTAAGGTTGCATAGCGTTTGAAAGGAGCTGTTGGAATATTATTTTTAATATAAAATTCTTTCTGGATGCCCTTATTCTGAATCAGTTTCAGTGTTTTTGGCGAAGGATATACTTTTTTACCTTCATTTTCTAGTTTTTCTAAAGCTTCCAGATTGACTAATTCAATTTCGAAAGTCAGAACATCTACAAGTTTTCCAAAATTATAAACCGTATCAAAATCCATCAAATCCCCTTGAACAAAATGATTGCAGGCAATTTTGCAAGGCGCTTCGTCACTTGGATCAAGGACGTAGGTTTGTATATCAAATTTTCTAGTATCAAAAAGCAGCATTTTCCCAAGTTGGCCGCCACCTAAAATTCCTAATTTAAAGTCTGAAGAAAAATAATTCATCTTTATATATTAATTGTTTTTGTTTATTTTAGTTAAAAATTCGTCGGGCGTATAAACGGCAATTTCAGAATTTTTAAAATCTTTTAAGTCTCTCGTTATTATGCAATCCATGTTGTGAATAGATTGTGCAGCTGTAATTTGAATAGCATCTTCAAAATCTTTGTGACTTGATTTTAGACTCTTTTTTAAAATAGTTTCGGTGATTGCAATAATAGAAACAGTATCTAGTAAGTCTTCAATAATCGAGCGAAGTTCTTTTTCATCAACCATTTTTTTTGCTATATAATGTAAATTAGCGATTGAAATGGAGGTAGTGTACATTTTAATTTTCCGTCTCTGACAATTATCAAATATTGAAATTGCATCTTTCGAAAATGGTTTTCTATTGGCAACGATATCAACTAAAATATTGGTATCTAAAAAAATCTGATTAAATACCATATTTTTCTTTAAAATATTCGTCTTTCGCTTTTTTCTCATCAAAATCGTCAGGAAGTGTAATTCTGCCAATGAGTTTTTTGACTTTTGGATGAATCTCATCCTCTTTTTGAGACTTAGAGGTTAAGTTTTCAAAATAAGCCTCTACTAGTTCAGATAAGCTTCTTCCCGTTTGTTTTGCATACGACTTGGCTTTTTCAATTACCTCTTTTTCTAGCGATAAAGTGAGTTTAGTATTCATGATACGTATAGTTTTTACAAATGTACGGATATATTTTTATTCTCTAAATTTCCGACAGGAGAAAAACAGCTTTGTCAGTACTAAAATTACTTTATTTTCTTTAAAACTTCTTTGGCTACAGTCTTATAGGCATAGCTGTGGTTTGGAAAATCTTTGGTAATTATAGTCTTTAATTCGGGATGAATCCATTCGTAGTGTTTTCCTAAAACAAATAAGGTTCGCATGGCATACGCTTTTGAAGCTACTTTGGTATCGTTAATAAGCCAATCAAAATTGTTTTCTATAAGTACTTGTAACTGCTCTTCCGCAAGCTGTATTTCCTTTTTTTTATAGTGAGAAAAAACCAAAAGCTGACAGATTTTAGAAGCGGGACGCAGTGCACTTTCGTTCTTAAGATTTTTTATATTGGAACAAAAAAAATCCAAATGATTGTTAATTAATTTTAAATTTTGAAAGCAAACCAATTCTAGAATCCAAAACGATTTGTGATGATTTTTATCATTGACATCAAAAGCAAAACGGATAAGGTCGAGAAATAAATCTTCGGTTTTAAGTACTTCGTAGGCTATGGAATCCCGAACAGCTCGATGAGCAGTACTATTTTCTATTTTTTTATAAAAAAGATCATTCATAAGATTTGAAAAATAAAACCAAAATTACATTATCTAAAATAAATAATGTAAGGAAACGCTACCGTAATAATTTATCGGCAGACCTGGATAATAGTAGCGAGGTGTTGCCTTGCCAAATGCTGTAGCATTCGGTAAAATTAGGGAGGCGTATTTTTCATTAGCAACATTATTTACACCTACAGTGAACTGCGTGTTTAAATTGGGTAGTATTTCAAAAGTATAACCTGTTTTTAAATTTGTAATTTTATACGCATCAGAATATGCTGAATTGGCATCATTCATAGGTATTTCATCAACAAACTGAAAATCGGCAGAAAGATATATTCCTAAACTTGTATTTAAAGTTAGTCCCGCATTTACTTTATTTGCTGCGACACCCGTTAATTTATTCCCCGTAAAATCATTTCCATTATCAACGAATTCCTTAAATTCATAATTTCCTAAAGAAGCGGACACAAATGAATCCAGTAACAGAAATGTGTTAATTTTCCAATTATTCTTTAGTGCGATTTCGATGCCTTGATGTAATGATTTACCAGCATTTATACCTACATATTGATCGTCTCCAACTCTTTTTGCAACGAGTAAATTTTTTATCTCCATTTGATACAAAGCAAATTCTGCATAGAGTTTTTTGCTAAAAAAATAAAACTTTCCGCCAACTTCAAAATTATAGCCCGTTTCCGGTTTGATGTCAGGATTAATAGTTCCGTTGCTATCTAATGTTTCTTCTGTGCTTGGTAATGAAAATCCACTACTTGCTGAAACATACAATGTATGAAGTTCTCTTGGTTTATATAAAAAAGATAATTGTGGCGAAAAAATTCCTTCATAACTATACTTTTGAGAGGAGTAAATTGTATTGTCATTATTATTGAGGTCAAATTGTGATTTATTGTAGTTTACACCTCCCTGAACTTCTAGTTTTTTAGTTAATGCAGTTCTAATTTGAGAAAATATATTATAAAAATTTCTTTTCTGTTCCGTTTCCGTAAGCTGATTTCCTTCTAAACTGCCTAAACCATTGTTCTGTTTGTAGAGGTTTTCAAAAGTATTACCTGTGTAATTATCTGTAAAATATTCGATTCCGCTAATAAAATGCGTTATCGTTTTTTTTATCTTAAAAGTGCCAGAAAACTGTGTTCGTGCTCCAGTTGCAAATGTGTACTGACGTAAAACATCAAAAGGTCTAGGTTCATTACTGTCTTTGTAATTTACAAATACAGAGGTTGAATTGGTGATGGCATCGTTTATTTTAAAGTCATATGCCAATCCTCCCAGAGTCGATTTATATTCTTTGTACCCTTTTGCAGCAACCCATGTTACCGCTCCACTTTGGGGGCTTTTCTCGTAGGTTTCTTTGTTAATAGAACTCGGTATAAAAGCCTTTAAATAGGTGTAATTTGAAAAATAAGTCAATTGACTATTTTGCTTTTTAAATAACTGCCCGCCAATGGTGATTCCTTCGCGATTGTAAGTGCTATTTTCGCGCCATCCATCAGACTTTAATTTGTTGTAGCTAATGTTAATACTCGCTTTTTCTTTATTTAGACTATAATTTATAGTGTTTTTTAGCAACCCAAAGGAACCATGAACTGTATTTATAGAAGCACTTTGTCCTTTGTGTTTGGAAAGTAAAGGGGATACAAGAATAGCG
Source organism: Flavobacteriales bacterium (assembly GCA_038241955.1). Taxonomy (GTDB): domain Bacteria; phylum Bacteroidota; class Bacteroidia; order Flavobacteriales; family Flavobacteriaceae; genus Flavobacterium. Next base: position 101,710 of record JBBSSR010000006.1, on the reverse strand, counting down.
CCGCCTAAACCTGCACCATAAACACTAGAAAGTGGGCCTTTTATAATTTCAATTTGACCAATATTTTCTATGTCAATATCGTCAATTATAGTTTCGCTGTTTCCAGATGTTAACGGAATACTGCCATAGAAAGCACGTATTTTATTAGTACCATAAGTAGTTCTTGCTCCAATACCACGAATTGTAATGCGGTTTGTTGTGATATTAGAAGATTGCATATAGACTCCCGGAATAGTGTTAATTACGGTGCTTATGTCGGTTGTATTATTTTGCAATAGGTCTTTTTGTGATAAAATCCCAATAGATGCGGGCGTATTTAAGGCACTTTTGTTAATATGCAACGGACTAATTACAACTTCTTTTAGAATTAATTTTTGGATAGAATCTATATTCTTGCTTTCGTGTTCCTGTGCAAAAATGTTTTGGAAAACAAGTAACACAAGAAGTATAAAGCATTGTTTTTTTGTGAACATAAATGAAATCCTCTTATTTATTAGCACTAACTTTCCAAATAACATTTCCGCTATCGTCATTTACAAGAAGTGAACCATCATTCATGACGGTAACCGCAACGGGACGACCATAAACTTCTGCTTTGTCCTCATTAGCCACAAATCCTGTCAAAAAATCTTCGGGTTTTCCAGAAGGTTTGCCGTTTTTAAATGGGACAAAGACAACTTTATAACCTGAGATTTTTGCACGGTTCCAAGAGCCATGTTGCCCTACGAAAATTCCGTTTTTGTATTTTGCAGGAAAACTATCTTTATCATAAAACGCCAAGCCAAGGGAGGCCGTGTGCGCTCCAACAGAAACGTCGGGAACAACTGCTCTTGCGGCTAAATCTTTACCTTCTCCTTTCATCCTAGGATCCAAATTGTTGCCGTAATACGAGTAGGGCCAGCCGTAAAAGGAATTTTCTTTCACACTTGTTATATAATCCGGGACTAAATCGTCCCCCAATTCATCACGCTCGTTTACCGCGGTCCAAAGCTCATTGTTCACCGGATTCCAATCCATTCCCACAGGATTTCTAAGTCCAGAAGCATATATTTTTTCATCAGTTCCATCAGGATTAATTTCTAGAATATTGGCACGACGTACTTCTTTGTCCATACCATTTTCTCCAACATTACTGCCGGAACCTACTGAGATATAAATTTTTGTTCCTTCGCGATTAGCAATTAAGTTTCTAGTCCAGTGATTGTTGTAACCTCCAGCTGGAAGATCTAAGATTTTTACACCTTGTGTATCTAGATTTAATGGATTATTGGTATATGGATAGCGATACAAACCATCGGTATTAGCAACATAAAAAAAGTCTTTTAGAACTAGCATTCCAAAAGGTCTGTTTAGATTTTCAAGAAATGTTTCTCGAGTCTCAAATTTGCCGTCTTTGTTCGTGTCTCTAAAAATTATAATTCTATTTTTACTAGTTCTTGTTCCACTTTCTACAACAAAAATATCATTGTTGGGACCAATGTAAGTCCAACGCGGATTTTCTAAACCATCCGCAAATTTACTTACCGTAAAGCCCTTTGGCGCAACAGGCATTTTACCATCGGGCCACTTAACGATCCTACTCGAATTTGCTTTAGAAGGAGTAGCGTAGGGCGGAGGTAACGTGATAGTACCAACTGCTGTTTTAACTATAGTTGCAGGCTGATTCGCTAAAGCTTTTTTTTCTTCATTTTTCACTTGTCCAAAGCAGGATGTGATTAGCATTAGAAACAAAACAGAAAATATTTTTGTAATACTTTTCATATAAATAAAAAATTAATTATTTGCAAAACAACAATTTACCTATTAATAAGATAGTATAAAGCAAGAAGCGCTAAATATTAAGTGTTTTTTAACATTGTAAAAAGTATGCTTATACTCTATTTTTGATACTTCTACTTACTTGTAATTCTGTATCTTTGCCAAAAATTTAAAACGTATAAAAGTGATACAACTACACGATAAACAATTTGTTCCGTTTATTTCTGCCAAAGAGATAGACTTTGCTATTGCAAAAATGGTAGCGCAAATAGAAAATGATTTTTTTGATGAAACACCTGTTTTTATTGGTGTATTAAACGGAGCTTTTATGGTAGTTTCCGACTTTATGAAAAAATATAAAAAACCATGTGAAGTTTCTTTTATAAAAATGGCTTCGTATGAAGGAACCTCTTCTACTGAAAATATCAAGCAATTAATAGGTTTAAATCAGGATTTGACTGGGCGCACCGTAATCGTATTGGAAGACATTATTGATACCGGAAACACTTTAGAGGAATTAAAAGCATTATTTAAGGAACAAAATGTTAAACATTTTAAGATAGCTACGCTTTTCTTTAAACCAGAAGCTTTCAAAAAAGATATAAAAATTGATTACGTTGGAATCAGAATTCCTAACAAATTCATCGTTGGCTACGGATTAGATTACGATGGTTTAGGTAGAAACTTACCAGAAGTATACCAATTACACGAATAAAAATTAGTAAAAATCATATATAAAAAAAAGATGGTCAATATCGTTTTATTTGGGAAGCCAGGAGCAGGAAAAGGAACTCAGGCAGAATTTTTAAAAGAAAAATACAAATTAACACATCTTTCAACAGGAGATATTTTTCGTTTTAATCTAAAAAATGATACAGATTTAGGCAAAAAAGCCAGGGTTTTTATGGACAATGGAGAATTAGTTCCCTGTGATGTAACAACTGCAATGTTAATTGACGAAGTAAATAAACACCCTGATACAGCGGGATTTTTGTTCGATGGTTATCCAAGAACTTTAGATCAAGCTCATGCGTTAGATAAATTTTTGCCTACAATTGGCTCTAGCATTACAGCAACAATTGCTCTAGAAGCCGATGATGAAATTCTAGTAGCCCGCCTATTAGAAAGAGGTAAAACAAGCGGAAGAGCGGATGATCAGGACGAAGAAAAAATTCGCATAAGATACCAAGAATACAATGAAAAAACGGCTCCACTAATTGGATATTATAAGGAGCAAAATAAGTTTCATGCTGTAAACGGAATAGGAACTGTTCAGCAAATTACAGAAAGACTTACTGCGGTTATTGATAATTTGTAGAAGCAATTTCCAGCTGTATGTTTCAAGTCACAGCCATAAAAGAACTATTTTTCTATGTCATAAAAGGAGAAGCACGCAGGAATTATCCTATTTTCTCCCTCTCTTATGGAGAGGGTTGGGGTGAGGAGTCGCTCTTTTATAACAAGAAAAATTAGTTTTTTACAGCGATGAGCTTTTCACTTCCATCCGGGCTAAAAAAAATACGGTTACCTGACAACAAAACTATTTATAAACGAATTACTTAAACATTGGAAATTTTAATAATATTTTTTCTAATACTCCTAAACGGGGTCTTTTCTATGTCTGAAATCTCCTTGATTTCAGCACGAAAAAATAGATTAGAAACTGCTGCAAAAAAAGGAAATAAAAGCGCTCAAATAGCTCTGGATTTAGCCAATTCGCCAAATAAGTTCCTTTCAACTGTGCAAATAGGGATCACACTTATAGGAATACTTACAGGTATTTATAGTGGGGATAAAATCACTGTAGATGTTGAAAATTTTGTAAAAAGTATTTCCGTCTTAGTTCCGTATGCGCATTCAATTGCGGTTGGAATTGTTGTCGTAATTTTGACTTTTTTCTCCTTAGTATTAGGCGAATTATTGCCTAAAAGAATAGGTTTAAACCATCCAGAAGCTATCGCGAAAGCAGTGGCGCTACCAATGAAAGTGGTATCTATTATAACTGCTCCTTTTATTTGGTTGTTGACGCATTCTACAGATTTTTTACTAAATATTCTTAGAATAAAACCATCAGCAGATGGTAAAGTCACTGAGGAGGAAATAAAAGCGATCATTAAGGAAGGAACCGAAGGCGGTGAAATCCAGGAAATAGAGCAAGACATTGTAGAGCGAGTTTTTCACATTGGTGATCGAAAGATCAATTCCTTGATGACGCATAGAAAAGCGGTTGTACTTTTACCACTCAATGCTGATAAGCTGAAAGTAAGAGAGTTTATGCTCAAAGAATTACATTCTATTTATCCAGTTTATGAAGAGAATTACGATGATATTGTTGGAGTTGTAAATCTCAAAAACATATTTGCAAATTTTGAAAAGGAAAGTTTCAGTTTAAAACAAATAATGACCGAAGCTCCTTTTATGATGGAGCATACCACAGCGTATAAAGCACTAGAACAATTTAAAAAGACAGGAATTCACTATGCATTTGTATCAGATGAATATGGTGTTTTTCAAGGGATTATAACTTTAAATGATATATTAGAAGCACTAGTTGGTAATGCTTCTGATTTTTATAAAGATGATTTTAAGCTAGTAGAACGAGAAGACGGTTCGTGGTTAGTAGACGGACACTATTCATTACATGATTTTTTAACGTATTTCGAGTTGGATGAGTTAATCAATGATTATGAAGTAACTACAGTAAGCGGCTTGATAATGACGGAGCTTTCACACATACCCAAACAAGGTGAAAAATTGATATGGCAAAATTTTGAGTTAGAGGTGATTGATATGGATGGTGTGAAGATTGATAAAGTAATGGTGAAAGCTTTAAAGGATTAAAAATTTAGTTTAAAAATTAGTGTAAGGTTAAAAAGTTCAAAGTTGGTAGGATTCTATTAAACTTTAGGTTTTAAATCTTAAATCTTAACTTTTAAACTTTTTAGACAAAAGAAAATGACAGAAGATTTGAAATTAAAAGGAAGACAGCCAGTGGCTGTCAGGTATTTTTAAATTATGTCGAAATAAAAAAAAAATTATGACAGAAGGAAACTTCGTAGACTACGTAAAAATATATGTTTCTTCTGGAAAAGGAGGGAAGGGATCTACGCATTTGCACAGAGAAAAATTTATTGAAAAAGGAGGTCCAGATGGTGGAGATGGTGGTCGCGGTGGGCACGTTTATTTGGTGGGGAACAAAGGACTTTGGACATTGTTTCACCTAAAATTTGCACGACACATTAAAGCTGGTAATGGTGGAGATGGTAGTGGAGATCGAAGTACAGGCGCTGATGGTGATGATAAATTTATCGAAGTTCCGCTAGGAACGGTAGTAAAGGACAAGGAAACTGGTGAGATTTTATTTGAAATTACCGAAGATGGAGAAAAGCAAGTGCTATCTCGCGGAGGTAAAGGAGGATTAGGAAACTGGCACTTTAGATCAGCAACAAATCAAACACCACGTTACTCGCAACCCGGTTTGCCTGGTGTAGAAATGGATGTGATTTTAGAGCTTAAAGTATTGGCTGATGTTGGTTTGGTAGGTTTTCCTAATGCTGGAAAATCGACGTTGTTGTCAGTTTTGACTTCCGCAAAACCCAAAATCGCCGATTATCCTTTTACCACTTTAAAACCAAATCTAGGTATTGTTGCTTACAGAGATTTCCAATCTTTTGTAATTGCCGATATTCCTGGAATTATTGAAGGAGCTGCCGAAGGAAAAGGACTTGGTCACTACTTCTTGAGGCATATTGAGCGGAATTCTACATTATTGTTTTTAGTTCCTGTGGATACGCCTGACATTAAAGGAGAATATGATATTTTGGTAAATGAATTGACCAAATATAACCCTGAAATGTTGGATAAAGAGCGTTTGTTGGTAATCTCTAAATGTGATATGCTCGATGATGAATTAAAAGCAGAATTGAAAGTAGAACTTGATGTTGCATTCAAAGATGTTCCATATATGTTTATTTCCTCTGTAGCGCAGCAAGGATTGACGGAATTGAAAGATAAACTTTGGAAAATGTTGAATGATTAAAATTTCAATATTTTGACATACAAAGGTGTTCTAGTGATAGAACACCTTTTTTGTTACTGCGAAATCCTTTCAAATTAGATAAGAATTATACAACTTACTTTGATTTTTAATAGAGAAGCGTTCACGAGTAGAGAAATAGGATTTAAATATCTCCAAAAATGCACATTTTGTCCTCTCTAGCCCTGATGGGAGCGGTATCTCGCGCCTTTTGTTGGCGGGAATATAGCGGACAGCAGGAACTCATATTTGCTAAAAACGCCTATTCTTTCGCTCCTTATTATAATTTTTATTTGTCGTTATAAGTGTCAAATAAAAACTGCAAGGTTTCGGGTATATTATTGGCCTGCATTGTTGGGTATTTTATTTTTGAATCAAGCCAACTTTCTATTATTAAATCAAAGTCATCACCAATATCGTAAACAATAGGAACTCCGAGCTTTTTGAGTGCGGCAGCGTTGCATTCTTGCTCATAATGCTTGCGGATTGGAATAGATAGTATTTTTTTGCCAAGATATAAGGCTTCGGCAGGTGTTTCAAATCCTCCACCGGTTATAATTCCTTCACATTTTATCAAGCTTTTATTAAAATAACTTTGGTTTACGGGATAATAAGTAATGTTTTTTATAGTGTGTTTGACTTTTACGTCATTCAAGAACCAATGAAAAGATTGATTAGGGAGTTTGTGAAATGCTTTTTCTAAACAATCTTCTTTAAAAGAGGGTAAGTAGATGGTTATGTGGCCATGGTTTTTGGGTTCCGCATTTATGATTTCGTCTTTAATAATGGGAGGATAAATAAAATCATCGTATTTGTCGAAATGCAAACCAATGTTTTTTGGTGAAGGAGCATAATGTCTCAGGATCATTTCGCCTAGCATATTTTTTTTCTCCGGTCTTGGCGTTAGTTTAGATATAAAACTGGCTTGATGCCCAAATTGTACCGATTTTACTTTCTGAAGTTTGCAAGCAAGCGAGGTCACCGAGTCAAAGTCGTTGATGACAACATCATAGTTTTTAAGTGGTAATGAACTCGCATCTTTGTATATCTGCTGGGGTTTTATGTTTTTTATTATATTCCAATAATTCAAACCTCCGCATTTGCTGTAATGCAAGCTACAACCTTTGCTTTTGAATTTAACGGGCAAATTGATATCAAGAGTAGCATTGTTGCCACTCATAAAAAAATCGACTTCGCCAAATTTTCGCAAATAAGGATATAGCTGTATCGCTCTGCTGATATGTCCATTACCTGTTGCCTGAATTGCGTAAAATATTTTCATAATGCTACTTCTTTGTATTAGGAGAGAATTTTGTCGATAATGTTATTAATAGTTTTATCTTCAATAGTCTCTAGATCATTATAATCCTCTTTTTTATATTGGTACAGACTCCATTTTTGTTTTTTATATTCTAATGCGGTAAGGTTTTCGATCCAATCACCACTATTTAAATAGAGTACACTTCCTTGATCATTTACTATTTCCTTTATTTGTGGTTTGTGAATGTGTCCGCAAACTACATAACTGTATTTTTTTTGGATAGCAATTTCGGCTGCCGTTGTCTCAAAATTAGAGATAAACGAAACGGCTTTCTTGACGCTGTCTTTTATCATCTTAGAATAGCTTCTTTTTTCTTTACCCAAAAGAGCCAAAAACCAATTTATTAAACTATTGATTAGAATTAATAAATCATATCCTTTTCCGCCTAATTTGGCTATTATTTTGGCACATCCTTGAGTAGAAGAGTCGAATACATCACCGTGAAAAATCCACGTTTTTTTTCCGTCTAAATCTAAAATGAGTTTGTCTACTAATTCAAAATTCCCCAAAATAAAATCGGAATATTTTCGTAAGGCTTCGTCGTGATTTCCTGTTATGTAAATTACGCGAGTGCCAAGATTAGACATTTTTATAATTTGTCTTAAGACATTCATGTGCGAAACAGGGAAGTAGCTTTTGGAGAAACTCCATATATCAATAATGTCTCCGTTTAAAACCAATGTTTGTGGATGTATGGATTTTAAGTAGTCTAATAGTTCTTTAGCATGACAACCATAAGTGCCAAGATGTACATCACTAAGAACCACCAACGGAATTTTTCTTCTTCTTTTCATTTTTAGTTTTTACGAAAGTAAAACCATAATGTTATGTCAATGTTTTCTTAGTATTATTTTCATATAAATATTTTTGTAAGGACAACTTCGTCGTATAGTATGATTACATATTATATTTTTTTTCAATAATTCTTAAAATCAGGGTAATAATTAGATGTCGAATTGTATTTATGTCGATAAAACTATATCATCATTGTCAAATTTATTATATTCGTAGCGCTAAATTAAAATGTAACAAAATGAAAAAAATTGTATTATTCTTTGCCATGTGCCTTATGGCTTTCCCTGTGAGAGCAGATGAAGGAATGTGGTTTTTAATGTTTATCGAAAGGTTGAACCATAGAGATATGGAGAAAATGGGCTTGCAATTAACAGCCGAAGAGATTTATAGTATCAATCACCACAGTTTGAAAGATGCTATTGTTCAGTTTAATGGAGGTTGTACTGCCGAGATAGTATCCAATCGCGGGTTGGTTTTAACTAATCACCATTGTGGTTACAACGCTATTGCCGAACTTTCATCAGCAGAGCAAAACTATTTAAAAGATGGTTTTTGGGCTAAAAGTATGGCCGAAGAAATGAAGCCTAAATCGTTATACGTTCGATTTTTTGTACGTATGGATGATGTTTCTAAACGAATTTTATCAAAAGTAAATGATAAAATGACCGAAGAAGAACGCAACAAAGCGATTCAGCAAGAAATGGCTGTGATTGAAAAAGAGAACAACGAAAATGGAAAATATGTAGTTTCTGTTCGTCCTTTCTTTCAAGGTAATGAGTATTATTATTTTGTATATCAAGATTATAAAGATGTTCGTTTGGTAGGAACGCCACCAGAAAGTATTGGAAAATTTGGAGGAGACACAGACAACTGGGAATGGCCTCGTCAAACAGGAGATTTTTCTATGTTTAGAGTATATGCCGATAAAGACGGAAATCCAGCAGAATATTCTAAAGATAATGTGCCATTAGCACCTAAACATCACTTGCCAATAAGTTTAAAAGGAGTTAAAGAGAATGATTTCGCGATGATTTTGGGATATCCTGGAAGAACCAATCGCTGGATGCCAGCAGGCGGAATTGAACAAAATGTAAAATATGCTTATCCTGCTTGGGTTGAAGGTGCTAAAACTGGAATGGACCAGATGAAAAAGTATATGACCAAAGATGAAACTGTTAAGTTGGAGTACGCTTCAAAATATGCTTCTACAGCTAATTATTGGAAAAATCGTCAAGGAATGATTGACGCATTAACAAAAGCTGGTACCGCAAAAACGAAAGCTGCAGAAGAAGCGAAGTTTAATGTTTGGGCGAATAAAAAAGAAAATAAAGCCAAATACGGAACTGTTATTCAAACGCTTAATCATTATTATGCACAGACCAATTTGAAAGTGCGACACGATAATTATTTGATGCAAATGTTGCGAACTTCTACTTATGCCGTAGCTCCTTCTGCTTTAGGAAATGCTTTGATTGGTTACGCCAAAGAAAATGAAGCAAAACAAGCAGAAATGTTGCCTAAAATCAATGCGGCAATCGAGAACTATTATGGGAACATGTATGCGCCTTTAGAGAAAGATGTACTTACTGCTCAACTGAATTTATATGCTGCTAAAGCATCTGAATATGGATTAGCGACAGAAATTGCCAAAATGAAAGCGGCTAATAATGGTAACTTTACTGCGGATGTTGAAAAAGCAACAGCTTCTAGTGTTTTTACTTCTAAAGCGACGATCGAGGCATTTATGAAAAGTCCAAAAGCTGCTGCTATTGAAAGTGATCCTTTGTATTTGATTTCAAATGATATAATGACAAAATACCGTGCTAAAACACCAGAACAAGCAGCACTCAATGATGGTTTTGAAATTGCTTTCCGCGAATTGGTTGAAGGATTAAGAACATCAGGATTGAACACCATTAAGTATCCAGATGCTAACTCAACCTTGCGTTTGAGCTACGGAAAAGTACGTGCATTGCCAGCAGATAAACGTAATGATGTTAAAATTAACAACTATACAACTATGGCAAGTATGGTTAAAAAGTATAAAGCTGGAGATGCAGAGTTTGATTTGCCTGCACGTTTACTAGAGCTAAACAAAGCACAAGATTTTGGGCAATATGCTGATAAAGATGGATATATGCCAATCAATTTCTTAACTGATAATGATATTACAGGTGGAAATTCGGGTTCTCCAGTAATAAACGGAAAAGGAGAATTAACCGGAATTGCTTTTGATGGTAATATTGAAGCGATGGCAGGTGATGTTATTTTTGATCCAAAATTACAACGAACGATAAATGTTGATATCCGTTTTGTACTTTGGATTATTGATAAATATGCAGGAGCTACAAATATTATTGAGGAAATGACAATCGTCAAATAGTAGTAAAAGTCTTTTTGATTTGCAATGCATGTCAACTCTTAAAGTAGAAACCGTTTCATTTTTATAATGAAGCGGTTTCTTTTTTTGATAGACTATGGCGCAAATTAAAATGAAAAATAATTAAAGTAGTGATAGTATCTTAGATAACAATGCTTTGCGATATCCTGCTGATTTTGATTAACTCCTTATTTTTAAGTTAAAAAGCAACTATTCTTTTAAAAATTCTTTATTTTTGGTAGATGAAATTAACGGCAATCTTTTTTTTATTATTTCCCCTTTTAATGTGTGCACAATCTTTCGATACAGCAGAAAAATTATTCCTTGAAGGGAAGTTTAATCAAGCGCTACCTATTTTTGAAAGTTTCTTGAAAAGCAATCCATCAAATCTTAAAGCGATAGAATATTTGGGAGATATTGCAGGACAAAATAAGTCTTGGGATAGGGCGATTGAATATTATAAAAAGTTAAAAACGATACAACCCAACGAAGCCAATTATTACTATAAATATGGAGGCGCTTTGGGAATGAAATCATTAACAGTAAATAAATTTAAGGCATTTGGAATGATTAGCGAAGTAAGAGCTTCATTTGAAAAAGCTATAGCTTTAAATCCAAAACATATTGATGCAAGATGGGCATTGATTGAGCTAAATTTACAATTGCCTGGTATTGTTGGTGGAAGTGAGTCTAAAGCCATAAGATATTCTACAGAACTGCGAGAATTATCTCCAGTAGATGGCTATTTATCTCGGGGTCATATTGATGAATATTTTGATAGATACACCGCTGCAGAAGTGCAATATAAAAGAGCAATTTTGATAGGCGGTTCTAAAATGTGTTATCAAAAATTAGCCGATTTATATAAAAATAAAATGAATCAACCCGATAAAGGCATTAAAGTTTGGGAGGAGTATAAAAATAAAAAATAAGAGTTATCGCATTAGCTTCGATTTTAACCTAATTAACGCATTAACGAATAACAAATAATGAGAACACATTTCATTGCCATAGGCGGAAGCGCAATGCACAACCTAGCATTGGCATTACACAACAAAGGATACCAAGTTACAGGCAGTGATGATGCCATTTTTGAGCCCTCAAAATCAAGATTAGAGAAAAAAGGAATTATGCCAGCTGAATTAGGTTGGTTTCCTGAGAAAATAACAAGTGATATTGATTCTGTAATCTTAGGAATGCATGCCAAAGCCGATAATCCAGAACTCATGAAAGCACAGGCTTTAGGGTTAAAGATTTATTCCTATCCAGAATTTTTATACGAACAATCCAAAAACAAAACACGAGTTGTTATTGGAGGCTCCCACGGAAAAACAACTATTACTTCTATGATTTTGCACGTAATGCATTATCACAACATACAAGTAGATTATATGGTGGGCGCACAATTGAAAGGTTTTGATACCATGGTGCATTTAACGGAGGAAAATGATTTTATCGTTTTAGAAGGTGATGAATATTTATCTTCCCCAATCGATCGAAGACCTAAATTTCATTTGTACCAGCCAAATATTGCTTTAATATCAGGAATTGCTTGGGATCATATTAATGTTTTTCCAACCTATGATTTTTATGTAGAACAGTTCGAAATATTTATTGGTAAAATTACTAATGGAGGAATACTAGTTTACAATGAAGAGGATCCTGAAGTAAAACGTGTTGCAGAAGCAGCTACAAATCCAATTCGAAAAATGCCATACACAACTCCAAAATATGAAGTGAAGGATGGAGTAACTTTGTTAGAAACTCCCGAAGGTGCAATGCCTATAGAAGTTTTTGGAGCTCATAATCTAAATAATTTGGCTGGAGCCAAATGGATTTGTCAAAACATGGGCGTCGATGAAGCTGATTTCTATGAAGCAATTGCAAGTTTTAAAGGAGCTTCTAAACGTTTGGAAAAAATCGCCGAAAGTAAAGGTAAAGTAGCGTACAAAGATTTTGCTCATTCACCTAGTAAAGTCGCAGCCACTACAAAAGCGGTTAAAGAGCAATATCCAAATCGTAAAGTGATTGCATGTCTAGAATTACACACCTACAGTAGTTTGAACGCTGAGTTTCTAAAAGAATACGAGGGCGCGCTACAGTATGCCGATGTTGCAGTAGTTTTCTACTCTCCAGATGCAGTAAAAATCAAACAGCTAGAAGAAGTTTCGTATGAACAAATTGCCAAAGCTTTTAATAGAAAAGATCTAATTATCTATACGAATCCAAAGGATTTTAAAGACTACTTATTTAGTTTAAATTTAGAAAACTCCGCTTTATTATTGATGAGCTCTGGGAATTACGGTGGATTAAATTTTGATGAGGTAAAAGGTTTGATTGAATAAAAAGTAAATAATTTGAGGGATTTTTCTTGTTCTTGTCGTAGATTAGCAAAATCTAATTGTCAATTTTATTCACATGCAAGAAACTAATTTTCCCATCACCAATTGGTCCGAAGACGATAAACCTCGAGAAAAATTAATGCTCAAAGGCAAAAGTGTGTTAACTGATGCCGAATTAATCGCCATATTAATTGGTTCTGGCAGTAGGAACGAATCGGCGGTAGATTTGAGTAAAAGAATTTTAGCAAGCGTAGATAATAATTTAAATGCTCTAGGAAAATTATCTATCTCACAGTTAATGAATTTTAAAGGAATAGGTGAGGCCAAAGCAATATCAATTATTGCAGCGATGGAGCTGGGAAGGCGAAGAAGAGGAGAAGAAACGATCGATTTAAAAAAAATAACATCGAGCAAAGCCGTTTTTGAGGTAATGCAACCCATAATAGGTGAGTTATCACACGAGGAATTTTGGGTCTTATTTTTAAATAATTCAAACAAGATACTTTTTAAAACGCAGTTAAGCAAAGGTGGAATGACAGGAACTATTGTAGATGTACGGATGGTTTTCAAGATTGCTTTAGAACAAAATGCAACTTCAATTATTCTTACGCACAATCATCCTTCAGGAAAATTGCAAGCTAGTGATGCCGATATTCAAATAACAAAAAAAATTAAAATTGCCGGACAACAACTGGATATTCCGGTTTTAGATCATATAATTATAACCGAAACAGGCTATTTTAGTTTTGTAGACGAAGGTATTTTTTAGAATAACAGTATGAAAAATAATATAACAGATGTATTCTTCGATTTAGATCACACGCTTTGGGATTTTGATGCGAATTCAGAATTAGCTTTTGAAAGTATTTTCAAAAAAGAGAATATTACAATTCAAATAGCTGATTTTATAGAAAAGTACGCTCCAATTAATCAAGCTTGCTGGAAATTATACCAATACGACAAAATTACGCACGAGGAACTACGATACAGCCGTTTAAAGAATACTTTCGATGCTTTACAATATTCCGTTACAGAATTGCAAATTGATACTATCGCTGATGATTATTTACAATTATTGCCCGAGAATAATTGTTTGTTTGATGGAGCAATTGAAGTGCTAGAATATCTAGAGAAAAAGTATAAATTGCATATCATTACTAATGGTTTTGCTGAGGTACAATTCAAGAAAATTAAGAATTCAAATATGGATGGTTTTTTTAAGACCGTTACCAATTCTGAAATGGCTGGTGTAAAAAAACCAAATCCAATTATTTATAATCATGCGCTCACTTTGGCTCAAACCAAAAGAGAAAATAGCATTATGATTGGAGATTGTCTAGAGGCGGATGTGCAAGGAGCACTAGATGCTGGCATGGATGCTATTTTTTTTAATGACAAAAACATTCAAGTAAACCAGAATATTAAGCACGTAAATCATTTATTAGAACTAAAAAAATATTTATAAATTATGAAGACTAAATTCCTTTTAATAGCCTTGTTTGTTTCAAGCTATATTTTTTCTCAATCAGTCAATGATTATGTAGCGGTAATAATTCCCGTAAAATATGACTTCCAGAACAAAGAAAATCAATATCGTCTCAATACTTTAACAAAAGTTAATTTACAAAAAGCTGGTTTTGAGGCCTATTATTCCACTGAAGCGGTTTCAAGTGAATACAAGGATCGATGTAATCTTTTGAATGTTGATGTAGTAAAAGAGAATGGTTTTTTAATTACTAAACTGTATGTGGTTTTTAAAGATTGTTACGGCAAAGTTGTTTTTAAATCAGAAGTAGGGAAAAGCCGAGAAAAGGATTATGAAGCAGCCTACACCGAGGCTTTAAGTGACGCTTTTGTTTCTGTGAATGCGTTGCATTATAAATATAATGGATCAACTGCAAATAAAGAAAAAGCAACAGCTGCTATTGTAGATTTGCCAGTTAGAACCACTACCGTTTCTGCAACCGCTTTGACTTCTACTTCTAGCACTACAAACGAGGCTTTTTCATTATTTGCACAGCCTATCAAAAATGGTTTTCAGTTAATAGACAGTACTCCTAAAGTAGTTATGAAAGTGTATAATACAACAAATCCTTCGGTATTTTTGGCTACCAAAGATAATACACAAGGCGTTCTACTCTTGAAGGATAACCAATGGGTTTTTGAATATTATGATAACGAAATTTTAATGTCAGAGAAAATAGCGGTAAAATTTTAGTTAAAAAATGTAACGGAATATCGACCATGTACATCAATACCCATATTTATTTTTCCATCGATTTTTCAAGAATTCACGCGTTGTGTTTTCTCTTGAATTGTTGCCCGGAATATAAATAGGGGTATTGTTTAAAGCATCAGGTAAAAATTCTTGTTCGGCAAAATTGTTCGCATAATCATGCGAATATTTATAATTCTCACCATAACCCAATTCCTTCATTAATTTTGTAGGCGCGTTTCGTAAATGGATGGGAACAGGTAAATCACCTGTTTGTTTAACCAGCTGCTGTGCGGTTCCTATGGCCAAGTAAGACGCATTGCTTTTAGGAGATGTAGCGAGATAAATGGCACATTGACTCAAAATAATTCGGCTTTCTGGATAACCAATTGTCGAAACGGCCTGAAAAGCGTTATTTGCCATAATAAAAGCTGTCGGGTTGGCATTTCCAATATCTTCACTAGACAAAATTAACATTCTGCGAGCAATAAATTTTACATCTTCGCCACCTTCAATCATTCTGGCTAACCAATAAACAGCGCCATTAGGATCGCTTCCGCGTATTGATTTTATAAAAGCCGAAACTATGTCGTAATGTTGTTCGCCTGTTTTGTCATACAATACCGTGTTTTGTTGCACTAGTTGAAAAACACGATCATTAGTAATTAAAACTTCGTCTCCAGCCGAAGCGTTTACGACGAGTTCAAAAATATTCAATAGCTTACGTCCGTCGCCGCCAGAAAGTCGTAACAGCGCTTCTGTTTCTTGTAATTTGATGTTTTTAGAAGCCAAATAAGTGTCCGTTTTAATTGCTCGATGTAGCAATTGTTCCAAATCTACTTTTGTAAAAGCATTCAAAACATATACCTGACAACGAGACAATAAAGCAGGTATAACTTCAAAACTCGGATTTTCGGTTGTTGCTCCTATAAGTGTAATCCAACCTTTTTCAACTGCGGCAAGTAAAGAATCTTGTTGTGATTTACTAAAGCGATGAATCTCATCAATAAACAAAATAGGATTTTTGGCAGTAAATAATCCACCGCTTTGTTTCGCTTTTTCAATCACGTCCCGAATATCTTTTACGCCCGAATTTATGGCGCTCAATATATAAAAAGGACGTTTGGACTCCTGCGCAATTATTTGTGCCAAAGTTGTTTTGCCCGTCCCTGGAGGCCCCCAGAAAATTAAAGATGGAATAATTCCTTTCTCAATTTGTTGCGTCAAAGAGCCTTTAGGCCCTACCAAGTGCGCTTGGCTAATGTATTCTTCTAGTTTTTGAGGTCGTATGCGTTCTGCCAGTGGTGCTTCCATTTGGCAAAATTACACAATTTCTGAGTCTTTACAGTTATATTATAAGGAGCTATTTCCAGTTGTACATTACAAGTCCTCGCCTCGCTGACAAAATTTTTTTTGTATTTGCAAGAGCTTCTTTCAGTCGCTTTACAAATACAAAAAATTTAAGTCAGCTAGACTGCGGGCTTTCCATTTCCATCTGGGCTAAGGCAGCGTTTTTGAGAATATAAATTAATTTATATGACAAAATAGCATTAAATTGCTTTTGGATACATTTTTGATTTGTATTGGGAAAGTACTGTTTGAATAGGTAATAAATGATAACAAAAAGGTACTATGTTTTTCTCTTAGCCCTGATCGTAGCGATATCCTTTGCTTTTTTTCTTTATAAAAGCAAAGATTTAGTGAAGAGCAGGATCGATGTTTCTAGAAATGCCAATTGTTAGCGCTTCAAAAATAAGTAATGGAATTCAAGATAATTGAATAGTTATAAAAAGATGAAATCTATAAATGGAAGAAAATAATTTTAAGTTTACCAATGAGGTTGTAGCTGTGCCACTTTTTTTTGTGTTATTCTTGTGGTTTATTTTTTGGTTAGAAATTCGTTTTGGCTTCGATTTTGATCAGAACGGAATCTTGCCCAGAACATTTTCTGGACTGCAAGGTGTTTTTTTTAGTCCCTTTATTCATGCGAATGTCGAGCATCTTTACAATAATTCCATTCCGTTACTAGCCCTTTTGGCTGCTTTGTTCTTTTTTTATAGGAGGGAAGCGTGGGGAATTTTGATTTTTGGCATTTTACTTTCGGGTAGTCTAACATGGATTATTGGAAGAGAAAATTATCATATCGGTGCCAGTGGTTTAATTTATGTATTAGTTTCATTTATTTTTTTTAAAGGAATGCAAACCAAATATTATCGTTTGGTAGCTTTGTCTCTTGCAGTTATCGTTGTATACGGCGGAATGATTTGGTATGTGTTCCCCAAAGTTGACGATACTATTTCGTGGGAAGGCCATCTGTCAGGTTTTATTGCAGGTATAATATTGACTTTTGTATACAAAAAACCAGAATTCAAAAAAGTTATAAAGTACGATTGGGAACGGCCTGATTACAATTCAGCCGAAGATAAGTTCATGCAACGGTTTGATGAAAATGCTATTTTTGTCAATTTGCCTGAACCTGAAATTGAGGAAGATAATTTTTTGAAAAGCTACTATCAGTCAAACTATGAAATAGTTTATGAGATAACGAAGGAAGAAGATACAAATAGTGCTAGTTTAAAACTGTAGTATAGGATTGATGATGAAAAAGTCAGACCTGTAGAATGTTGAATATCAAAATAGTACAAGACATCTTATTTTGATGTTGATACTGTGTTTCAAGAAGTGTACCTTGTGGAAAGAAAAGATTTTTGATTACATAAATTCAGTTGGGTTAGTAAACATAGAAGAAACGGAATTTGTTCCTAAGTATGATTTCAAGGTATATAAATGTGCCAGAATGAAAGAATTACGCTGGGACTTCAAATTTTAAAATCAAAAACGTATTATTATTTAGCTTTTATGATTTCATCTTGCTCTTTACTAGGCGTTTTCTCTTTACAGAGTTGAAGTATTTTTTTGTCTAGATTAGTATATTTTATCCGTATTGAATATATATTTAAGATTGTATTGTAATTATCCTTCGGCTGAAATTCATTTAAATAAGATGCTTCCAACTGAAGATCATCTGTAATCAAATAGCCTGCACCAATATTAAAACGGTTTCTATTAAAGAATTGCACGCCACTGTTCTTAGAATCAGATTGAAGAAATATTTCGTCTGAGATAAAGCCGTAATACACTCCCTTACTTAAAATTGTACTATTAATGGGTTGAAGGTATTTAAGCTGCTGTCGGTATCTATATTGTAGCCCGTAATCTTCGTGGGGTATTTTAGCATCAATTGCTTCTAGTCGCATTCGGGTACTTAGAGTGTAGCCAATTTTATGAATAATATACGTGCTTTGCGCCGTAAATCGCCATTGAGGTGACGTAACAGAACCAATATTAGATGCATTATTATTGTCAAAGTAACCAATTCCTCCAGAAAATTTCCATCGTGGGCCACCGTAATAATGTGCCCATAAAGTATATGATCTTTGAATGTTGCTGTAAAAAGGATTACTGCTGCCCAATTCGCTACTGTATTTGCCTCTATACTCGAATTCAGTGGACCACTTTTTGTCAAATGTTCCATTAATACTAATTTCATTCCAAAATTGATTGTATTTTTTATTCTGCGAATAAATACTACTGTTGATGAAAATCGAAAACAGCAAAAGCAGAAGGTATTTTTTATTTTTGAAATTCATGTAGCAGGCCAATTATGCAAAATAGTGATCAATAAAAAACAAAATCTATTTTCTTTGACGAACAGCCTCGTACAAAAACGCACCACAAGCTACAGAAACATTAAGCGATCCAATTGTTCCAAACATAGGAAGTTTTGCTTTCTCATCAACGATTTTGAGCACAGATGGATTTACACCTCTATCTTCAGATCCCATAATTATAGCTACAGGTTCATTTAGTGAAATGTCATATATATTTAGGTCTGTTTTTTCTGTAGCAGCAACAGTTTTGATACCACTTGCTTGCAAAAGAAAAATAGCATCTTTTATATGTTCTACTTTACAAATTGGAATATTAAATACTGCACCTGCCGATGTTTTTACGGTGTCTCCATTTACGGGAGCCGAACCTGCTTTTTGTACAATAATACCATTAACACCAGTGCATTCTGCCGTTCTGATTATAGCGCCAAAGTTTCGGGCATCCGAAATTTGATCTAATATTAAGAATAGAGGCTTTTTTCCGTTTTCAATAACAGTTTCTATTAACGATTCTAAATCATAGAACGAAATAGGAGAGATGGTTGCAACTGCTCCTTGGTGATTATTTGGTGTTAATCGGTTTAATTTTTCAACAGGAACATAAGAAAAGTTGATATTACCACGCTTCATAACTTTCATTAAGTCTTTCATCAGTTCGCTGCTCGCTTCCTTCTGAATATACACTTTGTCTACTGTAGCGCCTGCTTGTATAGCTTCAATAATCGCTCTGATCCCAAATATCTGATGTTCTTTTTCCATGGTGCGAAGTTAGGTAAAAGGTTTGTAAAAAAAAAACCACCAGCTTAGCTGGTGGCTTTATTGTATTATATATAAAGTGATAATTAAAATTTATCCCAGAATATTTTTGTAGTAAACTTATCTCCTCCAATAGCGGTAGAAGCAGCTTGCCAGTTTGTTGTATTTACTTGTTGTTCAAGAACAGGATACATCATCCTTACTGGAACTTTGTTGTCTGCATCTGATACTGCTGCAACTGCCGCTGTTAAAACAGGGAAATCTAATCTTCTATAGAAATTGTAAGAAGTTAAAGGTTGATTGTACATAGATACCCACGCTTCCTCACCTAGAGATTTTTTCCAATTTCCAGCATCATAAGGATGTGCGGCAATGTACGTAGCTGCATTAGCAGGTAGCAATCCCCATTGTTCAAATGATGCATTAATTGCAGCACTATATGATGCAGCTGCACTTCCAGCGTTCCATCTTGCATCAGCTTCAGCTATGTAGAAAGCTACCTCTGTATTGTTTAATAGGATTCCTGGAGTATCTGCTGTATAAGCAAAAGTACCTGGAGCTGAAAAGTTAGCAAATAAACCACCTTTTCCTATTACTTGACCTTTATATGTGCCATCAGCAATAGTTTTAAAATACTGTGCTATTCTTGGATCAGTAGCAACATCTTGCATTTTATCTATAATAGTCTTTCCAGCAAAATAGTCATTTCGACCTCCCGCTTTTACGTTTTCGTAAATAGGGCTATAGTTTGGCGAAGGTACTAAATATTTTAGAACACAAGAATTTGCTTTTGTTGTGATTACTCCTGCCGCTATAGCATCTTGAGCTGTTTGCTGTGCTAAAGTAGGATTAGAATCAGCAATAGCTATTCCTAATTTTAATTTAAGAGAATTACCAAAAAGTTTCCATTTAGCAACATCTCCTAAGTAATAGCTGTCATATTTACCAAAACTTTTCCCAGTGATATCTAGTCCAGCGATGTCAGCATTTATTCTTGCTATTAAATCTTCATAGATTGTAGCTGCATCGTCGTACACGGGTAAAGGATATTTATTTATATCATCAGACTGTGTGTAAGGGATATTTCCAAATGTATCTACTAACATTTGATAAGTATAAACTTGCATCATATCAATAATAAGTAATTGATTTTTCTTAACTACTGGCCAAGTTGCTACCTCTGTAGTTGACGGAACATAAGCCTCAATTAACTTTTTTGCTTGATTTAAATTAGTTAAAACATTTACAAAATTATTAGAATAGATTTGATTAGATACATTTCTATTTGTAAAATTATAATTACTTTCGCTCACATAAGTAACTTCTTGCCAATATTGCATAATCAGCCTAAAATTGTTTTCGTTTACATTGGGTGTGTTTATGTAGTCACTTAGCTCTTTTTGCGCGTAAGCTACTACTGTCCCAGGTACTGTTGTATAAGCAAAATTGGGATCTGTATTTATATCGTCACTAACACAAGCTGTCATTGACAATGCTAATGTTAATACTGCTATATATTTTTTCATTTTCATTTTTTTTAGAAATTAAGTTTGACGTTAAAAGAAATGTTTCTTGTTGTCGGCATAGGACCAGATTGGTATCCTTGAGTATTTCCTGAAGATAAACCAGCTTCTGGATCAGCATACGGCAAGCTACTATCAATTAGCCATAAATTATTACCTATTAAACTAAAAGATGCTCCTTTAATATTTTTCCCTAATACACCTGTTGGAAAATTATAAGTAATTGCAACCTCTCTTAATTTAATAAATCCAGCATCATATACAAACTCAGCTACAGGTGGATCAGTATCTAAAATTTGACTTGATTGAGATTTATCTAATCTTGTAGTGTTTGTTATGAACTGTGGTTGACCATTACCAGCTACAAATGCAGGGTTAGCCATTACTCCATCTAAAATTACACCACCACCATTTGCTAATGTATTTCTAATTGGATTTCCTAAGTCATTATTACCAACTGAGTTTTCATATAAACCTGTCCCGTAACCATAATATTGATCTAGAGAAAATATACTTCCACCTTTTTTCATGTCAATCAAGAAACTGAAATTAAAGTTTTTGTAAGTAAATTTATTGTTTAAACCACCGGTCCAGTCAGCTTGGTAAGTTCCTAATCTATTGCTTGATGTCGTTGATTTTGCATATGAACCATCATCTTGAATAACTTTATTTCCACTTGCGTCAAAAACATATGTTGAACCCCATATAGAGCCATAGTTTTCGTTAAGTGGTGCATTTATACTTACTCCACCTTGCAATGATGCTATTTGGATGTTTTCAATACCAGGAGCTAATTCTGTAACCTTAGTATTAGGATTTGACCAGTTTACATTCATGTCCCATGAGAAATTTTCCGTTTTAATTGGGGTTAAATTTAGGGATACTTCAAGTCCTTTAGTTGTTAAGGTTCCTGCATTTACAACTTGGAAATTTGCTCCTGTTGCAGTAGATACTGGTAATGGAAGGATTTGATCGTAAGCAATGTTTTGGAACCATGAAACATCAAATCCAATTCTGTTATCTGCCATCTGCATGCTTCCTCCAAATTCTATATTATCCAATCGTTGTGGTTTTAATTTTGGATTTTTAGCAGTAATATTGTAAGAATACATTGGAGTACTTCCAAATGGAGTTCTAGCGTTATATGTATCTAATAATTGGTTTGGATTAGTATCGCTACCAACTTGTGCATACGCTGCTCTAATTTTTCCGAAATTAATGAATTCAATATCTTTTAACCAATTTGAAAACACTATACTTCCCGATACTGCAGAATACACATATACATTATCACTAAGCGGTAAAGAGGTTGAATTATCTCTTCTAATAGAACCTTCCACATAATACGTTCCTTGATATCCTAAAGTCGCTTGAGCAAAAAGACCCAATATTTCTTTTTTATTATCTTGAATTAATGGTAAAGTAGGGGCTGAGGTAGAATTTGAGATTGTGTATAATTTCGGTACAATTAATCCTCCTTGCGTTGTTTGTTGGTGTGAGTAAAAGTTTTGAACATTAAAATTCGTTCCCAAAATAACGTTTAAATTTAAGTCTTCAACTATGTCTTTTTTGAAAGTAGCCAAGAAATCGTAATTTTGTTCACTTACATCGTATTGATTCAAGTTGTATCCAGAAGGTTGAACTCCAGTAGCTTGTCCTAGGTTTAAAGGATTTGATCCAACAGCTAATCTTTCTTCAGATCTCATCGTGTATCCGTCAGTACCAGCTCTTCCCATTAAGTTAATGTTCTTTGTTAAGTCATAACTTAAACTTGCATTAGCTGCAAAGCGTTTTCTGCTGTCAGTTTGATAATTTTGATATCTCTGAAAGTACACATTGTCCCAATATTGAGGAGCTAGGTTATTTTCGTTATTAATGTTCCAAGTAGCATTTTGTTTAGAGTTATTATACAACTCTTCTTGCTGTTTCAAATCAGTATTAGTTGTCCACCATTGTCTAAAGTTTGACATGATGTTTCCATTGTAACCAGTACTATTTCTACCTGTTGTATTTTGTGTTACATAGGTTAGGTTAAAATTTGCGTTTAATTTGTCGTTAAACTTGTAAGATGCAGCGCCATTAAAATTATTTTTGGCTAGTTTACTATTTGGTAATATATCGGTCGATACGGTATTTGCATACGTTAATCTAAATGTAGCTTTTTCATTACCGCCAGCTACTGAGATATTATTTACTGTAGAAGTACCGGTTTTAAAAAATTCAACGGGACCATTTTTTGCTATTTTCCATGGTGTAGCAACACCAAAATTAGCAGATCCTGGTACAAAAGAGTCATACTGCCAGGTCAGTGCATCGTTGTATTTCGGTCCGTATGAAGCATCATCTCCAAAACTAACTTCTTGAACACCGTTGTAAACACCAAAGCTATCTTCTCCAAAATATCCTTGACCATATTCAGTCTGATACTTAGCAAACGTAGATTTATCGATGTTAGACATTGTGTAAGAAGAACTGAATTCTACTGATAAATCATCATTAGATTTGCCTTTTTTTGTAGTGATAATAATTGCTCCATTTGCCGCTCTAGATCCGTACAATGCAGTTGCCGCAGCTCCTTTTAATACGTTGATTTCGGCAATGTTATTAGGATTAATGTCAGATGCAGTATTTCCGTAATCATAACCTGCGCCTGCTTGCTTTTGACCACCTGAGTTAAGATTATCATTTAAAATTGGCACCCCATCAACAACAAATAAAGCTTGATTGCTTCCTAAAATTGATTTGAATCCTCTTAAAACAACATTAGTAGATCCTCCAAAGTTTGTACCTTGGGTAATTTGAAGACCGGCAACTTTACCAGATAAGTTGTTTACAAAGTTACTTGTTGGTACTGTGCTGATTTGCTCCGAATTAACTGATTGAGCAGAATAACCAAGAGATTTCTTTTCTCTCTTAATACCTAACGCAGTAACTACTACGCTTTCTAATTGTGTTGCATCACTTGCCAGTTTAACATTAACTGTTGTTGAGCTTGCAGATTTGTCTGCTGATTTCATACCAACATAGCTGAATTGTAGTACATCAGTTGGTTGTGCTTTGATAGTGTATTTTCCATCAAAATCTGATTGAGTTCCAGTTTTTGTTCCTTTTACTAATACACTCACACCTGGTAGAGGCATGCCTGCATTATCGGAAACCATTCCTGAAACAGATCTGTCTTGCGCAAAAGTTAGTTGCGCCACAAGTACTACTAGTAGTACTAAGAATCCATTGAACTTTAGTTTCATTTTTAAATATTTTGAATTAGTGAAGCAAAAATCATAATAATTTGTTAACTATCCTAATATATGTTTCTCTTTTTTTGGTTTATATTAAAATTTAACATGGAACTATTTGTAACCGAAGTAGTAATCTATAGCATTTGCGTTTCATTTTATAAGCTAATATATGTTGTGTTTTATTTTGCAATTTCTTCTCGTAGATACATATTTCACTGCGATCGTTGTTTTGTCCATTGATAATATGTTACTTTGGAATTTTTGTGGTTGAATGCTAATTTGAACTTAAATTTACATGTTAATAAGAAGGTTTTTATTTGTACATTTTAGTTTAAGAAATTTTAAGGCCAGTATTATAAATACATAATTACAAGAATTATCTTATATATTATTTAATTCGAAAACGATGTAGTTGTTATTTACGGCGATTTTTTACCGTTAAAAAGCTATGTCTTTGTTTCTTTGTGGTTATACTCTTTTTTAAAATTATTTTTTTTGATAGATAGCGAAAGATTGGTCAGGAAGTTTTGTTGTTTTAATGTGTCTTTACGTTTTTTTTTTTTCATTATTAAAGGCTTATAGTTAACAGGAGTGACTTTAACTTTCCGATTTTCAGTAAAACATAGATGTTTTTATATGAAATGCCATTTTTAGGTTTTACTTGGTTGTCATTTATCGTTTTTTAGAAAATTGTTTAAGATTTTTTTTTCAAGGTTTTATTCTAGAATCGTTCTGTATTATGTATACTTATTATATAGACCCTTTGGGTATAATTATTTGAAGTAAAATAAATTGATTAAATATTGGTCAAGATACTGAAATTCAGTATTTCGAAGTCGAAAAACAATATAATATTAATTATAAATATACTAAAAATTTTTTTTGGAGTTTTATAAGTTTTGAGTTCATTGAACATTGATTTTGATGCAACTTATGAACTGGAAGTAGGTGTAAAGTATTTGATATAGAAGTGGTTGCATTAAGTTTGCCTGCTGAATACATGTCCATTGATAGTGAGAGTGCTTTGTTTAAACAGTTGGATAATTCACTAATTCACAACTTAATTGAACGAAGTCAGTTCAATAAAAGAAGGAAAAGGTTGTTGACTTTTCGGAATATGTTAGAGTGAAATTAGTATCTTATTTTTTAGAATTTGAAGACTGTTTTGTGATTGATAGTATGCCGCTTGAGATTTGTAAAAAGGCAAGACAAAATAGAACTAAAATCTGTAAAGAGGAATTTGAAACTGCTCCCTCAAAAGGATTTTGTGCCTCACACGATACTTGGTTTAATGGGTATAAATTACACGGTGTTTGTTCTGTTTGTGGAGTTTTCCACTCTAGAGGTATTACAAAAGCAAATGTTCAGATATTCAAATTTTGAAAGACATAAAACATCAATTGTCTGATTGCGTTTTATTTAGAGACAGAGGTTATTTGTCATCATCTCAACAATTAGATTTATTTGAAACCGCAAATATAGTATTAGAAACACCTATGAGAATGAATCAAAAAGGATATAAAAAGCAAGCTTATATTTTTAGAAAATCAAGAAAAAGAATAGAAACTTTATTCTCTCAATTATTTGATCAATTTATGATTAGAAGAAATTATGCTAAATCATTTCAAGGTTTTAAAACAAGAATTCTAGCTAAAATAACAGCATTAACATTAGTTCAATATGTCAATAAATTTATCTTTGAGAAACCAATTAATAACATCAAAATCCAAATTGTTTAATTACACCCAACGGGTATATCTGTACTTACTTGATACTTCGATTAATTTTCCGAATATCGCTTCAGGCATTTTTTTTGTTTTGATTTTTTACATAATCTTTTCTCTTTGGGTTTTTAAAAGTTAGTCGCTTTCTTTGTTTTTTAATTTATTTTTTTTTCTTGATGTCAGTTCTGATCAATAGGTCATTTAGATTTTTAAGAGAATGCCAACCTAAATCTTTATTTTTGAATATCATTTTTCTTATTGTCTCGCAATTTTCAAGATTCTTGCATAAAAGTTTTTATTGTTAAGTGATTTTGGCGATTGTTGGTTGTACTACTGCTTTGTATTTCATTAAAGCGCAAAACTGTAGTTGATTTAAAAATTAATTAAATAACGTTTGTAGAGTAAAAAATAATTTATACATTTGCAACCCCGTAAAAAGCGGGAATTTAATATAATAAGAAATTTTTAGTATTAATTATGCCAACAATTCAACAATTAGTAAGAACAGGAAGAACTCAGATAACTAAGAAGAGTAAATCGGTTGCTTTAGATTCTTGTCCTCAAAGAAGAGGGGTTTGTACGCGTGTTTACACTACAACACCAAAAAAACCAAACTCTGCAATGCGTAAAGTAGCGCGTGTACGTTTGACAAATGGTAATGAAGTAAATGCCTATATCCCAGGTGAAGGACACAATCTACAAGAGCACTCGATAGTATTAGTTAGGGGTGGAAGGGTAAAAGATTTGCCAGGAGTAAGATATCACATCGTTCGTGGTGCACTTGATACGTCAGGAGTAGCGGGAAGAACGCAAAGAAGATCTAAGTACGGAGCAAAACGCCCAAAAGAAGCAAAAAAGTAATTTAAAACGTGATTCCTGTAATGGTGCGATTTATCGTGCTGTTATGGGTATGAAATTTTATTAAAAAAAAGACATGAGAAAAAGAGCGGCAAAGAAGAGACCACTTTTACCAGATCCTAGGTTTAATGACCAATTGGTAACACGTTTTGTGAATAACTTAATGTGGGATGGTAAGAAATCAACAGCTTTTAAAGTTTTTTATGATGCAATTGACATTATAGAAACTAAAAAGCAAGATGCAGAAAAACCTTCATTAGAAATATGGAAAGATGCTTTAACGAACGTTATGCCTCACGTAGAAGTACGTAGTCGTAGAGTTGGTGGAGCTACATTTCAAATTCCAATGCAAATTAGACCAGATAGAAAAATTTCTATGGCGATGAAATGGTTAATTCTTTATTCAAGAAGAAGAAACGAAAAATCAATGGCTCAGAGATTAGCTTCAGAATGTTTAGCTGCGGCTAAAGAAGAAGGAGCAGCTGTTAAGAAAAGAATGGATACTCACAAGATGGCAGAGGCTAATAAAGCATTCTCTCACTTTAGATTTTAATTCTTAAGAAATGGCTAGAGAACTTAAATATACAAGAAATATAGGAATTGCTGCTCATATTGATGCTGGTAAAACAACAACAACAGAGCGTATATTATTCTATACAGGAAAATCACATAAAATTGGTGAAGTACACGATGGTGCTGCAACAATGGACTGGATGGCACAAGAGCAAGAAAGAGGTATTACAATTACTTCGGCAGCAACAACTTGTGAATGGAATTTTCCAACTACTCAAGGCAAAGTTTTACCTGAAACATTACCTTATCACTTTAATATTATTGATACTCCAGGACACGTTGATTTTACTGTAGAAGTAAACCGTTCTTTGCGTGTACTTGATGGTTTGGTTTTCTTATTTAGTGCTGTTGATGGTGTTGAGCCTCAATCAGAAACGAACTGGAGACTTGCTGATCAATATCATGTTCCTCGTATTGGTTTTGTTAACAAAATGGACAGACAAGGTTCTAACTTTTTGATGGTTTGTCAACAAGTAAGAGATATGTTAAAATCAAACGCAGTTGCGATCACTTTACCAATTGGTGAAGAAAATGATTTCAAAGGTGTTGTAGATTTAGTTAGAAACCAAGCTATTGTTTGGGATGACGCAGGAATGGGAGCAACTTACGAGGTTGTGCCAATTCCAGAAGACATGTTGGATGAAGTAAAAGAATACAGATCAATTCTTATTGAGGCAGTAGCTGATTATGATGAGAATTTGCTTGAAAAATTCATGGAAGATGAAAACTCCATTACGGAGGAAGAAATCAACACGGCATTAAGAGCAGCTGTAATGGATATGGCTATCATTCCTATGATTGCTGGTTCTTCTTTCAAAAACAAAGGAGTTCAATTCATGTTAGATGCAGTATGTAAATACTTGCCATCTCCAATGGATAAAGCTGGTATCGAAGGAATTCATCCTGATGATGCTGAATTACTAGAAGAAGATCAAGTTAAAATATTGCGTAAACCAGACGTTAAAGAGCCGTTCGCTGCTTTAGCATTTAAGATAGCTACTGACCCATTCGTAGGTCGTTTAGCTTTCTTCCGTGCTTATTCAGGTCGCTTGGATGCTGGATCTTATGTTTTGAATACTCGTTCTGGAAATAAAGAAAGAATATCGCGTATCTACCAAATGCACGCGAACAAACAAAATCCAATCGATTATATCGAAGCTGGAGATATTGGAGCGGCAGTTGGATTTAAAGATATCAAAACTGGAGATACATTGTGTGATGAAAAACACCCAATTATTTTGGAGTCAATGAAATTTCCTGCGCCAGTAATTGGTATTGCTATTGAGCCTAAAACTAAGGCTGATGTAGATAAAATGGGTATGGCTTTAGCTAAATTAGCGGAAGAAGATCCTACATTTACAGTTAGAACAGATGAGGCTTCGGGCCAAACTATTATCTCTGGTATGGGTGAGCTTCACTTAGATATCTTGGTTGATAGAATGAAACGTGAATTTAAAGTTGAAGTAAACCAAGGTGAACCTCAAGTTGAATACAAAGAAGCTTTTACTAAAAGTGCAGTTCACAGAGAAACATATAAAAAACAATCAGGTGGTCGTGGTAAATTTGGTGATATCGTATTTAAATTAGAGCCAGCGGATGAAGTAGACGGAAAAGTTCCTAATGGATTACAATTCGTTAACGCTGTTAAAGGCGGAAACGTTCCTAAAGAATATATTCCTTCTGTTGAAAAAGGTTTCAGAGAAGCTATGAAAACTGGTCCTTTGGCTGGTTATCAAGTAGATAGTTTAAAAGTAACTTTAACCGATGGATCTTTCCACCCTGTCGATTCAGATGCATTATCTTTTGAATTAGCTGCAAGAATGGGATACAGAGAAGTTGCTAAAGCGGCTGGTGCTGTAATTCTTGAGCCAATCATGAAAATGGAAGTTATTACACCAGAAGAAAACATGGGAGATATCGTTGGTGATATTAACCGTCGTAGAGGTCAGGTAAATGACATGGGTGATAGAGCTGGTGCTAAAACTATTAAAGCGGATGTGCCATTATCGGAAATGTTTGGATATGTAACAACATTAAGAACACTTTCATCAGGAAGAGCAACTTCTACAATGGAGTTTTCTCACTATGCAGAAACGCCTTCTAATATTTCAGAAGCGGTAATTAAAAAAGCAAAAGGTAACGCTTAATTCTTAAGAAAATGAGTCAAAAAATCAGAATAAAACTAAAATCTTACGATCACATGTTGGTAGATAAATCTGCTGAAAAGATTGTAAAAACAGTAAAAAGCACAGGTGCTGTAGTAACAGGTCCAATCCCATTACCTACACATAAAAAACTTTTTACAGTGCTACGTTCTCCGCACGTTAATAAAAAAGCGAGAGAGCAATTTGAAGTAATGTCATACAAGAGATTGATTGATATTTATTCATCTTCATCTAAAACAATTGATGCATTAATGAAACTTGAATTACCAAGTGGAGTTGAAGTAGAGATCAAAGTTTAAGTAGTTCAAGAGTAAAACGGAACGCCGTTTTTAGTCGAAAAATATTTTTTTGGTTTGTGTGTAAATAAGTTATACCTTTGCACCCACTAAAAAAATAGGATTCGGTTAAAAGCTGCGTTCTATATTTATATTTAATAATTAATAATTAATATTTATGTCTGGGTTAATTGGTAGAAAAATCGGCATGACTAGTATTTTTGACGAAAACGGGAAGAATATTCCTTGTACAGTAATCGAAGCTGGTCCATGTGTTGTTACCCAAGTCAGAACCAAAGGTGTTGACGGGTACGAAGCGTTGCAACTTGGTTTCGATGACAAAAACGAGAAACATTCCACAAAAGCGGCTTTAGGTCACTTTAAAAAAGCGGGAACTGTAGCTAAGAAAAAAGTCGTTGAATTCCAAAATTTTGCAACAGAACAAAAATTAGGAGATCTTATTGATGTATCTATGTTTGTTGAAGGAGAATTTGTAGATGTACAGGGTGTATCTAAAGGTAAAGGTTTTCAAGGGGTTGTAAAACGTCACGGTTTTGGTGGTGTTGGTCAAGCAACTCACGGTCAACATAACCGTTTAAGAGCGCCAGGTTCTGTAGGAGCTTCATCTTATCCATCTAGAGTATTCAAAGGAATGCGTATGGCTGGACGTATGGGAGGAGAAAATGTAAACGTTCAAAACCTTAGAGTTTTAAAAGTAGTTACTGAAAAGAATCTACTTGTGATCAAAGGATGTGTTCCTGGTCATAATAACTCTTATGTAATCATTCACAAGTAATGGAAGCAAAAGTATTAGATTTCAACGGAAAAGATACTGGAAGAAAAGTGCAACTTTCTGATTCAGTATTTGGTATTGAACCAAACAATCACGCAGTATATCTTGATGTAAAGCAATATCTTGCTAATCAAAGACAAGGAACGCACAAAGCTAAAGAAAGAGCTGAAGTGGCGGGAAGTACTCGTAAGATAAAAAAACAAAAGGGAACTGGTACTGCTCGTGCGGGTAGTGCAAAGAATCCATTGTTTAAAGGTGGTGGAACAGTTTTCGGACCAAGACCAAGAAGTTATTCATTCAAATTGAATAAAAGCTTAAAACGTCTTGCTAGAAAATCTGCTTTCTCAATTAAAGCAAAAGAGTCAAATATTATTGTACTTGAAGACTTTAGTTTTGAAACGCCAAACACTAAAAATTTCATTAATGTTTTGAAAGCTTTAGAGTTAGAAAATAAAAAATCACTGTTTGTGTTGGGAGATTCGAATAAAAACGTATATTTGTCCTCACGCAATTTAAAGGCATCTAGCGTTGTAAGTAGCTATGAATTAAGTACTTACGCTATATTAAATGCTAATAATTTAGTGCTTTTGGAGAGTTCTTTGGAAGTAATTGAAGAAAATTTAAGTAAATAATAGGACATGAGTATTATAATTAAGCCTATAGTAACGGAAAAAGTAACCAAAGAAAGTGAAGTTTTAAACCGCTTCGGATTTGTTGTTGACAAAAAAGCAAACAAAGTGCAAATTAAGAAAGCTGTTGAAGCTGCTTATGGTGTAACTATTTTGAGTGTTAATACGATGAACGTAAGACCGGATAGAACTACAAAATACACTAAAAGTGGTTTAATCAGTGGAAAGACAAATGCTATTAAAAAAGCAATTGTACAAGTACAAGAAGGAGAAACAATTGATTTTTACAACAATATCTAAGATAAAATGTCAGTAAGAAAATTAAAACCTATTACCCCAGGTCAGCGATTTAGAGTTGTGAATGGTTATGACGCCATTACAACTGATAAGCCGGAACGCTCTTTGATAGCGCCGATAAAAAACTCTGGTGGTAGAAATAGTCAAGGAAAGATGACCATGCGTTATACGGGTGGTGGTCACAAGCAGAGATATCGTATTATTGATTTCAAACGAACTAAAGAAGGAATTCCTGCTATAGTGAAATCAATCGAATATGATCCAAATCGTACTGCGTTTATCGCTTTATTGGCTTACGCTGATGGTGAGAAAACTTATGTTATTGCTCAAAACGGATTGAAAGTTGGTCAGAAATTAGTTTCTGGACCTGAATCTCAACCGGAAATTGGTAATACATTACCTTTAAGTAGAGTTCCGCTAGGAACTGTAATTTCTTGTATCGAATTGAGACCAGGACAAGGAGCTGTAATCGCCCGTTCTGCTGGAACATTTGCTCAATTAATGGCAAGAGATGGAAAATATGCTACAATTAAAATGCCTTCAGGAGAAACAAGATTAATCTTGTTGACTTGCTCGGCTACAATTGGAGCGGTTTCTAATTCAGATCACCAATTAGTTGTGTCAGGAAAAGCTGGTAGAACAAGATGGTTAGGAAGAAGACCTAGAACAAGACCTGTTGCAATGAACCCTGTCGATCACCCAATGGGTGGTGGTGAAGGACGTTCTTCTGGTGGACATCCACGTTCAAGAAATGGAATACCAGCTAAAGGTTATAGAACTCGTTCTAAGAAAAACCCGAGTAACAAGTATATCGTAGAACGTAGAAAGAAATAATAAGATATGGCACGTTCATTAAAAAAAGGACCTTTTGTTCATTATAAGTTAGACAAGAAAGTTCAAGAAAACATTGCAGGTGGAAACAAAGGAGTTGTAAAGACATGGTCTAGAGCTTCTATGATTACTCCAGACTTTGTTGGGCAAACTATCGCAGTTCATAACGGTCGTCAATTTGTACCAGTTTACGTAACAGAAAACATGGTAGGTCACAAATTAGGAGAATTTTCACCAACTAGATCTTTTAGAGGTCATGCTGGAGCAAAAAATAAAGGTAAAAAATAAGAAGCAATGGGAGTTCGTAAAAGAGAAACAGCAGATGCGAGAAAAGAGGCTAATAAGTCTATTGCTTTCGCAAAATTGAATAACTGCCCTACTTCACCTAGAAAAATGCGCTTAGTAGCGGACTTGGTAAGAGGTCAGAAGGTAGAGAGAGCATTAAACATCTTAAGATTCAGTTCTAAAGAAGCTTCAAGAAAATTAGAAAAATTGGTTTTATCTGTAATTGCCAACTGGCAAGCAAAAAACCCAGACGCTAATATGGAAGAAGCAGGTTTATTTGTTAAAACGATTACAGTAGATGGTGGAATGATGTTGAAAAGACTTCGTCCAGCTCCACAGGGTCGTGCACACAGAATTAGAAAGCGTTCTAATCACGTAACAATCGTGTTAGGATCTATTAATAACACACAAGCAATTTAATAAAGATGGGACAAAAGACAAATCCAATTGGAAATAGACTTGGTATCATCAGAGGATGGGACTCAAACTGGTATGGTGGAAATGACTACGGTGATAAACTTGCCGAAGATTATAAAATCAGAAAGTATATCCATGCTCGTTTATCAAAAGCTAGTGTATCAAAAGTAATCATCGAGAGAACTTTAAAACTTGTAACCGTTACTATCACTACTGCAAGACCTGGTATTATTATTGGGAAAGGTGGACAAGAGGTAGACAAGTTGAAAGAAGAACTTAAGAAAATTACAGACAAAGAGGTTCAAATCAACATCTTTGAAATTAAAAGACCGGAGCTTGACGCTTTTCTAGTAGCAACTAGTATCTGTCGTCAAATCGAAAGTAGAATTTCTTACAGACGTGCTATTAAAATGGCAATCGCAGCCTCTATGCGAATGAACGCTGAAGGAATTAAAGTTTTGATTTCTGGTCGTTTGAATGGTGCTGAAATGGCACGTTCAGAAGGTTTCAAAGAAGGTAGAATTCCTCTATCAACTTTCAGAGCTGATATTGATTATGCACTTGCTGAAGCTCATACTACTTATGGTAGAATGGGAATCAAAGTGTGGATCATGAAAGGTGAAGTTTATGGAAAGAGAGATCTTTCTCCGCTTGCAGGAATGGATAAAAAACAATCTGGAACTGGTGGTGGTAAAGGTGGAGATGCTCCAAGAGGAGACAGAAAGCCTTTTAATAAAGGTGGTAAACCAGACGCTCGTAAACGAAAGTAAATTTTTAAACTAAAGAAAAATGTTACAGCCTAAAAGAACAAAATACCGTAAGGTACAAAAAGGTAAAATGAAAGGGAATTCTCAAAGAGGACATGAACTTTCTAATGGAATGTTTGGTATTAAATCTGTACATGAAGATGGAATGTTCTTAACCTCTCGTCAAATCGAGGCTGCGCGTATCGCTGCAACTCGTTTTATGAAAAGAGAAGGACAATTATGGATCAAAATATTTCCAGACAAACCTATCACTAAGAAACCTCTTGAGGTACGTATGGGTAAAGGTAAAGGTGCAGTTGAGTATTGGGCTGCCGTTGTTAAACCCGGAAGAATTATGTTTGAAGTTGGAGGAGTTCCTTTGTCAGTTGCAAAAGAGGCGTTACGTCTTGCAGCTCAAAAGCTTCCAGTAAAAACTAAATTCGTAGTTGCTAGAGATTTCGAAGCATAATCTATATTATATTATGAAACAATCAGAAATAAAAGATCTTTCTGCAGCAGTGTTGCAAGAAAAACTTAGTCAAACTAAGAAGGCATATGCCGACCTAAAAATGGCTCACGCTATTTCACCAATTGAGAATCCACTTCAAATTAGAAGTGTAAGAAGAACAGTTGCAAGATTAGCTACAGAACTTACTAAAAGAGAATTACAATAATTCTGCTGAAAGATGGAAGAAAAAAGAAATTTAAGAAAAGAAAGAGTTGGTGTTGTGACTTCTGACAAAATGGACAAGTCTATTGTTGTTGCTGAAGTGCGTAAAGTAAAACACCCATTATACGGTAAGTTCGTGTTGAAAACTAAAAAGTATCATGCACACGATGAAACAAACGACTGTAACGTTGGAGATACGGTAAGGATTAGCGAAACGCGTCCTTTAAGTAAAACCAAATGTTGGAGGTTAGTTGAAATCCTAGAAAGAGCTAAATAATTATGGTACAACAAGAATCAAGATTAAAAGTAGCAGATAACACAGGAGCTAAAGAAGTTTTAACTATCCGTGTTTTAGGAGGTACCAAAAGAAGGTATGCCTCTGTTGGAGACAAAATTGTAGTTTCTATAAAAGATACTGCCCCTAACGGTAGCGTTAAAAAAGGAGCTGTATCAACTGCAGTGGTTGTACGTACCAAAAAAGAAGTGAGAAGAGCTGATGGTTCTTATATCCGTTTCGATGATAATGCATGTGTTCTATTGAATGCTGCAGGAGAAATGAGAGGAACTCGTGTTTTTGGTCCAGTAGCAAGAGAACTTCGTGAAAAACAATTCATGAAAATTGTATCATTAGCACCAGAAGTGCTTTAATTCGTTTTAAGATGATAAAGCTAAAAATAAAAACAGGAGACATCGTGAGAGTAATTGCTGGAGACCATAAAGGTTCTGAAGGTAAAGTATTACGTGTTTACCGTGAGAAAAACAAAGCTATTGTTGAAGGTGTAAATATGGTTTCAAAACATACTAAACCTAGCGCAAAAAGCCCTCAAGGTGGTATTGTAAAGAAAGAAGCTTCTATACAAATATCTAACATCTCTTTAATTGATCCTAAAACTAAGGAAACAACTAGAGTTGGTATTAGAGTTGAAGGAGATAAGAAAGTAAGATTTTCAAAAAAATCTAATCAAGTACTATAGTAATGGCATATATACCTAGACTAAAAGAAGAATATAAGAGTAGAGTTATCTCTGCTCTTAAAGAAGAATTCGGTTACACAAACGTAATGCAAGTTCCTAAATTGGAAAAAATCGTTTTGAGTAAAGGAGTTGGTGCAGCAGTATCGGATAAAAAACTAATTGACTATGCAGTTGAGGAGTTAACGAAGATTACTGGACAGAAAGCAGTATCTACAATTTCAAAGAAAGACGTTGCGTCTTTTAAATTGAGAAAGGGAATGCCTATTGGAGCAAAAGTTACTTTACGTGGAGAAAGAATGTATGAGTTTTTAGATAGACTTATTACTTCATCTTTACCACGCGTTAGAGATTTCAGTGGTATCAAAGCTACAGGTTTCGACGGTAGAGGAAACTATAATCTTGGGGTTTTAGAGCAAATCATTTTTCCTGAAATTGATATTGATAAAGTAAATAAAATATCTGGAATGGATATTTCATTTGTTACTTCTGCTAAAACAGATAAAGAAGCAAAGTCATTATTGGCGGAATTAGGTTTACCTTTTAAAAAGAATTAAGATATGGCTAAAGAATCAATGAAAGCCCGTGAGGTTAAGAGAGAAAAAACGGTAGCAAAGTATGCTGAGAAAAGAAAAGCTTTGTTAGAAGCTGGAGATTTCGTAGGTTTGCAAAAATTACCGAAAAACGCTTCGCCAGTTCGTTTGCACAATCGTTGTAAATTAACAGGTAGACCAAGAGGGTATATGCGTCAATTCGGTATTTCACGTGTAACATTCCGTGAAATGGCTAACAATGGATTGATACCAGGTGTTAAAAAAGCATCTTGGTAGAAAAATATTCAGACGTGAGTAATCACGTCTGTTTTTCACATTTATAAACTGGTTTCAGGTTCGATTACTATTTAATCGAAAACCGTTACCGCAAATCAATACACATGTATACAGATCCTATTGCAGATTATTTGACGAGAGTTAGAAACGCTGTGGCTGCAAACCACAAAGTTGTCGAAATTCCAGCATCTAATCTAAAAAAAGAAATAACAAAGATCTTATTTGATCAAGGTTATATCTTAAGTTACAAATTTGAAGACAACGCTGTACAGGGTTCAATCAGAATTGCTTTAAAGTATGATAAAGATACTAAGGAGTCAGTAATAAAAGATATCCAAAGAATTAGTAAACCAGGTTTACGTAAATATTCTGGTTCTTCAAAAATCCCTAGAATTCTTAACGGATTAGGAATTGCTATTGTTTCTACTTCTAAAGGTCTTATGACTGGAAAGAAAGCTAAACAATTGAATGTTGGTGGCGAAGTAATTTGTTACGTATACTAATTTTAAAGACTAAATAAGATGTCAAGAATAGGTAAAAGCCCAGTAACAATACCCGCTGGCGTAACTGTTACAGTTGCTGATGGTATTATTACAGTAAAAGGAAAAAATGGTCAACTTACTCAGGAGTTTTCGGACGTTACTGTAACAGTTGAAGGGGATCAAGTTCAAGTAGATAGATCGTCTGATCACAAAGATCAAAGAGCAAAACATGGTTTGTACAGATCTTTAATCAATAACATGATTATTGGAGTAACAGATGGTTTTACAAAATCTTTAGAATTGGTAGGAGTTGGTTATAGAGCTTCAAATCAAGGACAAAAATTAGATTTAGCACTTGGATATTCTCATAATATTGTTTTAGAAATAGCTCCAGAGGTAACTCTAGAAACTATATCTGAAAAAGGTAAGAACCCAATTGTAAAATTAACATCGTTCGATAAACAACTTTTAGGTCAAGTTGCGGCAAAAATTAGAGGCTTCCGTAAGCCTGAGCCGTACAAAGGAAAAGGTGTTAAATTTGTAGGTGAAGTATTAAGAAGAAAAGCAGGTAAATCAGCTTAAAAAATAAGATTATGTCATTAACAAAACCTGAAAGAAGACAAAGAATTAGATTCAGAATTAGAAAGACGATTAGTGGTACTGCTACAAATCCAAGACTATCTGTTTTTAGAAGTAACAAAGAAATTTACGCTCAACTTATAGATGACGTAAACGGAGTTACTTTATTGGCTGCTTCTTCAAGAGAAAAAGAAATAGGGAAAGGTACGAATATTGAAGTAGCAACTGCAGTTGGGAAACTAGTAGCAGAGAAAGCTTTAAAAGCTGGTATTGATGTTGTAACATTCGATAGAGGAGGTTATTTATATCACGGTCGTATTAAATCATTAGCGGAAGGCGCGAGAGCGGCTGGGCTTAAATTCTAATATAGTATGTCTAATAGTAAATACAAGAATGTAGAGCTAGTAAAACCAAGTGGTCTTGAATTAAAAGATCGTTTGGTAAGTGTAAATCGTGTTACTAAAGTTACAAAAGGGGGTAGAGCTTTTGGTTTTTCTGCTATTGTAGTTGTAGGTGATGAAAATGGAGTTGTAGGTCATGGATTGGGAAAATCTAAAGACGTTTCTGAAGCAATTGCGAAAGCAGTAGAAGATGCAAAGAAAAATCTTGTAAAAATTCCTTTGAATGGACAATCAGTTCCTCACGAACAAAAAGGTAAATTTGGTGGTGCACGTGTATTCTTAATTCCTGCCTCGCATGGTACAGGAGTTATTGCTGGTGGAGCTGTTCGTTCAGTTCTTGAATCAGTAGGAATTCATGACGTATTATCTAAATCTCAAGGATCTTCAAATCCTCACAACGTAGTGAAAGCAACTTTTGATGCTTTATTACAAATGAGAAGCGCTTATACTGTTGCAAAACAAAGAGGTGTTTCTTTAGAAAAAGTTTTTAAAGGTTAATTCAAGGAAATTATGGCTAAATTATTAGTAAAACAAGTTAGAAGCAAAATCAACTGTCCTCTTACTCAAAAGAGAGGTTTAGAAGCTTTAGGTCTACGTAAAATGGGACAAGTTGTAGAGCATGATTCAAATCCTACAATCCTTGGGATGATAAATAAAGTTAAACACTTAGTTTCTGTTGAAGAAACTAAATAACAAATACTGTTATGAATTTAAGTAACTTACAACCTGCTGAAGGTTCTACACACAATCAAAATAAAAGATTAGGTAGAGGAGAAGGTTCTGGAAAAGGTGGTACTTCTGCAAGAGGTCACAAAGGAGCAAAATCTCGTTCTGGTTATTCTAAAAAGATTGGTTTTGAAGGAGGGCAAATGCCACTTCAAAGACGTGTGCCTAAGTTTGGTTTCACAAACATCAATCGTAAAGAATACGAAGGTGTAAATTTAGATACTCTTCAATTATTAGTTGATAATGGAGTAATTACAGATGCTGTTGATATGACAGTTTATGTAGCTAATCGTCTTGCTACCAAAAATGAAATCGTAAAGATTTTAGGTAGAGGAGAATTGACAGCAAAATTAAAAGTAACTGCTCACAAATTTACTGCTACTGCAAAAGCTGCTATTGAAGCTGCTGGAGGAGAAGCTGTAATAATGTAATTTTTCAATTAAGATGAAGAAATTTATTGAATCAATAAGTAATGTTTGGAAAATAGAAGAACTAAAAAATAGAATCCTAATGACTTTAGGTCTACTATTAGTTTATCGTTTTGGTGCGCAGGTAACGCTTCCGGGGATTGACGCAACTCAATTAACGGGATTAGCTGGGCAAACTAAAAATGGTTTAGGATCTATTCTAGACATGTTTACCGGAGGTGCATTCTCTAAGGCGTCAGTTTTTGCTTTAGGTATTATGCCTTATATTTCTGCATCTATTGTTGTGCAACTTATGGGAATTGCGATTCCTTACTTGCAAAAACTTCAAAGTGATGGAGAAAGTGGTAGAAAAAAAATCAATCAAATTACCCGTTGGTTAACTATTGTTATTACCCTTGTTCAAGGGCCAACTTATATCTACAATCTTTACAAAACATTACCTAGTTCAGCATTTTTATTAGGGTTTAACTCTTTTGAATTCTTATTCTCTGCTGTTGTAATCTTAGTTACAGGTACAATATTTGCCATGTGGTTGGGAGAAAAAATTACAGATAAAGGGATTGGAAATGGTATCTCACTTTTAATTATGGTAGGTATTATCGCTAGGTTGCCACAAGCTTTTATCCAAGAATTTACAACTAGAGTAACCAATAATAATGGTGGACCAATGTTATTGGTTATCGAAATTATCGTTTGGTTATTGGTTATAATCTCTTGCGTATTGCTAGTTATGGCAGTTAGAAAGATTCCAGTACAGTACGCAAGACGTACAACTTCTGGAGATTTCGAGCAAGATATGATGGGTGGTAACAGACAATGGATTCCATTAAAGCTTAATGCATCAGGTGTAATGCCTATTATCTTTGCACAAGCTATTATGTTTATTCCTGCTGCTGTTGCTGGTTTGTCTAAATCAGATGCGTCACAATCTATTGTTGGTGCTTTTAGTAATATGTTTGGGTTTTGGTACAATTTATTGTTTGCAACGTTAATCGTTGTATTTACTTTCTTTTATACTGCAATTACAGTACCTACTAACAAAATGTCTGATGATTTAAAGAGAAGTGGCGGTTTTATCCCAGGTATTAGACCAGGTGCTGAGACTTCTGATTATCTTGATAAAGTGATGTCTTTAATAACTTTTCCAGGATCTTTATTTCTTGCCTTGATAGCTGTGTTCCCAGCAATTGTTGTGAGTATTATGGATGTTCAGCAATCTTGGGCAATGTTTTATGGAGGGACTTCATTGATAATCATGGTTGGAGTTGCAATTGATACAATTCAACAAATTAATTCGTACTTGTTGAACAAACATTATGATGGTTTGATGAAAACTGGTAAAAATAGAAAAGCAGTAGCTTAATTTATGGCAAAACAATCAGCAATAGAACAAGACGGATCCATCATCGAAGCATTATCAAATGCGATGTTCCGTGTAGAGTTAGAAAATGGACATATTGTAATTGCTCATATTTCTGGAAAGATGCGAATGCATTACATCAAATTATTACCTGGTGATAAAGTGAAACTAGAAATGAGTCCTTATGATTTGTCAAAAGCAAGAATTACTTATAGATATTAAAGGATATTCACTATGAAAGTTAGAGCATCAGTAAAAAAGAGAAGTCCCGAGTGCAAAATTGTGCGTAGAAAAGGGAGATTGTACGTAATAAACAAAAAGAATCCTAGATTTAAACAAAGACAAGGATAATTATGGCAAGAATAGCAGGGGTAGATATCCCGAAAAATAAGAGAGGTGTTATAGCACTTACCTACATCTTCGGATTAGGAAATAGTAGAGCAATTGAGATTTTAGAAAAAGCTCAAGTTAGCCAAGATAAAAAAGTTCAAGATTGGAATGATGACGAGATCGGAGCAATTCGTGAGGCGGTATCAGCTTTCAAAATTGAAGGAGAATTACGTTCTGAAGTTTCTTTAAACATCAAACGTTTAATGGATATTGGATGTTATAGAGGTATCCGTCATAGAACTGGTCTTCCATTAAGAGGACAAAGAACTAAGAACAACTCTAGAACAAGAAAAGGTAAAAGAAAAACTGTTGCGAACAAGAAAAAAGCAACTAAATAATAAGTAATATGGCTAAAGCAACTGCAAAAAAACGTAAAGTTATCGTTGAATCAACGGGAGAAGCTCATATTTCTGCTACCTTCAATAACATCATTATTTCTTTGACAAACAAAAAAGGTGAAGTTATTTCATGGTCTTCAGCTGGTAAAATGGGTTTTAGAGGTTCTAAAAAGAACACTCCATACGCAGCCCAAATGGCGGCAGAAGATTGTAGTAAAGTAGCTCTTGAAGCTGGACTAAAAAAAGTAAAAGTGTATGTAAAAGGACCAGGAAACGGACGTGAGTCTGCTATTCGTTCTTTGCATAACGGTGGAATTGAAGTTACAGAGATTATCGATGTTACTCCAATGCCTCACAACGGATGTCGTCCTCCTAAAAGACGTAGAGTTTAATACTCAAAAATTAATATAGTATAACCTAGATTGAAAATAGATTATCGAAGGATAAGACCTGAATTCATAATCTCAATCTTAAACAATTTAAAATGGCAAGATATACTGGTCCTAGTACAAGAATCGCTCGTAAATTTGGCGAGGCAATTTTCGGAGACGATAAAGCATTTGAAAAAAGAAATTATCCACCTGGTCAACACGGGATGGCTAAAAAAAGAGGAAAAAAATCTGAATACGCTGTCCAGTTAATGGAAAAGCAAAAAGCTAAATATTCTTATGGAATTTTAGAAAAACAATTCAGAAATTTATTCGAAAAAGCATCAGCTACCAAAGGTGTAACTGGTGAAGTATTGTTACAATTGTGTGAAGCAAGACTTGATAATGTAGTTTTTAGAATGGGTATTGCTCCTTCTAGAAGAGGTGCACGTCAAATCGTTTCTCACCGTCACATTACTGTTAATGGAGAAAATGTAAATATTCCTTCTTACCACTTGAAACCAGGTGATGTAGTAGGTGTTCGTGAAAAATCTAAATCTATAGAGGCTATCGAACGTTCTTTATCTAATTCAAGTCATGTTTATGAATGGATTACTTGGAACAATGAAACTAAATCAGGTACTTTTGTTACTGTTCCTGCTAGACTTCAAATTCCAGAAAACATAAAAGAACAATTAATCGTAGAGTTGTACAACAAATAATAATTGACTTAGTCGAAATATATGGCAATATTTAATTTTCAGAAGCCCGATAAAGTTATCATGATCGATTCAACCGATTTTGAAGGTAAGTTTGAATTCAGACCTTTAGAACCAGGATACGGATTGACCGTTGGTAATGCACTTAGAAGAGTTTTGCTTTCAGCATTAGAAGGTTATGCAATTACATCTGTTCGTATAGAAGGTGTAGATCATGAGTTTTCTACTATCTCAGGAGTTGTTGAAGACGTTACCGAAATTATTCTTAATCTTAAACAAGTACGTTTCAAACGTCAAATTGAAGATATAGATAATGAATCAGTTACTATTTCTGTTTCAGGTAAAGATCAATTAACTGCTGGCGATTTTCAAAAGTTTATTTCAGGTTTCCAAGTTTTGAACCCAGAACTAGTTATCTGTAATTTAGACAGTAAAATCAAACTTAATTTTGATTTAACTATCGAGAAAGGTAGAGGATATGTACCTGCTGAGGAAAACAAAAAACAAAATGCTGCAATAGGAACTATTTATACTGACTCAATTTTTACTCCGGTAAAGAATGTTAAGTATTCAATCGAAAACTTCCGTGTAGAGCAAAAAACAGATTATGAAAAGTTAGTTTTTGAAATTAAAACTGACGGATCTATTAATCCTAAAGATGCTCTGACTGAAGCTGCAAAAGTTTTGATTCACCATTTCATGTTGTTTTCTGATGAGAGAATTACACTGGAGGCTGACGAAATTGCACAAACAGAATCATATGATGAAGAGTCATTGCATATGAGACAATTGCTTAAAACTAAGCTTGTTGATATGGATCTTTCTGTAAGAGCATTAAATTGTTTGAAAGCGGCTGAAGTTGATACACTTGGAGATTTAGTATCTTTCAATAAAAATGACCTAATGAAATTCCGTAATTTTGGTAAAAAATCTTTAACAGAACTAGACGAACTAGTAGCTATTAAAAATTTGAACTTCGGAATGGATTTAGCAAAATACAAACTAGATAAAGAATAAATTGCTTCATATTTTGCTCTCCATAGCGGATTGTAGCAAGATGAAGATTTAAAAAAAACGTCATGAGACACGGAAAAAAATTCAATCACTTAGGCAGACAGACTGCACATAGGAAATCTATGTTAGCTAATATGGCTTGTTCTCTTATTGAGCACAAACGTATTAACACTACTGTTGCCAAAGCTAAAGCGCTTAAACAATTTGTTGAGCCGCTTATAACAAAATCAAAAGAAGATACGACTCACAATCGTCGTATCGTTTTTGCTTACTTGCGTAGCAAATATGCTGTTACTGACTTGTTCAGAGATGTAGCTGCTAAAGTAGGTGATCGTCCAGGTGGATACACTCGTATCATTAAAGTTGGAAATCGTTTGGGAGATAATGCTGATATGGCGATGATCGAACTTGTAGATTTTAATGAACTTTATAATGGAGGTAAAAAAGAAGTTAAAAAAGCGAAAAGCCGTCGTGGTACTAAAGCTAAAAAGGCAGATGAGGCTACTGAAGCTCCAGCTGCAGAAGCTGAACCTTCTACGGATGCTGCTGAATAATTATGAAAATAATCATTCAATAATATTAAAGGGTAAACTATTTATAGTTTATCCTTTTTTTTTGACTTTTAATTAAGTGACTTGCTCCTTTTTTTTATAATTCTAACATTATATTTTTATAACAATTAATATTTTAATGGAAATGAATTATTTTTCAAAAACATTGCATCCACTATTTTAATAAATTAAATTTGCACGAAAGTTACATGCTGTGAACTATTTTTTTCGTAAAGTACGTGACAATTAAAAAACAATAGAAATAAACAAATGAAATATACAACACGAAAAAGCGCAATTCTATTATTAAGCGATGGAACAATTTTCCACGGAAAATCTATTGGAATAAGCGGAAAAACTTTTGGAGAAGTTTGTTTTAATACTGGAATGACTGGATATCAAGAGATATTTACCGATCCATCTTATTTTGGGCAATTGATGGTAGCTACAAATGCTCATATAGGAAATTATGGAGTGAATGACAATGAAACGGAATCCGAGAGTATTAAGATAGCAGGATTGGTTTGTAAAAATTTTAGTTTTAATTATTCTAGAGAAGATTCGAATGGAAGTCTAGAGGATTATTTTACAAAACAAAACCTTATTTGTATATCAGAT
Organism: Flavobacteriales bacterium; assembly: GCA_038241955.1. Lineage (GTDB taxonomy): Bacteria > Bacteroidota > Bacteroidia > Flavobacteriales > Flavobacteriaceae > Flavobacterium. The sequence goes on along the minus strand of JBBSSR010000006.1, from coordinate 57,636 downwards.
GTTGATACACGTGCTTTAGTAAGTTATATTAGAGACAATGGAGCAATGAATGCTGTGATTTGTACTGATGATACTTCTATAGAAGAGTTAAAAGGTTTACTATCTAATGTTCCCGATATGGAGGGACTAGAGTTGGCATCTAAAGTATCCACGGAAAGTCCTTATTTTTATGGTGATGAAAATGCTACTTATAAAATATCGGCATTAGACTTAGGAATTAAGAAAAATATTCTTCGCAATCTTGCAAAGAGAGATTGTTATATCAAAGTTTTCCCATTTGATGCAAGTTATGAAGAACTAGCTTCATTTGAACCAGATGGTTTCTTCTTATCGAATGGTCCTGGAGATCCTGATCCGTTGTTTGGAGCTATAGAGGTGGCGAAGAAAATAATGGAGAATGATAAGCCACTATTTGGAATATGTTTGGGACATCAGGTAATTGCACTAGCAAATGGAGTGTCTACTTATAAAATGTTTAATGGGCATAGAGGAATAAATCATCCTGTAAAAAATATTATAACTGGTAAAGGTGAAATTACATCTCAAAATCATGGTTTTGCGGTAAACAAAGAGCAATTAGATAATCATCCAGAATTAGAAATTACACATATACATTTGAATGATGGCACCGTTGCAGGTATGCGAATGAAAAATAAAAATTGTTTTTCTGTTCAATATCATCCCGAGGCAAGTCCTGGTCCTCACGATTCTTCTTACCTTTTCGATCAGTTTATAGAAAACATTAAATCTGTCTAGGACTAAAACGTTATCGTTAATAAATAAAAGAATTATAAGGTTTTCAGAGTCAAGACTTCTGATATATTTTGATTAAATTTGAATAAAATACAGATTAATAACATAAAAAATAAGAATAATGAGTATTATTATTAAAATACACGCAAGACAAATTTTTGATTCAAGAGGTAATCCTACTGTTGAAGTTGACGTAATTACAGAAAACGGAGTTTTAGGTAGAGCGGCTGTTCCATCTGGAGCATCAACTGGTGAACATGAGGCTGTTGAATTACGAGATGGAGGAAAAGCATTTGTTGGAAAAGGAGTTTTGAAAGCGGTTGAAAATGTTAATACCAAAATTGCTGAAGAATTAATTGGAACTTCTGTTTTTGAGCAAAATTTAATCGATCAAACAATGATTGATTTAGATGGAACTCCAAATAAATCAAACTTAGGTGCAAACGCTATTTTAGGTGTTTCTCTTGCTGTAGCAAAAGCTGCTGCAAATGAGCTAGGTATGCCTTTGTACAGATATGTTGGAGGTGTTTCTGCAAATACTTTGCCTCTTCCTATGATGAATATTATAAATGGGGGATCACATTCTGATGCTCCTATCGCATTTCAGGAATTTATGATTATGCCTGTAAAAGCAACTTCTTTTAGTCAAGCTTTGCAAATGGGAACTGAGATTTTCCATAATCTTAAAAAAGTGTTGCACGATAGAGGTCTTTCTACTGCAGTGGGTGACGAGGGTGGTTTTGCTCCAACGTTGGCTGGTGGTACAGAAGATGCTTTAGATACAATTAAAAAAGCGGTTGAATTGGCAGGTTATACATTTGGAGATGAAATTATGATTGCATTAGATTGTGCTGCGGCAGAATTTTATGTAAATGGTAAATATGATTATTCTAAATTTGAAGGTCCTACAGGGAAAATTAGAACTTCTGCAGAACAAGTTGATTATTTAGCTGAATTAGCTGCTAAGTATCCAATTATTTCAATAGAAGACGGAATGGATGAAAATGACTGGGAAGGATGGAAATTATTAACGGATAAAATTGGAGACAAAGTACAATTAGTTGGAGATGATTTATTTGTAACCAATGTTGAAAGACTATCTACTGGTATCGAGAAAGGAATTGCAAACTCTATTCTAGTGAAAGTAAATCAAATCGGTACCTTGACGGAAACTATTGCAGCAGTAAATATGGCAAAAAATGCCGGATATACTTCAGTAATGTCACACCGTTCGGGAGAAACAGAGGATTATACAATTGCAGATTTGGCAGTAGCATTAAATTGTGGTCAAATAAAAACGGGTTCTGCTTCTCGTTCTGATCGTATGGCAAAATACAATCAGTTATTGAGAATTGAAGAAGAGCTTGGCAATTCTGCATATTTTCCTGGAAAAAATGCTTTTAAAATAAAGTAATAGCAATAGAATTATAGTGAAAAGCCATTCATCTTGCATGAATGGCTTTTTTTTTGAACATTTATCAAATTCATCGTCCTATTTATTTTTAAATTAATGTGGAATTCCTTAGATTTGGTAAATTATAATTAAATTTTTATTTCTTAAAAATATATGTCAAAAATAGCAATATTAGAAATTGATGGTAACAAGTTTGAGCTTCCTGTTATTATTGGTAGCGAAAACGAAGCTGGAATAGATATTAGTAAATTACGTGATGTATCTGGAGCAATAACTCTTGATCCAGGCTATAAAAATTCAGGTTCTTGCAAAAGTGAAATCACTTTTTTAGATGGAGAACTGGGAATTTTACGTTACAGAGGATATTCTATTGAACAGCTAGCAGAAAAGTCTCATTTTTTAGAAGTTTCTTATCTTTTAATATTTGGAGAATTACCTTCGGATGCAGTTTTAGAAAAATTTGAAAATGATATTAGAAAACATACTCTAGTAAACGAGGAGATGAAGATTATTATTGATGGTTTTCCTAAGAACGCTCATCCTATGGGCGTGCTTTCTGCACTTACAAGTGCATTGACGGCATTTAACCCAAAGTCGGTTAATGTTGAAAACGAAAAAGAAATGTACGATGCCGTTTGTAAAACGATGGGTAAATTCTTGGTAATAGCATCTTGGACGTATAGAAAAACTATGGGTTATCCTTTAAATTATTACGATAATACAATAGGATATGTAGAGAATTTTATGCAACTAATGTTTAGACTTCCTACTGAACCTTATACTGCAAGCCCTATAGTTATTGATGCGTTAGATAAATTATTTATTCTTCATGGTGATCATGAACAAAATTGTTCTACTTCTACTGTGAGGATGGTTGGTTCCTCTCACGCGGGTTTATTTGCATCAATATCAGCTGGAGTTTCTGCGTTGTGGGGTCCATTGCATGGTGGAGCAAATCAGGCAGTTCTTGAGATGTTAGAAGAAATTCAAAGAAATGGTGGCGATGCGGACAAATATTTGGCGAAAGCAAAAGATAGAGATGATCCGTTTAGATTAATGGGTTTTGGACATAGAGTATACAAGAACTTTGATCCAAGAGCAAAAATAATTAAAAAAGCAGCAGACGAAGTATTGGCAACTTTAGGAGTAGATGATCCAATTCTTGCGATTGCTAAAAAATTAGAAGCATCTGCTCTCGTAGATGAGTATTTTGTTTCTAGAAAATTATATCCGAACGTAGATTTTTATTCTGGAATCATATACAGAGCTTTGGGCATTCCTACTGATATGTTTACTGTATTGTTTGCAGTTGGAAGATTGCCAGGTTGGATCGCACAATGGAAAGAAATGCGCGAAAACAAAGAACCTATTGGAAGACCAAGACAAATTTATGTTGGACATCCTTTAAGAGAATATAAGAAATAATAAACTTCTTCAGATTTATAAAGCTTCACTCTATCGTGAAGCTTTTTTTTTATCTTTGGACAAAATTTATAAATAATGTTAGAGTTAAATGTAAAAAATGAAACTTCAAGATTAAAGCTTGTTGTATTGGGGTCTGCTATTAATAATGGCCCAACTCCAAAACCGGAAGAAGCATATGATCCTAAATCATTAGAACATATTTTGGCAAATACGTATCCATTAGAATCGGATATGATTCTTGAAATGGAAGCATTCAATGCTGTTTTTAAAAAATATGACGTTACCGTTTTGAGGCCAGAAATGATTGAAAATTACAATCAGATATTTACAAGAGATATTGGTTTTGTAATTGATGACGTTTTTGTAAAATCTAATATTTTGCCAGATAGAGAGCGAGAATTAGACGCAATACAGTATGTTATTGATCAAATTAATCCTTCAAAAGTAGTTCGCCCTCCCGAGGAAGTGCATATAGAAGGTGGCGATGTGATGCTTTGGGGTGATTATGTTTTTATAGGAACATATAACGGAAGCGATTATGCGTCGTATCTTACTGCCCGTACAAATTGGCAAGGAGTGCAATATATAAAGGATTTATTTCCTAATAAAATTATAAAAGCATTTGATTTAGTGAAATCAAAGATTGAGGCCCGTGATAATGCACTTCATTTGGATTGTTGTTTTCAGCCTGTTGGGGAAAACAAAGGAATTATTTATAAAGGAGGATTTAGAGAAGAAGCAGACTATATGTTTCTTGTAAATTTATTTGGTAAAGACAATCTGTTTCATATTACTAGAGACGAAATGTACAATATGAATTCGAATGTTTTTTCAGTTGATACAAATGTCGTAGTATCTGAGAAAAACTTTACCAGATTGAATAACTGGTTGCGTTCTAATGATTTTATTGTTGAAGAAATACCGTATGCAGAGATCGCTAAACAGGAAGGTTTATTGCGCTGCTCTACGTTGCCACTGATAAGAGATTAATAATTGTTTTGAGGTTTATTGCTGAATGTTACTTAACTTTAGAAAATGAATCTTTATAAACTGTAAAACGAAATAATATGAAACAAACAACAAACTCGATTGTAATGATTCGTCCAGTTGCATTCCGTATGAATGAGCAAACGGCTGTTAATAATTATTACCAAAAAGTTCTAGATGGTTTATTGCCGACAACTGTAAATGCTAAAGCGCAACAGGAATTCGATTCCTTTGTTGAGAAACTTCGTGCTGTTGGAATAGACGTAACGGTTGTTGATGACAAAGAGAATTCAGATACTCCTGACAGTATTTTTCCTAATAATTGGATTTCATTTCATGACAATGGAGACGTTGCGTTGTATCCTATGTTTGCAGAGAATCGTCGTTTAGAGCGTCGTGAAGATATATTAGATACGCTAGAGGAAAAAGGATTTGTAATTAATAATATTATGGATTACACCTCTGCGGAAGAGGATGGTTTTTTCTTAGAGGGAACTGGAAGTTTAGTTTTGGATCGAGAAAACGGAAAAGCCTATTGCGCACTTTCTCCTAGAGCAGACGAAGAGCTATTTATAGAATTCTGCGAGGATTTTGAGTTTACTCCAGTGATTTTTGAAGCTTATCAAACCGTTGAAAAAGAGCGAAAATTGATTTATCATACCAATGTAATGATGTGTATTGGTGAGACCTTTGCAGTTATTTGTGCGGATTGTATCGATGATAAAAAAGAACGAAAAATGGTACTTGATAGCTTGAAGGGTGATGATAAAGAAGTTATTCTTATCACAGAAGATCAGGTGAATAATTTTGCAGGTAATATGCTTGAATTAAAAGGAACTGACGATAGAAGATATTTAATCATGAGCGCTTCGGCACATAAAAGCTTGACAAAAAAACAAATCGGTAAACTGGAGGAACATGTAACTATTTTGAGTTCTAGTCTTGATACAATTGAAGCTTGTGGAGGAGGAAGCGCGAGATGTATGATGGCTGAAATTTTCTTACCAGTCGAATAATAAAATACATTTTAATAAAAAAATTCAAATTCAGATTGATAAAATAATTTGGATTTGAATTTTTTATTTTAAAAAAAAAACTACATCAAGTTTCCTTTCACTATATTAATAATAGCGCTTACGATATAATGAATTCCAATTGCAATTACTATAAATCCAACAATTCTTGAAATCGCAACGATACCGGAAGCTCCAAGAATTGCAGCTAAATAATTTGCGCTTCTAAGGATAATAAAAATAACTATAGCGATCGCAAGGATAGCTAGTGATGCAATAATGAGTTCATTCGTAGCGTGGTGTTCTTGATAAAAAGCAATTAATAAAGAAATTGAACCAGGTCCTGCTAACATTGGCATTGCTAAAGGTGTTAGCGCAATGTCATTTCTTTGCTGTGCATCGCTTTCTATTTTTTTGTTAATCCCTCTCTTTTTATTAAATTTTCCCGAAAGCAATGAGAAACCAGAACTCACGATGATTAATCCACCCGCTATTCGAAGTGCATCGATGCTGATACCGAAGAAACTTAAAACATATTTTCCGATGAAAAAGGAAATTATAAGAATAAGAAACACATTTATAGCTGTCCATAAAGAAATTCGAGAACATTCTGCCTTAGAATCGCCATGCGTCAATCCTACAAATATTGGCACAGTTCCGATAGGATTCAATACCGAAAAAAGCGCAGCAAATAAATAAATAAATAGATCCATACAGTTTTATTTTTGTTGTAAAAATACGCATTTTTAAAACAATACATTTAAGGAATTGTTAGGTTTACATGTAATCAAAGCTAAATTTTGGTCTAATTCTAATCAAAAGGGAATCATTTATTAAAAAAAAAGCCTTTTTTGTTTTGTTTTTAAAACGTAAATAGGCACAAATAAAAGGGCTAAGAATCAATATATAGTAACCGCTAAATCCTTTTTGATTACTTTTGCATTATATATTGATATAAAATGACAAAAAATAAAAAAACCTTAGTTCTAGGCGCAACTACAAAACCAGAAAGAGCAGCATACAAAGCTATTGAAATGTTAGTAGAAAGAGGGCATTCAGTTCTTGCTTTGGGGCAAAATATGGGAGAAGTAGCTGGAATCAAAATTAAGACTAAAGCAATTCCTTTAGCAAATATAGATACGGTTACTCTTTATATAAATCCAACGCGCCAAAAAGACTATTATAATTATATTGTTGAAGCAAAACCAAAACGGGTTTTGTTTAATCCTGGGACTGAAAATCCAGAGTTTTATCAGCTTTTAGAATTGAACAATATAAAGGTTGAAGTCGCATGTACATTAGTTTTGCTGACTTTAAATAAATATTAATTTTTAGTATTTAGATTTATTAAAATAACTCAATTTTCTAAAAAACAGTTTTTTGAGTTTCTTACTTTTGCAACCATGGAATTTTCTTCAAAGTTAATAGAAAAAGCGGTTAACGAAATGTCTCAGTTACCTGGAATAGGAAAGAGAACTGCGTTGCGATTGGTTTTGCATATATTGAAGCAGCCCAAAGAGCAAGCATCATTTTTAGCACAAGCATTAGTTACAATGCGAGAGGAAATTAAATATTGTAGCAGTTGTCATAATATTTCGGATAGTGCTACTTGTGAAATTTGTGCCAATAAAAATAGAAATCATCAAATTGTTTGTGTTGTAGAAGATATTCGAGATGTCATGGCTATTGAAAACACAGGACAATTTAGAGGAATTTATCACGTTTTAGGTGGTAAGATTTCGCCAATTGATGGAGTGGGTCCTAGTCAACTGAATATTGTTACGTTGGTTGAAAAAGCAAAATTGGGACAGATTACCGAAGTAATTTTTGCGTTAAGCTCTACTATGGAGGGAGATACTACCAATTTTTATATCTACAAACAAATTGCAGATCTTTCTATTATTGTGTCAACAATTGCAAGAGGAATAGCAGTTGGTGATGAATTAGAATATGCCGATGAAGTTACTTTAGGACGCAGTATATTGCAAAGAGTTCCTTTTGAAAAATCATTAAAAAGTAATTAAGCGTTTATTAAATCAAAATGCTTAGTACTCTTTATTGAAAAATTATATTTGTTATTAAATTATTAAAAATGAACAAACGTTTTTTATTTATATTCTTGTTTATCAGTATTTTATTTACTTCGTGTATACCGGTAAAAGACTTGGTTTATCTTCAAAACAAAGGGGATGCTTCTAATGCAGCAGGTACAATTGCAGCTATAGAATCTAAGCCTTATCGATTACAGACCCATGATGTTTTAAGTATTACTATTAAAGCTGCAGATCCAAAACTAGTTACTATTTTTAATCCTACAACCGATGGGCAGTCATCCGGACAATCGGAGTCGAGCTTGTATTTTGATGGCTTTACAGTGGATGATCATGGGAATATACGAATTCCAGTTTTAGGAGAAATGAATGTTATGGGCTTTACACTTGAGGAAGTCCGAGTTAATGTCGAAAAACAATTATTGGCAGATTACTTCAAAGAAGATGCAAGTATTTTTGTAGTTGTTAAATTAGCTGGATTTCGCTACACCATAAACGGTGAGGTGGGGAGCACTGGAACGAAAACTTTGTTTCAAGAAAAAGTAAATGTTATGGAAGCTATTGCAAATGCTGGAGATATTACGACAACGGGTGATAGAAAAGCGGTAACTATAATTAGGCAAACGCCAAATGGTACCGAGATGCGAGACATTGACCTAACCAATAAAACGGTAATGAATTCTCCGTATTACTTTTTGCAACCCAATGATTATATATATGTTAAACCACTTAGACAAAAAACTTGGGGTACTGGAAGTACGGGAATACAGTCCTTGACAACTATTATTACACTGCTGTCTCTCTTTACAACAACTTATTTATTGCTAAAAAAATAAAATTAATTTCAAAATATGTTAGACATTAAAGATTTTTCGGTTTTTGAAAATCAGCCTAGTTTTGATTTTAAAGGTTTTTTACTAAAGATATTAAGTTATTGGAAATGGTTTATAGTATGCATCGTCATTACTCTTACTATAGCTTACCAAGTGAATATTCGGAAAGAGAAAATTTATGGTATAGAGACTTTAATTTCTGTAAAAGAAGAAACAAATCCGTTATTTACTTCAAATACAAGCCTAACATTTAATTGGGGCGGTGCATCAGATCAAATTCAAACGATAGCGACTACTTTACAGTCGCGTTCCCACAATGAATTGGTTGTAGATAAATTGCAATTTTATATCAGTTATCTCATTCAAGGAAAATACAATTTAGAGGATGCATACGGAGCAGTACCTTTTAAATTAGAAATCAATAAGAAACAAGGTCAAATTGCGGGTAATCTTATAAGCATTAAGTTCGTAAGTGAAAGCGAATACGAAATCAGCATCCCGTTTGAAAGCACAGCTGTTTCATTAATTCATTATTATGATAATTCGTACAGCAGCACTAATGTTCAAGAAGGTTTATTCCTTAAGAAGTATAAAGTTGGTGAACAAGTTTCCCTACCCTTTTTAAACTGGAAATTAGAAATAAATGATAATCCTGGTCTTTATAAAGGGAATGAATACTTTGTGCGATTTAATGATTTTAACGGGACGGTTTCTAGTTACCGAGGTATAAATGTTAAAACCGATGATAAAGGAAGTTCCATTATTACCTTGGGTATGCAAGGAACAAACAAAGCCAGAATGGTGGAATACCTGAATGCTACTGTAAATATGTTAATCAAAAGACAATTAGACAGTAAGAATCAATTTGCAACAAATACCATTGCTTTTATTGACAGTACGCTTGTTGCTATGGAATCTCAGTTAAAAGAATCTGGCGATGAGCTTAAATCGTTTAGAAAAGACAAAAATATTTATGATATAGAAGAAAATGGAGGCGCAAAGTATTCTGAAAAAATGCTTGAGTTTGATGTTAAAAAAGATGAAGTAAATCGTAAAATCGCCTATTATAATTCTTTAAAGTCATACTTAAAAAATAGCGTTGATTACTCTAAGTTACCAGCACCATCGGTAGCGGGAATTGAAGATCCCAATGTTGTTGTCAATGTGTCTAAGTTGATCGCACTTTCTACCCAAAGATCTGAAATGGCTTATGCCGTAAAAAGCGAAAAGATTTTTAGAGATTTTGACAATCAAATGGAAGCAGTAAAAAATGTTTTATTAGAAAATATTGCTGCTGCTAAAAGTTCTTTAGAATATGATTTAGCAATTGTAAGTAGTAAAATCAATCAAACGGAGAGTAAGATCAAGCGACTTCCAGATGATCAGCAACAGTTAATTAAAATCAAAAGGAAATATGATTTAAGTGATAATATATACAGCACTTTTCTTCAAAAAAGGAGTGAAGCAGATATTGTTAAAGCTGCCAACTTATCGGACATTCATTTTATAGATCCTGCAAAAGATATTGGTGGAGGTCTTATTGGGCCAAAAACTGGTGTCAATTATGTTTTGGCTTTATTCTTAGGATTGCTACTACCTTTGCTAGTGATTGTTGTGCTGTACTTTATAAACAATACTATTCATAATCCAGAGGATATCAGCAAACTGACGAGTATTCCACTTATTGGAATTGTCGGAATAAATCCAGATTTTGGAAATTTAGCCGTTTTTGAAAAATCAAAATCTGCTTTATCAGAGTCTTTTAGAGCGATTCGCTCTTCACTTCAGTTTCTATATAAACAGAAACATTTAGAAGGAGCTAAGACATTGATGATTACATCTTCGGTCAGTGGAGAAGGAAAAACATTTTGTTCCATAAACATCGCTACGGTTTTTGCCTTGAGCGAAAAAAAGACTGTGATTGTAGGTCTTGACTTGAGAAAGCCAAAGTTGTTTGAAGATTTTAATTTAACGAATGAAGTTGGTGTTGTCAATTATTTAATAAAACAGAAAAGTTTAGAGGAGATTGTAAATCATACTTCGGTTCCTTTTCTAGACGTTATACTTTCTGGTCCTGTACCTCCAAATCCTTCAGAATTGCTTTTGAGCGATGGTATGAAGGAATTAATAAACGAATTAAAAGAAAAATACGATTATATAATTTTAGACACGCCGCCTGTAGGTTTGGTGTCAGATTCGTTAGAATTATCTCAATATTGTGATGTAACTTTATACATTATGCGACAAAATTTCACCAAAAAAGAAATGATTGTCTTGTTGAATAATCGCGTTAATCGTGGTGAGCTTGAGAACGCAAGTATTATTTTGAATGGTTTTGAAAACAAAGCAAAATATGGTGGAGGATACGGCTATGGATACGGTTACGGTAATGGTAACTATTCGAATGGGTATCATGAAGAAGAAAAGAAAAAAACTATTTTGAATAGAATTTTTCAAAAAAAATAACCATGAAAAACGCTTCATTACAGTTGAAAAATGGATAAAAAGAATACAAGTACAATATTGATAACGGGAGGAGCTGGTTTTATAGGCTCTAATCTGTGTGAGTATTTTTTATCGAAACAGTATCAAGTAGTTTGTTTGGATAACTTTGCAACAGGTCACCACCATAATTTGAAGGATTTTGTAAACAATCAAAATTTTACTTTAATAGAAGGCGATATACGAAATTTAGATACTTGTCATCAAGCGGTAAAAGGAGTAGATTATGTGCTGCACCAAGCGGCATTGGGTTCTGTTCCTCGGTCAATTGCTGATCCTATTACTACAAATGAAACTAATGTTTCGGGGTTTTTAAATATGCTTGTTGCTGCTAGAGATGCTAATGTAAAGCGATTTGTCTACGCTGCTAGTTCTTCTACATATGGAGATTCGGAAGGTTTGCCAAAAGTAGAGGATGTTATAGGAAAGCCACTCTCGCCTTACGCCATAACAAAATACGTAAACGAATTATATGCTGAAATTTTCAGTAAAACTTATAGATTGGAAACTATCGGATTGCGTTATTTTAATGTTTTTGGAAGAAAACAAGATCCTAATGGAGCGTATGCAGCTGTTATACCAAGGTTTGTAATGCAATTGATGCAGCACCAAAGCCCAAAAATAAATGGAGACGGGAATTATTCGCGAGATTTTACTTATATTGATAACGTAATTCAAATGAATGAATTGGCTATGACTATAGAGAATCCAGAAGCCGTAAATACAATTTATAATACGGCGTATGGAGATCGAAATACATTGAATGATTTGGTAGGTTATTTAAAAAAATATTTATCCGAATATGATTCAAAAATTAATGATGTTCAAGTAGAATATGGTCCTAACCGAACAGGTGATATTCCACACTCTTTAGCAAGTATTGAGAAAGCGAAAGCAAAACTAGGATATAATCCTAAGTTTTCGTTGCAGGAAGGGCTTAAAGAAGCCGTGAGTTGGTATTGGGAGAATCTTCAAATAAAATAGCGTATAACAGCGTACAAAAAATAGAATAAGAACATGAAAATTACAAAAATTTGTTGCATTGGAGCCGGGTATGTCGGAGGTCCTACAATGGCAGTAATAGCTCAAAAATGTCCACACATTCAAGTGACAGTGGTTGATTTAAATGAGCAAAGGATCGACGCTTGGAACGATCCCAACACAGATAATATTCCAATTTACGAACCAGGACTTTCTGAGATTGTGGCTGAAGCAAGAGGACGAAACCTTTTCTTTTCAACGGAAGTAGACAAAGCGATTGATGAAGCTCAGGTGATTTTTATATCTGTAAATACACCCACCAAAACCTATGGTAAAGGGAAAGGCATGGCAGCAGATTTAAAATATATTGAATTATGCGCTAGGCAAATTGCAAAAGTGGCGAAGCAAAATAAAATTGTGATAGAGAAATCGACTTTGCCCGTGCGTACTGCCGAAGCTATAAAAAGTATTTTAGATAATACAGGAAATGGTGTTCAGTTTCAAATATTATCAAATCCAGAATTTTTAGCAGAAGGAACTGCAGTTATAGATTTATTAAATCCAGACCGAATTTTAATTGGTGGCGATACTACTCCAGAAGGGGAAGAAGCAATTAATGCTTTGGTAGATGTATATGCTAACTGGGTTAGTAGAGATAAAATTCTAACTACAAATGTGTGGTCATCTGAATTGTCAAAGCTTACCGCAAATGCTTTTTTAGCACAACGTATCTCCTCCATAAATGCAATTTCTGAACTATGTGAAAAGACAGGTGCGGACGTGAATGAAGTGGCTAAAGCAATAGGAATGGATAGTAGAATTGGATCTAAATTTCTTAAAGCATCCGTAGGGTTTGGAGGTTCGTGTTTTCAGAAAGACATTTTAAATCTAGTCTATATTGCTAAATCGTACGGATTACATGAGGTTGCGGATTATTGGGAGCAAGTAATTATAATGAATGATCATCAAAAAAGAAGATTTTCGAATAATATTGTGCAAACTTTATACAATACGGTTGCCGATAAAAAAATTACTTTTTTAGGATGGGCATTCAAGAAAGACACCAATGATACTCGAGAATCTGCGGCAATTTTTGTGGCGGATGATTTAATTAGCGAACATGCCAAAATTTCAGTTTTTGATCCAAAAGTTTCAAGAGATAAAATGCTAAGCGATTTAAATTATTTGGAAACCAGATCAGCAGAAGAAAATAATAAAGAAGTATTTACATTTAATGATCCTTATGATGCTTGTAGTGGAGCTCATGCGATTGCCATACTTACGGAATGGGATGAGTTTACAACTTACGATTGGAAAAGGATTTACGACGGAATGCAAAAGCCTGCTTTTGTATTTGATGGTCGCAATTTATTAAATGGGTCGCTATTAAAAGAGATTGGCTTTGTCTATCATGCCATTGGATCGTAAATTTTAGAACTATTAAATTAGATATTTTAGTCTTATTTATTTTTAATATTCTTTTTCACATTGAATGATTTTGCCAATAGATCTGCAACTATTTTTTGATTTTTATTATATGAATCTGTCAAATCTAGCGCAGTCGAGATCCATAGTTTTATACATACGTTTTAAATTGAGATCAACCTGACGTTAACGATATGACTTCTAAAATCAATTTAAATCAAGACGGATTTAATTTTAATATGTGTAACACCATTATATTTAGATATAATTTAGTCTCTTAATCTTAAAAATTTTAATTAATAACGATCTTTACTTACAATTGATAATTAGTTCATTACGTGCAATGCAATTAAACTATTTTTTTTGAAAGCATACAGCACTTGAGTTTAGAGAAAATAGCTTATTTTTATTCACTATATTTGTTGCCAATTTAATCAAAATTAAACGTGCATTTATTATCTTAGGTAGAGATCGTTTGTCAAAAAAGCATTACCATTGAATACGAACATAAAATTAGGAATTGTAGGATTAGGATATGTGGGCTTGCCACTTGCGAGATTATTTGCAACGCAATATGCTGTAGTTGGTTTTGACATCAATGAAAATAGAGTGCAGTCTTTAAAACAAGGTATTGATGCTACGCTAGAATTAGACAGTGAAACGCTAAAAAAAGTGTTGAAGCATAGTGATTCTCTCGAAAATGGATTGTATTGTACGACAGTTTTGGAAGAGCTTTCAAGTTGTAATTACTACATTGTGACGGTTCCTACACCGGTTGATAGAAAAAATCGTCCCAATTTACTCCCTTTATATAAGGCCAGTGAAACGATAGGAGGGGTATTAAAAAAAGGGGATACTGTAATTTATGAATCTACTGTTTATCCAGGCGCTACAGAAGAGGAATGTATTCCAGTTCTAGAGAAGTTCTCAGGACTACAATTTAATGTAGATTTTTTTGCAGGCTATTCGCCAGAACGCATAAATCCAGGGGATAAGGAACATACAGTAGATAAAATTTTAAAAATAACGTCAGGTTCTACGCCTGAGGTGGGTCAAAAAATAAATAAATTATACCAGTCGGTAATTACTGCAGGAACGTATTTAGCACCCTCCATAAAAGTCGCAGAAGCGGCCAAAGTAATCGAAAATTCACAACGAGATATTAATATTGCTTTTGTAAATGAATTAGCCAAAATTTTTAATATTTTAGAAATTGATACCTATGCAGTGCTAGAAGCAGCAGGTACAAAATGGAATTTTTTGCCTTTTAAACCAGGACTTGTTGGCGGACATTGCATTGGTGTAGATCCGTATTACCTAGCACAAAAAGCGCAGGAAAACGGCTATCATCCCGAAATAATATTGGCCGGTCGTCGTTTAAATGACAGTATGGGAGAATATGTGGCTTCTCAAGTTATTAAATTAATGATAAAAAAAGAAGTTGCCGTTGCTGGTGCGCAAATCTTGATGTTGGGAATTACGTTTAAAGAGAACTGTCCTGATGTTCGCAATACCAAGATTGTAGATGTAATCGCAGCATTAAGAGAATATGGTGTTTCAGTGACAGTTTATGACCCTTGGGCAGATCCCGCTGAAGTTGAAAATGAATATGGTATACAAACAATTAACACACAACCAGAGCGGAAATTCGATGCAGTGGTATTAGGAGTTGCACATACGCAATTTTTAGGTTTAGATATAGATACGTTACGAAATACTCATAGTGTGTTGTATGATGTAAAAGGAGTTTTAAAACATAATGTAGATGGGAAATTATAGCAATTAGAATAGTTAAATTTTTTATATAAAAAGTAAAAATGAAAAATATATTAATAACAGGTGGTGCAGGGTTTATAGGTTCTCATGTCGTACGACGATTTGTCAATAATTATCCTGATTATCATATTTATAATCTAGATGCCTTAACCTATGCCGGAAATTTAGAGAATATTACAGATATTGAGCGTGAGCCGAATTACACTTTCGTGAAAGGAGATATTACAGATGAGGCTTTTATTGAAAAATTATTTACGGATACTGCTTTTGATGGGGTAATACACCTAGCAGCTGAATCTCATGTGGACCGGTCTATTGAAGATCCACTTTCATTTGTAAAAACAAATGTTTTCGGAACTATGAATTTACTCAATGCAGCCAAAAAACAATGGAAAGATAACTTTGAAGGAAAACGTTTTTATCACGTAAGTACAGATGAGGTTTATGGTTCTTTAGGAGCCGAAGGACTTTTTACTGAAACTACTGCTTATGATCCTAATTCTCCGTACTCAGCGTCAAAGGCTAGTTCTGATCATTTTGTGCGAGCGTATGGAGAAACGTATGGCTTGCCGTATGTGATTACGAACTGTTCCAATAATTATGGACCCAATCATTTCCCTGAAAAATTAATTCCGTTATTTATCAATAACATTATCAATAATAATTCTTTGCCAGTATATGGCGATGGAAATTACACACGCGACTGGTTGTATGTAAAAGATCATGCGGTAGCTATAGATTTGGTTTTCCATGATGGAAAAAATCATGAAACATACAATATTGGTGGTTTTAACGAATGGAAAAATATTGATTTGGTAAAAATATTGTGTGCTATTATGGACATAAAATTAGGTAGAAGTACAGGAGAATCAGCGAAGTTGATTACGTATGTAAAAGACCGTCCAGGGCACGATTTGCGTTATGCTATTGATGCCTCTAAAATAAATACACAGCTTGGATGGAAACCTTCCGTAACTTTCGAGCAAGGATTAGAACAAACAATCGATTGGTATTTAGACAATAAAGAATGGTTAAATAGTGTGACCACGGGTGCTTATTCGACCTATTATGAAAAGCAATATTCATAAAGAATCACAATGATGAATTGGTATGTGGTTTACACCAAGCCCAAATGGGAACGAAAAGTTGCAGAAAGATTAAATGAGCTTAATATTATAGCATATTGTCCGTTAATTTCAAAAAACCGTCAATGGTCTGACCGAAAAAAGACAGTCCAAGTGCCGCTATTCAATTCCTATATTTTTGTTCAAATTGAAGACAAAGATCGATCTGCTATATTTGATATTCCAGGTGCCATTCGTTATTTGTTCTGGTTGGGGAAGCCTGCTGTAGTAAAAGAAGTAGAAATTGAAGCAATAAAAAACTGGTTATCGAATCCAGATTTTTTCGAAATAAAGGTAGATGGATGGCAAAAGGGAGATAAAATAATTCTTGAGTCGGGTCCTTTTGCGTCTCAGTCCGCTGTCATTCAAGAAGTAAAGCAAAATCATTACATTTTGATTTTAGAATCGTTAGGCTGCGTATTGAAAGTTGAAAAGAAGGCAGTGTAGTGATGTAGAAATAGAAATGCTAAAGTTTTTTTTTGCAATGGTCATAATTTGATCAGTAATTTTACCTAAACAAAATAAAATTAATTACAAAGGAGAGTACCGTTACTCTTTTTATTTGTTATAAATTTGCACTCTTATAAAATAGTGATTTCATACGAATAATGGGACTCACAAGGGCGAAGCCGTGTCATCTTTCTAAAAAAATATAAGCTTTGTCGTTTTATCAAAATATACGAATATGAGAAAAATAGTTACCGTTTTAGTGTTGCTTTTTGCGTTTTTACAATCCGCTAATGTTCAGGCACAAGACTTGATGAAAAGCAACGATTTAAGTACTGTAAGAGTCGATTACCTGTCAGACGGCGATATTGCAAAAATTAGATCACAATTACTTACGAATAATGTAACTATTGATCAAGCAGAGTCTATGGCTTTGTCTAAAGGAATGAGTGCAGGAGAATTTGCAAAATTAAAAACGCGTTTGGCATTACCTAGTGACGGTAAGTCCAACACAAAAAATGATAAAACTAAGATCAAGAAAACAAGGGGAGACGATTCAGAAGATCAATACGATGAGGAGGAATTTGGCAGAAAGCAAGAAGAATATAACAATAAAAAGATAAAAGACAGTGTAAATGCACTTGTTTTTGGTTCGCAATTGTTTGATAATCCTACACTAAATTTTGAACCCAATTTAAAGTTAGCCACTCCATTAAATTATATTTTAGGACCTGGAGATCAACTGCAAATAAGCGTAAACGGAGTACAGGAGTTCGATGATAGTGTATCTGTTTCGGTTGAAGGAAAAGTTAACATACAATATGTTGGCCAGCTTCAAGTAGCGGGAATGACTATTGAAGCAGCTACACAAAAAATTAAAACTGCTATTTCACGTGTATATAGTACCGTTAGATCAGGACAATCGCATGTGAGCGTCAGTCTAGGTCGCATTAGAACCATAAAAGTAACAATTATAGGCAGCAGGCAGCCTGGAAATTATTCTATTTCGTCACTATCGACTGTTTATAATGCCTTATTCTTAGGAGGTGGTCCTGGAAAAAATGGAAGTTATAGAAATATAGAATTGTTACGAAACAATAAGGTGATTAAGACTGTTGATTTGTATCGTTTTCTAGTAACTGGTGATCAATCGGATAATGTGGGTCTAAAAGACAATGATGTTATTCGCATTCCTTCCTATACAAATAGGGTTACGGTAGAAGGACAGGTTAAACGTCCTGGAATTTTTGAGATGAAAGAAGGAGAGACCTTTGCCGATTTATTGAATTTTGCTTCTGGCTTTAATGAATTTGCCTACACAGCATCTGTAAATGTGTTACAGAAAACAGGAAAAGAATTTAAGGTTGCCGATATTAAGTCGGAGAACTACAATGCGTATTTGTCTTTAAATGGCGACGTGTACCGAGTTTCTAAAATTTTGAATCGTTTCGAAAACCGAATTATTATAAAAGGTGCCGTATACAGACCAGAGACCTATTCTTTTTACGAAGGGATGAGAGTTTCCGATTTAATTAATCAAGCGGAAGGAATAACGCAAGATGCTTATAAAAGTAGAGCGGTGATCGTTAGATTAAAACCCGACTTAACGACCGAGGTAGTTAATGTCAATTTAGATAAAGCATTAAGCGGAGATCTTGATGCAGATATTGCATTAAAAAGAGAAGATATAGTAACTATTTTTTCTATATTAGATTTTAGAGAAGAATATAAAATAACTATTGATGGTGAGATAAAAAAACCAGGACTTTACGATTATCATGAAAACTTAACGTTAAACGATTTATTGATTGAAGCAGGAGGATTGACAGGTTCTGCGTCCAAAAGAGTAGAAGTCGCTCGTATGATGAAATCGGAAACGATTGATGATTCAAATCCGAATAAAGCAGAACTTTTTAATTTAGAAATTACTGCCGATAGTAACGAGCAATTAAAAAATTTTATGCTGCAACCGTTTGATGTGGTCAATATTCGTAGGATGGCAGTATATGATAAACCAGAAATGGTAACCGTTTCAGGAGCTGTTAATTATACTGGAAAATATGTTTTGGCTCATAAAAAGGAGAAGATTTATGATGTAATTTTAAGAGCAGGAGGCTTAACAAGTTTGGCTGATCTAGATGGTGTGAAAATTAAGCGACCAATAAAAGCAGAACAAATCGAAGATTTAGAACGAGTAGATCTAAATTTGGATAAGACCAAATCTTCTGAAGATGTAAAATTGGATAAGCCTGAAAAAACAAATGATACTCTTTCAAATAAATTAGCTAAAAAATTAAAAGAAGAGTTAAAATTTGCCACGATACCGGTAGATTGGAGAGAGATAATAAAAAATCCAGCTAACAATACTAACGTCACGCTATTTCCTGGTGATGAGATTGTAGTAGCTCTTTATAACGAAAGTGTAAAAGTCACGGGAAATGTACTTTTAACTTCGGAGATTCCCTATACAAAAGGAAAAGGATTTAGTTATTATATTGATGCTGTGGGTGGAGTAGATGCCAGAGGATGGAAAAGGAAAGCGTATGTAATTTATCCTAATGGTAAAGCCGATGTAGCTGGTTCTTTTTTATTTTTTCATTCCTATCCAAAAGTAATTGCAGGTTCTCAAATCGTAGTTCCAGAAAAACCTGCTACGAAGAAGATGTCAACGGGAGAATGGGTAAGTATTGGAAGCGTAATTACAAGTTTAGCATTGTTGATCGTGACTGCTTTCAAGCCCTGATAGTTGTGGTGTGAACATTGAATAAAGCTAGAATTTAAAAGTAAAGATCGTAGTAAGCATATAAAAGTGCAACATTCATCACGATTTTACCTTTGTATCTAAAACAGATAAACGATTACGAAAATATGGAAGAACAAATGCCTAACGACGAAATATCTTTAAAAGAATTGCTTCAAAAAGCACAAAAATGGTATAGTTATTTGGTTTCACAATGGAAAATCATTTTGTTGGTAGGAATTGTAGGAGCCGCTTTGGGCTTAACTTATTCTTTTATTAAGAAACCAGTATATACTGCTACTTTGTCATTCGCTCTTGAGGACGAAAAATCTGGTGGTGGAGGCTTAGGAGGCGCTCTTGGCTTGGCGAGTTCATTTGGAATCGATCTAGGTGGTAGTGGCGGGAGTATTTTTACTGGTTCTAATTTAACCGAGTTGTTTAAATCCCGAACTATGGTAGAGGAAACTTTATTAACTCCTGTTACAGTGAATGGTAAGGTTATTTCCCTCGCTGAAATGTACATTCAAAATAATGAATGGAGGGACAGCTGGAGTGATAACCCCAAGTTTAAAAACATTCAATTCTTTCCAAGTAGTAATCGTAATCATTTCACAAGAGTGCACGACAGTATTTTGGGAGTTATTTATCAAAAGCTTTCTAAAGATGCTTTATCGGTAGGTCAAAAGGATAAAAAAATCGCTATCATCACTATGGATGTAAATTCTAATGATGAGTTATTTTCCCTTTATTTTTGTGAAGCATTGGCGAGACAGGTTGGAAAGTTTTATGTAGACACCAAGAGTAAAAAAGCACGAATGAATATGGAGACCTTGGAAAGGCAAACCGATTCTATTCGTCGTGAACTAAACAGTGCCATTACTGGCGTTGCAGTTGCAAATGATAATACTTTTGGACTAAATCCTGCAATGAATGTTCGACGAGCACCTTCGGCGAGAAGACAGGTCGATGTACAGGCAAACACAGCGATACTAACAGAATTGGTAAAACAAAGCGAATTGGCTAAAGTTACATTGCGCAAGGAAACGCCTTTAATTCAAGTTATAGACAAACCTATTTTGCCTTTGCCAAAAGAACAACTTGGTAGAGTTAAAGCCATTCTAGTGGGAGGCGTGGTGCTTGTTTTTTTAACAATTTTAGTATTGATATTTCGTAAAATACTAAAAGATATAGGTATAAATTCATAGTTCTCATAAAAAAATGTTTATTAATAAAAAATAAATTTAAATGTCAGAATTTTTTAGTGATTTAATCAACAAGAAAAAAATAATTTCTGTAACCGGTTTAGGTTATGTAGGCTTGCCCTTGGCACTAGAGTTCGCAAAGTATTTTAAAGTTATTGGCTTTGATATCAACAATGATAGAGTTGAGTTAATGAAACAGAACATTGATCCTTCTAAAGAGTTAAGTAAGACGTCCTTTATGAATTGTGATATTACTTTTACTTCTGATGTACAAGATTTAAAAAAAGCCCATTTTCATATCGTAGGAGTTCCAACGGATATTGATGAAAATAAGGTTCCTAATTTAAATCCCTTATTTGGCGCTTCTAGAAGCGTTGCTTCAGCTTTAAAGAAAGGAGATTTTGTTGTTTATGAGTCAACAGTATATCCAGGTTGCACAGAAGATGATTGTGTGCCAATCTTAGAATCCATCTCTGGCTTGAAAGCAGGTTTAGATTTTAAGTTTGGTTATAGTCCTGAACGCATCGTGCCTGGAGATAAAATAAGAACACTTACGACTATTTTGAAAATTGTTTCAGGGAATGACAATGATGCTCTAGAAACAATTTCGGAAGTATACGGCACAATAATTAAGGCTGGATTGCACAAAGCTGAGTCAATAAAAGTAGCTGAAGCAGCTAAAGTTATCGAAAATACGCAACGTGATATCAATATTTCGCTAATGAATGAGTTAGCAATCATCTTTGATAAAATGGGAATTGATACAAAAGCCGTCATTGAAGCCGCGGGAACCAAGTGGAATTTTCATAAATATCAACCTGGTCTTGTTGGCGGGCACTGTATAAGTGTTGATCCATTTTACTTAATGCATAAAGCGAAACAATTAGGTATTGATCCTCAAGTTATTGCAGCTGGAAGACGCGTTAATGACTTTATACCAAGTTTTATTGCAAAGCGAGTTGTTCAGGCTCTTATAGAAAAGGGAAAAAACCCCGGTAAATCCAAAGTTTTAGTGATGGGTATTACTTTTAAAGAAGATGTTGCGGATATTCGAAATTCAAAAGTGGTTGATTTGGTAAAGGAACTTATGGATTATTCTATACACGTTCATGTTGTAGATCCTCATGGAAGTCCTAATGAATTAGCTCATGAGTATGGCGTAACTTTAATTGAAGAACCAGTCGGTTTATACGACATCATTATACTAGCTGTGGGTCATAAAAAATTCATTGAAATGACACATGAAAATTTTGAGAAACTCTCGAGAGATGAAATGTATATGTTCGATATAAAAGGGGTTTTGCATCCAGAAGATTTTAAAAATTATTGGAGATTGTAAATGTAGTATATGGATATTCTAAAGGTAATAGGTAGAGTTGAAGAGTTATTTGAAAATGATATTAAATCTAATGAATTTGAACTATGTGAAATCTTAAAAAGTTCTTCTTTCTTAGTAATTGGAGGGGCAGGTTCAATAGGACAAGCTGTAGTGAAAGAAATTTTTAAGAGAAATCCATCTAAATTACACGTGGTCGATATTAGTGAGAATAATATGGTCGAGCTAGTTAGGGATCTAAGGAGTTCTTATGGCTATATTGATGGCGATTTTCAAACTTTTGCCCTAGATATTGGATCAATTGAATACGATGCTTTTATAAAAGCGGATGGACAATTTGATTATGTACTAAATTTATCAGCTTTAAAGCATGTTAGAAGTGAGAAAGATCCTTTTACATTAATGAGAATGATTGATGTCAATGTTTTTAATACGGAAAAAACTTTACAACAATCTATTGCAAAAGGCACTAAAAAATATTTTTGTGTATCGACAGATAAAGCAGCTAATCCTGTTAATATGATGGGTGCATCTAAACGTATAATGGAAATGTTCTTGATGCGTAGAAGCGAGGAAATAAAAATTTCAACCGCGCGATTTGCTAATGTTGCCTTTTCTGATGGTTCTCTATTGCATGGATTCAATCAAAGGATTTTAAAAAAACAGCCAATTGTAGCTCCAAATGATGTTAAACGTTATTTTGTAACTCCAAAAGAATCTGGTGAACTTTGTTTAATGTCTTGCATATTTGGAGAAAATAGAGATATCTTCTTTCCAAAATTAGACGAAAATCTAAATTTAATTTCTTTTGCAGATATTGCAGTTAAATATTTAGCTCAAATAGGATATGAACCTTATTTGTGTACAACAGAAGATGAAGCTAGAGATACGATAGATGAGCTAATTGCTCAAAAGAAATGGCCTTGTTTGTTTACTGGAAGTGATACTACTGGAGAAAAAGATTATGAGGAATTTTATACTGCAAACGAAGTACTAGACATGAATCGTTTTGAAAACCTAGGTGTTATCAAAAACGAAGCTGTATATGATCAATCTAAATTAGAAAACTTCACTTTCAAAATTAAGGAAATCAAATCCAATCTTTATTGGACAAAAGAGATGATCGTTTCTTTATTTCATAATTTGATTCCAAATTTTGGGCATAAAGAAACGGGTAAATATTTAGACTCAAAAATGTAGTTATGGACAATTTTAAAGAAGTAATTTCTTTTATAAAGAATCAGTATAATACGAATGATTTTATTCCGTTACATGTGCCCAAATTTAATGGAAATGAAAAAAAATATGTATTAGAAACTATTGACAGTACTTTTGTGTCATCAGTAGGGGCTTTTGTAGATCAGTTTGAAACAATGATGACTCAAATTACGCATACTCAAAAAGCAGTTGCTGTAGTAAATGGTACTGCAGGAATTCAAGTTGCATTGCGACTAGTGGGTGTGCAAGCTGGAGACGAAGTTCTTACACAAGCATTAACATTTGTTGCTACTGCTAATGCTATTGCTTATTGTAATGCACATCCTGTTTTTTTGGATGTAGATCTAGATACCATGGGATTGTCGCCCAAAGCAGTTGAGGATTTCTTGAATGAATTTGGAGAATTAAGAGAAGAAGGATGCTTTAATAAAAGAACTGGACGCAGAATAAGTGCCTGTATTCCTATGCATACCTTTGGATTCCCTATTCATTTAGAGGAATTGATTAATATTTGTCTGTTATGGAATATTCCTGTAGTTGAAGATGCTGCAGAATCCTTAGGAAGCGAATATCACGGGAAACCAACAGGAAGCTTTGGTGATTTAGGCATTTTTTCATTTAATGGAAATAAAATAGTTACTAGTGGTGGCGGGGGGGCTATTGTTACCAACAATCTTACTTTAGGAGAAAAAGGGAAGTATTTAACCACTACAGCTAAAGTTCCACATCCGTATGAATATGTTCACGATGAGTTGGGGTACAATTATAGAATGCCAAATTTGAATGCTGCTTTAGCGTGTGCACAATTAGAACAGTTAAATGTTTTTTTAAAAAACAAAAGAAATTTAGCTGAAGAGTATGGTTCTTTTTTTCTTTCTAAAGGAATAAATTTTAGAACAGAGACTCCTAATACAAAAGCTAATTACTGGTTGATGTGTGTTGAATTAGAAGATAAACAAGACAGAGATTTATTTTTAAAAGAAACAAATCAAAAAAGTGTAATGACAAGACCTATTTGGCAGTTAATGTTTAAATTACCTATGTATGCTCATTGCCAAAGAGATCAACAAACTAATGCCTTGTTTTTAGAAGAAAGAATTGTAAATATTCCAAGCAGTGTTAGATCAAGTAAATGAAAGTACTAATTCTAAGTGATGTTCATGGAAATCTACCTTCTTTAGAAGATGTATTAAAATATGAGAAATCGGTTGATTTAATTATTTCACTCGGAGATGTAGTTAACTACGGTCCCTGGTCTAATGAATGCGTAGATTTACTAGATACATTAAATGATAAAGTTCTTATATCAGGCAACCATGAAGTAGCTTTTCTATCAGGGATTTATCCTGGAGATAATATTATTGCAAAAACTTTTTTTGAACAATGTTATCCTGCTTTTGACAGAAAAGAAAAAATAGGTAAATATATTGAAAATTTTTCTTTTGGTAATTCAGATTTTACTCATACTTTAAATGATACATACATTTTTCCTGACACAGAAATAGAAATAAGTAAAAATACCTTTATAGGACATTCCCATCGGATGTTCAATAAAACTATTGAAAATTATCGTTTGGTGAACGTAGGTAGTGTTGGCCAAAATAGAGTAAATATTGATGAAATTAATTATGTTGTTTGGGATAGTGAAAAGGACATAGTAGAATTAATCAGAAAACCATATTCTGCTGATAAACTGATTAACGAAATGCAAATAAAAAAATATCCTGATATTTGTATTGAGTATATATTATCCAAAAGAAATTAGTCATTATGAAAAGTAAAATAAATATTGCAGTTACAGGAATAGGAAGCTTAATAGGACAAGCTATTATCAAATCAATACAGAGATCGGATTTAAAAGACAAAATTAATATTATTGGATTTGATTATTTTAAAGATACTGTCGGAAGTTTTTGGATAGATGAAAAATATATTTTACCAGATATTTTAAAGTCAGGAGTAACTCAACAGGAATGGCTCGATGTTATAGTGAAGGTAATTATTGAAAGAGATATCAAGTTATTATTTGTAGGTGTAGACTTTGAACTGCCAATTTTTGCGAAACATAAGGAGGATATTGAAAGAAAAACAGGAGTTGTTGTTTTGGTTAGCTCAACAGAAGTTGTTGAAATTGCGGATGATAAATTTCTGACTTATAAGTTCTTAATGGAAAATGGGCTTAAGTATCCGAAATCTTATTTACCAGGGGAAGTGAGTTATGATGATTTAAATTATCCGGTAATTATTAAGCCAAGGAAAGGTGCTAGAAGTGTAGGTGTTCATAAAGTTAACGATAAAAGCCATTTATTAAGAGTAATTGATGAGGTTGATACTCCAGTTATTCAAGAGTGTATTGGAAATGATGTTGATGAATTTACCTGTGGTACCATCTATTTGAATAATGAACTGAAAAAAATTATTGTTTTGCGTCGAAGTCTTAAAGAAGGAAATACATTTATATCTCATTACAGGAATGATTTTCCTGAAATAATAACATCATATCTTAAAGAAGTTACGGAGCTTTTGAAACCTTTTGGGGCTTGTAATTTTCAACTAAGATTAGATGAAAATGGTTTGCCAAAAATATTTGAAATCAATTCTCGACATTCTGGTACAACATATATTCGTTCATTGTTTGGTTATAAAGAAATCGAATACATAATTAATTTACTTTTATTTGATAAGGAAATTGATTTCGAATTAAGAGAAGGTACAGTAGTTAGATATTATGATGAATTTTTTGTATAGTTATGAATATTCTAGTTACAGGGGCGAATGGTTTTATAGGTAAGCATTTAAGAAAACATTTTCAAGGGAAACACGAAATATATACTATTTCTAGAAAAACCTTTAAAAGTAATATTTCTCGAAACGATTATGAAATAGATCTTTCAGATGTGAATTTTGTGAAAGAGAATTTTACAACATCTATTTTTAAACAAAAAATAGATATTATTATCCATTGTGCTGCAGTACTCTCTAGTGCTGATAATAAAGATATTACGGTATTTCATAAAAATAATGCCATAACAGAAAGTATGATCTATATTGCCAGAATTACTGAGGCTGTAAAATTTATAAATATCTCAAGTATAGGTGTGTATCCAAATATCAGTGGTACTTACAATGAGCACTCGGCTATTGAGCCGTCAATAAATCATGAATGTTTGTACAGTCTTTCTAAGGTTTGTAGCGAGGAACTTTTTAAATTTTACCTAAAAGATACTGTTCAGCTAATTAATTTGAGGCTTGGGCAAGTTTATGGGAAAGGAATGCGCGAGGACAGAATTTTTGCAATTATGAAGGATGAGTTATTAAGAGATAATACAATAACGGTTTTTGGAAACGGAGAACGAATTAGTAATTTTGTCTCGATTGATTATTTTCTAGATAAAATACATCGAATTATAGAAAATAATGAAATTCAGGGAACTTTTAATCTTGGAGAAAACAACATTAGTTATCAAGAACTAGCAAAAATAATTATTAAGGAATATGGGAATGATTGCTCAAAGATATTATTAAACGATGTAGGTATTAAGTCAAAAGTCGTAATTGATTCTTCAAAATTTTTGGAGGCATTAAATTCTAATTTAAAATAAAATCATATTCGTCGTTTGTTATAAAACGTTCAAGTATATAGATTCTCAAATAAACAAAAACATAAGTTCTTGAAATGAAAGAATTATTAAATATTAAGGTCGAAAAATTGCTTATTTCGGAGTCTTCTAATCTTACCGAAGCTTTAAAGCAAATGGACAGTGTGGGCAAGAAACTGCTTATTGTAACAGGTCCGAATAAAAAATATAAAAGTGTTGTAAGTGTAGGAGATATCCAAAGACATTTGATCGAAAATCAAAATTTTGGAGCTACTATATCTAGTGTTCTTAGATCTTTAGTGAGAGTTGCAAATACTTCCCAAACTTTGATTGAAATCAAGAAAGAAATGTTACAATTTCGGATGGAATTCATGCCAGTAGTAGATAATGAAGAATTGGTAGGGGTTTATTTTTGGGAAGATATCTTCGGAGAGATACCAAGAAAAAAAGGATCATTTCTGAATTTACCTGTTGTTATTATGGCAGGGGGGAAAGGTACGCGTTTACAGCCTCTTACTAATGTAATCCCAAAACCATTGATACCAATAGGTGAGAAAACAATTTTGGAAGAAATTTTAGATAGATTTGTAGATGTTGGTTGTAATGAGTTCTACATATCTGTAAATTATAAAGCAGAGACTATTAAGCATTACTTATCTGAATTAAACAATGAAGCTTATGATGTTAGTTATTTTCAAGAAGATAAACCCTTAGGAACTGCAGGTTCGATGTATTTATTGAAAGATAAATTAAATTCTACATTTTTTGTTTCCAACTGTGATATTATTATAGATCAGGATTTAGAAGATATATATGAATATCATAAAAAAAATAAAAATGATATTACAATTGTCTCAGCGTTAAAACATCACACGATCCCTTATGGTACTATTGAAACTGGAAAAAATGGTGTGTTGAAAAATCTTTCTGAAAAACCGCAAGTAACCTATCAAATAAATACAGGTGTGTATATACTAGAACCACACGTTTTGAGTAACATCCCTGAAGGTGAATTTTACCATATCACTCATTTAATTGAACATATAAAAGATAATGACGGAAAAGTAGGTGTTTTTCCTATAAGTGAGGGAGCTTGGCAGGATATTGGAGAATGGGATGAATATTTGAAATATATTGGGAAATAAATGAAAATATTGATTATTGGAAATAGAAGGCATCAACTACTTTACAGTTTATTAAAAGAAATTAATAAGGAATATGATGGAGATTCTTTACTTATTGATGTTCTTTCTCAAGACACCTCAGATAAAAAATGTGAAACAGACATTTTGTACAATTCGATTTTTACCCTATCGATGCCTAAGTTTATTAGTAAAAATAGAATTTTAAGGGGAATATATAAGCAATATCTCTTTAGACGACAGATTTCTAAGCTTGGTCATTATGATTTTATCCATATTCATTATATTGAAGATATATTAATTCGAGATGCTCAGTATTTTGTAAAAAAACTTAAATGTAAATTAATTGTTTCTATTTGGGGGAGCGACTTTTTGAGAGCTTCTAATTCTAAAAAACAACAAATGTTGCCTATATTGAAATTCGCTGCAAAAATTACAATTGCAAATAGTGTCGCTAAAGAAAGTTTTTTAGAATATTATAGCTCAAACATACCAAGTACAAAAGTGATCTTATGTAGGTTTTTTATAGAACCCTTAGCGGTTCTTAAAAAAGTAATGGACAAAACCACAAAAACGGAAAGCAAATTATTTTTTGATTTTTCTAAAAAAATAGTTATAACTATAGGTTATAACGCAAGCAAGATGCAGCAGCACTTGGAAATCTTAAGTGCAATTGAATCAAATGGTGAATTAGATATTTATAAAGAGGACATTGAGTTTGTGTTGCCACTAACATACCCACAGAATACAGCTTATATTCAAGAAATTGAAAAGTTCACTAAAGACTCAAAATTCAAATATCGATTGTTAACTAATTTTATGTCAAATGAAGAAGTTTCCTATTTGCGCATCGCATCGGATGTAATGATTCAGTTGCAAACCACTGATATGCTATCCGCTTCAATGCTTGAACACATGTATGCAAACAATATTGTTATTACTGGTAGCTGGTTGCCTTACAGGGACCTCAAGGAATGGGGACTTGTTTATAAAGAAGTTGAAGAAGTAAAAGGTATAGGAAGTAAACTTCATCAAGTAGTGGCCGATTATAAAGCAATACTTTTAAAAACTGAGGTAAATAATAAAGTACTTGAGCAAAATTATAATAGAGATGAGATCATATCTAAATGGGTCGATCTTTATAAATAAAATATATGTTTAAAAAGTTAAATAACATTGGAAGATTGGACATTGAGAATGATTTCGAAAAGATATTTTGTCATAAAAATGGCTTTTTAATGTCAAATGTTTTGATAGAAGGACATTATTTTGAGATGACTGGAGAATTTACATATTATGGTTTAAAAGAGTATGAACAGTTTTCGGGTGCTAGTCAATTAGGTAAAAAAGAAAAAATTGTACGGGCATTGCAGAATCGAAAAAATCATGGAGGTGGATATTTTTTTCATAATTCATTTATAGGAGAAAAAGACACACAGTTAAGATCTACTAGTGCTGTTATTCGAACTTTATTAGAAGCGAAAAAAGATGGTTTTGATGTTGTTAATGATATACAAGATGTTGTTAAGCATCATTATTCTTATTTTTTTGAATGGAATGAAGGAATATGGTTTTGTCATGATACTTCTGAGTTAGAAGGACAAGTTCCTTTATCTCATTTAAAAACGAGTGCATATCAAAAGAGCAAAAGGAATACAGTTACGTTGAATACTCATTTGGATTCATTAACAACTTTGTTGATGGTTATGCATAGTGATATAGAACGCCAAGTTGATTTATTGAACAAGGCAAATAAGGCTATTCATTCATTGAATAAACTATTTGATTTTGAAAAAAACAAAAGTTTTGTTAATAAGCTGTTTCAAAAATGGGATAATGTTTTTTTTAATCAGTATTTAAGTTTATTGTCAAAAAATAAAGAACATTTATTCTCTAAACTTTATCAAAAAATTATTCATCCAGTAATTTTTAAATTAATTAGTCCAACTGTTTTTTTTAGGAATGGATTTATAGGTAGAGACCTATCCGTTTGTAATATACATGTTGATTATTTAACAGTAAATATAACAGATTTTTTAAGATTGTTGGTAGTGTATGATAGAATTATTCGAGAAGAGGAACTCAATTTAATTCAGTTAGACAGAGAATCAATTCTAGAAAAGGTATCTATAGCTATAGATTTGATAGAAACGAATAATGATCTTAAGACTTATATAGTAAGTGATGATTTGCAAAGCGCATGGTATGCCGAGCTGCATTATCTGTATTCCTTTTATGATTCAAAATATAACAATACCGTAAAAGACATTGTTGAATCAAACCTTTATAATTTGCAAACTACCTCTTTTGTAGAGATGCTTAATGATAAAGAGCTTTAATTTATGAAATCAAGTATTCAATTTATTACAGATTTCGTTAAGAGAGGTGGTATTTTAGTTGCACTCTCTACATTTTTAGGTAAATTTATGATGGCATTTCTATCAATTGCTGTTATACGATTTGTCACTATAGGAGAGTATGCAGATATTGCTTATATTCTTTCTTTTTTTTCGATACTGGTTGTGTTTTCAGGTTTTGGTGGTAATTATTCTTTGTTAAGATATGGTGCGATTACAAAATCGGTAAGAGAAAGGAAAACGTATTATTATTATACATTAAAAAATGGAGTTATATATGCTTCAATATTAGCAATTATTTCTTCTTCTGCTTTCTGGCTATTTTCAAAAGATTATTATCTGATATCTTTATTTACCGTTATGTCTATTGCATTAGTGCCATACTATATGCTAGATGTAATGAGAAGTTATTTTAGGATAATAGACATAAATAAGATGTTTGCAAAAATAAACGTCTATTTTGCAATAGTAACATTTATTTTGACAGTTGTTTTGACGTGGTTTTTTAATACTTATGGATATATTATCGCTTTGGGCATTAGTCCGCTAATTGTGTTTTTTATATTTAAAAAGTACATTGGTAGTGATAGAAACAGGATTGTAGATTTAGATAAGAAATCATTTTGGTCTTACGGCATCCACACAAGTGTCAGTGCTATTGCAAACCAAATAATTTTCTCAATCGCACCATTACTTATCGCCTATTTTTCTGACGATAAAGAACAAATAGCGCTATTTAAGGTTGCCACAATAATACCTTTTAATGTTTTAACATTACCGGGTATATTAATGCAAACGGATTTTACTGTATTAGCAAGAAATTCAAATTCGTCTAAATATTTACTGAACTACTATTACAATTATATAAAAATAATCGGACCTATCTCAGTAGTTGCTTTTTTTGTAGCAATATATTTTGGAGAAGCCATTATTGTATTTGTTTTTGGAAAAGAATATATAAGTATCGTATTTATGTATCAAATTTTCATGACTGCAACATTTTTTTCTTATCTATTAAGAAACCCTATAGGCAACATATTATTGGCGATTGGTAAAGCAAAGTGGAATGGTTATAATACATACTTTTTTTGTATTTTATATGTCCTACTGTCTGTTATATTATTTCCAATATATAATGTTTATTCGATTGTATATTCTTTAGCATTTGTATTTATATTTTCAGGTGTAGTGTCCTTCTGTATGTTTGTTTACTATATTTCATTATTAAAGAAGGACAATAAGTAATTTATGATACCTTATTTTATATTATTTTTTCTTGTAGTTATATTTGCTTTTT
The DNA here is from genome assembly GCA_038241955.1 of Flavobacteriales bacterium. Classification (GTDB taxonomy): domain Bacteria; phylum Bacteroidota; class Bacteroidia; order Flavobacteriales; family Flavobacteriaceae; genus Flavobacterium. The sequence continues at coordinate 26,014 of JBBSSR010000006.1, read as the reverse complement.
TTGGTGCATATTCCAAGTCTAATATATTTTTAGTTATAATTTCAGTAATTTTTACTTTTTTTGCAGGTTTTCGCTATAATGTGGGTGTTGATTATCCTAATTATGTAAAAATCTTCCAAGGAGAACAATATTATTTAGCTAGAGAAATAGGTTTTGCTTACATGCTAGATGTCATACATTACATTGGAGGTACATATCAGCTTATGTTTTTAATTTTAGCTGTAATAATGCAATTTTTCGTATATAAAATTATACGATATTATAGTACAAATGTTTGGTTCTCCTGTTTAATATATTTAGGTATTGCCCCTTTTTTTATAGCTACATTCAATGGTACCCGTCAGTATATCGCAATTGCAATTTTTATTTATTCTCTGCGATTTATCGATACTAGACAGTATAAAAAGTATATTTTAATTAATTTATTTGGTATTTTTTTCTTTCATGAGTCCCTTTTGATCATAGCCCTACTTTTCCCATTGATTAGGAAGGAACTATCGTTTAAACTGAAATTTTTACTCTTTTGCTGTCTTTTAGTTTTAAACTATATGATGGAAGTATTAATATCATATACACCCTACTTAAATTATCTTGAAGAGGATAAGAATGTTGCAATTAGTGCAGTGACATACATTTTTTTAGTCTTATTATTCCCTATAGTACTTTTCGAAAAAAAGTTAGGTGATTTTAAGCATAAAACAGTACTAATTAATTTGAATTTTTTTTGTTTTCTTACGTTGTTACTGGTTTTTTTTCAAACTAAGGATGTTTTGATACAGATGTTTATGAGGGTTAACAGTTATTTTTTCTTTATATACGTAGTTTTTGTTCCTACAATTATTGATACGTTTAAAAATAAGTATGTTAGGGTTCTTTCATATAGTGGTTTAATGATATGCTTGATAGGATATTTTTTAATGACAATCGTAGTTAGTGGAGAGCACTATGCTCTTGTGCCTTTTCAAATGAACTTTAATCTTTTCAAATAGAAAATTTTAAAAATTTTAATAACTTAAAATGGAGTCAGAGTATAGTGTTGTTGTAAGTGTAATAATACCAACTTATAAAAGAGCAGAAAAATTGAGTAGAGCTATTGAAAGTGTTCTAAATCAAACATTTCATAATTTAGAGATTATAGTTGTTGATGATAATTCTAATGATGATGCTTTTAGGAAATCAACTGAGATTATCATGCAGAAATTTTCAAATAATCCTAAAGTTATTTATTTAAAGCATTCTATAAATAAAAATGGTTCTGCAGCTAGAAATACAGGTATAAAATACAGTACCGGTATGTATGTTGCATTTTTAGACGATGATGATTATTTTCTACCAACTAAAATCGAAAAACAAGTTACTTTACTGGAGGGAAATTTAGATCTGTATGGAGGAGTGTGCTGTGATCATATCGCAATTTATCAAAAATATATATATAATAAGAATAAGATTAAAATTAGCGCAGACGGCAACTACATAGAGACTCTTTTAAATGGAGAGAACGTTTTAGCAGCAGGATCTACTTTACTCGTAAGAAGAGGTGTTTTTGATAAAATTGGGTTGTATGATGAGAGTTTCAAAAGACATCAGGATTGGGAGTTTTTAATACGTTTTTTTAGAGAGTACAAAATGTTAATTTTAAATGAGAATTTGGTTTCTATATCAGCTGACGGACTGAGAAATTATCCTAAAGCCGATATTTTTCATGGAATTAAATTAAATTTTTTATTGAAATTTGAAGATGATATTAAAAGGGTGCCAATTCAACAAAGAAGAAAAATTTATTCTAATCAATGGAGTGAAGTTATACTATATTATTTGACAGAATATAATTTTTCTAAAGCAAGAAGTATTTATTTACAAAATTTTAAAGAAAATAATCAAAGAATAGGCTTGTTTTTTTTTATTAAATGTATCTATATGATCCTTGAAAAAAAGTTACATTTTTTGCATCCTTTAAAGTATTGGTTTTCTTCTTTAAGATACTCTCAAAATTCGAATTGAATTAAAATTATCTTGCTATGAATAAAAAATTAGCCGTTCTAATGTCGGTTTACAAAAATGATAAACTGTGTTTTTTAGAAAAAAGTGTTACAAGTATTTTGAATCAAACACATTCTGATTTTGTATTCTATATTCAATGTGATGGACCGATTGATGTAGAGTGTAAGAATTATTTATTTTCTATAGAAGATTCAAGAGTAATTATTAGAGAACGATTTGAAAACAAAGGATTAGCTTATTCGCTAAATGAATTGTTAGAAATAATTATTGAGAAAGATTATGAGTTTATTGCTCGTATGGATGCAGATGATTTCTGTACTCTAGATCGGTTTGAAAAGCAGTTGAACTATCTCTATAACAATTTGGATGTTGATTGTTTGGGTACCTGGGCTGTAGAAATCGATGAGAATTCAAATGAATATTTTAGAAAGAAAATGCCTAATACTCATGAAGATTGTTATAAAATGTTCAGAATTAGAGATTGTTTAATTCATCCATCAGTAATGTTTCGTAAATCGTATTTTAAAAAAGCAGGATTATATCCATTAGACACCTACTTTGGTGAAGATACAATAATGTGGGCGCAAGGATTTAGTAAAGGTTGTGTCTTTGCAAATGTACCAGAGTTTTTATTTTATTTTAGACTTGATAAAAATTTCTTTGAAAGAAGAAAAGGTTGGAAACACGCAAAATCAATTTTTAAATTGCGTAGAAAAGTTAATAAACTATTAGATTATGGTTATGAAGCTGATGTATACGCATTTTTGTATGCTTTTGCCAAACTTATGCCTACTCCATTATTAAATTTGATATATAAAACAGTTAGATAATTAATCATAGTTTACTTTTAAAATCATTATTAATTAAAATACATAGTTCCAAAACCCTTAAAAATAATAAAATGAAAATAAATTTTTCTCCACCTTATATTGATGATGCTGTAATTAATGAAGTAGTTGACTCATTAAAATCTGGTTGGATCACTACAGGACCTAAAGTTAAAGCACTAGAGAACGAAATTAAAATTTTCTGTAAGGCAAAGGAAGTTTTATGTGTCAATTCATGGACTTCGGGAGCTATTATGATGTTGAAGTGGCTTGGTGTGAAGGAAGGAGATGAAGTTATTGTTCCCGCCTATACATATAGTGCAACTGCTCTTGCAGTTCTTCATGCTGGAGCTAAACCTGTAATGGTTGATATTTGCGATGATTTTAATATTTCGGTAGAGGAAATTCTTAAAGCCATTACATCCAAAACAAAAGCAATAATTCCAGTCGATATTGCTGGCTTTCCATGTGATTACGATCAAATTATGCAAATTGTTAAATCAGATTCTGTTAAAGCATTATTTGTACCGACTTCAGACGTGCAAGAAAAATTAGGAAGAATCCTAGTAGTGAATGATGCTGCGCATTCTATGGGTGCTTTTTATAAGTCAGATATACGTACTGGTAGCGAAACAGACGTAGCTATATTTTCATTACATGCAGTAAAGAATGTCACTACAGCTGAAGGTGGTGCGATTTGTTTAAATTTGCCTAGTCCTTTTGATAATGAAACGCTCTATACAGCATTACGTCAAATGAGTTTAAACTGCCAGACCAAAGATGCCTTTTCGAAAAGCAAAGCTGGAGGATGGAGATATGATATTACCGGCCTAGGTATGAAAATTAATATGGCGGATGTTAATGCTGCAATAGGTTTGGCACAAATGAGAAATTACCCAGAGCTACTTGAGGATAGAAAAAGAATATTCAGTAAATATAATAGTGAATTTTCTAAACTTCCGTGGGCTATAATCCCTCCTTTTGTGAAAGATGGTAAGGAGAGTTCTTACCATATTTATGCACTCAGAATTAGAAATATAAGCGAAACACAGCGTGATGCTATTATCGATGAAATTGCTAAGAAAGAGGTATCTGTCAATGTTCATTTTATTCCTATGCCCATGTTGACTTTCTTTAAAGAACAGGGATATGATATTATTAATTATCCTGAATCTTACAAAAATTATGCATCTGAGATATCATTGCCCATTTATCCTCAACTTACAGAGGAAGAGGTGAGTTTTGTAATCGATGTGGTTAAAGAGGCTTATGAAACTGTAATTCAATTATAATGAATCGATTTTTTGATGTAATATTTTCTTCTTTTGGACTTTTTTTGCTTTCGCCTTTATTTATTATTATTTATATTTTAATTATCATTGAAAGTAAGGGAGGTGGTTTCTATGTGCAAAATAGAGTGGGTAGGATGGGACATGATTTTTATTTGTATAAATTTCGTTCTATGGCAAAAGGATCTGATAAAAAGGGTTTGATCACAGTTGGAAATAACGATTCTCGTATTACAAACATGGGTTTTTTTATTAGAAAGTATAAGATAGATGAGCTGCCTCAATTGTTAAATGTACTTATTGGAGAAATGAGTTTGGTAGGTCCACGTCCAGAAGTACGGAAATATGTTAATTTTTATAGCGAGGAGCAGTTTAAAGTTTTGAGCGTGCGACCTGGAATTACGGATTATTCATCTATAGAGTATGTTGATGAAAGCGAAATTCTTGCTTCTGTTACCGACCCAGAAGATATATATATAAATAAGATTATGCCTCATAAGATCAATCTTAATATGAAATATATTGAAAATCAATCTTTAAAAGAATATTTTAAAATTATTTTTTTGACTTTTTTTGGAATATTAAAAAAACGGTAGATTACAAAACGAAATAATAGATAAAAAAAAATTCAAGATAAATTTAAATTTTTACCAATTAAAAAATTATGTTAATCTAACATTAAATTAAAATGAGCGTAAGGATAATATGGTGAATTAGAAATAATAATTTTCAAAAAATTAGTGGGCCAAAAAAAAATATTAATAATCACTAGATGTGAAGAATAAAAAAATTATAAATGAAACTGAGACTTTGGATTGCATTTTTTATTTTACTAAGTACAATTATAAAAGCTCAGAATATATCAGTTGGTTCGATAGATAAAATTGAAGAACGATTGCGAAATGAACAATTATTAGGAGAAATTGATTCTTCGGTTTCTTTTACATTAAGACCTTTGCCTCAAAGTTTGATCTATACTAATCGTGATACAGTACATATACAACACAAAAATATATTGCATGTAATTGCACTGCCGTTGACTTTATTGCAGCAATATAATACTTTTTCTCCTCTAGGCTTTAACGACGGGGCGATAATTCCCGCTAAAGGTTACCAAGTTCTACTTACCGGTGGTTTTTATGCAAATTACGGTAGAATAAGTTTGCAATTAAAACCTGAATTTGTTTTTGCAGACAACCCTATTTTTGAAACTTTTCCAAACAGTGAAAAGTCATTTGTTCGTAAAGCATATCAAAGATATCTCCATGAAATGAATGCCCCAGAGCGTTTGGGTACAAACAACTATAATAAATTTTTTTGGGGACAAAGTAGTATAAATATAGCTGTTAGTCAAATGTCAATTGGTATCTCTACTGAAAATTTGTGGTGGGGCCCAGGACAGCGAAATTCTTTGCTTATGAGTAATAATGCTCCAGGATTCTTGCATTTTACACTGAACACTACAAAACCTATCAAAACATTTTTAGGAAGTTTTGAAGGACAATTGATTTCTGGTAAATTAAATGATTCTGGGTTTGATAGTCCAAGTGATGACTATATAATTGATGGAATAAGTTATAAGTTTCCCAAAGAACAAGATTGGCGATATATATCTGGGATCTCAATAAACTATCAGCCAAAATGGGTTCCAGGATTGTTTATTGGCATGAACAGAGTTTTTCAGGTGTATCATAGTAAAATGGGTAATGGTTTTACGGATTATTTCCCTGTTATAACTGGCTTCCAAAAAAATAAGTTACAGAATGAAGACAGTAAACAAAGAGATCAAATCGCCTCTCTTTTTAGTAGATGGGTACTTAAAAAATCTAAAGCTGAATTTTATATGGAATATGGATGGAATGACTATTCTTCTGATATTTGGGATCTAATTGATTCGCCAGAGCATTCTAGGGCTTATTTAATTGGATTCAGTAAAATTTTCACTATCAATTCTGATAAAGAGAAATACTTCAAATTTAATTTTGAAACTACCCAAATGGAGCAAACTGCTGATCGTATAGTGCGTCCTGCAGGATCATGGTACATACATGGATATGTACGTGATGGTTATACAGTGGAAAGTCAAGTAATAGGTGCAGGCATCGGTCCAGGAAGTAATTTGCAAACATTGGACTTTAGCGTCTGGAATAAAGACAAATTTTGGGGAATACAATTGGAGCGTTATGCGCATAATCTAGATTTTTATTATGACGCCTACACTGACTCAGGTCATAAGTGGGTTGATCTGAATTTAAATTCTTATGCATATCATCGATTTGAAAATATAGGAGTACAGGTTAAGTTGAACACCGCTTGGATGCGACATTATCAATGGCAGGCAAATAATAATAAACTTAATATACAAATTCATTTTGGGTTAGAATATAATTTTTAAAGTTTATTGTCAAATTAAAACTAAATAAATCAGCTTAGTTTTAAAATATATAAGATTTTTATTATATTTTACGAATGTTAAATTCCCTTACTCCAACGATAAAATTGTTCGTGAGTGATTTAATCGCCATCACCTTATAAATGACTTTCTACTATATGAAAAATGGTTGATTACTTGTACAAAGTGATTTTACTTTTGTTATGTGGAATAAATGCTACCTGTTATAAATATTTTAAAAATCTATCTCCAAATTTAATTTCTATTATATTAATAATAATTTTGTTAGAGAGATTTTCGTAAAAAATTGCTAATTCTGTTGTAAAAATATCAGATGATTAATGAATTTAAGTACAAATGAAAATACAAGAAACACCGATAAGGGCCTTAGTAATTATCCAGCCAAATGTGCTTGGAGATGAAAGAGGCTACTTCTTTGAAGCGTACAGTAAAACAAAATTTGAAGATTTAGGTATAGATATCGAATTTGTACAAGATAATCAATCTTTTTCCAAAAAAGGAACATTGAGAGGTTTGCATTATCAAAACCCACCTTTTGCACAAACCAAACTAGTTCGTGTTTTAGAGGGTGAAATTATTGATGTTGCTGTAGATTTAAGAAAAGATTCACCTACGTATGGCACTTCATTTAGCGTCTTGCTAACTGCGGAAAACAAAAAACAACTATTGGTGCCCCAAGGATTTGCTCATGGATTTTCGGTTATAAGTGAAACCGCTTCTGTACTGTATAAATGTGATCAGTTCTATGATAAAGCTTCAGAAGGTGGGATTAAATTTGACGATCCATCATTAAGTATTGATTGGGGAATGAATTTAGAAGAAGTTATTGTATCTGAAAAAGATAAAATTCTTCCTTTTATACAAAATTGCAATAGCTTATTCTAATGAAAAAAATATTAGTTACAGGAGCGAATGGTCAATTAGGGTCCGAGTTAAAAGTGTTAGCAAATAAATACACTCAATTTAAGTGGATTTTTACAGATAGAGAAGAATTGGATTTATGTGATCTACAACAATTACAAGAGAATCTTGAAACTATCAGTCCACAAATCATTATTAATTGTGCTGCACATACCGCAGTAGATCGTGCGGAAGAGGAAGTAGCATTATCCGATGTTCTAAATCACCAATGTGTAGCCATTATGGCAAGGTGGAGCGCTCATAATACTTGTCAATTCGTTCACGTTTCTACCGATTATGTTTTTGACGGTACTGCTTCTTTACCATTGAGTGAAGAGGCGATTCCCAATCCAATTAATGTGTATGGTGTAACCAAATTGGCAGGAGAAATTTCTTGTATGCTTGAGAATCCGGATGCAATTATCATTCGTACTTCATGGGTATATTCTAGCTTTGGAGTTAATTTTGTAAAAACGATGTCACGCATAATGCAAGAAAGAGACAGTTTGAGTGTTGTAAATGACCAGATAGGAAGTCCAACCTATGCAGATGATTTAGCAAAAGCTATTCTTACAATATTGACGCATCCAAAATGGAGTCCTGGTATATATCATTTCTCTAACGAAGGGGAGATTAGTTGGTACGAATTTGCACTAGCAATTCAAGAAATTGGAGCGTTTGATTGTGCTATTTCGGGCATTCCTAGTAGCGCGTACCCAACACCCGCCAAACGTCCGCAATATTCCTTATTAGATAAAAGTAAAATTAAAAATACATTTGGCGTCATTGTGCCACATTATAAAGAAAGCTTAGCTAATTGCATGAAATTGCTAAAATAATAGGCTTCTGTTTTTTCTCACATCGAGCGCAGTCTACTGCGCTCGAACTAACAATAAGTGGTAACTGTAATCATAACTGATAAAAAAAATAGTAACAAAATCATAACCCAAAATCCACAACCCATAACGGTAAACCCAAAATAAAAAAAACATGAAAGGAATTATATTAGCTGGAGGTTCGGGCACTAGATTACATCCTTTAACGCTCGCAATGAGTAAACAAATGATGCCAGTGTATGACAAACCCATGATATACTATCCATTGTCAACATTGATGATGGCGGGAATTCATGAAATATTAATTATTTCTACACCTCAGGATTTACCTAATTTCAAAAAATTACTAGGAGACGGATCTGCTATTGGTTGCCAGTTTAGTTATGCGGAACAAGCGATTCCAAATGGGTTGGCGCAAGCTTTTGTAATTGGTGAAGAATTTATAGGTTCGGATAGTGTTGCATTGGTTTTAGGTGATAATATATTCTTTGGAGCCAACATGCAGGAGCTATTACAATCAAATACAAAACCGCTAGGAGGTGTTGTTTTTGCTTACCATGTATCCGATCCTGAGCGATATGGCGTAGTAGAATTCGATAAAGATCATAAAGCGCTTTCGATCGAAGAAAAACCACTAAGCCCTAAATCAAATTATGCCGTACCAGGTTTGTATTTTTATGACAATTCCGTAGTTGAAGTTGCTAAAAATATTAAACCAAGTTCCCGAGGAGAATATGAAATAACGGATGTGAATAAAGTATATTTAGAACAAGGTAAATTAAAAGTGGGAATTCTGAGTCGCGGTACCGCATGGCTTGATACTGGCACTTTTAATAGTTTGATGCAAGCTGGGCAATTTGTTCAGGTTTTAGAAGAACGCCAAGGTTTGAAAGTGGGATGCATCGAAGAAATTGCTTGGAGACAAGGATTTATAACTGAGCAGCAGCTACGTGATCTCGCAGAACCGCTAAAAAAGTCAGGGTATGGTGAGTACTTGCTGGGGCTTTTGAAATTTAAATTATAATTTTTTTAAATAGTTTCTCTTTAATTGCAAATAAGTACAAAAAGTAGTTTATAAAAAAATATAACGATTCAAAATAAAAGTTCTAGCGATCGTATCACTCAAATTGCCAAATAATCTAATTAATTTTAGATTATTATTACAAAAATACTATTAGTGTCGATATAAAAATAATTATTAAAACTGCAGATTTTCTGATTTTTAAAAGTAGAATTTGATAGTCACTGTGATTTTTATGCAAAATTTAAAACATTAGATTTAAATTTAAAAGTATAATCTAAACCTAATCTTACGATAGATTAATAATTACGTCTTTTTAAACTATTCAAATTATTTGCTTGAAAAATAACATTTCTGCCTCATTATTTCATTTTTACAATGTTTTTAATTTGTATTTTTGTAGTCTGGACTTCATTTTGTTGAAAAAGCAAAAATTATAAAACATGGATAACGATTCCTTTATTGCTGGGTATTTTTCAAGAGCTAATTTGAAATTTAATATTCATAACCTGAGTTATTTGCCACGGTGGATAATCGTAATTATTGATTTTTCGGTACTTATCTTTGCATTTTTGTTTACGGTTCTGATATTTAGAGGCACTGGTTTAGACTATATTACCACTACGCACAATTTGACTTTTATTTTTAGTTTTTTTTCTATAAATGTGTTCTTTTTTTGGCTGTTTAGAACCTATTCGGGTATTATTCGACATTCATCCTATATAGATGCGGTTAAACTTTTGTTTTCCCAAATGGCAGTTTTGGTCATTTTCCTGATGTTCAATTTCTCATTTGAATTACTATATAGTGAAAAAGCATTCTTAAATACTGCTTTGTTTATCAATGTAGTCCTGTCCTTTTGTGGATTATTTTTGTATAGAGTAATTGTAAAGCAAACTTTTGAGTTGTACTTTTCTGAGAAAGGGACGAACAAGTTAATTCGCACGATTATTTATGGAACTGATGCCAATGCAATTTCGGTAGCCAATGCTTTAAAATTTGAAACGCCATCTCGATTTAAAATTGTAGGATTTGTAGATAAAAACAATCAGAATGCTTCCAAGCGAATGCTGGATTTACCCATTTTGGTTCAAAAGAAAAAATTACCCGCTTTAATGCGATCTGTAGGTGCCGAAGCGGTTATTATAGCAGATAAAAGTTTAACTAAGGACGAACAACTTATTATTGTAGATAAGTGTTTGGAGTTCAATTACAGAGTCTACACAGTTCCTTTAATTTCCGACTGGCAAAACCAAAAAGAAATTTCTCAGAAAGTAAAAAACATTCAAATTGAAGATTTATTGGAGAGAAAACCTATTGTTTTAGACAGTAAATCAATTTCAAAACAATTAAAAGACAAAACCGTTTTAATATCGGGAGCAGCTGGATCGATTGGTAGTGAAATTGTGCGTCAGGTGCTGAGTTTTAATCCTAGAGCCGTTATTGTATTAGATCAAGCAGAAACGCCTTTGCATCACTTGTGCTTAGAGCTTAATAACGTCAGTACTAATGCTAAAATTCATAACGTTATTGCCGATATACGAAATAAAGAAGCAATTAATAGAATCTTTAAATTATACCAACCAGACGTGGTATACCATGCTGCGGCATACAAACACGTTCCGTTGATGGAAGAAAATCCATCGCAAGCTATTCTTACCAACGTCGAGGGGACTAAAAACTTAGCTGACTTATCGTGTCTTTATAATGTGACAAAATTCGTTATGGTTTCTACAGATAAGGCGGTGAATCCTAGTAATGTGATGGGCGCAAGTAAAAGAATTGCCGAAAAGTACGTGCAGTCTTTACAACTTAAAACCCAAAAAGAAAAAGGGACGAACAGTACTAAATTTATTACGACTCGGTTCGGGAATGTTTTGGGATCGAACGGTTCGGTTGTTCCTTTGTTTACGAAGCAAATTGCTTATGGTGGTCCAGTAACTATTACTCACCCTGATATTATACGCTACTTCATGACAATTCCAGAAGCTTGTCAGTTAGTGTTAGAAGCTGGAGCAATGGGTAACGGCGGCGAGATTTATATTTTTGATATGGGTAAACCAGTCAAAATTATTGACCTTGCCAAAAAGATGATTAAGCTTGCAGGTTTTATTCCCGATAAGGATATTAAAATTCAAATCGTTGGATTGCGGCCTGGTGAAAAATTGTATGAAGAACTGCTGAACGATACTTCAAAAACCATTCATACTTATCATGAAAAAATAATGATAGCCGAAGAAATTCAGGAAGAGTTTGAGACCTTACACGTCGACATTGATGAGCTTATAGGAATTGCAAATTTCTTTGATAATGATGATATTGTATCTAAAATGAAAAAAATTGTGCCCGAGTTTATAAGTATGAATTCTACTTTTCAAATTTTAGATAATTAGTTTCAAATCTCAGAATAACATAAAGTAATGCAATAGTAAGTCCCCTTATTTTTTACTCCATTATATATTTTAAGTTTCATAAAATTACTCTGACTTTTTTTAAGAGAAAATAAAAAGAGATTATACTCGTTCTTGTTATGGATAACATGCCTCAAAACTTAGCCTACAAAACCTATGAATTCTCCCGATGATACTGATTTGTGGTTATTTGAAATAACACCGAAGAACAAATTTTTTTCACTCAATCTTAAAGAAGTTTGGCAATACCGCGATTTATTATTTCTGTTTGTAAAAAGAGATGTGATAACGGTTTACAAACAAACCGTACTAGGACCGCTCTGGTACCTGATACAGCCGTTATTTACTGCAGTCACTTTCACCATCATTTTTAACAGCGTCGCTGGGATTAATACCGGAACCGTTCCTCCCTTTTTATTTAACTTGGCAGGTATTACGGTTTGGAATTATTTCACAGCCTGTCTCAATGGGACTTCTAATACATTTGCATCCAATGCAGGTATATTTGGTAAAGTCTATTTTCCCAGAATTATAACTCCGTTTTCAATTATCATCTCAAATTTGATCAAATTTGGAATCCAGTTCTTAATTTTTATAGCTTTTTATCTTTTATATTTCTTTAAAGGAGCCTCATTAAATTTAAACAGTTCCATTTTGCTTTTTCCATTATTGGTAGCGGTTATGGGTATTCTAGGCTTGGGTCTCGGAATGCTTATCTCTTCGTTGGTAACCAAATACCGTGATTTTAGTAATTTAATTGGTTTTGGTGTGCAGTTATTAATGTATTTGTCTGCAGTAATGTATCCAATGGAATTAATTAAGGAGAAAATACCACAATATGGCTGGTTGGTACAATACAATCCGTTGGCTTATTTAATTGAGTCGGCACGTTATATGTTGTTGGGTGTGGGGAATATTTCCATTTTGGGATTACTTTACACCGTTAGTATAACCATAATCATTTTTTTTATTGGACTTTTAATTTTTAATAAGACGGAGAAGAGTTTTATTGATACGGTTTAGGTTAGTGAAAAGTAAAAAGTGAAAAGTAAAAAGTGAAAAGTAAAAAGTGAAAAGTAAAAAGTGAAAAGGGAATAGTATAAAAGTGAACGGTGAAAAGCGCTACTCTCGATTCACAATTCCCGACTCACTAAAAAAACATTCATTAAAAAAGAAAATATGGATCATAAAGATTTAGAGGTTTGGAAAAAGAGTATGGATTTGGTTGTAGCTATTTACACTTTGACCAAACAATTTCCAGATGAAGAGAAGTTCGGTTTAATTAGTCAAATGAGGAGAGCTGCTATTTCTATTCCATCTAATATTGCAGAAGGAGCTGCTCGAAAAGGAAATAAAGAATTGATTCAATTTTTGTATGTTGCTATTGGTTCGCTTTCCGAGATTGAGACTCAATATCTTATAGCAGTTCGGCTTTTTTATGTTGATAAGAGTAGTGTTTTAGAGACACAATTGTTGGAAGTTAAAAAGCTTTTATTAGGATTTAAAAATTATATAGAGAAGAAGAAGTGAGAAACGAATGGTGAGATGTGAGTAATGAGAAGTTAATAGTAGGAAGTGCAAAGTACTTTTTTTTGATTATCAGTTACAAACCCAGTTCTTATTCTATTTCTCCAGTCCCTTTTTCCAATTCACCATTCACTACACACGATTCACTAAAAACTATTCACTTTTCACTATGAGCGATATCATTCTAAAAGCCGAAAACATCTCCAAGCAATACCGTTTGGGGCAAGTGGGTACAGGAACATTAAGTCATGATTTAAATCGTTGGTGGCATGCTATTAGGGGAAAAGAAGATCCGTACTTAAAAATAGGCGATACCAATGACCGTTCTACAAAAGGAACAAGTGATTATGTTTGGGCACTACAGGATATTAATTTTGAAGTAGAGCGTGGTGAGGTTTTAGGAATTATTGGTAAAAATGGGGCAGGAAAATCTACCCTTTTAAAAATCCTTTCTAAAGTTACAGCACCCACGACAGGAAGCATAAAATCACGAGGAAGAATCGCCTCTTTGCTAGAAGTAGGAACAGGCTTTCATGGCGAAATGACGGGGCGTGAGAATATTTTTTTGAACGGCGCCATTTTGGGAATGACCAAAAAAGAAATTGCCTCTAAACTTGATGAAATTATCGAATTCTCAGGTTGTGAGCGTTATATAGATACACCTGTAAAAAGATATAGTAGCGGAATGACAGTGCGTTTGGCCTTTGCCGTAGCGGCCTTTCTAGAACCCGAAATTTTGGTTATCGATGAGGTGCTGGCGGTGGGTGATGCCGAGTTCCAGAAAAAAGCCATTGGTAAAATGCAGGATATTTCTAGAGAAGGCGGAAGGACGGTTTTGTTCGTGAGTCATAATATGGCGGCCGTGAAGAGTTTGTGTACTAGAGGTATTGTTTTGGAACATGGGAAGGTTATATTCCAAGGAAATATTGAAGATAGTATAGCAAGATATTTTATGACAAATGATTATAAAAGTGAAGATGCACAAGTAGGTATTTTTAATTTTTCTAGTCATATAGACAAGAAGAACCCTAATTATGGTTTACTTAAAGCAGAATTGTTTTGTGATGGATTGTTGAGCAATACTATCATGACTAATTCTAAATTTGAGTTGAAGCTTTATTTTCATGCGCAGCGTGATTTTTTTGAAGCAGAAATTGGAATTGTCTTTAAAGATCAAGATCAAATTTCTTATATTGGTTTAAATAATAAACATTTAGGTCATACCATTAAAATTATGGAAGGATTGGGAATAGCAACTATTGTTATTGAAGATTTTCCATTATTTGCATCAGAAAATTATTGGATTAATCTCTATTTTGGCGATCAAGGTTCAAATTATGAAAGTCTTGAAAATGCTATTAAGGTTAAAGTGATTGGTGAGGATGCGTATGGATCTGGTCGACAATTAGATACAAGATGGAATAAAATTTTTCATAAAAACATACAAATTAAGACAATATGAAATATTTAATAAATTGTTTTTTTTTAAACGCAATAAAAGTGCTTAATAGATCTGGTAGAGGATTAATTTTAAAAAAAAGAATTTTTTCCAGTCAGCGTATCTTAGAGAGGAATTTTAAAATTAATTCAAACTTTAGTTTTGTCCAAGTTGGTGCTAATGATGGTGTAAGTTTTGATTTTTTATATGAATTTGTTATTAAACGAAAATCAGTTGGAATTGTTATTGAGCCAATTAAAGAATATTTCAATGAGCTTTTAAAAAATTATAAAGATTTGCCAGAAATTATTAAGGTCAATAAAGCAATTCATCCTGTTGATAAAGAAGTTGTTATTTACAGAATTTCACAAGATGCGATAAGTAAATACCCAAGCTGGGTCAAGGGTATTGCTTCTATTGATGCTGAACATCATAAAAAAACTAATATAAATTCTGCTGATATTATAAAGGAGACTGTTCAGGCTGAAACCTTAATGAAAACTATAAGAGATAATTTTAGAAATTATAAAATAGATTATTTTCAAGTAGATACAGAAGGTTTTGATTTTGAAGTCATAAAAATGGTAGATTTTACAAAATTTAGTCCTAAAATAATAAAGTATGAATTTGTAAATTTAAATGAAACAGAACAAAAACAGTTAAGGGCATTATTAAAAGGGCAAGGATATTATTTGTTTAATGAGTTTGGAGATACGATAGGAGTTAATCTACACAAAATTAATATTATGTAATGATTCCAAAAATTATTCATTATTGTTGGTTTGGCGGTAAAAGAAAACCAAAATTAATTTGCGATTGTATAAAATCTTGGAAAACTCATTTATATGATTACGAAATAATAGAATGGAATGAAAAAAACTGTGATTTGTCTCATCCATTTGTCCAAGAGGTACATCGATTGAAAAAATGGGCATTTGTTGCTGATTATATTCGATTGCAAAAGTTATACGAACACGGAGGTATATATTTAGATACTGATATGATGGTTTTGAAATCTTTTAATTATTTACTAGATACAATATGTTTTTTTGGCGCTGAAGATAATAACTATGTAAGTTGCGGAGTAATTGGTGCTGTATATAAGAATAAATTAATTTTAGATTGTTTAAGTCAGTACGAATCGATTCAAATAAGTTTAAATCAAAACTGGGATTTAGTTGCTATGCCAATTTTAGTATCAAGACAAATAAGGAAATTTTTTAATTTTAACGAGGATTTCGGAATTAGATTAAATTTTGATGGTGCTGTTATTTATGAAACAGATTTTTTTTATCCTTTACCGAACAAATTTAAAAGCGACAGGGTAAATTATATAAATTATATAACATCACAAACAATTGCAGTGCATTTATGGTCAGCGTCTTGGGTTGATTATGATGAGTTTTATTATATTAAAAATAAACTTTTTAAAAAGGCTCTGTTTCAAATATTTAAAAAATTATTTTTAAAAAATGAATTTAGTTTTCAGTATTTAAAAAAAATTTTTAAGGAGATCTATAATTTAAAGTAATAAAACACTAATTTTTTTACAATATGAGTTTTTACAAGCTAATTTTCTTCATTATTCCTCATCATCGGATAGGAGGAGCTGAGCGAGTTCATATAAATATTATGAAGTCTTTAAATTTTAAGCCAATTGTTTTTTTTGATTCTTGTGACTCAGAAGAGATTGGAAAAGAATTTAAAGATAATGCACACTGTTTTTTAATTACAAATCAAAAACGAAGAAAATATTCTTTTATTTTAGTTCAAATTCTTTCCTATGTAATTCCAGTTACGCTTTTTGGTAGTAATAGTGGTCTTTTTTACAATTTTATTTCTAGATTAAACAGAAGAGTAAAAACAATAGATTTGACACATGCATTTTCATACCCTGAAAACGGAGTAGAAATTACTTCATTACCTTTTGTTAATTTAATTGATAAGCGAATTGTAATAAATCAAAAAACAAGAAATGATTACGAACTATTGTATGCAGAAAAGGGTATTGATAAATCGTTGTTAGATCGATTTACGGTCATACCCAATGGTATTAAGATATCTAAATTTGAAAATGATATAGAAACTCGTTATAAAAATTTCACTATTGGATTTGTTGGTAGAAATTCACCAGAGAAGCGCCCTGAATTATTTTTTGAAATTGTCAAAAAACTTAATTTGAAAGCAAAAATTATTGGAGATAATTTTGATGTTTATAAAAGAGATTTCCCAAATGTTAACTACTTTGAAAATTGTAATGATTCAAAAATAATTAGAAACCAATTTTCAGAAATTTCACTATTAATTGTTTGTTCAGATAGAGAAGGATTTCCGTTAGTGATTATGGAAGCAATGGAGCTCGGAATACCAGTTATTGCAACAGACGTTGGTAGTATTTCGGAGCATGTGCTGGAAACTGTTAATGGTTTTGTTGGTCCAGTTGAGCCATTGGAATTTTTGAATTTTTCGAGTTTGTTAATTAATACTATTTTAGAAGATAAAGAATTGTATATATCTTTATCTATGAATGCTAGAGAACATGCGGTAGCTAATTTTGATATAGAAAGTTTTAAAATTAAATATAGAGAATTGTTTTATGAATAATCCCTTAATCTCCATCATAGTTCCCTGCTACAACCAAGCTCAGTATTTGTCCGAAGCTTTGCAGTCTGTATTGAATCAAACCTATATCAATTGGGAGTGTATTATTGTTAATGATGGCAGCCCAGATGATACTGCCGTAGTGGCTCAAGAATGGGTGGCAAAAGATTTTCGGTTTAAATATATTTATAAAGAAAACGGTGGCTTAAGTAGTGCAAGGAATGCAGGTTTGGATGAAGCTGTTGGTATATATGTTCAGTTTTTGGATGCAGATGATGTTTTAGAGAGTAGTAAATTTGAAAAATCATTACGAAAAATATTTGATTTTGAATGCGATATTGTTGTAACAAATTTTAGAATGTTTTTCAATGATATTTCTGAAAGTACGGATCCTTTTTGTGTGATAAAAAATGAATATTTGAATTATGAAAATATTGTTTTTAACTGGGATTATTTATTTTCCATACCAATACATTGTGGTTTTTTTAAAAAGATTTTTTTTGAAGAATTTAGATTTCCTATTGAGTTAAGAGCAAAAGAAGACTGGATTATGTGGATGCTTATTTTTAAAAATAATTCGAATTGTATTTTTATCGATGAATCTCTCGTTTTTTATAGACAACATTATGCTAACATGACATCAAATAGACAGTTAATGGAAAAGAGTTTGTTTGAATCTTTGCTTATTTCAAAATCAATTTTAGAGAATAATGAATACGAAGATTTGTTAATTTTAAAGTTAAAAAGGACATTTGATCAAGTGGATCAAGCAACGAAAAAATATAGATTGATAAAAGATTCAAATAGCTTTAAATTTGGTTTTAAAGTAAAAAGAATGTTGATGAAAATGAATTTGTTAAGTTTTTCTAAGCAGGTTTTAAATCATCTTAAATGAAGGTTTCTGTCATAATCCCAGTTCATCAGACAATCTGCTATTTTAGAGAATGCATAGATAGTATCTTATCGCAAACACATAAAAATATTGAGATAATCATTGCATGCAATGGAGATTTAGAAATTAAGCAATGCAGACAATATGTTAACGTAGATGATTATAGAATAAAATATATAAAAACGAAAAACGGCAGACATAATGCCAGAAATGAGGCATTACTGCATGCAACGGGTATTTATATACAATACCTTGATTATGATGACGTATTATTCCCCGACAAGATTAAAACACAGTTATTTCATTTGCAACAAAAATCATTAAATTCAGTTTCAATTGTAAAATGGAAAAAGTTCCGTACTGATATAAACGAATATTATAATTTCCCGTTTTTATATTTATTTGATGATTTTTATATAGCAGCTGCTGATTTAGTCGGTAAATTGGGAAGTAGCAAGGGTTTTTTAGCAACTTCAAGTTGGTTATTGCCTAAAGATCTTATTATAGATTTATATTGGATAGATAGTCCAAATGACGATGCTGTTTTCTTTTCTGAACTCTGTAAAAAGAAACCTTATTTTATTATGATACCAGAAACCTTGGCAGGATATAGAATTCATAGCAGTAACACAAGTTCAATACGAACAAAAGAGGAATTCAATAAAATATGGAGGAGTTGGAAAATAATAGGTCAAAATTTATCGGGTCTCCAAATTCAAGGAAAAAACTTGTATATGTATAATGCTTATTTAAATTTGATTACTTACTCTAAACAAATTAAAAAATATAAATTAATTAATTTATTCTATTATGCTTTTTTTTATGGATTGAAAACAGGGGTCAAAGTTTCAGTTTTCACAGATTTGAAAAATAAAATTTTGAAGTAGCATGATCGATCTAAAGAAAAAAGTAATACTATTTGGTCCAATAGGAGATTATGGAGGACGAGAATTAGAGACTGGTTTTATTGCTAAATCTTTGACTTCCAATTATGAGGTTACGATTTGTTCTACAGGGAATTTATCAACCAAATCACAGGTTTTTGATTTTGTTTCCAAAGCTCAAGTTTGTACTCTTAATGATTTGGTTTATGAAGATAATCTTCGAATTAGAATTGCTACTTTTTTTTCGTGGATAAAGAATAAATGTAAAATGCCCATTTCTTTTTACGTGAAAAGTAAATTTAATAAAAGATTTTTAAATGTTGATGAGGCTATAAAACATCAAATTGTAAACCAAATTAAGAATTCGAATTGTATTTTAATTTGTGCACAGCTTTCATCTAACTATGTAGAATTTATTATTAATTGTGGTTATCAATTTGAAAAACCTATTTTTTTTAGAACAACAGGAACCATTAAAAAATTAGATGAAAATCAGTTTGATTATTTAAAAAAAGTCACACAATTTATACATCATTCGAAAGCTAATGCTTTTAATTTAAATGATCAAATTGCTTTGCCTTATGTTATTATAGATCAATGTGCTTATAATGAAAAAGCATTAATAGCCATCAAACCATTAGAGCACAAAGTGACTACTTATATTACTATTGCCAGATTAGAAAAAGAAAAAAATATAGAGATTGTTATTGAGGCCTTTTTGAAGACAAAAGAAAATGGAGATCAATTGTACGTGGTGGGAGATGGAATTGAATTAAGTAATTTAAAAAAAATAGCTTCTGGTGAGAAAGCTGTTATTTTTACTGGTTTTGTTATGAATAAAGAATTAAAAGATTATTTGAAGATATCAGATTGTGTAATTATTTCCCATTACGATTTTGAAACAGGACCATTAACAGGTATTGAAGCTATGGCTGCTGGCAAAATTATTATTTCAGCAAAAACAGGAGCTATGCCGGAGCGCTTGCCAAATAATAAATTTTGGTTTGATAATTCAGTTGATGCTTTAGTTCTCGAAATAGAAAACGTTAAAAAGTTAAATGCCGTGGAAGTAAAAGAAATATCAAAAATTAATAGAGAAATATATCAAAGAAATTTTTCTGAACTTTGTATTTCAGAAGCTTATAATACTGTTTTTAAATAATTTTTTAAATTATGAGAGTGGGCTTTCATCCAAATAAAGATAAACAACTGCAAGTTTCTGACTATTTTCATCAGGTAATAATTCCTGTTTATATTCCTAACTTAGAAGGTTATTTTAAGGATGGATTGATTATTTTAAAGCATTGTTTAGAATCTTTACTAAAAACAAGTCATTCTCAAACTTATTTTACTGTAGTAAATAATGGGAGTTGTATAGAAGTTATAGAATATCTTGTAAGTCTGAAACGGAGCAAACAAATCCAGGAACTGATTCATACCACAAATATCGGTAAACTCAATTCGGTTTTAAAAGGTTTAGTAGGGCACTCTTTTCCGTTAATCACCATAACAGATTCAGATGTTTTGTTTATATCAGGTTGGCAAAAGGCTACTTATGCTGTTTTCGAAGGTTTCCCAAAAACAGGTGTAGTCTGTCCCACTCCTTCGTCTCGATCTTATAAAACATACACTTCAAATATTTATTGGGATTTGTTCTGGTCTAAAAAACTAGGTTTTTCAGAAGTTAGAAATCCTTTTGCCTTAAAGACATTTGCAAATAGTGTTGGGGATGAAAACTTTTATAATGAGTATCAATTAAAACAATATTTGACGGTTAATAATGCGGAATTTAAAGCTGTAGTGGGAGCGGGACATTTTGTTGCTACATACCGATTGGAAATTTTTAAAGAAGGGATACCTTTATATTCTAATTATAAAATGGGAGGTAAAAGCGAAACAGAATTGCTAGATATTCCTGTCGTAAAAAAAGATTTATGGCGATTGTCTACCGCTGATAATTTTGCTTTTCATATGGGAAATGTTGCCGAAGATTGGATGAATATTGAAATAAATAAATTAGGAATCTCTAAAGAGACTTTTATTAAAATTCCAGAGCTACATTCTAAGAGATCTTTCAAAATTAACTATTGGCTTAAAACAGTATTTTTCTCTAAAATCATTTTTAGAAAGAAATTTTTAAATTATTTTTTCAACTATAAAGGAATGCCCAAAGCGATAGTAAATATATATACAAACAAATAACGATTGTACTAAATCAATTAATCATAACCCCAATGAGTTTTTTAAAAAGACCTTTTTACAACACGGCCGGTTTTATTATAAAAGTAATGAAATGGTTTCAAGAGAAACAGGACAAAAAAATTAGAATTAAAAAAAGTAAATCATGGAATTTGCTTTTTCAAGATAAAAATTCATTTACCTACAACCTTACGGATACCTTAAAAATTAATCTATATAAGGACAGTGTTTTATCTAAAATTATTTATGATGGTTTTGAAGAAGAAGAATTATCTTTTGTAAAAGGCACTTTAGCCGAAGGTGATATTTTTATAGACATAGGAGCAAATGTTGGGCTTTTTTCTCTAATAGCTTCGGAGTGTATTGGAGCGACAGGTTCCATTATTTCTTTCGAACCATCTCCAGTTACTTTTAATCGATTAGCAGAGAACATTAGTTTAAATGCTATTAAAAATATTGATTTAAGAAACATAGGACTTTCTAATCAAACAGGCGAGTTTCGTTTTTATGTTTCGGATAATGGATATGATGCTTGGGATTCTTTTGCGCCAAGTCAAGATAATAAGTTACAAAAAGCGATTTCGGTAACCGTTTCGAATTTAGATACTGAGTTAGAGAAAGTTGATAAAAATAGAATCAAACTTATAAAAATTGATGTAGAAGGTTGGGAAAAGTATGTGCTACTGGGAGGAGAAAATTTGTTTCGAAATTATGCCCCAACTGTTATGGTCGAGTTCACAGAAGAAAATACTTTTAATGCGGGTTATGCAATCCATGAAATTTATGATTTAATGGTTGATTATGGCTACGTTTGGCATACAATTAAGGAAGGTAAATTAGTTCATGATCCTAAGAAATTGCATTACCCATACAATAACTTAATTGCTATCAAAAAATAAGATATTTTATGTATAAAATCTCTGTAATCACAATTAATTATAATGATAGAAACGGTTTGTATAATACTTTACTAAGTGTTTTCGAACAATCTAATAAAAATTTTGAATTCCTTGTAATAGATGGCGGGAGTACAGACGGGAGTGAAAAACTTCTTGATGATTATAAAAATAAAATTTCATATACTGTTAGCGAGAAAGACAACGGGATTTACCATGCGATGAATAAAGGTATAAAAGCCGCAAGCGGTGACTTTATTATTTTTATGAATAGTGGCGATGTTTTTTATAATGAAACGGTAATGGAAACTATTGTAGCGGAGCTAAAGGAAACAGATGAAATTGTGTATGGAGATGTACTGGTAAAAAGTGCTTTTTCGGGAAATACTAAAGTGCAAGTTCATCCAGAAAAGCTAACATTTAAATATTTTTACGAGAGAACAATTTGTCAACAAGCATGTATTGTTAAAAAAACACTATTTGATACTGTGTTTTATTTTAACGAGGATTATAAAATTGCTTCGGATTGGGAATTTCTAACAGTAGCTATTTTTAAAGCGAATAGTTCCTTTAGAAAGATTCCTCACGTTATAGCTATATTTGACACCTCTGGAGTTTCTAGCAATGAAAAAATGAGAAAAATTGCGGTTAGCGAAAGAGAGCAAACACTAGAGAAATATTTTCCATTATTTAAAGAGGATTATAAAAAAATGCTTTTATATTCGTCAAAACGATCACAACAACTTTTAGAAATACAGGAATCTAAATTCTTTAGAAAATTAGTTTCAGTACTCTTTATTATAATTCTGTTTTTTATCCCTAAAAAAAAGTTATACTAAATGAAGTTTATTATTGTTTATACATTTCGGAATAGAGATGTTTTAAGAGTAAAACGAACCTTAGATTCTATGGCACTTCAGTCTGATAAAGATTTTGAAGTGTTATTTATAGATTATGGCTCCACGGAAGATGTTGCTGCAGAAGTACAAAAAGTTGTAGCACGTTATGCATTCGTGAAATACTACTATTTATATACGCAGTACCAACCTTGGAGCAAGTCAAAAGCGCTTAATTATGCTTTGAAGTTAGTGAATTCCTCTTATTTTTTTGTTGCTGATATTGATATGATTTTCCATTTTAGTTTTCTTAGTAAAGTAAAAAAACTACTGATAGAAGATCCGTTGAAGAACATTTTCTTTAAGGTTGGTTTTTTATCAAAGTCAGAAAGTAGTCAGGACAAAGAATTTGAGAATTATAAAATCCAATTAGAATCGAATAAAGAAGCAACGGGCTTAACGGTATTTACTACTCAAATTCTAAAAGATCTATGTGGCTTTGATGAGTTTTATCATTTCTGGGGAGCCGAAGATACAGATGTGCATGTAAGGCTAAAAAATGCAGGTTATGAGGTTTGTTTTTATGATAAAGAAATTTTACTGTTGCACCAATGGCATCCTAGTTACCGCAGTCTAGAAAATAAGCAACTTACTACAGATTTGCGTTTAACAGGAATTGTAAAACTCAATCACCACCATTTGAAAGATGCTATTGGCTCTAAAAGAACTACGGTAAATAAGTTTGGTTATGGAGAAATAATGAAAAAGGAGGATTTTGATAAATTAGAAAATGTAAAAAAAGTAGTTGTAATGGTCAACAGAAAAGAAATAATCGATCATTTTTTATTTCATACATTACGACAATCAACAGGTGAAATCGTTAATTATCAATTTGTAATAGATCCTATTTTCGCCACTATTAAATATAAAATTAAAAAAGCTATAGGTAAAAATGTACCGCATTCCTATACATTAAAGGAAATTAATGATCGATTGTTGTTACATCTTATCACAGCGCAACCCACTTTAAAATATGATTATAAGATTGCAAAAGATTTGAAAAGTATATCTTTAATCATTTAATTTTTTTTTTGAATGCTAAAAAGTATCTAATGGCGTTTGTTTCATTTAGTAAAATGTCTATTTGTAAATTGTTAAAATATGTGTAAAGTAATTTTGATTTCTCAAGTGCCTCTCCCTTTCGATAAAATTGGCAGTTGGACGACTTTATATAAAAATTACTTGACAAGTAGTCATCAAATCGACTATATAGTATGTAGCGAACCAAAATTAAAATTCGAAAATGTTGACTACAGTTTTGTTGCGAATAATTTCACTGAAAAAATAATTAGAAAAGTAACAAAAAACAGGTATTATGGCTATCTAAAAGCACTAGATAAAATTATAAAACAGGACGAAAAGTATATTATTCAGATAGTAGATAATTTTGGAATTGTAAAACCATTACTGGATTCCCTAGCTAAAAGCGGCAAAAGAAAAAAATGTTACCTTCAGTTTTTTTATCATGGTTTTCCTCCCTTCTATGAAAATTTTTATGGGCGATGGTTTTTTGAAGCAATCGATGAAATGATTGTATTGACCAATGATTCCTATTTGGCACATAAAAATGGTTATACCATTCTACCAACGCGATTTT
Organism: Flavobacteriales bacterium; assembly: GCA_038241955.1. Taxonomy (GTDB): domain Bacteria; phylum Bacteroidota; class Bacteroidia; order Flavobacteriales; family Flavobacteriaceae; genus Flavobacterium. The sequence goes on along the minus strand of JBBSSR010000006.1, from coordinate 1,386 downwards.
CAGTACTTCATAATGGTATTGATACATCAAAATTCCATCCTATTTCCATAACCGAAAAACAGCAGTTAAAAGAAGAAAGAAATATTGGTAACAAGAAAGTTTTTATTTGGTGTTCGCAAGATCGTCCTAAAAAAGGTTTGCACATTGTTCTTGATGCGTGGAAAAGAATATACGAAACACGTCAAGATATTATTTTACTAGTTATTGGCTGCGAGCCAAAAAGTCCTGTAAAAGGTGTCGAATATTTAGGAAGAATACCAAATGATGAATTACCTTCTTATTATCAAACTAGCGATTGTTACTTGTTTCCAACTTTATGGCACGAAGGTTTTGGCATGAGTTTATTAGAAGCCTTACATTGTGGTAATTATTGTATAGCATCTGCCGTTGGCGGTGTGCCAGAAGTATTACAATATGGTAAACTAGGCAAATTGATAGACCGACCAAATTTTGTATCGGATTGGGAGGAAGCTATTGTGGAGTTTTTAAATAGGGATGCTCCTTGGGAAATAGTGATTCCAAAAGATTTGTACTCCACTAAAAAATGGAATGAAGGCATGAATGAGATCATAAATAATGCAATTAAGAATTTTAGAGAATGAAAACTATAGCTATTATTCCAGCCCGGGGAGGTTCTAAGCGATTACCTGATAAAAATATAAAACTATTGGGGGAAATTCCCTTACTAGTTCATAGCATTTTGTATGCTCAAGCAAATAAAGATATAATTGACGAAATCTACGTTTCTACAGATGATGCGGCTATAAAGAGAATTGCTTTAGAATATGGAGTCAAAGTTATTGATAGACCTGCATCACTTTCAGGAGACTTCGAGCCGACTGTTTCGGCATTACGACATGTTGTAGAATCCATTGAAAATGAGGTAGAAAATATAGTTTTATTGCAAGCGACAAATCCGCTACGACCACTGCATTTATTAAAAGAAGCTTTTGAAATTTATAAGAAAAAAAAAGCAGACAGTTTATTTACCGTTAGTAGGAATCATCAAAAATTAGGTAAAATTGTTGCAGGCAAATATCTTCCATATAATTATACAATAGGACAGCGTAGTCAGGATTTAGAACCTTTATTTTATGAAAACGGATTATTGTACATAACGAAATCCTCTTTGATTTTGAAGGATATTATTATTTCAGAAAATGCCTTTCCATTCGAAGTGAATCCTATTTTTGGTAGCGTTGATATTGATACAAAGGAAGATTTAGATTATGCCGAATATTTATTAGGAAGACACACCCCCAGCCCCTCTCAAGAGGGGAGTTAATAGTTGATAAAAAAATCGACTTTTTTTATGAAAACATTTAAAACAGTAAGGGTAAATAGTAGCAGGAACAAATTCCCATCTCAAGAGGGGAGTTAATAGTT
>JBBSSR010000005.1:0-157812 GCA_038241955.1 Flavobacteriales bacterium | reverse complement strand
TATTTTTGAAACAAATTTCTGATACAAAAGCATTTTTTCATAAAATACCGTTAAGGATTGCTCTATTATTAATATACTTCCACTATTTTTGAAGCTGATTATTAAAACTGGAAAAACATACCATGAAAAAAATAAATTTAACTTCATTAGCCTTAGTTGCAGCGTTGTCTGTTGGTCTTTCGGCTAATGCACAAACCGCAACAACTTATACTGCCAAGAAAGGACAACTAAGCGAAACCGAATTACAAAGATGGTCTCATCTGGATTTGGCGAAAGATAGTATACCAGGAATGAGCGTAGATAAAGCATATGCTGAATTATTAAAAGGTAAAAAAAGTGTCAAAGTAATTGTTGGAATCGTAGATTCTGGTGTAGATATTGACCACGAAGATTTAAAAGCGGTTGTTTGGACTAATAAAAAAGAGATTGCTGGAAACGGAATCGACGACGACAAGAACGGCTATATCGATGACATTCACGGTTGGAATTTTCTAGGGAATGCAGGAAAGGAAACACTAGAAATGACTCGTGTTATTAAAAAAGGAGATGATGGATCAGAAACCTACAAACTGGCTCTTGCTGCTTATGATGAAAAATATTCTAAAGCTTTAAAAGACCAAAAGCAAGTAGAGTTCTTAATGGCAACTGATAAAGCGATTCAAACCCATTTGGGAAAAGTAGATTATACTATCGAAGATTTAAATGGTATCGTTACTACGGATCCTGATTTGATGAAAAGCAAAGCAATCATGACTCGTATTTTGACTAATGCGGGACCTACTTTTAGATCTGGAATTGAAGATTACGGTAAATATGTGTCTGACCAGCTTGACTATAATTTAAACAAGGATTTTGATGGTAGAAAAATTGTAGGAGACAATCCAGAAGATATTAAGGATACTAAATACGGAAATAACACGGTTTATGGTCCAGACAAAGAAGAAGCACTTCACGGAACACATGTGGCTGGAATTATTGCCCAAGTAAGAGGCAACAATATTGGTGGTGACGGAATTGCAGATAATGTAGAGATCATGGCCATAAGAGCCGTACCAGACGGAGATGAGTATGACAAAGATATCGCCTTAGCGATTCGTTATGCTGTAGATAATGGAGCCAAAGTTATCAACGGAAGTTTCGGAAAAAGCTTCTCGCCACACAAACAATGGGTCTTTGATGCCATAAAATATGCAGAGAAAAAAGACGTGTTGTTTGTACATGCTGCAGGAAATGACGGAAACAATATCGATTTGGATACAAATAGTAATTACCCAAATGATTCCGAAGACAACAAAAAAGAATTTGCTTCAAATGTACTTACAGTGGGAGCTCTAACAAACGCTTACGGTGAAAACGTAATTGCTGATTTTTCTAATTATGGAACTTTCAATGTAGATGTATATGCTCCAGGAAGCGAAATTTATGCTACCGTACCAAACAACAAATATAAATTTTTGCAAGGAACTTCTATGGCTTCGCCAAATGTAGCTGGAGTTGCTGCATTAATTCGTTCGTATTACCCTAAATTATCGGCTAAGCAAGTAAAACAAATTTTGATGGATAGTGGAACACCACTTCCTGATTTAGTTATTTTGGGTGAAAATCCAAATCCAAATGAAAAGCCAGTGGCAGTGTCATCCGCATTATCATCAAAATCAGCCAAAATGGTAAATGCTTATAATGCGTTACTTATGGCAGAGAAGATGTCTAAAAAATAAATTTCACTAGTATTAATTGAATGGAAGAGTGTAAAACTCTTCCATTTTTTATTGTAAACAACATGCGTAAACTTTATTTTACATTAATTTTTTCTTTAAGTTTTGGAAGTCTATTTGCCCAAAACGCCTGTTATTGGCAACAGCACGTCGATTATAAAATGGATGTGACAATTGATGTAAAAAACTACCAATACAAAGGCAAACAAGAACTGGTTTACACTAATAATTCTTCGGATACCTTGAAGAAAGTGTATTATCATTTATTCAATAACGCCTTTCAACCGGGAAGCGAAATGGATGCTAGATTGCAAGCTATTCGAGATCCAGATGGAAGAATGGTTACTAAAATAAAAGTAGACGGCAAAGATGTAAAAGAAAGCCGAATCAAAAACTTAAAACCTAATGAAATTGGTTATTTGAAAATTACTAATTTCAAACAAGACGGTGCGACAGCTGCTACAAAAATAGTAGGAACAATTCTTGAAGTTACTTTGGCAAAGCCTATTTTGCCAAATTCTAAAACGACTTTAACTTTAGATTTTGATGGGCAGGTGCCGTTACAAATTCGTCGTTCAGGACGAAATAATGTAGAGGGTATTGAGTTATCAATGTCACAATGGTACCCAAAAATGGCTGAATTCGATCCAGAAGGATGGCATGCAGATCCTTACATCGCTCGAGAATTTCATGGTGTTTGGGGAAATTTTGATGTCAACATTACAATAGACAAAGAGTATGTTTTAGGAGGTACTGGTTATCTGCAAAACCCAAACAAAATTGGTCACGGTTATCAGAATGCAGGAGTTACAGTAACCTATCCTAAAAAAGCAAAAACGTTAACTTGGCATTTTAATGCGCCAATGGTGCACGATTTTGCTTGGGCAGCCGACAAAAATTATGCACACGATGTAGTTAAAGGCCCAAATAATGTTGACTTGCATTTTATCTATAAAAATACGCCAGAAGTTACAGAGAATTGGAAAAAACTACAACCTTTGATGGTAGAGATTATGGCCTATTTCAACAAAGCAGTAGGTGATTATCCGTATAAACAATATTCTTTTATTCAAGCAGGCGATGGCGGAATGGAATATGCTATGTGTACTTTAATGTTAGGCAACGGAAAACTAGAAGGACTTTTAGGAACAGCCACGCACGAGATGGGACATTCTTGGTTCCAACATGTTTTAGCTTCAAATGAGTCTAAACACCCATGGATGGATGAAGGCTTTACGACTTACGTTGAAGATTTAGCATTGAATGAAATTGCGGTTAAGAAAGAGGAAAACCCATTCAAAGGAAATTATAATGCGTATTATAAATTAGTAGAATCGGGTAAAGAACAACCACAAACTACGCATGGAGATCGTTATGATGAAAACCGTCCGTATAGCATTTCATCGTATGTAAAAGGAAGTATTTTCTTGTCGCAATTGGGATACGTGATTGGTCAAGAAAATCTCCACAAAACGGTAAAAAAGTACTATCAGGATTTTAAATTCAAACATCCTACACCAAATGATATCAAGAGAACTGCTGAACGCGTTTCGGGAGCTAATCTAGATTGGTACTTAGTAGACTGGACAGAAACCTTGAATACTATTGATTACGGAATCAAAGACGTTAGAGAGAACGGTGATAAAACAACTGTAACACTAGAGCGAATTGGCAGAATGCCAATGCCAATTGATCTATTGGTAGAATATACGGACGGAACTAAAGAGAGTTTTTACATCCCGTTGCGAATGATGAGTTTCGAAAAAGAGAACCCAACTCCAGCAATTAAACGAACTGTTCTAAACGATTGGGCATGGGCATTTCCTACTTTTGAGTTTACAATATCAAAACCCAAAATGGCGATTAAGACAATCGCTATAGATCCTAGCGGATTAATGGCGGATGTTAAACAAGCTAATAATATTTACCAATTGAAATAATAGTATTCACATCATAAAGAAGCTCTTTTAAAATGTATTGTTTTAAAAGAGCTTTTTTTCAATGGAAAGACGTAGTCAACAATATTTAAGCTCCTACTCATATAATACTTTTGCAGCAATTTTTATATGTTTGCAGGAGGAACTAAAAGTACATTGAGCAAAATCTATTTGCATAACTTTAGTCGCTTATTGCTTAATATATTTAATGATTTATTATTTTCAGTTGGCATAAAATATGCTATTTTAAAAAATAAAGAATGACAGGATCTGAAACAATTTATAGTTCGGTAAATTACCTGCATAAGCACTATTTCGAAAAACTATTTACTAAAATAAATTATGAAAACACTTTTTACATTTTTACTTTTTCTGTGCACGTTAACATCTTTTTCGCAGTCAGACAAAGTTGTTGGAGATTATAACCTTACAATGAATACAACAAAAAGTGATTTATTTGAATATAAATTGACTTTATGGCAGGATGGAACATTTCTCTTTCATTATTATTCAAACATAAAAAAAGGAGTACCAGTTGAAGTGAACAAATTCGGAAAGGGTAGTTGGACAATAAAAGGGACTGTGATTTCATTTCATGCCGATAAAAAATATGATTTTGATGAAAAGCATACTTTAGACCTGACTAATTCGAAGGCTCGGTTTTTGGTAAGATCGGATAGAGACAAAACGGAGCAAGCCAGTAAAACCAGACTTCAGTTCCTACAATCTGAAATCTTTTGGATAAAAAAAATTAAAATGAATAAAGTATAATAATTAGAAACCGTACTTAAAAAAAATAGTAAAATGAAAGTAGAAAATATAAAATTTGTAAAATCCTTTTTTATGAATGGACTTCTATTTGCAGCCTTTATGGCTGGATTCGATTATTATGACGGACATGAATTTGACATATTTAAGTTTATATGTATGTTTTCATTTTTTGTTTTATTTACGGGTTTGATAAAGCGACGCAATCATAAAACACAGCTTAAAAAAATTAATGGTAACATCATTAATCGGTCTAATCAACAAATGGAATAAAATTATCGTAGTTTATTCTCACAACGTTTAAAGTTTCTTACTTAATGAAAAATTTTACAACAGCCACCAAATTTAATTTGTGAAAAGCTGTGAAATCTGTTTGCTTTTTTTATTCTGCAACAGGCTCCTCTTGTTTTACATACAGATGTCGGATAATTTCGGAAATAAGTCCTGTCCATCCTGTTTGATGGTTGGCGCCTAGTCCTTTGCCCGTATCACCGTCAAAATATTCAAAGAATAAATGATTTTTATTAAAAAGAGGATCCTTTTGAAACTTTTCGTATTCTCCATACATCGGGATTTTAGCCTCTTGATCTGGAATAAAGAGTGACAATAAACGTCTGGCCACACCTTCGCTAGCTTCTTTTATATTCATCATCTCTCCAGAGTTGGTTGGATATTCTACTTTAAAATCTTTTCCATAATAACTGTAGAATTTTTCCAAAGAATCTAAAATCAAATAATTCATAGGAAACCAAATGGGGCCTCTCCAATTGGAGTTTCCTCCAAACATGGCGCCTGTCGCTTCGGCTGGTGTGTAATCTACCTGTACAGTTCCGCCTTCATACTTAAATTTATAAGGATTCTCTTTGTGATATTTAGATAAGGAACGAACACCAAAATCCGATAAAAATTCTTTTTCATCAAACATGCGCTTCATAATCATTTTCATACGATGGCCACGAAGAATAGAAAGCAATCGCGTTTCTCCTTTTCCAGGATGGTACCAGCTCGAAACCAAACTAGCAAGATCCGGTCGGTTGTTTAACAACCACTCTACACGGCGTTTGAATTCAGGCAATTTTTCTAACAAATCCGCATTTAGTACTTCTACAGCAAATAATGGAATTAGTCCGACCATAGAACGCACCTTCAATAGTTGTGCTTCACCATCCTCAGTGTGTAACATGTCATAGTAAAATTGATCATCTTCATCCCAAAGGTTTACTGCATCGCCACCAATCGCTTGCATGGCTCCAGCAATATGCAGAAAATGTTCAAAAAACTTAGAAGCCATATCTTGGTATACAGGATTTGTCAACGAAATTTCGCAAGCAATACGCAGCATATTTAAGCTGTACATTGCCATCCAACCTGTACCATCGGCTTGTTCCAGATGCCCACCCGTTGGCAAATCAGCAGATCGATCGAAAACACCAATATTATCCATTCCTAAAAAGCCACCTCCAAAAATATTATTTCCCTTCCTATCTTTCAGGTTTACCCACCATGTAAAATTCATTAATAACTTATGAAAAATACGTTCTAAGAAAACGATATCTCCTTCGCCACCGTTCATTTCCTTGTCTATTTCGTATACTTTCCAGGTCGCCCAAGCGTGAACAGGAGGATTAACATCCGAGAATGACCACTCGTATGCGGGTATTTGTCCATTGGGATGCATGTAATATTCCCTAAGGATTACAGCCAATTGTCTTTTTGCAAAATCAGGATCCAGTCGTGCGAGTGGCAAAGTGTGAAATGCTAAATCCCATGCCGCAAACCAAGGATATTCCCATTTATCGGGCATGGAAAGAATGTTGGAGGTGTAAAGGTGTTTCCAGGTTCCGTTCCGGCCATCTTTTCGGCTGTCATCCGGCTTTGGCATTGCAGGATCTCCTTTTAACCATTCATATACATTGAAATAGTACCATTGTTTTGTCCAGAGCATTCCAGCGTAGGACTGCCTTTGTATTGATCGTAAAGTGTCGTCTGTAATTCCTTTTTGAAGTGACTCATAAAAAAGATCAGCCTCTTGTAAACGTTGTTCAAAAATAGTATCAAAATCTACAAAAGGATCATTTAAAGTTGCGTTTGAAAACCGAATTCTATATACTTTTTTTTCTTTTGCAGGAATTACATTCTCATATTTTATGGCTGCTTTTGTACCTTCTTGATCGGGGTTTATTGCAGCGGTGTCATTGTTTATAATGTAGTTGTTTATTCCATCTTTTGCGTAAGGTGTAGGGTTTGGAGAGTTGTAAAGCTTCTCAAAATTAGTTTCATTATCGCAGAAAAGTAACCCATAAGGATGGTCAGCATACAATTTGTAATTTCCTACTAAACGATGATCAATTTCGATAACAGCATCTTCTATAGCTTTTAAGACAGGCTTATTTTTGTAATTTTCATAACCCCAACACCAAGTATTTCTAAACCAAACCGTTGGTAAAACGGTGATGGGAGCCGCAACATTCGAACGGTTTTCTACTGTAATTTTTATAAGTATGTCTTGTTCATATGCTTTAGCATATTCAATAGAAATATCAAAATAGTCATCGTTATCAAATACGCCTGTGTCTAGTAATTCGTATTCCGGTTCTAGGCGAGATCGTTTTTTGCTTTCGTTGACTAATTTTTCATAAGGATAGGCAGCTTGCGGATACTTATAAAGCATTTTTTGGTAGGAATGCGTAGGTGTTGCATCTTGGTAGAAATAAATTTCTTTGACATCTTCACCATGATTGGATTCATTTCCTGTTAGACCAAAAAAGCGTTCCTTTAAAATATGATCTTGATGGTTCCAAAAAGCAAAAGCGAGACAAATGTGCTGTTTATTATCCGAAATTCCTCCAATACCTTCCTCTCCCCAGCGATAGGCTTTTGATCTTGCCATGTCGTGGGTTATATTATTCCACGCATCACCAATTTTTGAATAATCTTCTCGAACAGTTCCCCATTGTCTTTCGGTTAAATAAGGTCCCCATTTTTTCCAACCTTTGTTGTCGTTTCTTAATTTTAAACGCGCTCTTTCCGGATCAATTTCTGACATACCTCATTACTTAAATTACAAGGCGCAATTTATATAAATAGGCAGTAATAACAGCTACTTATTGTGCAAAAATCGAATAGAATTAGTATCAGATTGCTATTTTTATTCGATTTAATTTTGATTATTAGTGGAGCACTTTAAAAAATAATTTCTCAATTACTTTTCATTTGTAAGTTACTATTTACGTTATTTTTTAGATTCTGTTTCTAGAAAAAGAACGGTTATCGTCTAAATTTGAAATAATCGGATAGCGCGTGCTTTTTATTTTTCAACATTTCAGAAACCATTTCCATTCCAATAACCGAAAAAGTGATACCGTTACCGCCAAAACCTAAAACAAAATAAGCACTTTCGAAATTAGGATGTTTACCAATGTAAGGCAGTCCATCTTTGGTCTCGCCAAAAGTTCCCGCCCAAACGAAGTCCATTCGAAAATCATAATTGGGTAAAATTTTACCTAGATATTTCGTCAATTTATCTGCCTTAACGTTAAGAAGTGCGTCTCGTTTTTCAGGGTTTACAAAATCTTCATCTTCTCCTCCAATCAGCAGTCTGTTGTCGTCTGTGGTTCGCATGTACATATACGGTTTTGCAGTATTCCAGAACAGAGTGTCTTTAAGATGCGATTGGTTGTCCTCTAATTGTTCGCCAACAATAGCGAAGGTAGAAAGTAATTTTACAAAATTATCTTTAATAAGTTCGGTGCTTTCAAAACCATTGCAATAAATTATTTTTTTAGCTTTAATGGTTGTGCCATATTCGGTAACAACAGTTACTCCATTTGCTTTATAAGTTGTTTTTTTAATGTCAGTCTTATCAAAAATTTTCAAGCCTTTTTTGTGATTGTAATCTAGAAGATCATGTGCTAATTGAAACGGATCGACACTTCCTCCTTGCTCGGACAAAATTCCTCCATGCGAGTCCATGATTTCATATTTTTTCTCAATTTCCTCGGCTTCCAACCATCTTACGGGCATTCCAATTTTTTTTCGAGCCTCGAATTCTTTTTTTAACCAACTCACGTCTTTTTTAAAAGCAGCAAAATAAAGCGATTCTTTTTTCTCGAATCCACAATCTGATTTTATTTGTTTTACCGTTTTCTTTAAATCATCAATCGATTTATAACACGCCCAATAACTTTCTACCGCTGCTTTTTCGCCAATTAAATCAATAAGCTCATACAAAGGAATGTCTATTTCGTACTGTAACATTGCCGTAGTGGCTGATGTGCTTCCATGACCAATTTCGCGGCGGTCAATCAGCACGGTTTTATATCCATCAGCAATGCATTGATGCGCAATAAGACTACCTGTTATTCCTCCGCCTACAATAACAATTTCCGTTTCTAAATCTTCTCTTAATGAGGGATAGGAGTTGATAATTCCGTTTTTCACTAACCAAAAGGGTTCACTTGATTTTAGCTTCATAAAATTAGTTTTTATCAAATTTAGAAAATTATGTTTTACAGCATTATATATCAGGAAATTATATAATTTATCATTTAAACCATGTAAAATCAGGGATTTAATTTTAAATAAAACGAAGATTATAGGATTCAAAAAAACTATAAAGCAAAAAAAAGGGTTTTAAAAAAGAAGACACAAATCTTACTTTTTTAAAACCCTTTTTACAAAAAAAAAGAGGCTATTACTTTTTTGCTATTCTTAAATTTTTCAACATCACATTGGTCATCGTTTCTAGATCAAATTCGTGCTTCCAGCCCCAATCTTCTCTAGCGCGACTATCATCTATGCTTGCAGGCCAACTGTCGGCAATTTTTTGACGAAAGTCCGGTGCATAGGTTACCTCAAGTTCGGGAATGTGTTTCTTTATTTCGGCAGCAATTTCCGTAGGTGTAAAACTCATCGCTGCAAGATTGTAGGAAGAACGAATCTTAATTTTTTCAGCAGGTGCTTTCATGATATTGATGGTCGCATTAATGGCGTCATCCATGTACATCATTGGCATTTTTGTTTCGGAAGACAAAAAGCATTCATATTTTCCCTCAGCAAGTGCTTGATGGTAAATGTCTACTGCATAATCAGTCGTTCCTCCACCAGGTAATGTCGTCCAGCTAATTAAACCAGGATAACGGATGCTGCGTACGTCTACACCAAAAATATTATGGTAGTATTCACACCATCTTTCGCCAGCTTGCTTGCTTATTCCATAAACGGTAGAAGGTTCCATTACGGTATATTGTGGGGTATTTTCTTTTGGAGTCGTTGGGCCAAAAACGGCGATACTTGAAGGCCAAAAGATCTTTTTTATTTTTCCAGCTTTCGCCAAATTCAAAACGTGAAAAAGCGAATTCATATTAAGATCCCAGGCAAAGGCAGGATTTTTTTCGGCTGTTGCCGATAGTAAAGCGGCCATTAGATACACATCAGTTATTTGATGCATTTCTACCAAATGTTCGATCTGATTAAAATCTAATGCATTTACAACCTCAAACGGACCCGAATTTACAACATCATTATTCAGTTTTCGAATATCAGATGCTATCACATTCTCTGTACCATAAATGGCTCTAAGTTGGTGGGTTAATTCGGTGCCAATTTGCCCACAGGCGCCTATAATCAATATCTTTGGATTCATATTTCACAGTTTTGAATTGCAAAGATAACGATTTCGTAAATATTTGATAAAAACTACAGGGTTTTTTAAGCATACTGTAAATAAATAGGCTAAATTATTAACAGGTCATAATTCTTGTCCCTAAATCTAGGGTTAGTTTGATAATTTCCATTGAGATTAATAACACTATTTTATATTGAAATTGCTATTGAAATTGCTTTTAGCTATTGAAATTGCAATTTCAAATTCCATTGTCATTGTAAATTTACTTTGTAACTTTGTAGTTCAAATATTTAGAGATGAACAAAAAATTAACGCTACTTTTATTGGTGATTTTTATGCAGTTTTCGTGTAGAAATGACAGTGAGCAACGACTAGCGGATACTGTAAGAGATACAAAAAAGAAAGAAGTAATATTTTCTGCCATTAATAAAGGATGGGTTTTCTATGATACGCCAATCAATACCGTATCCGAAGCTACAGTAGCGAGTTGGAAAGAATGGCGGGAATTTATGGAAGAATTGTCAAATAAGCCACAGAAAACCATAGGTGCTTTTCAAAAGAAAGCAAAAGCATTGTCTACCAAAGTGATGGCGCTAAACAATAATGTTCCCTCTCAGTTTGACACTCCACAAATACGAAGCAGAATTGCGACTTTAATTACACAAGTTCGAATGATGGATTTGTATATTAATTTAGACAGAGTATCGGACAAAAAAGTGATCGAATTAGTGACAGAAATTAATATTGAACTAGTCTCCTTGCAACGCCAAATGGATAAAATAGTAGAAAAAAGTAAAATTCCGTTGGAAGATGGAGAGTCCGAATTTTTAAAAATGATGGACACCACGAGAGCAATACCTTCCGGAACCCCTGAATTAAAACCATTTCCTGAAGATAGAAATAATTTAAGAAATCCAAACCACGCACGCGTTGAGTAAATCTTCTATATATTCCGTTTATGATTCTTCTCCAAAAACGGCTCAGATTGTAGCCCGTTTGCACGAAAATAATCAGGTAAAAATACAGCTCGACGGATTGTTAGGATCGGCAATTTCTTTTGTTATCCAAGCATTGTTTAAAAAGTCGGAACTTCCTTTTTTAGTAGTTTTAAATAATAAAGAAGAAGCTGCTTATTATTTGAACGATTTAGAACAAATGATTGGTGAGCAGGATGTATTGTTTTATCCAGCCTCTTTCAGACGACCGTATCAAGTCGATGAAACCGATAATGCCAATGTTTTGCTTCGTGCTGAGGTACTCAATAGAATCAATTCTCGCAAAAAACCAGCTGTTATAGTTACCTATCCTGAAGCACTTTTTGAGAAAGTTGTCACTCGAAAAGAGTTGGACAAAAACACCTTAAAAGTAACTATTGGTGATCAAATTTCGATTGATTTTCTAAATGAAGTATTGTTTGAATACGAATTTAAAAGAGTCGATTTTATTACAGAGCCCGGTGAATTTTCAGTTCGTGGAGGTATTGTTGATGTGTTTTCTTTTTCGAATGATAATCCATACCGAATTGAATTTTTTGGCAATGAGGTTGAAAGCATCCGTAGTTTTGCGGTAGACACGCAGCTGTCATTAGAAAAACAAAAAAAAATCACCATAATCCCAAATGTAGAAAATAAAGTTTTTCAACAAAATCGCGAAAGCTTTCTCGATTATATAGCCGAAAAAACGGTTTTAGTTTTTCAAAATACCGAAAATCTTTTATCGGAACTAGATAAGCAATTTGGTAAAGCCGAAGAAGCTTTTGAAAAATTATCTAAGGATATTAAGCATGCCACGCCAGAAGAATTATTTTTAAATCAAAAGACATTTGTAAAAAGAGCGTTAGATTTTTCGACTGTAGAATTGAGTTCAGCTCCTATTTTTAAAATTGCCAAAAAGTTTGAATTTCATATTCAGCCACAACCTTCATTCAACAAACAATTTGATTTGCTATTGAATAATTTGGGTGAGAATCATTTTAACGGTTATAAAAATTATTTATTTTGTTCGAATGATGCGCAGGCAAAGCGTTTTCACGATATTTTTGAAACATTAGACGAAGCCAATTCTGAAAATATCCGCAAGCAATACAAAACCATTGTATTGCCTTTGTACCAAGGTTTTATCGATCAAGAAAATCAAATAGTTTGTTATACGGACCACCAAATTTTTGAGCGTTATCATAAATTTAGTATCAAAAATGGCTATTCGAAAAAACAAAATCTAACACTAAAAGAGCTCACAACTTTATCCATTGGTGACTATGTTACGCACATCGATCACGGAATTGGGAAGTTTGGTGGGTTACAAAAAATACAAGTCGAAGGCAAAACGCAAGAAGCTATTAAGCTCGTGTATGCTGATAATGATATTGTGTATGTGAGCATTCACTCACTGCACAAGATCTCAAAATATACCGGAAAAGATGGATCGCCACCCAAAATTTACAAATTGGGTTCGAATGCTTGGAAGGTTTTAAAACAAAAAACAAAAGCCAGAGTCAAACATATTGCATTCAATTTAATTCAATTGTATGCAAAAAGAAGGTTGGAAAAAGGATTCCAATTTGCGCCAGACAGTTATTTGCAAAATGAGTTAGAGAGTTCGTTTATATATGAAGACACGCCCGATCAAACCAAATCGACTCAGGAAGTAAAAGCCGACATGGAAAGCGAGCGCCCAATGGATCGTTTGGTTTGTGGCGACGTAGGATTTGGTAAAACAGAAGTGGCTATTCGTGCGGCTTTCAAAGCGGTTGATAATAGTAAACAAGTAGCGGTTTTGGTTCCTACGACCATTTTGGCCTACCAACATTACCGAACATTTACTGAAAGATTGAAAGATATGCCCGTTACTGTTGGATACTTAAACCGTTTTAGAACTGCAAAACAAAAAGCCGAAACTTTAAAACAATTAGCTGAAGGGAAACTCGATATTGTCATCGGAACGCATCAAGTGGTGAATAAAAATGTGGTTTTTAAAGATCTTGGTTTATTGATTGTTGATGAGGAACAGAAGTTTGGTGTGAATGTAAAAGACAAACTAAAAACGATTGCTGCGAATGTTGATACGTTGACATTGACGGCAACACCAATTCCGAGAACTTTACAATTCTCATTGATGGCCGCTAGAGATTTATCTGTAATTACAACGCCGCCACCGAATAGGTATCCTATAGAAACGAATGTGGTTGGATTTAATGAAGAGTTAATTCGGGATGCGATTTCGTATGAAATTCAGCGGAACGGACAAGTTTTCTTTATCAATAATCGAATAGAAAATATAAAGGAATTTGCTGGAATGATTCAGCGATTGGTGCCAAACGCGCGAGTGGGAATTGGACATGGACAAATGGAAGGTGCCAAACTAGAGGAATTAATGCTTGCCTTTATGAACGGTGAATTTGATGTTTTGGTAGCAACAACAATTATCGAAAGCGGACTGGACGTTCCGAATGCAAATACCATTTTTATAAATAATGCCAATAATTTTGGATTGTCAGATTTGCATCAAATGCGAGGTCGAGTAGGGCGTAGTAATAAGAAAGCCTTTTGTTATTTCATCTGTCCACCGTACTCACACATGACAGAAGATGCTCGAAAACGTATTCAGGCTTTGGAGCAATTTAGCGAATTGGGAAGTGGTTTGAATATTGCGATGAAAGATTTAGAAATTCGTGGTGCAGGAGATTTATTAGGAGGAGAACAAAGTGGTTTCATCAACGACATTGGTTTTGATACCTACCAAAAAATCATGAATGAAGCTATTGATGAACTTAAGGAAACGGAGTTCAAGGATTTATATCCAGCAGAGAATGATATTGAGACCAAAGAATATGTAAAAGATTTACAAATTGATACTGATTTTGAATTGTTATTCTCCGATGAATACATCAATAATGTTACCGAACGTTTGAGTTTGTACAACGAGCTTGGTTCGGTGAAAAACGAAGAAGAATTGGTTATTTTTCAAAACAAATTGATTGACCGTTTTGGACCGATGCCACCTCGAGCGAACGCATTAATGAATAGTATTCGCATCAAATGGATTGCTACAGAGGTAGGAATTGAAAAGTTAGTGATGAAAAAAGGAAAGATGATTGGTTACTTTGTCTCCGATCAGCAATCCAATTTCTATCAGTCGAAACGTTTTAATAATGTGCTTCAGTTTGTGCAAAAAAACAGCAATATTTGTGTAATGAAAGAAAAAGAGACGCTTGCCGGATTACGACTTTTATTAACTTTTGATAATGTAAAAAACACAAGAAGAGCTTTAGAATTGATGACGTTGTTGGGAGGAGAGTAAAATTATTTGGAATTTTTAACTTTTAATTTTATATTATTTCAGTACATTTGATATAAATAGTTGGATATGAACATTCAAGCCGAAAAATCTTTTTTAATTGATTTACTTCAAAACAGTACAGACGTTTCTTTTATTCAGAAAGTGAAAAGTTTTGCTATGAAGGAAATAGATCTTGCTATTTTACCAAATAAAGAACACGATAAAATGATTGCTGAATCGGAGGAAGATATTAAAAATGGAAAAATCCACAGTCAACTTGAAGTTCAAAAAATAATTGAAAGTTGGAGAGCATAAAACCTGTATTTTGGACAGCTCGCTCTGTTAAAGATTTAGAAAAAGTTACTCGCTTTAATGCTGAACTGTTTGGTTTTAAAAAAGCAATAGAATTTGCGTTAGCTATCAGGAAACACACGGAGGTTTTAGAAAGTGAAAATTTCAAAGAAATACGGGCTATTGATGAAGGTTTTTCACATCTCAAACGTGAATACAGAAAGTTAATTCATCATCACTGTAAGGTTACTTATAGAGAAGGAACTACAAAGATTTATATTAATCGTATTTTTGATACGAGACAAAATCCCAATAAAAATAAATAATTTAATTTCTAAATAGTTTATTTTTGAGAATGTAAAAAATACAAGAAAAGCTTTAGAATTGATGACGTTGTTGGGTGGGGAGTAAAATTATTTAAAAAATGAATAATAGGTATAGAATATTGATTCTGATTGTAGTTCTCGCTTCTTTTTTTTCTTGTAAAAAAGCATGCAAAGAGGGTAGTAAAATTGGATTGAATAGAACCGCTAAAATTTTTAACGATAGCTTACTTGTTTGCAGCACTTTGAGTGACAGTGTAGTTATTGAAGATGTTAAAAGTAGAAAGCTTATCTTTTCTAAAAGGATAAATGATTCCGAAGTTATTCGTCCACAACCCGTTTTAGATAAAAAAAATCGTCTTTATGCTGTATTTTCCGAGGACAACTTTAGTTGTATAGATATAAAAACTAATCTTGTTAAATGGACGTATACTGCCCAACAAAAGATCAATGTTATTAAATGGATTAATGATTCTCTTGTTATTATAGGTATTAGAGGATTTGGATTAGTAGCTTTAAATGCCGAAACAGGAAAAATGATTTATGAATTACCTGAAAGCAACTCTTCAACTTGTAGTTCGTCATTTGTAATAGGTTTTACATTTGATAAAGAAAGAATTTATATTTCAGATTTTCAATGTAATACTATTGCAGCATATAATTTAGTTAATGGAAAAAAAATATGGGGTTATCAATCTAGTTTATTTGGAGTATCTAGATTATTGATTTGTAATAATTACATTTTTTGTGGTATAACCGGAGATCCAATGAAGTATGAAGGGAAAATACTTTTGTTAGATAAAAATACAGGACTTGTTTTAGCAGAAGAAAATAAAGATTTTGATCTGATAACAGCTCCTATCTTATTTCGTAACAATATAATTTATTACACCTATGATTCAGAAGAATTGAATGAATTTAATATCGAAAATAGAAAGTCTAAACTTTTATACAAATTCAATTCAAAAGATGCGCTTTGTGGCAGTCAATTACATTTTTTAAATAATTATATTTATTTTGACGATTGTGGATCTAATGTAATGCGATTAAATTTAAGAACAAAAAGAGTAAATAAAATTGAAAAAGCAAGAAAAGGAATTACTGAAATTTATCGTTATAAAAATGAAGTGAAATTTGTTTATTAAATTGTTAAAATCTTCTTTTTATTAGAAACTTCCAAACATTCAAGTGAAAAACTTCCAGAATAGTCTGTTAGAAAACACAGCTAAGAATTCGACTTTTATTGACTTTTGAGAATGTAAAAAATACAAGAAGAGCTTTAGAATTGATGACGTTGTTGGGTGGGGAGTAAAAATTTAAGTTTTTTATTTAAGAAATTGTGTAAAAACTGATCTTTAACTTCTGTTAAATAACAAAAAGAAAACAGACACTTTCGTTTAAAATTTAGAACTTTACGGAAATGATTTTTTTCCACTTTACACATGAATATTTCCACCTTTAGTTCTTTTAAAAATCGAAATTTTAGATTGTTCTTTACGGGACAGTCGCTTTCGCTTATAGGAACATGGATGCAGAAAACAGCCGTAAGTTGGGTGGTTTATAGCATAACGCAATCTAAGTTGATGTTAGGAGTTTCTGTTTTTGCAACGTTATTTCCAACGGCAGTCTTTTCCATTTTTGGAGGAATCACGGCTGACCGTCATAGTCGTTACAAAATCTTATTGATTACACAAATTTTATCTTTTCTTCAAGCTGTTCTATTAACGATTTCTATTGTGTTTTTTAAAGAATATACGGTTATAGCAATCATTATTTTAAGTGTTTTACTTGGAATTATTAATAGTTTTGATGTTCCTGCACGGCAGTCATTGGTGCGGGATTTAATTGAAGATAAATTAGATTTACCCAACGCACTTGCGCTAAATTCATCGATGGTGAATCTTTCAAAATTAATTGGGCCGGCAATAGCGGGATTTGTTTTAGAAAAATTTGGGGATCAAATCTGTTTTGGTTTAAATGCAGTAAGTTTTGTACCAGTGATCGTTTCTTTATTGCTGATGAAATTGCCTAAAGCAGAGATCAGAATAAAATCGGAACGAAGTATTTCAAAAGAATTTGTGGATGCCATCAACTATATCAAAAGCAGTCTATTAATTAGTGAAGTCATTCTTTTTACAGGATTAATGGCCTTTTTTGTTTTGCCTTTTAGTACACTGACACCCGTTTTTGCTAAAGATATTTTTAATGGTTCTGCTAAAACACTAGGAGTTTTAGATGGAATAATTGGTTTAGGAGCTTTTATTGGTGCTTTGTATTTGGCTTCCTTAAAAACAGGAACGAACTTGAACATCATTTTAGCTCGAAATTCACTTTTGTTTGGAATTGGATTAGCCTTATTTTCGTATACGACTAATTTTACTTTAGCATTAGTATTTATTTCCTTTGCTGCTTTTGGGATGATGGCCATTCGAACACTAACCAACACGATTATTCAGTTGAATGTTCCTAACGAATTTAGGGGCCGAGTCATTAGTATTTATTTAATGGTTTTAGCAGGAATGATACCTCTTGGGAGTTTACTAGTTGGTGGGATTTCTCATTATATCGGCGTGCAATTAACTGTTTTAATTCAAGCCCTTATTGCTGTCGGTATTGCGTTTTTATATTTTAAATATTTAAAGAAAAAAAAGCTTTAATGCTTATTGTTAAAAGTAAAGGTGTATTCTTATCAAAAAAGATACTATTGGAATTTTTAATTTCTAGAGTATACTACTCCAAAAAAATGTAAAGTAAATAAAACTTTAGGAAGGAATGAATAGTGAGTTTTCTGTTTTTTTTAGAACTAATGCACTTATGACAATATAAAAGGTACACGAAAAATTTTCATGCACCTTTTGATTTTATCGCAGTATCGTTAAGCGCTAGTTACATTTTCTTCAAACCTATTGTTTCTGCGCTAATTGCTTCTTTGATGCTTATTGCAAGTCCACCACCTGGAGCAATGAATTGTTTTAGTACGGTTTTAGAAGTTACAATCACATTGTTAACGGTGTAATCTTGTGGGTTTTTATTCCAACTAGCGTCTTTACCATCGGCATATATAGTGGCAACATAATTTTTACCAGCAGGAAGGAAATCAAAATTTATGGTAGCCGTTCTAGAATTTTCATCGGTGACGCCGCCTACAAACCAAGCGTCTTTTCCTTTGGCTTTACGGGCTATGGTAACGTAATCACCAGGCTCAGCTTCTAGAATGTAACTGTTGTCCCAATCTACCGCTACATCTTTTATAAACTGAAAAGCATCTGGGAAACGGTCGTAATTCCCTGGAATATCAGCCGCCATTTGTAGCGGACTGTACATGGTTACATAATAAGCCAGTTGTTTTACTAAGGTTGTGTTTACTCTTTGATTACCACCCGTTTTATAATACGTAAGATCCGTCTGGAAAATCCCAGGCGTAAAATCCATAGGGCCACCCATCATACGGGTAAAAGGTAAAATAGTAGTATGCTCTGGATTCAATCCTCCCATAGCTTCAAACTCATTTCCTCTAGCCGATTCCTGTGCAATCCAGTTAGGATACGTACGGTTTAAACCCGTAGGACGAACCGCTTCGTGGCTGTCAATCATAATTTTATAATCGGCAGCGCGCTCCGCTACATGAATGTAGTGATTGACCATCCATTGCCCGTCATGATGCTCACCACGCGGAATAATTTGTCCCACATATCCTGTTTTTACAGCATCATATCCATTTTCATTCATGAATTTAAATGCACGATCCAAACGGCGTTCGTAATTGGTAGCAGAGCCCGAAGTTTCATGGTGCATGATAATTTTCACCCCTTTCGCGGCAGCGTACTCATGAACGGCTTTCACATCAAAATCAGGATAAGCGGTTGTAAAATCAAATACTTCCTCTTTCCAATTACCAATCCAGTCTTCCCAACCCACATTCCAACCTTCGATAAGCAAGGCATCAAAACCATTTTTGGCAGCAAAATCAATATATTCTTTGGCATGCTCGGTTGTAGCACCGTGTTTTCCATTTGGGGTAAGCTTTGTAAAATCATCAGTCAATTTTACGTTATTCTCTACACCATAAGCCCAAGTACTTTTCCCAGCTACAAAATATTCCCACCAAATACCAATAAACTTGGTTGGTTTTATATAAGAAACATCTTTGTATTTAGTTGGTTCGTTGAGGTTTAGAATTAACTTAGACGCCAAAATCTCAGTGGCTTTATCACTCACGATAATAGTCCTCCAAGGCGTTTGGGTATCGGTTTGCATGTATCCTTTATTGCCCACGGCATCTGGAGTAAGATGACTACTCATTTTAAAAGTGGTAGCATCAACATTTAATGACATAGCTGGATAATTAATCAAAGCTGCTTCGTGAATGTTGATGTAAAGACCATCGTCCGTTTTCATCATAGAAGGAGTTTGCACGGCCAATCCTTTGATGGGTTCTTGGGCCAAGAGAAAAATAGTTGCTTTTTTCATCAACCCCGGAATTTCTGAAATCTTCGAAGTGGTGTACGGATATTCATTGGTGTCATAATCCCCTGGAATCCAGAAAATTTTATGATCACCTGCGAGTTGAAAATCGGTTTTTTCTTCTTTGATTACAAAATATTTTAAACCATCTTGTTTTGGGAATTCATATCGAAAACCCAATCCATCGTTGAATAAACGAAAGCGAATTCGGATAAATCTGTTGTTATTCTTGGCTTGCGCCAAAGTCACTACCAGCTCATTATAATTTGTACGAATTGTTTTTTGTTCTCCTAGAATAGGTTCCCAAGAAGTATCTACAGTAGCTTGCTCGGACTTTGTAATGGTAAACCCATCCATAAATGAAGGCACATCTTTTATCTCTAATCCCAAAGTACTGGGCTTGATTACGGCTTTTCCTTTATAGGATAATTGATACGAAGGCATCCCATTTGTAGTAAGCTCAAATTTTAGAACAAGATTGGTATTGGGTGATTTTATTTCTTGCGCCTGTGTAAAAATGGAAGTAAGACAAATGATCAAGATATAAATTACTTTTTTGCTAAAACGCAAAGTCATTTTTAATGGATTGAAATTCATAGTTTTATAGTTTTTATTAACAAGTTGAGACAAATATACAAAGTATAAGAATCCTATTTTTGTATTTCTTTTAATAGCTCTAGTGTATTTTGATGATTAATAGAAATATAACAATTGGATGCAATATTCAACTTTTTTTGGAACTTCGGAAGTCCTTCTTTTGTCTTTTCGAACTTTATATTAAAATTATTGATTCGTATAAAACAATAATAAAAAGCAAATCAAATTACAAAGAAGTGTTCGAAGAAAAGATATGAATATAAAAACGATAAAATTTTCTCAGAATATAGTTTAAAAATAAAAAGGTGTACAAAATTTTCTTTTGTACACCTTTGAACTTTATTGAAATCGTTAATTATTTTATGATCAGTTTTTTTGTTGCATTGAAGCTATCTGAATTAATAGTAACAGTGTAAATTCCTCTGGATAAATTATGATTAATTTTTGATGAAGATGTGATTTTCGTTTCTAACGCTTTTCTTCCATTTAAATCCGTAACTATAACAGTGGTGATCTCGCCAACTTTTAATTTTGGTAAGTCGATATTGAATTCATTATTTATTGCTGGATTAGGATAAATCACAACTTGATTATTATTCTCGAAATTAATTTCAGGTTTTTCATCGTTAATTTTTGAAGTAGAATTAATTTCAAATTTCCATTGTGCACTAAACCAACCTTCTTGAGCATTTGCATATTGTGCAGATCCTGTTTGATTTTCAACATGAATTATACTTCCATTTTGCCATCTGTTTCTAATTCTTACCCATGTACCATCTACATTATCGCTAGACCATTGTGCGCTCCACCATGTAGAATTAATACCATTTGCTTGAACTGAACCTGTTTGGTTTTCAATGTGCATTATTTCTCCAGTAGCAAGATTTTTAAGTACAAAATAAGTACCATCAGTAGCCACTTTTTGCCATTTATAAGAATTGTTTGCAACAGTAGATCCGTAACCTACATTTGCACCAGCATCATATAAATAGTTATTAGTCCATCTGTTTTTAATGGTATAATACGTACCACCATTTGTTGTGCTCACTGTAATAGCACAAGTAGCTTTTTTGTTGCCATCTGCTGTAGTTACTGTAATGGTAGCTGTTCCATTTGCGACTGCAGTTACTACACCTGAATTATTTACTGTAGCGACTCCAGTATTGTTCGAACCGTAACTTACCGTTTTATTAGTTGCATTTGCTGGGGATACTGTGGATGTTAACTGTTGTGTTGCACCTACATTTAAAGTAGTCGATGTTGGATTTAGTATTACTCCAGTTACAGATACGTTCGTTCCTGGATTGCTATCATACCAAGTGCCATTCATAAACCAACCTGTTTTGTTTCTGCTTAAGTTGGCAGTTTGATTCGTTCCATCATTAAAAATTAAATTGGTAGAAGTTATGTTTGTAAAAGTATAGCTGTACCATCCGTTTCCAGCATTTGTCATATTTGCACCTGGCCAAGAAGCATCTGCTAATTTTCCTGCTGGCAAAGCACTCCAATAATATATTTTTATAGTAGTTCCAAAATTAGAAGGCTTATAAAAATTAACAGTAAAACTAGAATTTGCTTTTACTGTAATAGTAGCAACTGCTGATTTATTTCCATCTTGAGAACTCACAGTAATATTCGCATTTCCCGCAGCAACTGCAGTCACTAATCCTGAAGCATTTACTGTAGCCACACCATTGTTATTAGATACCCAACTTACTGTTTTGTTCGAAGCATTTGCTGGGGAAATTGTTGCGCTAAGTTGTTGCGTAGCGCCCGCAAAAAGACTTGCAGAATTTGGAGAAACACTCACGCCTGTTACTGCAATTGCCGAAACCGTTATTGCAGCGGTTGCTGTTTTATTCCCATCAGCTGTTTTTGCTGTAATTGTACTTGTTCCTGTTGCAACTCCTGTAACTACACCCGAAGCATTTACATTTGCAACAGCTGTATTGCTAGAAGTCCAAGTTACAGATTGATTCGTTGCATTTGCAGGCGTTATCGTCGCACTAAGTTGTTGTGTAGCTCCTAGTCCTACGGTTGCAGAATTTGGACTAACACTTACTCCAGTTACTGCGACAGTTGCTACATTTGTATTTGTTAAAACAATATATTGAAAGGCTGCAAACGATTGCGTCGCTCCAGCAGTTAAATTTACTGTCGCTCCAGTAAATGCATCTTTGTAAGAACCAGGAAAACCAGCAGGAATTACAAAAGTTTTAGATGCATTTCGTAAATTGGTCATTACAACCACTTTCTCTGAGCCTAATGTCTTAGTAAAAGCACAAATATCATCACTAGCATAAGGCGTCATTACTCCACGTCTAATGGCAGCACTACTGTTTCTATAATTAAGTATTTTAGCAAATTCTTGAGTGGCACCTGTATTGCTCCAGTTGATTTTTACTCCTGTGTAAGGCCATGGAATAACTTGATTGAAAGCTACTTCTTGTCCGCTGGTTAAAAAAGGAACTCCTTTCATATAGCCAGATACCAAGAAATTAGCAACAACTCCTGCATTGTTTTTAAAAACTGTAAAAGGTGCAGTATCGCTATTATTCTCAGAATCATGATTAGCTGTCCATCTTACCTCTTGTTGGCTTCCTGTAGCATACTGATATTCCATATCATTTGTAGTCTGGAAACGAGTCGAAACAGGTCCTCCGCCGGCCACATTTTTCAAGGCATCATAAAACCATTTATCACCAAAATTCATATCGAATCCAGCTTGAAAATTTTGTAAACGATCCCCTTCGGCAAGCATTAATAAATTATGAGAAGTTATACCTCTTAAATTACCAATGATTTCTGACCAAAAATCAAGCGGTGGGTTATTTGCAAAATCACATCTATACCCATCAATATTCGCTGCAAATATCCAATAACGCATAGCATCTTTCATTGCGGCACGAAGTCCAGCATTATTCAGATCAAGTGCTGCGATATCGCTAAAGTTAGCCAACTGCTGTGGCGTACCACCGTAATATTCTGGATGCTGAGTAATCCATGGGTGATCCCATGAAGTTCCGTTTACAGCAATATCAAGCATTACAGCCATACCTTTTGAGTGTGCTGCCGCTACAAGATTACGCATATCAGTTAATGTTCCATATTCTGAGCCTACCGCTTTATAATCTTTAATACAATAAGGTGAATTAGTACTTCTAGAATCTGTGCCATAAGGGTAAATAGGCATTAGATATAACACATTAATTCCCAAAGATTTAATTCGGTCTAAATCGGAAGTTACCGAGGCTAGATTCCCCGCTGCACTATGAGGACGTATATGAACTTGGTAGATATTAGCATCTCTTGCATCTGGAACTCCCGTGTAAGGTGTTCCATATTGTGCAGGATCTTGAGCATAAGCTGAACCTGCCGTTAGTACCATTAAGCACAGCACTGTTCGGGTCAAATTAAGCAACCAATCCATACTGGAGTTGCTGTTTCCGACAAATAATTGAGTAACTTTTTTCATTTTCATAATTTGGTTTTTTGGTATAGGTTTAGCCGTATCATTAATTAAAGTTGATTTAACTAATGAAAAAAACAAACCTAATGGTTGATAATAGTATAATGTGTAAGCGTAACTAAATTGGTGTATTTGATTGAGTTAAATTGTTTTGTGGTATTTCAAATTCAACCTAACCAATACTCAAAAATGAGTTCTGAAAATCTAGGATTAGTGCATCTAAAAATTCATTCCAAAAAATAACAGGGGCGTGCCACCAATAAAAAAGGGCAAAATTAGCTAGCGGTTAAGCCCTTTTTTATTGCTGTCGGGCTATCCGTTACAAGTCCTCAACAAGTTGCGCTATCGCTACTCTTGTTTGCGGGCTTTTCACTTTTATCCCTCACGCAAAACAGTGTAATCATAATTATTACACTAATAAGAATTCTTTTTTGTTGCAACTACTGTAACTCAACTCTAGCATTTCCCCTTGCAGCAGTTCTTTTACAGGAAGTTGAAGTTACAGATGAATTTGTTGCAATTTTTTGACGGTTCTTTTTATTTGAAAAAAAAGCGTCAAAAGTTTATATTTTCTTCAGTCCTTTCATTTCAGAATCAATTCCTTCTTTAATGCTAATTGCAACTCCACCACCTGGAGCTAAATGTTGTTTCAAAACTGTTTTAGAGGTTACTACAAATTTGGTCACAGTATAGCTTTGTGGTTTTTCATTCCAATTGGCATCTTTTGCATCCCCATAAATTGTAGCAATAAACTTTTTGCCTGCGGGTAAATAGTCAAAAGGAATAGTTGCTGTTCTAGCATTTTCATCGGTAATTCCACCAACAAACCAAGTATTTTTCCCTTTTGTTTTACGAGCAATAGTGATGTAATCTCCAGGTTCGGCTTCAAGAATATAACTGTTATCCCAATCTACGGCAACATCTTTGATGAATTGAAAAGCATCTGGAAAACGCTCATAATTTCCTGGAATATCGGCAGCCATCTGCAACGGACTGTACATTGTAACATAATAGGCTAATTGTTTTACTAGAGTAGTATTCACACGTTGTTTGCTTCCAGTTCCATAATACGAAAGATCCGTTTGAAAAATTCCAGGTGTAAAATCCATCGGTCCTCCCATTAATCGTGTAAAAGGCAATATCGTAGTATGATCTGGATTTAATCCGCCCATCGATTCAAATTCACCGCCGCGAGCTGATTCTTGTGCAATCCAGTTTGGAAACGTTCGGTTTAAGCCTGTAGGGCGAACCGCTTCGTGACTGTCCACCATAATTTTGTAATCAGCAGCACGTTTGGCTACATTAATATAATGATTAACCATCCATTGTCCGTCATGATGTTCACCACGTGGAATAATTTTACCCACATAACCTGTTTTTACAGAAGTATATCCGTTGTCATTCATAAACTGAAAGGCGCGATCTAAACGACGTTCGTAATTTGTTGCTGATCCAGAAGTTTCATGGTGCATCATTATTTTTACACCTTTAGATTCTGCATAAGCATGTACTGCTTTTACATCAAAATCGGGGTATGCTGTTACGTAATCAAACACTTCTTCTTTCCAGTTATTGATCCAGTCTTCCCAGCCAATATTCCAACCTTCTATAAGAATAGCATCAAAACCATTTTTAGCAGCAAAATCTATATATTCTTTTGCTCTTTCGGTAGTTGCTCCGTGTTTTCCATTTGGAGTTAATTTCGAAAAATCGTCTGTCAACTTTACGTTGTTTTCTTTTCCGTATGCCCAAGTACTTTTACCTGCAACAAAATACTCCCACCAAATTCCAATAAATTTTATTGGTTTTATCCAAGAAACATCTTTGTAAGAAGTAGGCTCGTTGAGGTTTAATATTAATTTGGATGCCAAAATATCAGTCGCTTTATCGCTAACTACAATAGTTCTCCAAGGTGTTTGACAATCAGTTTGCATGTACCCTTTACTACCATAAGCATCAGGAGTTAAATGGCTACTCATTTTGAAGGTAGTTGCATCGACATTCAAACACATGGCTGGATAATTAATTAAACCAGCTTCGTGAATATTAATGTATAAACCGTCATCAGTTTTCATCATTGAAGGCGTCTGAACTGCCAATTCTTTTATGGGCCATTGTGAATTAATTTCGACAGTAGCTTTTTTCATCAAAGAAGGGATCTCTGAAATTTTTGAAGTAGTGTATGGATATTCATTAGTATCATAATCGCCTGGAATCCAGAAAATTTTATGATCACCAACCAATTGAAATTCAGTATGCTCTTCTTTAATAACAAAATAGCTTAAGCCTTCTTGCTTTGGAAATTCATATCTAAAACCCAAACCGTCATTGAATAATTTGAAGTGAATGCGAATGTATCGGTTATTATTTTTGGCTTGTGCCAAAGTAACTATCAATTCGTTGTAATTGTTGCGAATGGTTTTTTCTTCACCCAAAATTGGATTCCAAGAGTCATCTACCGTTTTTTGCTCGGCGGTAGTAATAGAAAAACCATCCATTAATGATGGGCCGTCCTTAATATCAAGTCCTAAAGTACTTGGCTTGATTACTGATTTGCCTTTGTAGGAAAGTTGGTAGGTGGGAACACCATTTTCTTTTAATTCAAATTTTAGTATAAGATTTTTATTCGGTGAATTTATTTCTTGTGCTTGTATTAAAAAAGGACCAATACAAATCAGTAAGAGAAATGCAGGTAACTTAATTTTGTTTCTTTTAAAATTCATTTTTAGGTTTTTTTTGGAGTAAAAAGAGTAAAGCAAAGGTCCACAAAGACAAATAGTTTCGAAGTATTAAAAATTTAAACAACCATACAATTAATGTAAACAAAAAGTGATATGAATTAAATTTTATGAGTCTTTGTGGCTTTGCAGTAATTATTTTTTTAATATCATATATTGATACGCGTCTAACTTAATTTCATTAGCAACATCTATTGATTCGCCAGTAAGTGCATTTTTCCAACTGCTGTTTGCTATTCCTGAAGCTACTCCAAAAGTAACTGCTTTGTTACGTAAATTTACTACAATTAAAACTTTTTCGGTATCAGTTTGCATGACAAATGCACTAACATCAGAACTGCTGTATCCCGTTAGTTTTCCTTTTTTTAAGGCATCGCTACCGTTTCTAAAAGCAATTAAAGTTTTATATTCTGCAAGCATGTCGTTATCAGCCGTTGACCAATCAATTGGTGTACGATCAAAATAATCAATCCTTTTATTATAACCAATTTCTTGACCATTGTAAATCATAGGAATCGAGTTCATAGAGTAAGCAACAACAAATGCAGCAATAGATCCTCTTTTGCCACCAAATAATTCTAATGGTGTACCGTCAGAAAGATTCACATCATGATTGGTAGTGTAGCGAACTATTTTTCCTAAGTTGGGATTAACTCCATATTCTTTAGTGTTTTGTGTTTGCAAGTCAGAGGCAGGTTGCCCTTCTCTAACCACTTTTTTAAGAGTGTCAAAATAACCAAAGCCAAAATTATAATCAAATCCAGCAGTAAAATTGTCGGCAAGAGTACCTTCTGCCATCATAATCATATTTTGATTTTTAATTTTTCTAACGGTAGAAATTGCCTGAGACCAAAAAGCTGTCGGCACTTTATCAGCATAATCACAACGAAAACCATCGATGTTTGCATTGTAGACCCAATAGGACATGGCGTCAATCATTCCTTTTTTCATTTCGGTATTGCTAAAATTAAGTTGAGCAACATCATTATAATTTGTTCCAGGAGGAATGATAATGTTCCCACTACCATCTTTTTGATACCAGTCCGAATGTTCTGTAATCCATTTATTATCCCAAGAGGAATGATTGGCAACCCAATCAAGAATTACAGCCATGTTGCGTTTGTGCGCTTCTTTTACAAGTGATTGTAAATCTTCAAGAGTTCCAAAATCAGAGTTAACCGCTTTGTAATCTTTAACAGAATAAGGCGAGCCTAGTTTTCCTGCTTTTTTGATTTGTCCGACAGGAAAAACGGGCATCAGATAAATCACATTGGTTCCTAATTTTTGAATATCGTCTAATCTTTTTTCTACTCCTTTTAATGTTCCTTCAGGACTAAATGCACGGATATTTACCTGGTAAATAATGGCGTCAGAAGTTTTAGGCATGTTTGCAAATGGTTCACCATACTGTTGATAAACCGGATCCGGATTCTTAATAGGATCCGGATTCGGATTATCAGTAGAAGAACTGCAAGACAGGAATGCTATGGATACTAAAAAAACATAAATAATCGTGGAACGAATTTTCATAATCTATTTGATTTAATTTTTCAATACTAGTTTCAATTTGGTTTATAAAGCCTGCTATCGGTGGAACGACAACAGGCTTTAACCAAAACTCAAACTTAATTTTTATTTTTTTGTAACTGTATAGGTTGCTGTTGCAGGGTAAGTCTTCTTATCAGAGGCTATTGCAGCAGTTTCTACTATTGTAAATGTAACTTCGTATTTACCTGCTTGATCGATAGTATAAGCACCTTGATCGTCTAAATAAGCTATACCACTTGCACTATCCTTCTGTCCATAATTAATATCCCAATTATTGTTTAATCGAAATTTTAATGCTCCTGGAACTAAATCAACGGTTACTTTCCATACTTTATTTTGGTGGTCATAGCTCATAGGAGTACTGTTATCCCAACTTCCTGGTGTACCTGAACCGACAACACCCCATGCATAAGGAGTAGCAGACCATTTTAAAGTATTTAAGTTTACTTTTATTTGAAATGAACCTGCTCCTGGAAGGAATAAATTGTCATCATCCATTCTTACCAAATCTTCATTAGTAGCACCTGCACCATAAAATTCAGCCCATGTTCTCTCTGTATTCAATTTGAATGCTAATGCAGTTCCAGTGGTGGTCATGTAACCTTGAAACAACCCTTTTTCAATTTCTGGTAATGCAGCTGCAGTTTCAACAGCCCAACCTTGATAATCTCCTGGCATATACATTTCACCAAAAACTTCTGCTTTTATGTAAGGCGTTACCAATAGTTCAATTGGGGAGGAATAAATATTTCTATCCATTATAGCCAAAACTCTTACTGCCAATTCGCTGGAAACATCTGGTAACATACCTAGATCTACTGCGATTTTATTTAAATCTCTAACTGTAAAAGATTTACTCAAAACGTCATTTCCAGCTTCGATTGTTTTTGCATTTAACCATGCTTTTTCTCCTGTTGTATTCGCTTTCAAATCAAATTGAACCTTATATAAAACGGGAGCTTCAATTGGAAAAGCGACTGCTTGCCAATCTATGATAACGGCGGTATTATCTGCTGTATCCTCAGTTAGTACAATTGTACTAACTGAAGAGGTTATAGGTGCTGGAAAACTTGCTGATGCTAAAACGGTTAATGCAGCATCAGATTCACAGGATGTAGCCACAATTACTAATGCTAGTAATGCTACTAATTTATTTATATGTTTTTTCATGATAATTAGCTGTTTTTAGTAACCTGGGTTTTGTTTAAGTCCTGGATTTGCATTTAGAGCTGAAGTTGGAATAGGAAAGATTTTTCTATATTCTGGTGAAAGACCTCTAAATTGATTTGGCAATAAAAATTTGTCAAAACGAATCATATCTTCTCTACGGTGTCCTTCCCAATTCAATTCGCGTCCTCTTTCGTCATAAATATTATCAAGAGTAGGATTTCCTGCTAATGCAGCAACACCAGCGCGAGTTCTAATAGCATCAACCAAAGGTTTTGCTGCACCTCCATTACCCAAACGAACATTACATTCAGCCATCATTAAAACAAGATCAGCATATCTGTAAATTGGAAAATCATTAGAAGCACCACCTCCACCATCTGGTTTTGCTGGATAAAATTTAACATTACGAATACCTTCTTGTGCTCCTGCTCCTGGATCATCTAAAGAAGTTACATCTAAAGTATAATTTGCTCCGCCTGGTTGTTCGCCCACTAAAAATTGATTTTTACGTATATCATTATCTTCATATTTCATATAAAAATCTTTAGGAACAATCGTTCCATTCCAACCACTATAACCAAATAAAGTTGTAGCATGTGGACCGTACAAACTACGTACAGTAAAAATATTTCTAGAAACAACGTCAACTGTTGTATAAATGGATAATATTGTTTCATCTTCTGGAAGCACATCTCCAAATAATTCGTAATATTTATTTCCTACTGGGTTTGAATCATCCTTAACTCCTGAGTGTAATGAAAAACCACCACCTTCAACAATATTACAAGCCTCTAAACACTCAGCCCATTTTGGAGTTCCTGTTAAAACACCTGCATTCAAATAAACTTTAGCAAGCAATGTATAACCAGCCCATCTATTAAATCTGCCATAATATGCTTTGCCTTTCTCTGTTGACAACAAGTCTAAATTAGCTTTTAATTCAGAAACAATAAAGTCAAAAACTACTTGGCGACTTGCCTGAGGAATTTTATCAACGGTGATATTGTTATCTGTGTAAAAAGGGATACTTCCGTAATCATCTATCAATAAATAATAGAAAAAAGCTCTTAATACTTTTGCTTCGGCAATTTTTGACGGAGTAGCATTTGATAATTCCAATTGATTAACAGCCAAATTGGCATTAAAAATTGATCTGTACAGCCAATTCCAAGTGTTATTTATCATCGTATCCGTTGGTAGCCATTCGTGTTTGTAAGTACGTGCAAAGTCAGTACCCCAGTCACCCGTATTTCTGTGTGGAATTACTTGTTCATCGGCACACATTGAATTCAAGTCGTACCAGCCTAAATCGGCACCAGCATAACCAACACCATCCCAGTTTCCACCTATTTGTGCATATACACTTGCTAAAGCATTATCGGCCCCTTTTGCTGTTCCGTAAAATTCATCTGGTTGATATTTATCATACACCGTTTCATCAACATTGGTACAACCAACTAGAGCAAGGAAACAAACGCTTCCCGCCATCAATATATTTTTAATTTTCATTTCTTTATATTATTTAAATTTAACAGTCACACCAAACGAAATACTTCTGGTACGAGGATAAATTCCTTTATCTCCGCCAAAATAATCCCTTGTGTCTCCACTTCCGCTTAAGTTAATTTCAGGATCTATACCTGTATAATCTGTGATAAGAAATAAGTTGTTTCCAGTAAGAGAAAGTCTAATTGACTCGAAGTATCTGTCTTTAAACTGGAAATTGTATCCCGCAGTAACATTTTCTAAACGTATAAAAGAACCATCTTCTAGCCATAAATCTGAACCATATTCAGATGTTCGGATACCTTTATCTACAGCACTTTCAAGAATATTAGATTTACCAATATTTTCTAAGTAGCTCAAACTTTGGTTTACATAGTTGTACACTTTATTACCTCCAGAACCTCTTAATAGTAAAGAAGCATCAAAGTTTTTGTATCGTAAAGTCGGGTTGAATGCAAATGAATAGGTTGGTAAAGCCGAACCTTTCATTACACGATCAGGACTCGCAGCACCTTGATCAAAATTTCCATCACCATTTTGATCTACTACTGTCTCGGCATTTGATGCGTCTTTACCTTCATGTTCCAAAATATTAAAGGTTCCGATTGGCTGCCCTTTTATCAAATAGGAATTGGGTGCCCCCCAACCTACATAATCCGTCTTCAATAATAATCCATCGACGCTGCCGCTTAAGTTAAGTACTTCATTACGCATGAAAGAAACGTTTCCTGCCAATGTTAATGTTGTATTTTCATTACTGATTACATCATAACCAAGCGCCACCTCTAGTCCTTCGTTTCTAATACTTCCTACGTTAGCTTTAACTTGGTTTGTTGGATATGGTGGTTGTGGAACTGTGTAATTAAATAATAAATTATCAGTTGTAGCAGTATATACATCCACACTTCCTCTTAATCGATTATTTACTAATGCAAAATCAAGACCAATATTAGTTTGTTTTTTGGTTTCCCATTTTAAATCAGCATTGGAATTTTGAGAATAATTATAATTGTTAATTTGAGAACCTCCAAAATGAGTAGTTGGAGAGCTACTTACAACATCAACCATAGTAAGGGAACCTTGTGGTCCTAATCCTTGTTGGTTTCCTGTAACTCCATAACCTGCACGTAATTTCAAGTCATTAATTACAGATTGATTACTCATAAATGATTCTTTTGCAATTTGCCAAGCAACCGATGCAGATGGGAAATTACCCCATTTGTTATTCGCTCCAAATACTGAAGATCCATCACGTCTGATACTTGCAGTAAACAAATAACGATCTAATAAAGAGTAATTAGCTCTTGCTAAAAAGGAAGCTAAAGTTCTGTCATTTTTGTAAGATTTAATATCACCATATAATGCTTTTGATATATCGCCATACTGTAATGCATTATAAGTAGTTGCATCACTAATAAACCCTCTAGCTTCTATACGGCTTCCTTGGTAAGTCTGATTCTGCCACTCGTATAAACCTAAAACATTAATAGAGTGAATACCAAATGTTTTTTTGTATGTCAAACTAATATCCATCAATTTTTCGTCTTGTCTATCATTCGTGATATTTCCAAAACCATTTTGTCTTATAGCGTTAGGATCTGTTGATGATGTTGGATTATAAAAACCAATTGAATTGTTTGTTTTTCTCCAACTTCCAAACCAACCAGCTACCAAGCCATCTGCTAAATCTAGATCAGCTTTAAGACTTCCGAATAAATTATTATATTCTCCTTCGTTAGTAATCTCTTGTTGAGCCGCATAAGGGTTTAAATATTGAAATAAATTTGGATCAGTAAAATAAGTTTTCCCATCTGCTTCAAAAATTGGGTCAGTAGGACGCATGTAATAGGACTGTGTAATTAAATTTGATGTAGTATTAACTCTACCAATTGTTTGTACGCTACTATTTGTATTACTAATACCATTGGTTAAATTAAAAGTCAAATTTAATTTATCATCTAATGCTTTTTGAGTTGCTTGTATTCTAGCAATGTATTTTTTGTTACTAGAATTAATAACTACCCCGTCTTGCAAAATAGCAGATAAAGACGCATGGTAATTAAATTTATCAGCACCTCCTCCAAAAGAAAGGGTATGCGTTTGAGTAAAACCAGTTTTTGTCAAAATCCCGTACCAATCTGTATTAGAACCGTGATTTGCAGATGCAGGAACTCCATTAGCTTGTGCTACAGTCCACCATTGGTCAGCACTTAACATGTCTAATTTTTTTGGAATAAAATCTACAGAAGAAGAACCCACATATTCAAAAGTACTTTTACCTGCTTTAGTAGTTTTTGTAGTTACAATAATAACCCCAGCAGCTCCTCTAGATCCGTAAACAGCCGTAGCCGAAGCATCTTTTAAGATATCCATAGAGGCAATTTCTGAAGGTGGTATAGAATTTAATAATTCTAAATTTCCTTGTATTCCATCTACCACTACTAAAGGATCACTACCTCCAATAAGAGAACTTATTCCACGAATACGAACACTTGGCGCAGAACCTGGCTCACTACCAATTTGGTTGATGTTTACACCAGCTGCTTTACCAGCGATTAATTGTAATGGATTTGTAATTGCTCCTTGATTCATATCTTTTGCCCTTATCGAAGACACAGATCCAGTAACATCTTTTTTAGACAATGATCCATATCCTATCAGTACAACTTCTTTTAAACTTGTTGTATCAGAGTACAGTAAAATAGAAAGATTTGGTTGATTTGCTACAATCGTTTTACTTATAAAACCTACGTAAGAAACTAGCAATATGGAACTACTATCTTGGACGCTAATTTCAAAACGACCATCGAAATCCGTAGCCACACTATTTCTCGTATTTTGTTCTAGAACAGTTGCTCCCGAAAGTGGTTGACCAGTTTCATCAGTAACTCGTCCTTTAATAATATCTTTCACGAAGAGGATACTTTCTAATTTTTTTATTTCGGGTTTTTTAAGCATTATTTGCGTATCTCGAATAATAAAATCAGTTGCTGTACCTTTAAAAAGAAAGCCCAAAACATAAGTTATGTTTTGTTCTTTTACATGAATTGAAACTATTCTATCTAAATCGATATCGTTCAATTTGTAAATAAATTTGAAATCTGTTTTTTGTTCAATGGTTTCAATAACTTTTTCTACGGTGGCATTATTCAATTCTAAGCTAACCTTTGTCTTTTGGGCATAGGTATCTGCTCGGGAATTAAATATGGCAAGTAAAAGTAATAATGTAGTTAGTTTCAATTTCAAGTCAATTTTGAACAATGAAAATGGTATTTCATCATTCTTTAATTTTTTTTTCATAATTTTGTTAATTGATTGTATTTAATCTGTTATGTTCAATCACTTATTCCATCGGAAATTGTTCGCAGCTCTTTCCGATTTTTTTTAAATTCTTAGGTATTCACGTTTTCATTTTAGGGATTTTTAGTGGTTATTTAATAGTTATTATTTTGTTTTTCGTGGTATAATCTAAGCCGTAAATATCATCAAAATAACTCAACACTTGGTCAAGGGATTTGTCTCCAAAACTTGCATTAAATTTTTCGTTAGATAATTTTTCGTTTTTAACGATGATAGTAACGTCATATTTTCTTTCTAATTTTTTACAAATATTTTTAAAATTCATATCTCGGAAAACCAAACCGCCAGTAATCCAAGCAGTATAAATATCCGTATTGACTTTAGTAGTTTCTATTTGCTTGTTGTATTTATAAAAACTTCCTTTAAAGTTTGGTTTAAGAATAGTATTGGTAGAAGCGTTAAATTCTTCATTTGAGTTGTACATACCAACAGATCCTTCTACTAAAACTACATCAGTCATTTCATCTTCGGGATAACTGGAAACATTAAAGTGAGTTCCTAAAACTCTAATATCTAGTTTATCTGCATTTACTATAAAAGGATGCTTTTTATCTTTGGCAACTTCAAAAAAAGCTTCTCCGTCTAAAAAAACTTGTCTATTTTCTCCCGCAATGAATTTCACAGGATATTTTAAAGTTGTTCCTGAATTCAAATGAACGATAGTCCCGTCTGATAATTCTAACTCAAATCTTTTTCCATAGGGAATCTTTAAAGTATTGTAAACCAATTTTTCAATTGATGTTTCAGTATCATAAGCAATTTTGTTGCCAGTTTGAGTCCCTATTATATTTCCTTTAGCGTCAGCAACTTTGCTTTTTTTACCTTCTGAAATCACTTGGATATCTCCATTTTCTAATTGTAAGGTAATGTCATTTACGTTGACTAATGGACTGCTTTTTTTAGTAAAAGTATTTTTAAAAGTAAAGCCAATTGAAAGCAACACTACAATAGATGCTGCTATAGCCATGAATTTTTTGAAAGGGAATTTTTTTGCTTCTACTTCTTGAATGTTTCTGACTTGACCTAAAATCTTATAGAAAATTTCATCTGCTTTTACTTCGTCAATTTGTGGAGTCTGTAATAGCAACGCCTGCACTTCTTCAGCCGTTGGAAAATCGGCAGTAATTTCATTTTTTTTACAATATGCTACTACAATTTTTATTTCATCGGCAGTACATTGATGTAAAATAAAATTTTGAAGCGCTTTCTTTATTTCCGAATCTTCATTCATTGCAATCGATTTTGGGTTACTCTCTATAATATACAGTTGAACTAAGGTTGACTACTACTCAAACGTTGTAATTTTTTTTATTTTTAACACAATATTTTAAAAAAATACATAAATTACTGAATAATAGATAGTTGAAATAAAATATTTTAATTTTTAAACAAAAAAAATCACTCTAGTCGAGTGATTAATTTTTTTTTAACGATTTTCTTCAGGTAAATTCATCATTTAATTTAAAAAAATGCCGCATCGATTCGAGAGCTTTGCTCATTTGATTTTTAACGGTATTAACAGAGATCCCTAATTCTACGCTTATTTCTTCGTATGTTTTGCCTTCTTTTCTAGACATTTTAAATATGCGCTTTCGTTTTGGCGGAAGTTGTTTGATGGCTTGCTTTTTCAATTTTTTGCAATCGGCCTCGCGAATTGAATAATCTCCTTTAGAATGATGTTTTTCACTATTATAGAAAACTTCTTCTTTTAAAAGTAATTCATTCGCTACTTTGTTCAAAAGATTAAAAGCTTGATTTCGGGCGATTGTGAATATATAGGATTTAAAGGAATGCTCGAGGTTTAAATTTTTTTTATGCAACCAAACTTTTAAAAAAACATCTTGCACATTTTCTTCAGCAAGTTCTTTTGATTTTAAGAGGCTAATAGTATAACCATATATGTCTTGATAGTACGAATCATACAGTTTACGAAAGGCGATTTCGTTGCCATTTTTGAGCTCACTTACCAGCAATTGTTCGCTATAGTCTTTGTTTGTTGACATTTTTTTAGTAAACCTTTAGTTTTTTTAGATTATAATAAGGATATTCTTAATTTTAAGCTTACAAACTGTTCAATTATGAGCAAATATATAAAAATATAAGTCGTATCGATTTTTTAATTAAAAATCCAAATTG
This sequence comes from Flavobacteriales bacterium, assembly GCA_038241955.1. Lineage (GTDB taxonomy): Bacteria > Bacteroidota > Bacteroidia > Flavobacteriales > Flavobacteriaceae > Flavobacterium. The sequence goes on along the minus strand of JBBSSR010000005.1, from coordinate 121,886 downwards.
TTTTTGTGCGTTTTGTGAGATAGAATTAAATACAAAAAACCCGCTTCAAAATAAGAATGGAAGGGGGTTTTTAAAAATGTAATTGAATTAATTAATTCTTAATTCTTTAAATCCTTAATTACTTTAAAGGCAACATCAACTTCATTTTCGCTTACCAAAATTGTAAATTCATTCGAGGTTGAAATAACTTCGTTAATGATAATTCCTTCCCACGCCAAACGCTGAAAAATAAAATAATAAATCCCAGGAACAGTAATATTTTCTTTCGGTAGTTTTACCGTAATCGATGCTAAATTATCAAGCTTCTGAATCAATTTCTCAGCAGCAAAATGCTTGTCTACCAAGTGATTTACACTATTGCTTACTACTATATTGGTTTCATTTACTCCTTTTGATGAGGTATAAAAAATATCGGGTAAAGAGTTGATATCCGTAATTAAATCAGCTTGTTTAACCAATACCGTATCCGAAACCGCAAAGGTATAATCAGTCAATGCAGAGCGAACGGTGATCTCACCAATGTTTTTAATTACTTTATTAATTTTATGATTTAATCTAAAATCCAGTTCTTCAGTTAACCTTTTTAGTGCCATCACTACGGCACCTTGTTTTACTTCTTTCCCAAATTCACTTTCTAATTCATTCATTATGTTTCGTGACAAAGAAGTCAAATTGATTATTCCCAACGAAAGTGCATTTAGTAAAAAAGGTTTGGTTTTAATGTAATTCTCTACTATTGAAGATACTGTTTTCATAATTATATTGGTTGTTTTTTGATTTGACTACTTGACACCATTCTTAGTTTTGTGTCAAATAGTATGCAAATATAAATATAAAAACAATTTGTTACAAATATAACATTGTTAAATTTCTTTAAAAATGATAAAAAGCATCTATAAGATGTTCTATTGCAAAGGATTTCCCCTCTTTGTGGATCGCAATAATGTCAAATCGTACATCAATGTCTAAGTCTCTTTCATTTACAAAGGCGTCAACAGCTTTAACCAACAACTGAATTTTTTTTGGCTTTACAAAATCTTGTGGTAAACCAAAATCAAGAGACGATCGGGTTTTTACTTCAACAATGGCGAGTATGTTTTCTTTTTTGGCAATTATATCAATTTCGGCTTTTTGAAAAGTCCAATTGGTTGCTAAAATTTCATACGCGTTTTTCCGTAGGTAGTCAGCAGCAAGCTCTTCTCCAAGTTTTCCCAGTTCATTATGCTCCGCCATTGCAATTTTTGATTTTTGAGTGAGGATTTTAGATTTGAGAAGTTAAAAAATAGAGATTTTACATTTATAGTTTAAGTAGTAGGAAATGAAAAATGTAATCATCAAAAGTCGTTAATCATTTTACTTTTCAAAAACGACCGTTCCACCCGCTGCATTCACCTCCATAGTCACTTTATTCCCCATGATCAACGCTCTATTATCGTGAACATGGCCTGCAGGGAAATTGTAAAGAATAGGAATATTATATTTTTTAGTTACATCTTCGACTATTTCTAGAGCATTTTTTCCCCAAGGAATATCGTTGTCTTTCATTTTTGTCATTCCACCAACGATGATTCCTTTAATGCTTTCTAGGCAACCGTTGCGTTTCAAGTTCATCATCATTCGATCAATATGATACAAATACTCGTCTAAATCCTCAATAAATAAAATTTTATCGGTACAATCAATAGCCGATTTCGATCCCATTAAACTGTATAAAATTGATAGATTACCACCAACTAATTCACCAGAAGCTTTCCCGAAACGATTCATAGCAAAGGGTTCAATTTTATAGGATAATGGTTCGCCAAACAATGCAATTCGTAGCGTTTCTATAGATTCTAGAGCCGTTCTCGCAATACTTACGGGCATCGTTCCATGAATCGATTTGTAACCCATAGTATTAAGGTGATTGTGCAAAACGGTAACGTCGCTAAAGCCAACAATCCACTTTGGACGCTGTTTAAATTTTGTAAAATCTAGCAAATCAATCATTCGCACAGTGCCATAACCGCCACGGACACACCATATTGCTTTGATATTTGGGTTGTCCATCTGTTTCTGAAAATCAGCAGCTCGTTGTTCATCTGTTCCAGCCAGTTGGTTAAGATCAAGCCCTATGGTGCTGCCTATTACCACTTCTAGACCCCATTTGTGTAATAAGTCTATGGTTGGTTTTAGGTTGTCATCGACATTTTTTCGTGCTGTTGCTACTATAGCTATGGTATCTCCTTTTTTTAAATACGGTGGTGTTATCATTTTAATTTGTGCTTGACTGTTTGTAGACTGTAAAACAAAAATAAGCAATAGCAATCGATAGAAAATACATTTGGTAGGTATAAATGATAATGGATTAGTATTCATGCTTAATTTTTGTGAGTATTTTTAATTGTGTAGAATCGAAAACAAATATAATGATTTCGAAAAGAAACATACTGTGTTAAAAACGGGTAAAATATTTATACATTTTTATCTATAAAAAAACAGAAAGCAATAAATACTAAAACAGTAGTCAATTTACTATATTTACAAATCACTTATTAAATTTTAAAGGCAATAAAATGAACAAAATCGCTTATTTTCTCCTGTTTGTTTTTCTAACTATCAGTCAATCCTATGCGCAAAATAAGACATTTGTTATTCATACCGTTGCATTTTATAATTTCGAGAATTTTTTTGACACCGTAGATGATCCTATTACTAATGATGATGAGTGGACACCAAGCGGAGCCCAACATTGGACTTCTGACAAATACCATCAAAAATTAGAAAATCTTTCGCGCGTGCTAGCAGAAATAGGTTCATCCGAAAATTCAAACGCACCAACCTTTATTGGTGGAGCCGAAATTGAAAACCGAGACGTTCTCGAAGATTTAATCAAACAGCCCAAACTTTTAAAATCAGATTATGGCATAATTCATTTTGACTCACCCGATAAAAGAGGAATAGATGTAGCATTACTGTATCAAAAGAAGCAGTTTCAACCCACGAGTTATAGCAACATTCCGCTGTACGTTTTTAAAAAACAGAATAACTTTCAATCATTAAAAGCAGAACCTTCAGAAAATTTGGAGGGTGAAGATGAGGTGCAAGTCAATACTAAAAATTATCGAATATACACCAGAGACCAGCTTTTAGTAACCGGTTTTCTAAATGGCGAAGAGATCCATATTATTGTCAATCACTGGCCGTCTCGATCTGGTGGAGAGAAAAAATCAAGTCCGTATCGCGAAGCAGCAGGTGCTTTAAATAGAAAAATCATTGATTCATTGCAGCGTATTAATCCAAACGCAAAGGTCATTACAATGGGAGACTTAAATGATAGTCCGTTTAATAATAGCGTAAAAATTGAGCTTGGAGCCAAAGGCAACAAAGCTTCGGTTCCTGAATTTGGCATTTACAATCCGTTCGAAGAAATGGCAAAAAAAGGCTTAGGTACAATTGCATATAGAGATTCTTGGGATATTTTCGACCAAATTTTGCTTTCGGAATCTTTTTTGAAACCCACTAATGGTAGTTTTCAATATTGGAAATCGGGTATTTACAACAAGTCTTTTTTAATTCAAAAAAGCGGAAGGTACAAAGGCTATCCTTTGCGACATTCCCTAAACGAAGTTGGTTTTAGTGATCATTTCCCTGTTTACATCTATTTGATAAAAGAGAAAAAATAAGGAAGTGCTTCGCCAAATGAGTATAAAACCGAGATTGTGACTCAAAACTTTTTAGTAACTTTAGCATCTTAGTAATTTTAGACAAGAAAACAATGGCCATCGCAAAACCCTTCAATCTCAATAAATGGATAGATGAAAACCGTCATCTTTTAAAACCACCCGTTGGCAACAAAAATCTATACACCCAATCTGGTGATTATATCGTTATGGTTGTTGCGGGCCCCAACGCCCGAAAAGACTATCATTATAATGAAACCGAAGAATTATTTTACCAGCTCGAAGGATCTATAAAAGTATTTGTTCAGGAAAATGGTGAGCGCAAAGAAATGGAGCTTCATGCAGGCGACATGTATCTTCATCCTGCAAAAACGCCTCATTCTCCAGTTCGTTCTGCGGGTTCTATAGGACTAGTGATCGAGAGAAAGCGTGCAGGACAAGGTTTTACCGATGGATTGTTGTGGTTTTGTGATAACTGCAATCACAAATTGTATGAAGTTTATTTTGAGCTAAATGATATTGAGAAAGATTTTCTGCCTCACTTTCAGGACTTTTACCATTCGACAGAACTTCGAACCTGCGATCAGTGCGGAACAGTTATGGAAGCAGATCCAAAATTTGTAGCCAATAAATAGTTTTTTTCGAAGCAATCTCCCGCTATCCGCTATATCCTTCCTTGCCTAAAGAAGGCAAGAAAAGGATGCCGCTGCTATCGGGGCTAAAAAATAAAGGAGTACAACAACAGTTGTTTTTAATTACAACTCAAATCTTTGGCCTTGTTCAGGATAAATAATCTGTAAATCCAAATCATTTTGCATTTCTAATTGCTCTTTAATTTTAGTGATGTTCTTTGTCGGCGGTTTTAAATGTGTGATAATGATTTTAAATCCTTTCAAACTTTCTTTTCCAGACAAATCGGCTAAAACATGAAGTTCTTTCATTAAATAATTTGGAGTTAAATGGCCAAATAAGAACTTATCTGGCTGCTCATTTGGGAAAGAAGTTTCAATAAGAATTCCTTTCAACTGTTTGTTGGTAATTAATGGCGCAATGGCGATCCATAGTAATTCCAATTTATCGCTTTTTTCTACCACATCAGGACCAGTATCACCAAGGTATAAAATGTAGGTATCATTATTTTTAATCAAAAAAGCAGTGCTTTCAAAAGGATTAACATGACTTAGCGGAAATGCCTTTACCGTCATTGTTGTATTGGTAATTGGAGTTTCTTCTGCAATTTTAAGCGTCTGAAAATGATATTTTTTAATATGAAATCCAGGACCAGAATCTCCAAAATTAGCCCAAGTTTGGTCGTTAAAATAATGTTTTTCCATCATTTTCATGCATTTTTTTGTAGCATAAACCGTTTTAGAAGAATCAGCAGGAGAGTTAATGATTAAACCCGAAACGTGATCCAGATGCGCGTGAGATATAAAATAACCTTTAATGTATTTTCGTAAAACTTCACCTACTGGAACAGTAAAAACGCTATTATCTATCGCTTTTTCAATTCCAGCATGTATCGTTCCAGCATCCAAACAAATATAATCAATAGTGTGAATAGGTGCAATCAAATAAGCCGAAAGATTTTTTTCGTCAATGCCTCCTTTTACACCAAGTGGAACAACATCAAACGAAGCATTTTGCTCTTTTTGGGCAAAAATGTTCATGGAGATCAAAAGCAAATATAACAACATTCGATTGAAAACAGACATGTATAAATTATTTTAATGTTTCAAATATAAATATTTTTTTGGCGTAAAATCGATTTTACCAACGTTTCAACATTTAGTTTTTGTAAAAACTTTTTTGTAAAATCAGAAATGACTTTATAATTGTTTTAAATTTACTTTCTCGTGAAGGTCAGTTCAATTTACAATCTGAATCAAGCGATTTTAACAAATTAATAGTGTCGAAATTCAACTTGAAACAATATCTTTACGAAAAAATATAACAATTTTAACTAAAAAAGTTACAATGACAACAATCGCAGAACAATTCGGAATGAATGAGGCATTAGCGCAATTGGGAGTTAAAGCTATAAATGAAGGAACTTCTACAGGAATAAACCAATTTTCATCAGGAGAAATTTTAGAAAGTTATTCGCCAGTAGACGGTAAATTAATTGCCACTGTAAAAATGACCACTGCTGCCGATTATGAAAAAGTAATGCAAACCGCAACCGAAGCTTTTAAAACTTTTCGATTAATGCCAGCGCCGCAACGTGGTGAAATTGTTCGTCAGTTTGGAGATAAATTGCGTAAAAATAAAGAAGCTTTAGGCAAACTCGTTTCTTATGAAATGGGTAAATCATTGCAAGAAGGATATGGTGAAGTACAAGAAATGATCGATATCTGTGATTTTGCAGTGGGATTGTCTCGCCAGTTGCACGGATTAACAATGCACTCTGAGCGTCCAGGACATAGAATGTATGAGCAATATCACCCAATGGGAATTGTCGGAATTATTTCTGCATTCAATTTTCCCGTAGCGGTTTGGGCATGGAATACGGCGCTTGCATGGATTTGTGGAGATGTTTGTGTTTGGAAACCTTCTGAAAAAACACCTCTTTGTGGTATTGCCTGTCAAAATATTATTGCCGAAGTGATCAGAGAGAATAATCTTCCAGAAGGTATTTCTTGTTTAATAAATGGGAATCACACTATTGGACATTTAATGACTTCGGATAAGCGTGTGCCGTTAATTTCGGCTACAGGATCTACTCGAATGGGTAAAATTGTAGCACAAACCGTTGCAGGTCGTTTAGGTAAATCATTATTAGAATTAGGAGGAAATAATGCAATTATTGTTACTCCAGATGCGGATATAAAAATGACGGTAATTGGTGCTGTGTTTGGTGCAGTAGGAACGGCAGGACAGCGTTGTACTTCTACACGACGTTTGATTATTCACGAAAGTATTTATGACAAAGTAAAAGATGCTGTTGTAGCGGCTTATAAACAATTGAAAATAGGAAATCCATTAGACGAAAACAACCATGTTGGACCATTAATTGACACGCATGCGGTAGAAATGTATGCCAATGCTTTGACAAAAGTGGTGGAGCAAGGCGGAAAAATTCTAGTTGAAGGTGGTGTACTTTCTGGTGAAGGATATGAGAGTGGTTGTTATGTAAAACCAGCAATTGCAGAAGCGAAAAATTCTTTCGAAATTGTACAGCATGAAACTTTTGCTCCTGTTTTGTATTTAATAAAATATGCGGGCGATGTAGAAAATGCTATTGATGTTCAAAACGGCGTGGTTCAAGGATTATCATCAGCGATTATGACAAATAATTTGCGTGAAGCCGAAAGATTCTTATCTGTTGTAGGATCTGATTGCGGGATTGCCAATGTAAACATAGGAACTTCTGGTGCCGAAATTGGTGGTGCTTTTGGAGGAGAAAAAGAAACAGGTGGCGGACGCGAATCAGGATCTGATGCTTGGAAAATTTACATGCGACGTCAAACTAATACAATTAATTACACAACAAGCTTACCTTTGGCACAAGGAATAAAATTTGATTTGTAATATGGTTTAATTAATCAAAAAAGCGTCTTGTTGTGATAAACAAGACGCTTTTTATTTGTGATATTTTCAAATTATAAATTGAAAGAAGCACCTATAGAAAAGGTAGTTTGATTGTTTAAATGATCAAAAACTCCATCATTACTACCATATTTCGCAATTGGGAATTTAACTTCGGTAAAAACTCCAAATCCTTCGGTAAAAAAGAAACGAGCACCAATGTGACCACCAAAATTGTGTAACCCTAAATTTAAACCTGGATAAATGTCCAGTTGTTCTAAACCAATCACACTAGATAAATTAGCATTAAGTCTAACCTCTGCATTAAAACGATCTTGAAAATTTGGTGTTTCTTTGTAATAAGGAGTTATACCATAAATACCTGTGAAGTCATCTACACCTAACAAATACGAAGTCACAAAACCATAAGAGAAATTTTCGCCAAGTCCAAAATCTACAGAAGCTTGAATACCAGAACCGCCACTTTGTAAATTTGCTCCAATGTTAACTTTAACGTCTCCTTTTCCTTTAAAGGCTTGCTGTGAATAAGTGGTTCCAAAAGCAACTAAAAATAAAATTGTAATAATTTTTTTCATTTTATGAAATATTTAATGGATTATAAATTTTTTGCAAATATAGTATTTAGATTCAATTTCTACCTTTTTCATTGGGGTATAAACTTGGCAAAGGTTCGCTCTGCCAAAATTCCTTTGTATCAACATCTAATATCGTTAACGGACCTTTGAAAGCAGCACTTGTATCTACATTCCATACATTTGCTTTTTTAACTGGAGTTGTTTTATCAATTCTTGAAACAGGAGTGTGGCCAATATAAATTTCGTGGTATAAAGTGAATCGCTTTGGATATAAAGGATTATTAGCTTTCATTTTATGATCTAATGCCAAAGCGGTCTCCCAAAGCGTCCTATCCCAATAAAAAAGTTCTGGAAAATATTCATAAGTTACACCATTCATATTGGTAAAACCAGCATGGATAAACAATCTATTTTGTTCGTCTAAGTGATAATCATTTAAAGATTGTAAAAATTTGACATGATTTTTTTTGGTTTCTAACCCAACCTTTTCGTAAGCCAACACAGTTGCTTCTCCGCCATGTTTATACCACTGCAAATTGTCTTTACTGTCCTTTAGCCATTCTTGTAACAATTGATCATGATTTCCGCGAATACAAACAACTTCCTGCGTTTTTTTCATTTCAATCAAAAAATCAATCACTTGCGGTGACTGACTCCATCCGTCTACATAATCTCCTAGAAAAATAAGTTTATCTTTTTTGGTTACTGCCGCTCTTTCTAAAACTTGATGCAACGCACGTAAACCGCCATGTATATCACCTATCACTAATGTTCTCATTTTTTATGTCTCAATTTATGCTTTTACAAAAATAAGTGAAAAACGGTCGTTAAACAATTTTTTTAAACAAGTTGACAGAAATGTTTTATTATCGAAAGATTTAAAACTAAAAAGCTATTGATGATGCTTTAAATTAGAAAACAAACGTAATTATTTTTAGTAATAAAAATGTTTTATCGATAAAAATTACTTTTTATCCGTTGAAAAACAATGAATTAACTTTTATTTCAATATAATAAGTCTTATTTTTGAATTTGAAAATATCACTGTAATTGGCGATTGCTTTTTGTAAGCAATTTATTTATATTTACAAAAAATTAAAAAATGAACGCACTTATCACCATACTGTTACTACTTACTAGCTTTGTTACTCAAGTAATAAGCGATGTCGTAGTATGGATAGTTGATTTATTAAGTTAACTGTACTACAAATCATATTTCATTTTTCTCAAAATTCGCATCGCTTCTTTAAACGAGAGATAGACTTGCGTAAATGGTTTCAATAACGGTTTGGCATCAATTAATTTTTCTTTGGCATCATCAAAACCGTTGAGGTAACATATCATAAATGTCGAAGGCAAGTTTTCTAAATCTTTGCGTTCTCTGTCCGATAATTTAATCTCTTTTTTAAGTTTATTCAGTAAAGCTATATTAGTATTATAGATGTGATACAGCATTTTTCTGTTGTATTCCGGAGGCTGAAAAAGTATTTCCCTATCAATTTTATAATACCCATTATCATGAAAATGAATCGTTTGCTGCTCTAGCGGATAATAGCTTGTTTTGTCATTTAGACCCAACGGAACATATTCGATAATAGTAAAAGTATCTTCATTATACGTAATCTCCACTACATCTTGAGCCGAATAAAACAGTTTGACCTGCTCATTTATTAACTCAATATCAACTCGTGATAAATAGGTTTTATCTCTAGATTTTTTTGCGATTCCTGCCCAACAAATCACAAATAATTCTTTAAAAACTTTGTACTTTGGAGCCATATCTTTATGACGAAAATTCATGAAATCAATCACTCCGTCTAGGGTGTATTCGATGCTGTTTCTAGAATTATTTTCGATACCACTAACCGTTTCCGTATTCTGATAGTTTTTCTCAAATTCACCTTCTACGGGCATGGTATTACTACCACGACGTATAAATACAGTATTGGCAACGATGGTATGAATTCCTTTTTTAAAGTAAGACGTTTTCGTAGTGGGTTTTATAGTCACCAGTCCTATTACTTTGTCCTTTGGCAAATTAGGAAAAGGTACATTTTCATATTGAATTGTTGGTGGATTTTCAAGAAATGCATTTACCAAGTTCTGAATCCTGCTATCATCAAAAAAATCATCGCCTAAAATTTCATTATTTTCATCTTCAACACCAACAACAATATAAGAATTGTTCGTAGGATTAGAATTCGACAAGGCACAAATGTGCTTTAAGAACTTCGCTTTCCCTTCTCTAGAATGTAAATTTAACTGACGCTTTTTATCATAAAAACTGCTCTCATCATTGTGAGCCAGCAAGTTTTTAATAAGAAGGCGTTTATTGATCATTTTATTGTTTTTAGTATCTCTTAAAAAACTGCGGATTAGAAACTGAATACTGCTAACTGTTTTTATGGCACATCATGGCTTCGGCAATTTCATCTGCTTGCATTAGAAGGACTTGGTCGATGCAGAAGTAAAAGATCCAAATAGTCTGTTTTTAAATGCTGCAAAGATTGCTCGGCAGACCAAATAATATGCTCTTTAGAATACGCATAATGTTTGATTTTATTGCTTCTGTTTTCGGTCACCATTTGGATGCCGCATTTTGAAATCAATTGTATTTTTTCTCGATTAATTTTGCTTTCGCTAAAGGCACGTCCAAACTCAAATTCTGTAGTATATCCGCCATAAATATCAGCATGATCAAAAGTTGATATACCACTTTCGAGACAGGAATGCATCAACTCGATCATTTGATTACTGTTGTATTTTTTGCCCCAAATTCCCCACGCCATCGTGCCGGCAATAATTTTTGAAAAGGGAATTTTGTTCATCGTTTTAAATTTTGATTTCCTAAAGAATCTTGAGGTTGCAACATCCTTTTTAACGGTTATTGTTTTAAGTTCTTAAAAATAGGTAAATAGTATCATAATTCGTCCTTAAAATTAAGGGATTGTCTGAAGTTTTAACCAATTTTTAACATCTTACTTCTAAAAAAAATTTCAATTTGCACTGTCAAATACACGATATAAAAAATAAGGTTATAAAAATAAAAATATGGAAGATAATACAACGACTTTAGACATTAGAGCAATCAATGAAAAAATCGAAAGAGAAAGTGCTTTTATAGACCTTCTTACCATGGAAATGAACAAAGTTATTGTTGGTCAAAAACACATGGTCGAAAGATTACTTATTGGACTTTTGGGCCAAGGTCACATTTTGTTAGAAGGAGTTCCAGGATTGGCAAAAACATTGGCCATTAACACGCTTTCGCAAGCCATTCAAGGATCTTTTAGTAGAATTCAGTTTACTCCAGATTTATTGCCAGCAGATGTTGTTGGAACCATGATTTATAATATTAAGGCGAATGAGTTCTCTATAAAAAAAGGACCAATTTTTGCAAATTTCGTTCTTGCCGATGAGATAAATCGTGCGCCTGCCAAAGTGCAATCGGCTTTGTTAGAAGCCATGCAAGAGAAACAAGTCACTATTGGCGACACTACTTTTAAATTAGACCGACCATTTTTAGTTCTTGCCACTCAAAATCCTATTGAGCAAGAAGGTACATACCAATTACCAGAAGCTCAAGTCGATCGTTTTATGTTGAAAACGGTTATCGATTATCCAAAAATGGAAGATGAACGCTTGGTAATTCGTCAAAACCTGAAAGGAAGTTACGAAAAAGTAAATCCAGTAGTTTCTGTAGAGCAAATTCTACGTGCTCAAGAAGCTGTTCGTGAAGTATATATGGATGAAAAAATAGAGAAATATATTCTTGACATTATTTTCGCAACTCGTTATCCAGAGAAATATAAATTAGCCGAATTAAAACCTTTAATCAGTTTTGGAGCGTCGCCACGTGGAAGTATCAATCTTGCTACTGCAGCAAAATGTTATGCTTTTATTAAACGTCGTGGTTACGTAATTCCAGAAGATGTTCGCGCTGTTGTTCATGATATTTTGCGTCATAGAATAGGAATTACCTATGAAGCCGAAGCCGAAAATATTACATCGGTAGATATCATCAATAAAATCATAAACGAAATCGAAGTACCATAATAGTGAAAAGTAAAAAGTGAATAGTTAATTAGCACACTGCTTAGTAACTATTCACTATTCACCATTCACTAATTACTAAAAAAATGGATACAAAAGAGCTTATAAAAAAAGTACGTAAAATAGAAATAAAGACCCGAAGATTGAGTGATCATGTCTTTTCTGGGGAATATCATACGTCGTTCAAAGGACGCGGAATGACGTTTAGCGAAGTGCGTCAGTATCAGTTTGGTGACGATATTCGTGCCATAGATTGGAACGTAACCGCGCGTTACAATGAAGCTCACGTAAAAGTTTTTGAGGAAGAGAGAGAATTAACGATGATGTTAATGGTCGACATTTCTGGCTCAGAAAGTTTTGGATCTAAAAATCAATTCAAAAAAGATATAGTTACAGAGATTGCCGCTACTATGGCATTTTCGGCGACTCAGAATAATGATAAGATTGGATTGATTTTGTTTTCAGACCAAATAGAATTATATATTCCACCGAAAAAAGGAAGATCTCATGTGTTGCGAATCATTCGAGAACTAATAGAATTTCAGCCTAAAAGTCAAAAAACTGATATTGCTCAAGCTTTGAAGTTTTTATCTGGAACTCAAAAAAAGAAAGCCATCGTTTTTGTTATTTCTGATTTTATGTCCGGAGATTATGAGCAAACTTTAAAGATTGCTTCTAAAAAACATGACATTACGGGTATTCGTGTGTACGATATTCGAGAAGAAAAAATGCCAAATTTAGGAATGGTTTCCATGCTTGATGCTGAGACAGGTGAAACCGAATTGATTAATACAGGATCAAAAGCTGTGCGAATGAGTTATGAGAAATATTACAATGACAATCTGAATTATTTTAAAGATACTTTTAGCAAATCTGGAGCTGGAGTGGTGAACACAAGAGTCGACGAAAGTTATGTTACCAAACTTTTAGGCTATTTTAAATCGAGATAAGACGAACCTGGAAGGTTTAAATTAATAACAAAATGAAAATTAAACTATACCTACTATTTATACTTTTAACAAGTTCTATTTTTGCTCAACAAAAAGTAGTTACCAGTATCGATACTACAAAAAATAAAATTGGAGCTGAGTTCAAATTAACTGTAAAGACTTCGGTGGATACAGTATCTAAAGTCGTTTTTCCAAAACTAAAAAATATTGGAGCGCTAGAAGTTATCCAGTCGTATCCAATCGATACCGTTAAAAAGGGTGACCGTTATGAGCTAATCAAAAAATATGGTCTGATTCAATTCGATTCCGGAAAATACACCATTCCAAGTATAAAAATCCTGATTAATAATAAGGCTTTTTTGACAGATTCTATAAAAGTTGAGGTAGCTAGTATTCAAGTTGATACCTTAAAACAAAAAATGTATGATATTAAAAACATCGTAAAAGCACCGCCTTCTTGGGGAGATTGGTGGAAATATCTTTTGGGATTCTTGTTAATAGTAGGAATAGCAGCATTTGTTTATTGGTACACGAAAATCCATCAGAAGAAAAAAATTGAAGAAGAAGTTTATAAAACGCCAATAGAAAAAGCGACAAGTTTATTAAATAGTTTAGAGAAAAAAGAGCTGTGGCAACATGGTGAAGTAAAAGCTTATTATAGTGAACTTACGGATATCACTAGAAATTATATTGAAGAAGCAATAAAAATTCCAGCAATGGAAAGTACGACTTCTGAGTTGATCGCGGGACTCAAAGTAGCTACTTTGAAAAAGAAAATGAAGCTTTCTCAAGAAACAATAGAGAGTTTATTTAGCGTTTTGAAACAAGCCGATTTAGTGAAATTTGCCAAATCAAAACCATTAGAATTTGAAATCAACGAAGACAGAAATAAAATTCAAAAAGCGATATTAACCCTTGACGAATCTATTCCTGAAGAAATTCCTGTTGAGGAAGAGTTACTATTAAATGAGGCTCAAAAGCAAAAACAAATTAAAATTTTGCTTAGAAAGAAAAGACGAGAACGTATCATCGTTACGGTTTTATCTGTGTTTCTTTTAATCTCTACGACCACAATCTATTTCATGGCGACTAGAGGTTATAACGCTGTGGTTGACACTGTTTTTGGGCATCCTACCAAGGTATTATTAGAAGGAGAATGGGTAAAAAGTGAATATGGAAATCCAGGAGTACTTATAGAAACCCCTAAAGTCTTGAAGCGAATTGATTTGACAAAAACACTTCCTAAAGATGGAATGGCATTGATAAAAGAGATGCAGTCTTTTGGTTATGGAGGACTACTGGATAATTTTTATATCATGGTGTCTACCATAAAATACAAAAAAGAAGAAGCGCTTGATTTGTCGCAGGCTATTGAAAGTTCTTTACAGATTTTAGAATCTCAAGGCGCACAAAATATGATTGTAAAACAAGAGGATTTTAAAACGAATGCAGGAGTGACGGGAAAAAAAGGATTTGGTACGTTTACAAGGATAGATCCAACTACTCAAAGCAGTTCTAAAATTTATTATGAAATTTTACTTTTTGGACAACAAGGAGGTTTGCAACAAATCATGATTCTTCATGAAGAAGGAGATCGATATGCAACGGAATTAACAGACCGTATTTTGAATTCGGTTGAACTTAAAACAGCAACTAAATAATGGATAAAATAACGTTTTTAAACCCAGAATTTTTTTGGATGTTTCTTTTGATACCAATTGCAGTTGCGCTGATATTTTGGAGAAGAGATCAAACAACGGCGTTCTTGCAAATCAGTTCTCTTAAAGGATTTAAAGGAACAAAATCTTTATCGGCAAAGTTAGAGCCAATGTTGCACATGATTCGTTTACTAGCATTGTCATCTTTAATTATAGCCATGGCAAGACCTAGAACAGTTAATGAAAGCAACAAAACAAAAACGACCAAAGGAATAGATATTGTTCTGGCAATTGATGTTTCTGGTAGTATGCTTGCCAAAGATTTAAAACCAGACCGCATGCAAGCGCTAAAGAAAATTGCAGCTGAATTTGTAGATCAACGACCAAATGACAGAATAGGAATTGTGGTTTATGCGTCTGAGGCCTATACAAAAACGCCAGTAACTAGTGACAAAGCCATCGTTCTAGATGCTATAAAAAGTATTAATTATGATACTGTTTTGCAGGACGGAACCGGTATTGGGATGGGATTGACTACAGCAGTGAATAGACTGAAAGATAGTAAGGCCAAAAGCAAAGTAATTATTTTAATGACGGATGGAGTCAATAATGCGGGATTCATTGAGCCCATCACCGCAGCAGACATTGCAGAACAATACGGTATAAAAGTATATACTATTGGTATAGGGACAAACGGTATGGCACAATTCCCATACGCAATTAGTCCGAGTGGTCAATTTTTATTTCAAATGATGAAAGTAGAAATTGATGAGAAAATGTTAAATATTATAGCTAGAAAAACTGGTGGAAAATATTTTAGAGCTACTAGTAATGCGAAACTTTCTCAAATTTATGATGAAATTAATAAATTAGAAACTACCGAAGTAGAAGAGTTAAAATTCTACGATTATGATGAAAAATACAGACCCTTTGTATTGTTCGCAGGATTTTTAATTTTAGTAGAATTAGGATTGAGAAAAACAGTGTACAGAAGTTTTATATAATAAAAAGTTCTCGGTTTTAAACTGAAACTGTGAGTAAAAGAACAAAATGGAATTAGACGAAAAAAAATATTTATACCTTCTTTTTATATTGCCCATTGTGGTGGTATTTTTTCTAATCAATTTATATTGGAAAAGAAAAAAGCAACGGGAGTTTGGTGATGTAGAATTGCTAAAAAGATTAAGTCCAGAACGTTCTAGTTTTAAACCTGTTTTAAAATTGATAGTAATGCTTTTGGCGTTGACTGCTTTGATCTTTGGATTGGTTAATCCCAAAATTGGAACCAAAGTAGAAACTGTAAAAAGAGATGGAATTGACATTGTTTTTGCGATGGATGTGTCCAAAAGTATGCTTGCGGAAGATGTAGCACCCAATCGTTTGGATAAAAGCAAACAAATTGTTTCTCAAATCATCAATAACTTGGGAAGTGATAGAATAGGTATTGTTGCATACGCGGGAAGTGCATTTCCGGTTTTGCCTATAACAACGGATTATTCTGTAGCCAAAATGTTTATGCAAAGCATGAATACCGATATGGTTTCCTCAGTAGGAACTTCATTCGATCAGGCAATTAATCTTTCTAGTACTTTTTTTGATAATAAAAAAACGAGTAAACTTTTAATAATGATCTCGGATGGAGAAGATCATGCCGAAGGAGCCGAAGCCGCTGCAGAAGAAGCCAAAAAATTAGGAATAAAGATTATCACAATTGGTGTTGGTACCGAAAAAGGAGGTACCATACCTATAAAAAGGAATGGTGTTGTCGAAAGTTTCAAGAGAGATGGAAATGGCGATGTGGTAATAACGAAATTGAATCCACAGAGTTTGGCCGCTATTGCAAAGATTACTGGTGGTGGCTATTTGAATGGGAACAATACTAAAGAAGTGATAGAATACATTAAAGCGTATCTAGACAAAGTTCAAAAAACAGAATTTGAAGCTACAGAAATGGCTGGTTTTCAGTCGCAATTTCAATGGTTCTTGGTGCTGGCATTTGTAATGCTTTATATGGATATTTTCTTTTTGGAAAGAAAAACCAAATGGATAAAAAAGTTGAATTTATTTAACGAGAATAAGTAAAGTAGTAACCTCGAGGTGATCAGAATAGGAATTACACGTACTACATTACTTTAGAACTTACATTTAAATTAAAAATGAAAAATAGAATTCTACACTTACTATTACTTTTAACTTTTGTTGTCAATGCACAACAGAAAGACAAACTCTTGCCTAAAGGGAATGAGGAATATGTGAAAAATAATTTTGTGGAGGCCGAAGCTGATTATAGAATTTCGAATTCTAAATTCCCAAGCAGAACGGTAGCTCAGTATAATTTAGGGAACGCAATTTACAAACAAAACCAATTTTCAGAATCGAAAAATGCGTATTTGAATGCGATAAAAAAATTGAAAACAAGATCGCAAAAACACAAAGCATATCATAATCTAGGTAATGTTTTCATGAAGGAGAAGGATTATACGCAAGCAGTAGAAGCCTATAAAAATGCTTTGCGTAACAATCCAGAAGATAATGAAACACGGTATAATTTTGCTTTGGCCAAAAAAATGCTAAAAGACAATCCGCCTCCTAAAGACGACAAGAATAAAGATAAAGATAAAGACAAGGATAAAGATAAAAAAGACGATAAGAAGGACAAGAAGGACGATAAAAAGGACGACAAAAAAGATAAGAAAGACGACAAAAAGGACGGCGATAAGGATAAGAAAGAAGAAAAACCAAAAGAGGAGCCAAAACCAAAACCTGGAGGAATTTCTAAACAAAGAACTCAAAATCTTTTGGATGCCGTTAATAATGAAGAAAAGAAAATACAAGATAAGGTAAATGCCAATAAAGAAAAAGGATCTCCAGCAAAAGCAGAGAAAGATTGGTAGCATTTTGTTTATTGTTTTTTCCTGAAGTTATTTACCGTACTTCATGTAAAAACCGGAATAAACTGTTAAATAAATAAATGATTAAACAAGTAATGAAAAGATATTTAATTCTATTACTCTTAAGTTTTCAAGGAATTTTTGCACAAGTACAATTTGAGGCAAAAGTAAGCAAGACAACACTAGGACTCAATGAGAGGCTGCGCATTGATTTTGTAATGAATATTGATGGTGATAATTTTGTACAACCCAATTTTGAAGGATTTAGAGTAATTGCAGGACCTAGTCAGCAAGTAAGTCAATCGTGGATTAATGGGAAAACATCTTTCGAGAAAACGTATTCCTATTATTTATTACCCACTCAAAAAGGAAGTTTAACGATAAAGCAAGCAGCTATTGAATATAATGGTCAGGTATATAAAACTTCGCCAGTAAAAATTAATGTAACTGCAGCGACAGAACAGCCTAGAGATCCGAATGATTCTCAAATCTCGGCCGATGACAATATTTATTTGGTTGCCGATATAACCAATACAAATCCCTATATCAATGAACCAATTACGGTTGTGTATAAATTGTATTTCAGCTATAATATCGGAATCTCAAACTGGAAAGAACTTAGCAAACCCCAATACAATGATTTTTGGAGTCAAAACATTGATATCAAACAGCTAGTTGCCGAAGAAGGAATGTTTAAAGGCGAACGCTACCGTTATGTAGTGTTGAGAAAGACCGTTTTATACCCTCAAAAAGCCGGCAAACTCGTAATTGAACCTTTGTCGTTAGATATTGATGTACAATTACCAACCAATCGCAGAGATATGTTCGGTCGCGTGATTGTAACAAATGATAACAAAAGAGTATCTGCTGGCGCCAAAACTATTAGTGTAAAAGCGCTACCAGAAGCAGGAAAACCAGCTAACTTCTCTGGAGCTGTAGGTAAATTTGATTTTCAAGCAGTACCGTCAAAAACAACTTTAAAAAATGGCGAAAGTCTTGATTTAGTGCTTAGTGTGACCGGAACTGGAAATCTCAAATTATTTAATTTGCCAAAACCAGAAGTGCCCAATGCACTCGAGATGTATGATGCAGTTCATGACGAAAAAGTAACTACACCGCTTTCTGGAATGACAGGTAAAATATCAGATTCCTATACTATTATTCCACAATTCAAAGGTAATTATACAATTAAACCATTGCATTTTTCTTATTTTGATTTAGGATCAGGAACCTATAAAACCATAAGTTCTAAAGAAATAATGATTAACGTGCTCGACGGTCCTACTCAAAATGCGCAGACAGCATCAACAACAGAAAGTGGGAAAAATAAAATTGCAGGAGTTGAACAATTTAAATATATAGATTTAAAAACGCAACTTTCAAATACCAAAGAACCTGATTTCTTCGGCTCGACTTTGTTCTATGGATTGGTTATTATGCCTTTCTTGATGCTTCCTTTTATCGTGTTGTTCAAAAAGAAAAAAGAAGCGATTGACAGTGATGTCACCGGAAATAGAAGGAAAATGAATAACAAATTGGCTAAGAAGTATTTATCTGAAGCCAAAAATCAGATAAATAATAAGGAACCTTTTTATGTTGCGCTAGAAAGAGCAATGCACAATTTCTTAAAAGCGAAACTGCACATCGAAACCTCAGAAATGAGTAAAGATAATATCAAGGAATTATTATTGTCTAAACAAGCAAGTCCTGAAGTAGTAAATGATTTTATAACACTAACCGAAAATTGTGAAGTAGCTCGCTACGCGCAGTCTTCAAGTGCTACCATTCAACAAGATTTTGATAAAGCAGTTGAAATTATTTCTGAATTAGAGAAACAAATTTAATTGTAGAAATAGATCTTTATATTTAATAAAATGAAAAATATATTTTACTTATTGCTATTAACCACTCAAATTTTCTTTGCCCAAAATGGCTTCGAAAAAGGAAACGAATTCTACCAAAAAGGGAAGTATGACCTTGCGGTAAAAGAGTACGAAAGTGTTTTGGCAAGTAATAGACAATCTGCACAACTGTATTTTAACTTAGGAAACAGCTATTATAAACTGAACGAATTAGCACCTGCAATTTACAATTACGAAAAAGCATTGGTTTTAGAGCCAATGAATAAAGAAGTTTTAAACAACATTAAGTTTGCGCAAAAACGAACGATTGACGAAATAAAAGTAATTCCAAAAGTAGGTTTTGGCAAATTAGTTCGCGATTTTACAGGTAACTATACCTATAATACATGGGCTTGGATTTCGGTTACTTTTGCATTTCTTTTCATGCTATTTTTTCTAGGATATTATTTTTCGCCAAGAGTAATTACAAAAAGGCTTTTCTTTTTCGGCATGTTCGTCGCAATTCTATTGATTTTAATAAGTGTAGCTTCAGCTATATTCGAGAAAGATCACTTTATGAACGAAAGGCCAGCCATTGTTTTTGCGGCATCGGCAGAGGTTAGAAGTGAGCCTCAAAGTGCAAGCAATGCAATTTTTATATTGCACGAAGGAACCAAAGTATATGTCGAAGAAACATTAAAAAACTGGAAAAAAATCCAATTGACAGATGGAACGGAAGGTTGGATCGACAGTAAGGCAATAAAGGAAGTGAAGTAGATTTCAGAATGTACTTCGACACTTTCTCAAGAAATAAATTAGCCTTTAGTAAAAATTAAGGGTTTTTTTTTAGGAGCAAATCAACAGTTATTTTCAGCAAAGACGGCTTCCCGCTATTCGCTATATCTTTATGTTTTTAAAGAAAAAACATAAAGGATGCCGCTACTATCGGGACTAAAAGCAAACATTTGGCATTTTTGTTGTCATTTACAAAGCAACTGTCTGCTAATAATTAGCCAATCTATTCTCTCGCTTCATGATACCATTTTTCAAGAGAAGGAAAAATATAACCAGCCACTTTCTGAATCGGATTGTAAAAAAGAGAATTATCAAGGGTTTCTTTTTTCGCCAAATAGTTGTCGTAATTTATTTTTTCGAAAATTGTAAAAAACACACTGATAATCAAAATAGTTTTTAACAATCGGAACAATCCGCCACCAATACTATTAAACCATCCTAAAAAAGCAAAATCAGCCACGCTAGTTAGGAATTTAGCAAGAAAGTAAACCGCTATAACGACCAAAAAAAAAGTGAGAATAAAAGCAATTACTTGAATAGTATTAGGACTCCAATGCACCCAACCGGATAAAATATCTTTTACCACTGCTGAGAATTTTATAGCAATATATATACCTAATACTAGCGATATAAGCGAAGCCAATTCTACAAAAAAACCATTTATAATTCCTTTGTATAAAGAATAACAAAGTATTATGCCAATAACAATATCTAAAAAACTCATACGTAAAGATAATAGAGAAAAGAACAAAGATAGAAGAATAAAGAAAATAGCGAAAAGAAAATAAGGAAGTCAAATACACAGTTCCTATCTTTGTAAAAATAATTTTTGGACGAGAAGTCATGTTGATTTTTTATCAGCAGTCTAAGATCGTTAATCCTATATCACAAATCAAATGTCAAGAGATACACAACTAAAAGAACGCTGGGAACAGCTTGTTAATATACTTTCTAAACAATTTTCTCAAGGAGAAGACCTAGATCTAGATGCTATTATTTATTTAATAGGCGTTCAGGAATTGGGGAAAGTACACAACGAGTATAAAAAAGATGAGAAGCTCAATTTAATGCACATCGCAATTTGTCGCTTATTAGAACCTTACGGATACTATGAATTCGAATTTTTTGATGAAGATGGCTGGCCACATTACGTAGTAAAAGAGGAGTTGCCACCTTTAAAAGCGGGAGAGCAATCCGTTTTAATGAAAGAAGCCATCGTTAATTATTTCTTAGAGAGAGAAGTAATTGTATAGTATTAAAAGTTAGTTTTTCTTTTTTAAAATAAAATTTAACTATTTCCTTATAAACTGCAAATTTTCAAAGGAAACTTTAAACTTTTAAACGGAAAACTTTAAACAAATTTATTAAATTTGCACCCTTAGTAAAAGAGCGATGATCGACAAGATAAAAGAATATATTAGTGAAGCACAGGCTTTCTCAACACAAAATAAAGAAGAGTTAGAAACATTCAGAATTAAATTCCTTGGAAGCAAAGGACTTTTAAAAGACTTTTTTGCTGAGTTTAAAAATGTACCAAACGACCAAAAAAAGGAATTTGGACAAGTGATAAATTTATTAAAATCTTCTGCAGAGGATAAAGTAAAATCGATCCAAGAAGCATTAGAAAGTAAAGAAGAAATTAAAGGGTTTTACGGTGATTTAACGCGTACTTCAGAACCCATTACTATAGGTTCTCGTCATCCAATTTCATTGGTAAAAAACCAAATTATAGATATTTTTTCGAACATAGGATTCAACGTTTCCGAGGGGCCAGAAATTGAGGACGATTGGCATAATTTTACGGCATTAAACCTGCCAGAATACCATCCAGCGCGCGACATGCAGGATACATTTTTCATACAAACCAATCCAGATATTTTGTTGCGCACCCACACATCCTCTGTTCAGGTGCGCTATATGGAAAACAATACACCGCCAATTCGAACTATTTCTCCAGGAAGAGTTTTTCGTAATGAAGCAGTTTCTTCGCGTTCGCACTGTATTTTTCACCAAGTCGAAGGTTTGTATATCGACAAAGACGTTTCTTTTGCAGACTTGAAACAAACACTTTTGTATTTCACAAAAGAGATGTTTGGGAAATCAAAAATTCGTTTGCGTCCGTCTTATTTTCCATTTACAGAACCAAGTGCCGAGGTTGATATTTATTGGGGTCTAAAAACGGAAACCGATTATAGAATTACCAAAGGAACAGGTTGGCTAGAAATCATGGGTTGTGGTATGGTAGATCCTAATGTGCTTACTAACTGCGGAATCGATCCTAACGAATACAACGGTTTCGCGTTTGGAATGGGAATCGAGCGCATCGCAATGCTATTGTATCAAATTGGCGACATCCGTATGTTTTACGAAAATGACGTTCGTTTCTTAGAGCAATTTAAATCAAGTATATAAAGAATTAAGATTTTTGATTGATGATTAACGATTTTTGATTTAAACCACAGAAATCTAAAATCGTTAATCTAAAATTGTTAATCTAAAATCATCAATTAAATGAAATCCGACATTTCCATCCCAGAAGTTGAAAACGTATTCCTCGCAGCCGTTCAAGAGTGGAGCGATGATTTTATGGAGAAAGTATGGTATGCGTATTTAGTTAACGATAGTGATTTCCGGATCGAAAGCGTTATGGTAGTTTCTAAAGCTTTTGGAACTATAGATGGCGAAATGAAAAAAACATCACTTTTGCGACACGCTTTTATGGAAGTTCCAGCGGTTTCAGTAGTAAAAATCGAAATGCTAGAAAAAAGTGTATTGGCGCTCAATAATGAGTTTATGGTAACCTATTTCATGGATAACAAATTGTACGATAAAAAATTTATCTTCAAAGCGAATTCAATTAACGAAGAAACCACCGAAGAAGTACCCATTTTATTTGTTGAAGGTGTTATGGTGAAGTAGAAAGCAAAGTTCCCTATAAACTTAAAGCAGCATTTATAAAAAAACTAAAGACTACATTGGATCTTAATTCTCCCCAAAAATTTTACGGGCTCGACCATTTAAGAGCATTCGCAATTATTTTTGTTTTCCTCTTTCATTATTTTATTTTAAGCGGAGGAGAACCCGAATGGCTTCCTGATTTCGCTGCGTTTGGTTGGACAGGCGTTGATTTATTTTTTGTCTTAAGTGGATTTCTCATTGCCTCACAATTATTTTCTCAATTAAAATTAGGAGGAAGTTTTTCATTAAAGCAATTTTTTATAAAACGAACTTTTAGAATACTACCAACATTTTTATTTACTCTTGGACTCTATTTCTTTTTTTCATCATTTCCAGAAAAACAGAGTTTACCACCCCTTTGGAAATTTTTGACTTTTACTCAAAATATAAGTTTGAATCTACAAGATTTCGGCGCATTTTCACACGCTTGGTCACTTTGTGTAGAAGAGCATTTTTATTTACTCTTTCCAGTAATTTTATTTTTATTAGAAAAAACGAAATTTTTAAAAAATTCATATTGGCTCTTAATTCTGCTATTTCTTTTAGGGTTCATAATTAGAATTTATAGTTTTTACAACTTATATCTTCCGAAAAGCGAAGAAGAAAATGGATGGATGTACTGGTATAGATATATTTATTATCCAACGTATAATCGTTTAGATGGACTTTTGGTTGGTGTTTCTATTGCTGCGATCTATCAGTTTTTACCACATATCTGGAATAAAATTGCAAAATATGGAAATCAGTTTATTATTTTAGGATTATTTATTTTGACAGGCGCTTATTTTTTATGTGAGAACCAACAAAGTTTTAACGCTTCTATTTTCGGCTTCTCATTAATTGCTATTGGTTATGGATGTATGGTTGTAGGAGCAATAAGTTCAACAACTTTTTTATACAAATGGAATTCGAAAATAACAACTTTCATTGCAAAGCTTTCCTATGCCATTTATTTAACACACAAAGGAGTTATTCATATGACACACCTAGTTTTGCAAGAAGTAAAACTAGATGCTAATGTTTTACTTTTAATTTGCATTGTAACTTGCGTAGGTTTTGCATACTTAATAAACCTGATAATTGAAAGACCATTTATGAAATTAAGAAATCGCATAATAGATCTGAATCAAAGTTCATCAAAGATTGAAGCTGATGTTATCCATTAGTATTTAAAATGTATCAATAGAAGCTTGAATTTTAAATTTAAAACTTAGTTTAGTTTTAAAAATCATTTGTGTTTCGAAAAAAAAAATAAAAAAAGGCATTTTCTACTTTAAGAAAATGCCTTTTTATTATGAAGAGTATTAATAGTTTCTACACTGAATACCAAAATCTGAACGTTGCAAAGTGAGAATTAATCCAATTCCTCCGTTAATTTTTTAAAGACGGCTTTGGCTTCTTTACCTTCATATAAAATACTATAAACGGCATCAATAATTGGAGTTTTTGCACCATAGCCTTGGTTGAGTTTATAAGCACTTTTCACTGCATAATAGCCTTCGGCAACCATACTCATTTCCATTTGTGCTGCTTGTACGGTATATCCTTTTCCAATCATATTACCAAACATTCTATTTCTCGAAAATATAGAATAACCTGTAACCAATAAATCGCCTAAATAAGCCGAATCATTAATGTTACGCTTCATTTTGTGTACCTTTTTTATAAATTTTTTCATCTCTCGAATGGCATTGCTCATAATCACCGATTGAAAGTTATCTCCATAACCCAATCCGTGAGCAATTCCGGCTGCAATAGCATAAATATTCTTTAACATCGCAGCGTATTCTGTACCAATAATATCATCAGAAATTTTTGTTTTAATAAAATTCCCTGATAAATGTTCTGCAACAACACTGGCTTTTTCAGCGTCTCCACAAGCTATCGTTAAGTACGAAAGTCTTTCTAAGGCTACTTCTTCAGCGTGGCAAGGACCTGTAATAACGCCAATGTTATAATATGGTATATCGTATTTTTCGTGAAAATGCTCACCCACAATTAAGCTAGTCTCAGGAACAATTCCTTTAATAGCCGAAAAGATTATTTTATCCTTGAGTGAAACCGTTAATTTTTTTAGCTCACCATCTAAAAAAGCAGAGGGAATTGCAAAAATAATATAATCGGCGTATGCTACAGCCTCGTTTATATCGCTGGTGAGTTTTAATTTTTTGTTGTCAAACTCTACAGAACTTAAGTAATTTGGATTGTGTTTGTATTTTCTAATGTGTTCAATAGCTGTTTCATTTCGCATATACCATGAAATCTCGGGAAGATTAACACATAACATTTTTGCGATAGCAGTTGCCCAGCTTCCGCCACCAATAACTGCAAATTTTAAATTTTCGGCCATTTTTTTATTAAATTTTATCAAAAGTACTTAAAAATGTACCAATAATACAAATTAATTTCAATAACAAACGTAGATTTCGTGGGACGTCAGGAAGCAGCTTTAAATAATATCAAAAAGAGAATTATTTTTTTACAATTAAACAATATATTTTAATTTTCAGCGTTATAACTGTTTAGAAATTAAATATTTAGAGTTTAAATATGAAGAATGAGTTAGTTAGTTTTGTTTTAGTATTTTGAAAAGGCGTTCTTAGTAAATTAACTGAACGCCTTTTTTATTATAAAATTAGTAGCTTGCTGTTACAATTTCTTTCACTTTATCTAAAGTAATATTTTGCCTTTCTCCTAAAGCCTTCCAACCTCTTTCTTCAAATCTCTTTGCAATAAAATCTGCAGTATCTTTATAGTCTGACGTGTAATCAGAAAGTTTTGTTTGCATTCCCATTTTATGGAAAAAAGCAACAGTAGCGTCTATTGCGCCATTTGCAATTTCTTCTTCTGAACCCGAAAGTCCAAAAATTCGTTTTCCGTATTGTGCTAGTTTTCCTTTTTTGGTTTCAAACATAACACGATATAAATGCGGACCAATAACCGCCAAGGTTCTTGCATGATCAATACCGTATAAAGCAGTCAATTCATGACCAATCATGTGTGTAGCCCAATCTGATGGAACTCCCTTTTGAATAAGTCCATTTAATGCCATAGTACAACTCCACATAAAATTCGAAGCTAAAGCATAATCGGATGGGTTTTCAACAACACCAGGCCCTACTTCAATTAAAGTTTGCAAAATTCCTTCTGCGATTCGGTCTTGTAAAATTCCTTCATGAGGATAGGTTAGATATTGTTCTAAGACATGCGTGTAAGCATCTACAACACCATTCTGCAATTGTCTTTTTGGTAAACTAGTAATGACAGTAGGGTCACAAATGGAGAATTTAGGAAACAATGCCGAACCTCCAAACGAAAGCTTTTCCTTTGTTGATTGAATGGTAACTACTGCTCCAGAGTTCATTTCGCTTCCCGTTGCAGGCAATGTCAAAATAGTTCCAAAAGGCACCGCATTTTCTTTAATTAAAATTCTTTTTTGTAAAATATCGATCGGATTCCCGTCAAAATTTACAGCAGCTGAGATAAATTTTACTCCGTCAATTACGGAACCTCCACCAACAGCTAGAATAAAATCAATTTTTTCTGCTTTAATAACTTCAACCGCTTTCATTAAAGTTTCGAAATGAGGATTGGGTTCAATTCCACCAAATTCTACAATTTCGAATCCTTTTAAATTTGCAATAACTTGTTCGTGAATACCATTTTTAAAAATACTTCCTCCACCGTATGCAAGAAGAATTTTTGCATTTTTTGGCACTAATGAAGCGAGCTTCTCTATTTGACCTTTACCGAAAACTAAGTTCGTCGGATTGTATAATTCAAAGTTTAACATGTTTTTTATTTTAAAGTTACTTAGAAATTAAGATTCTAATTTTTTAAAACTCACTAAGGAGCTAAGTTACTAAGTTGAAAAAACTTTAAACTTAGTAACTTAGAAACTCAGAATCTTACTAGCTTATTTTTTTGCACTCAATTGTGCCATTAACTTCTCAGCTACTAACTTAGATGATGCAGGATTTTGACCTGTTATCAATAGACCATCTTCCACTGCATAAACTCCCCAATCAGCACCTTTGCTATAAGTGGCTCCATTTTTCTGTAATTCATCTTCTAATAAAAACGGAACTACTTTAGTCAAACCAACGGCTTCTTCTTCAGAATTTGAAAAGCCAGTAACTTTTTTACCTTTTACTAAATACTCTCCATTTACTTTAACATTTTTTAAAGCTCCTGGGGAATGGCAAACAAAACTTACGGGTTTGTTATTGGTGTAAAAAGATTCAATTAATGCAATTGAAGTTGCATCATTTGCCAAATCCCATAGTGGACCGTGACCACCTGGATAAAAAACAGCATCAAAATCTTTTTGATCCATTTCGCTTAGTTTATGGCTATGACTCAATTTATTTTGTAGTTCTTTATCTGCATCAAAACGTTTTGTGTCTTCGGTTGCAGCACTTTTATCATCACTTTTAGGATCGATTGGCGGTTGTCCTCCAAGAGGACTCGCAATGGTTACATCGTATCCATTATCGATTAAAGTGTAATACGGAGCAGCAAATTCTTCAATCCAAAATCCAGTTTTTTCTCCAGTGTTTCCTAATTTGTCGTGGCTTGTAAGCACAAATAATACTTTTTTCATGTTTTTTAAATGTTTTTGTTGAGCGTTTGCAACAGTGTTTATTGTTGTAATGGCTATTAATAATAAGATCCCAATTTTTTTCATTTTGCAATTATTTATACAAATTTACGTTTATTATGATATTAGTAAAAATAATTTAAATTATGTTTGTGATAAATATATTTATATCATGGTTAATTTAGAGTGGTACCGAACATTTAAATCGGTTTATAAAAATGGAAATTTTTCTTTGGCAGCCAAAGAATTATTTATAAGTCAACCCGCTGTAAGTCAGCAAATAGTGATGTTAGAGGCGCATGTAGGTTACAAGCTCTTTAATAGAAGGTCCAAAGGGGTTGAACCAACTGAATACGCTAAGTTACTGAATAATTTAATAATAGATGCTTTAGATCGACTAGAAAATGTTGAGAATGGCTTTAGAGCTAAAGCTTTTAACGCCAATAGGTTAATAAGTGTTGGAATTTCTAAACATTTGATGACTAGCCTTGGTAGTGCATTACTGAGCAAGTTTGATTTTATCGATTTTACGTTTCAGGATGATGATGGGTTGTTCGATTTAATAAATTCGAAAAAACTAGATTTTGCTATAATGACCAAACCGTTTGACACTTTTGATACCATTAAAGAAAAGGTTGGTTCTATTAAGCAAATAATAGTCAGTTCACCAAATATTGATAGTACTATCGTCAAACAAAAAATTAAAGCCAAAGATAGTATAGCTGTTGAAAATTGGTTGAACGACCAAAAATGGTTCAGCCACGATGGAGGAATTCCACATATCAAATTATTTTGGCTACATGTCTTCAATAAAAAAAGACCTTCAATGGTACCCAATTACATCATTCCATCCGAATATGAAATGCTTGAAATTCTTACCAGGAACAGTGGAGTGGCGGTTACTTGGAACATCAATGCTAAAAAGTTAATTGACGAAAAAAAACTGCAGTTGATATGGCACAGTAAAGAAATGCCGGAGACAGAAGTGTTTTTATTAACTAGTAAAAACGATAATCTGCTTCCTTTTTTTCAGGATATAGCAAAACAATTAAAGATTGTTTTGAGTTAATGTTTGTTAATAGCAGACTATTTATATTTTAATCAATTACGAATTATTTTTATATTAAAATAAAGGTGTATCTGAATTTGGTTTTATTTTAGGTAACTCTACTTTCAACATAACTGGCATTGGGAAATCAACACCCATTAAAATAGCTTCTCCAGAACCTAAAACAGGTAAAAATGCAAGAGTATCACGATTTGCAGAAGAACAGGCATTAGCAATTGCTTCTTTATCTTGATGATTGATTAATCGATGTGTTATAAAAGTTCCTATTTGACTTAATGTGCCATTTGGAATATCTCGTGGCATTTGAGTAGCAATGCAAAGGAATAAACCGTATTTTCTACATTCTTTAGCAATACTGTCAAAAGCACTTAAATCTGTAGCATCAAAATATTCATCTTTTACTTTCTTATTCAAATATTGGTGAGCTTCATCTATAAATAAAACTAGTGGTTTTTGTTTAAATTTGTTTTTTCTTGCTAATTCTAAAAGATACTTTCCTATTGCATTTGCCAATATTTCTCTGGCTTGAAAATCAAAACCTACATCTTCAAAACCAATTCTTAAAATATTCAAGTTACTATCAATGAAAGTATTGATTCCGTTAATTAATTCAGAGGGATCATTCTTTTGTTTTTCAAAACCAAAGAGTTTATTAAAATCAGGATTGTTTATCAAATTATTAATTCTTAAAATTAGACTAACAGAATTATTTAGATGTGTGTCGTTATTTCCTCCCCATTTTTTACTATCATTTCTGTCAACATCATAAACACATTCTTTTGTAATTTGTAGTCCCAAATTCCTAATATCAAAATCAGAATTAATTCCCTCAATTGTTTTGATAAATTTATTATAAACTCTATTGAATGGTCTCATTAGTTGTCCAGATTTTATAATATTTCTATCTCTTATAATGATATTCTCTCTCAATTCATCTGTGATTTTTACTGAAAAAGTATTTTTATCAACCTTTATTATAAAATCATCATCAATATTGTTTTTTAAGATCCTTAATATTTTTAAAGATTTAATTGCTTCCATAAGTTTTGGAGCTTGAACTTGACCAGATGGTCTTAACAGAACAAATAAATCTGAAATAGTTAAATTTGAATAATGGAAAAAAGCTTCTTCAGATAACACTAATGCTTTAGAGCTTTTGTTTTCAATATTATCAAAATTTGAATATTCACCTGTTGGATCAATAATAATTGCTTTATTATTATTATCAATAATTCCTTCAACTAATTTGCTAATAGTATAACTTTTTCCTCCACCAGTTGTACCAACTACGGCACAGTGTCTTCCAAATATAGCTTGTTGTGATAATTCAACAATAGTCGTTTTATCATACGTTAAATGTCCTAATTTAATTACTGGGGCAGTACCTAAATTTTCTTTTTTAACACCAAATCCTTTAAAATATCCTTTTATAAATTGTGAGGAACAGATAAATACCTTTGCACCAATCATTGGCAAAGAATTTAAGCCTTTATCTATATTTGAGGGTTCAAAAAGTTCGAATGACAGTAATATTTCTATTTTTCCTGTGGGATGAAATTCTTTAGTGTTGAATGATTTCTCACTTAATTCTAATCTTTCCTTTTCGGGTAAACTCAATTCTAATATCTTACCGAGAAAGCCATATTTTTCTCCTTCAATAACAACATAATTACCAACTAAACCGCCTTTTAATTCTTCTCCATAAAAAGTAAAAGATTTCATTAATACTGAAGAAGGAAAATGAACTTTTACATATTGTGGAGTTACTTGATTTATATAGCCAATAAAATGGCTATGATTGAATGGGTTATTGCTCATTATTATGGTTGTTTAAATTGAGAATAATCTTTTTTGTATCTTCTTGATTATATGATTTTAGATCTGGAAAATGATTTGCAAAATCTTCGAATAATTCATCGACTAAGACAATATTATTATGTTTTTTTGAAGCTTCAAAAATTGAAATAAATGCTGGTGTTTTTGTGTCAATGTCTTTATTGACTACCATTAATTGAAAACCAGGATTCTGTTCTAAGGCTTCAATTATTGCAGTAACGATATGCTTATCGCTGAAACTAAAACCGATGCAAATTAATAGTACATTCTCATTTCTTAAGTTTTGTTGAAAACGAGACATCATTTCGAAATAGGGTTGTTCATAAGAACTTTCATATTTACTATCTTTTGGAAAAATCATTAATGGATTTTCAACTCCATCTTTTTGTATAATTTCATTCGCATCTTTAGTCCAGTCAACTGAACCATGTGGCTTATATAAATGAAAAACTTTTTGAACAAAATTATCTTCTTCTTTTACTCTACTAGAATTCCTTGAAACAATATCTAAATCAAAATTTCTTCCGCTAAATGTTCTTGGATGTGAAAATGAAAAGCCATCAATTATTGTAAAATTCTTTTTTCTACCAGCTTGCTCAAATAAAGTGTCGTAATTCAATGTAAATATTTTTACTCTTGGTAATGTAACTTTTCGTTTTGTTATTTTTTCAATAAAGACTGAATGTGCTGCATTTTCGGGAAGTTTTAAAGTGCAATTAATTTTGATAATTTTTTCTATTTGTATTATAATATCTTCAATATCCAATGCTATTTCGCCTTGTAAAGGAACATCTGTTACATAATTTATGGCAACGTTAGCAAGTGATAATAGCTTTTCTAGATTTTTAACATATTTTGAACCAACGTCTTCTTCCTTTTCTTTTTGTTTATCGTTGTATTTTACCAGTATACAAAATCTATTAAGAATTGTTTCTGTAATTGCTTCAGATACATCATCCCAAAGCTGTGCTAGTAGTCGTCCTTTTCTTTCTACTGAAACATTTCCTATAAAGATATTTTCACCAACACCAACAGAAGAACCTGCTCCTGTTAGAATTATTAAATTTTCAAATTGATTGTTGAGGAATTCTGAATATTTCTTTCTCTTTGTTGCTAAAGCATAGTCTAGCTTATTTGGATTGTTATCATCGTTTTCAAATTTGTGTAAAACACCATCAATGAAAATGTTATATTCAATTTTTTCTAATTCATCGGCTCCAACAGATTTTATCTCTTCTACTTCAACAGATTTTTTCCCATTTAGATATATAAATTTTTTCATACAAGGATTTTGTGATTTAGTTCCTAAAAGTAATGAATTTACTTTTAGTTTTAATGGGAAATGAGTTAGTAATGGAACTTATATTTTAAAAGATAATGTTTCTTGGGAAGAAGAACGAAAAGGAGAATTGAAAGAAGTTTTTAGAGACGGAAAACTATTGATAGACCAGTCATTATCTGAAATTCGAAGTCAAGTAAAAAGGTAATTTTAATGGAGTAAATGAAAAAAGAGGCTAAATGTGTATTTCATTTAGCCTCTTTTTTTATAGTTATTACTTCTTGTAAAAATTATTGTGATCAATATACTCCCAAACTTTTGAAGGTAGAAGCGGCTGAATGTTTTTGCCTTTTTTGATATTGTTTCGTATAAAAGTCGAGGATATTTCTACAATAGGCGCATCAATAACATGAACTTTAGGATGCGATTTTAGCTCCAAGTTTTCTTCTTCGGATGAAATTCGTGGGTAAACATAAATTTTATGATTTTCTAAAATAGCTTCATAGTTTTTCCATTTGTGCAACGATTTTAGATTGTCTTCTCCCATAATTAACGAAAACTCGTGGTCAGGAAATTTATCTTGTAGATGCGCCAAAGTATTCACAGTGTAATTGGGTTGTGATAATTTGAACTCAATGTCTGATGGTTTTATCTTAGGGAAATCTTCAGTGGCGAGATGGACCATTTGCAAACGATGGTAATCATCGAGTAAGGTGTTTTTCTTTTTGAGCGGATTGTGCGGTGTTACAACCATCCAAACCTGATCGAGATCGGAATTTTCAGCCATGTGATTGGCAATAATCATGTGCCCAACATGTATGGGATTGAAGGTTCCAAAGTAGAGTCCGATTTTCATCACAAATATTATTTTGTTTGATAGTTCAAAAGTAACTAACTACACTAATCTTTTTAATAGAAAAGTACTTTTCTACTTTTCAATTTATATTTGAACAGTCATTTTTAAGATGATTGTTTTTTACTAATTAAGTAATCCACAGAAAACTTTCCGCTTCCTGTTACAAAAAGAAGCAAATAGAATAAAAGGTATAATATTGCCATTTCTTTTACATCAATTGGATCGACACCATGAATTACAAAAACGGCAACTAACATTGTTACTATTAATGGTATTGAAGCTAATCTTGTTACCAATCCTATTGCAATAAGAACGGAACAAATAATTTCAGCAAAAACGGTAAGACTTAAAGAGATTGAACTCCCTACTCCTAGAGGATCAGGAAATTGGATTTCGCCTCCGGCCAATAACTTCTCTAATTTTGGTAAACCATGAAAAATCATCAATGTCGCAATTGATAATCGAATTATAAGAATAATAAAACTCAGGTTATTTTCGTTTCTTTTTATTGAAAATAATTTAATCATAATATAAATGTTAAGTACTGTTATTTGTATAAAAGCTTAATTTCTATTTAGAAACAAAATCCTTTACCAATTGATGTGCTTCTTCAAGAGCTACTGCTAAATCGTAGTTTTTGATAATCACATCGAATTGAGGCGCAGTCGCCAATTCTACAGAAGCTTTTGCGATTCTCATATTAATTTTATCTTCACTTTCTGTGGAGCGTTCTTTTAACCTTCGTTTGAGTTCATCTACACTTGGTGGTTTTACAAAAACAGCTAACGTTTCTTCGGGAAATTTATGCTTGATTCGCAACCCTCCAGAAACATCAATATCAAAAATTACGTTTTTACCCAATGCCCAAATGCGTTCTATCTCACTTTTTAGCGTTCCATAGAAATTATCTCTATAAACTTCTTCCCATTCTAGAAAATCTTCGGCTTTAATGTGCTTTTTAAATTCCGGTAAAGAGATAAAATAGTAATCGGTTCCGTTGATTTCTTCGCCACGAGGATCACGAGAAGCTGCCGAAATGGAAAACTCTAAATTCAGGTCTTCTTGTTTTAATAAATGTCTAACGATAGTGGTTTTTCCTGAACCTGATGGTGCTGAAAAAACTATTAATTTTCCTTTTTTCATTTTTTATTTTTCTTTAGTAAAAGAGATGGTGCTTGTATCAACAATTATGTGGGTCTCAATTACTTTATCTTCACTAGAATTCTTAATTTTAAATTTTAATTTGCTTTTATCATTAGACGCTAATGCTTCTGAGTATATAAAACCACGGCAATTTTCAATTTCTAATTTTTCAATATAATTTAAGTTATTTTTTGAATCAAAACTTAAAATTATATATCCAAAATCAGTAGCTCCGCCACACATTCCTTGTATATTTGAGTTGCCGCCTATTTCATATTTTAAAAGAACTTTAGTTTCTAGTTTATTTTTAGAAGAACTAATAATTTTTAAATTAGAATAATCTATTGAATAGTCAGCTAAATTGATAACGGTATTTTTATCTAATCGTAAAAAACAGAATTTTTTGGCAATTATATTTTCTAAAAAATCGTAAACCTTAAGTTTTAATTCTTTAGTTTTATTTGTCCATTTATTGTTATTCTCATCATTACTAACAATTAATTTTTCATCAAAATCAGAAATTGAATTTATATAATCAATTTTGTCCCAAACAGAAGGTCCAGGAACGTCAAATGAAATTATCTTTTTTTCTAATAACTTGTCTCCTAAAGAATAAAGAGTAAGCCCATTTGAAAAATCATAAATACCAACAATTGGAATATTTTTTTTAAGTTTATTGTAATGATACCATCCTTTTACAGAATAAACGCCACTATGATCATCTGAAAACGAAACCAATTTTAAATAAATAGTGATATCATATTTACCATCAATTGTTCCAGATAAAACTTGCTCATTCGTAGTAATGTGCTCAAGATTGATCTTGTATTCCTGAGAATAAATATTAAATGTGAGAAACAATAATAGTATTATTTTTTTCAACATTTTAAAGCACATTCAAAACCTGTTCCTTGATTTTTTCCAATTCATCTTTCATCTGCACCACTAATTTTTGCATTTGTGCGTGATTCGATTTAGAACCCATGGTGTTTATTTCACGACCCATTTCTTGCGTAATGAAACCTAGTTTTCTTCCGTTGGCTTCCGTTCCGTTTATAGTTTCTAAGAAATAATCAAGGTGATTAGTCAAGCGAACTTTTTCTTCGGTAATGTCTAATTTTTCTAGGTAATAGATCAATTCCTGCTCAAAACGGTTTTCGTCTACATTTACTTTTAGTTCAGCAATTGCAGTTTGTAAACGGTCTTTTATAGCCTGAACACGCTCTGGATCTAATGCCAAAGCTTCATTCATGTATTGACGAATGTTCCCAATACGCAACTGAAATTCATTTTCTAACGATTGTCCTTCGTCTTTTCTAAAAGTTAGAATGTTTTGCAACGCTTCTTCGATTACGGTTTGAATCTGAATCCAGTCATTTTCGTCAATCTCGTCACGTTCTATTTTCATAGTGTCGGGCATACGAACCGCCATTTTCATCAATTCGGTTTCATCAGCATCAGCGTAGACTTCTCTTAATTGATTAATGTACGCTTTTACGATAGGCACATTTACTTTGGTAGTGGTTTGTTCTGCGGTACTTTCGATGAAAATAGAAAAATCTACTTTACCTCTTTCTAATTTCAGTGCAATTTGGTTGCGTAAACCCAATTCCATTTCACGATATAAGGAAGGCATTCGAACATTTAAATCGAGTCCTTTACTGTTTAAAGATTTTACTTCTACTGTAATTTTTTTGGAAGGTAATTGCAAAGTGGCTTTACCAAAACCAGTCATTGATTGTATCATATATTTTTCTAAAAGAGTTCAAAGATAATAAAAAAGTAATCAGACGGCAGTTTTTAGTATTGAGTCGTTGTGTTTAAGAAATTTGAAACTAAAAAATGTAAGTTCCATTACTGAACACTGAGCACTGCATACTGAGCACTGAACGTTGCCTACTTCTTCATCGTTACTAAATAGACGCCAGCAAAAATCAGTAGCGCCGAACCAATTTTGACTAAACTCAAGTCATCTTTTCCTAAACTGATTGCAAAAACAGTAGCAAAGAGCGGTTGTAAATAAATAAAAACAGCAACGGTTGTTGGCTTTAATTCTTTCATCGAAAGTAAATTTAGTAAATACGTCAAAAACGTAGAAATTACAACGACAAAAATTATTTTCCAATAAAGGTTAGTTGAAATAATTGTCCAATCTACAGCCGCAAATTCGTTCCAGCCAAAAGGTAAAACCATTATAAAACCAAACAAATAAATCCATTTTACAAAAGTAAAAGCATTGTATTTATTCATTAGTTTTTTGACGATAATTAAATAAAAACCATACGAAATAGCATTAATCAAGACTAGAAAATTACCGAGTCCAGATTGCGAAGAGTCGCCAACAGATTTTCCATAAAGGATAAGGGAAGCTGTTCCTATTAACCCAAGAATAATTCCAAGAATCATTCTTTTTTTCATGCGTTCCTTCATAATAATGGCAGAAAGTACTAGGACAATCATGGGCGTCGAAACCATTATAACCGCTGCCGAAATAGGGGAAGTCATGCTCAACCCCTTGAAAAAAGTCAGCATATTAAGAGCTACTCCAAAAAATGCTGCTGCTATAATTCGAGGAAAGTCATTTCGATCTATTTTTTCTTTTGGCATAAAAAGCCAAACTAGCCAGAATAAAAGCATAGATCCACCAGCTCTAAGCAGTATAAATCCATAGGCATCGATGTACTTTGGCATCACATCCTTGGCAATGGTAAATGTAACCCCGTAAATTATAGAAACAAGTGTGGCGGAAATTAAGGCGAGATTTCTTTTTGACATTAACCCAAAGCTTTCATGACCTGTAACATATTTTGCTGAGTGTTGCCAATATATACTTTGTCATTAATTATAAAAACGGGACGGCTCAAAAACGTGTAATGTTCTAAAATGTATTTTTTATAATCATCTTCAGTAAGCGATTTATTTTTTAAATCCATGGACTTATACAATTGTGCTTTTTTACTGAACAACGCTTCGTAACTTCCAGAAAGAAGATGCATTTCTTCTAATTCTTCAACAGTAATTGGGTTTTGTTTGATGTCATGAAAAACCAAATCATGGTCTTTAGGAAGTGATTTTATAATTTTTCGACAAGTGTCACAAGAGGCGAGATAGTATATTTTGTTCATTTTTTAAATTTTCTAAATGCAAAGGAAAACATTTGACGCTTAAAATGTTTAATTTTATAAAAAAAATACAATCATGCGAGACACATTTGAAGTTAACAGCACTAGTAGAAAAATGCTAGACACTTATTTTGAAAATTATACTTTAGAACAGCTGAATAAAATTCCAGAAGGATTTAGTAATAATTTAATATGGAATATTGCTCACGTTATAGTGACACAACAACTATTAGTTTATAAATTCTCCGGATTACCCATGATGGTATCCGATGAAATGGTCGAAAAATATCGAAAAGGCACTAAACCAGAACAAGATGTAACGCATGCTGAGGCTGAAAAAATAAAAGAATTGTTGTTTGATACACTTCATAAATTAGAGGTCGATTACAATAATGGTATATTTGTAAATTACCAAGAATATCCAACCTCTACCGGATTTATTCTAAAAAATGTGGTAGGAGCAATTGAATTTAATAATTTTCATGAAGCGCTGCACATCGGTATCATGATGAGTCTTAGAAAATTTATTTAAATACACAATGGCAGCCATTTTAATTGCGAATTGATTGTTAAAATTAGGTTGCCAATTCGTTTCAAATCTCAAAGTAAATTATCTTTGCTTAAAAAGTAACATCATGAAATTTAATACTAAAGTCATTCACGGAGGGCAACACCACGATCCAAGTACGGGCGCGGTAATGCCTCCTGTATATCAAACGTCTACGTTTGTACAAACCAGTCCAGGAAAACCTTTAAATCCAGATTACGAATACAGTAGAGCAGCAAATCCTACCCGATCGGCTCTAGAAAATGCATTAGCGAGTATCGAAAATGGAACAAGAGGTTTGGCTTTTTCATCCGGGTTAGCGGCTACCGACTGTCTTTTAAGATCATTTAAAGCAGGTGACGAAATTATTGCCATGGATGATTTATATGGTGGAACCTATAGAATGTTTACGCGTATTTATAAAGATTCAGGTATAAAATTTCATTTTGTAGATATGAATGATTTAGGAAAATTTAAATCGTTGATAAATGCGAATACCAAATTGGTTTGGGTAGAGACGCCAACCAATCCGTTAATGAAATTAGCAGATATTCAAGAAATTGCCAAAATCACTAAAGCAAATAATATTCTTTTTGCTGTTGATAATACTTTTGCTACACCTTATTTACAAAAACCTTTGGATCTAGGTGCTGATATAGTAATGCATTCGGCCACCAAATATCTTGGAGGTCACTCCGATGTAATTGCCGGAGCTTTGATTGTTAAAGACGAAGCATTAGGAGATAAATTGCATTTTCAACAATTTGCAACAGGAGCAACGCTAGGACCAATGGATAGTTTTCTAGTATTAAGAGGTATAAAAACTTTGCATTTACGAGTGCAAAGACATTGTGAGAACGGTGGTAAAGTTGTAGAATTCTTGAACAATCACCCTAAAGTTAAAACCGTTTATTATCCTGGATTGCCTAGCCATCCGTACCATGAGATTGCCAAAAAGCAAATGAGCGGTTTTGGCGGAATGGTTTCGTTCACTTTTGTATCCGGCAAAAAAGAAGATGCGATTGATTTTCTAGAAAAACTAAAAGTATTTACACTTGCCGAATCTTTGGGTGGTGTAGAATCACTTGCTAATCATCCTGCTTTAATGACGCACGCCTCTATTCCTGAGGAAAAAAGAAAGGAAATAGGCATCACAGATGATCTAGTACGATTGAGTGTTGGTATTGAAGATGCCGAAGACTTGATTGCCGATTTGGTACAGGCTTTAAAATAAAACTAAAAGCATAAAAAAATTCCCAATTCAAAATCTTGAATTGGGAATTTTTATTTTTTATACTTTAAGTTTTATTCTTCTAAATAGAAAATATATCCTACAGTTAACCATAGTAATGAGTCATTATTTTTATTTTCTTTATATGTGTCTTTATTAGGATTAAGTCCATCTACCCAGTCTGAACTAAAAGATTGAAATCGTAAATCAATTAATAAATCCGACATTGTACTTAATTTATAGCGAGTTCCAACACCAGTAACAATAGATAAAACAGCTTTACTTTCGGTTGAATATCCGTGCGGACGACCATCCGAAGGTGTTAAATATTTTGGAAATGTAGTTGCAGCATTACCAAGGTTTCCCATAGTAGATTTTGCGGTAGCATCATAATAACTTATTTGACCTCCTAATGAGATATAAGGAGAGAAACTTCCAATGGTGTTTTCAAAATCATGAATATGTATAGGATGCCATTCTACTTGCGCTCCAAGATTCATTAATTGCGTAGAACCTTCCATTGCTTTAAGTTGTTGCGCTCCAATAGTGGTTTTTTCAACCCACATACCATAGTGCTGTAAATCAGTCTTACTGTATGAAAGTTCAAGCCTTACTCTAAAATGTTCTTTCCAATATACGTTTTCATTATCATTATAAGAGAAGTTCAAATAATCAACGATACCAATTCCAAACCCCATATTTTTTAGATTTGTTTCTGTATTGTCGCGCAGTCCATAATCAGATCTAAACTGAACAGGACCAGCAATAACTCCAATCTCATGGACTATTCCAGATTGAGAAAAGACATCATTTGAAAAAACAAATAACGTAAAAAGAGCAATAATTTTTAGTTTTATCATCGTAGGTGGCATATAAAAACATTACAAATATATGAAAACAACCTAGATAGAGCCGAAGAATATTTTTTTTTTAAAATAAAATCACTTTTTTAAATTTTTTATTGCAAAAACTATATCGATTTCGTAAGGAAAAAGCAGAAATAAGCAGTATTTTTTAATTAAAAGGCGCTTGAGTTTTATATAATAAAAGAGGTAATATTTTTTTAAGACGTATATTTGTGCCATTAACTCAACCGTTTTTAAACAATAATAATTTAATGATCATGTCACAAAATGTCACCAATTTTATAGAATTAGTTTCCAAAAAAAATCCGAATGAACCAGAATTTATGCAAGCAGTAATAGAAGTTGCAGAAGCAGTAATTCCGTTCATAGAAGAAAACAAAAAGTATCAAAATAAAATGCTTTTGGAAAGGATGGTAGAGTCAGATCGAATTATTATGTTTAGAGTAGCTTGGACAGATGATAAAGGCGATATACAAGTAAATAGAGGATATCGTATACAGATGAACTCGGCGATCGGACCTTATAAAGGAGGAATTCGTTTTCACCCTTCCGTAAATCTAAGTATTTTAAAGTTTTTAGCTTTCGAACAAACTTTCAAAAATAGCTTGACAACATTGCCAATGGGCGGTGGTAAAGGTGGAGCAGATTTTGATCCAAAATTAAAATCAGATAATGAAGTAATGCGTTTTTGCCAAGCTTTCATGACAGAGCTGTGTAAACACATTGGTGCTAATACAGATGTTCCTGCAGGAGATATTGGCGTAGGAGCAAGAGAAATAGGCTATATGTTTGGTCAATACAAAAGAGTAAGAAACGAATTTACAGGAGTTTTAACGGGTAAAGGAATATCATACGGAGGTTCATTAATTCGTCCCGAAGCAACAGGATACGGAGATGTATATTTTGCACAAAGTATGTTAGAAACAAAAGGACAAACCTTTGAAGGCAAAATAGTTGTAATATCTGGCTCAGGAAACGTAGCGCAATATGCCGCCGAAAAAGTAAAACAATTGGGCGGAAAAGTAGTTACATTGTCTGATTCTGAAGGCTATATTTATGATTCTGAAGGAATAAATGCGGAGAAATTAGCTCATGTAATGGAAATCAAAAATGAATTAAGAGGTCGTATTAGGGACTATGTTACTAAATATCCCAATGCAAAATATATTATAGGAAAACGTCCTTGGGAGGTAAAATGTGATGTAGCATTGCCATGCGCCACTCAAAATGAGTTAGACGAACATGATGCCGCTGTCTTAGTAGCCAACGGATGCATTTGTGTTGCCGAAGGAGCAAACATGCCCAGTACGCCAGAAGCAGTTCATGTTTTTCAAAAAGCAAAGATTTTATTTGCTCCAGGAAAAGCGTCAAATGCGGGAGGAGTAGCCACTTCAGGACTCGAAATGTCGCAAAATTCCTTGCGATTAAACTGGAGTTCTCAAAAAGTCGATGAAAGATTAAAAGAAATCATGTTAGCCATTCACACTTCCTGTGTAAAATACGGCACAGATGCTACAGGATATATAGACTACGTAAAAGGCGCAAACATTGCAGGATTTGTAAAAGTAGCTGATGCTATGATTGCACAAGGAGTAGTTTAGTCGATAGATTCAAAAATCTAGCCTTTTTAAAACAATAGAATGCCTTTTTTCTTTTTAGATAAAAGGCATTTTTTTTAACGAAATAATTTAGGTATAAACATTTGGGCGAAACCCCATTATAAAAAGGGGCTGTTTTAGATACCAACTATTTGCCCCTTTCTATAATGTGGTCGGGCTCTACACGCTACTTCGGTAGCCAGCTGCGATCCCTTTCGCGAGCAAACGGAGCTTAAGAATACACTTTATATCCCAAATTTTCAACTTCTATAATACTCAATTGTTCTTTCTTTCCTTAAATACTATATTTGTGAAGCAATTATTTCTTCTGTAGAATTTTTTCTATAGTAACATTAGAATCGCAAACAACTGCGTTTGAAAAGGTATGTAGAAAGTTTGTTTTAATTTTGCGACTTAAAACTTTACAACCTAAAATTTTTAAAAAAAGAAATGCAAGTAAAAACTAAAGCAATCGTAATATCAGCCTTAAAATTTCAAGAAAAAAGCTTGATTGTAAAATGCTTTACTTTCTCTAGCGGACTGAAATCTTATTTTGTTCGCGATGCTTTTTCTTCTCGAAAAGCGAGTCAGAAAATTGCTTATTTTCAACCTTTGACGATTATAGAAATTGAAGCAGTTCATAAAAACAAAGGAACTTTAGAAAATTTCAAAGAAGTAAAAATATCTTCCCCTTTTCATTCGATACATGCGGATATTTTTAAGAGTACAATGGTTTTGTTTCTCTCCGAAATTTTACATCATTCCATACACGAAGAAGAGAAAAACGAATCCTTGTTTACTTTTCTAGAAACTGCTTTGCAATGGTTAGACGAGCACGATGAAATTTCAAATTTTCATTTAATACTAATGTTAGAAACCACAAAATACCTTGGTTTTTACCCCGACATTTCCGACCTAGACATGCCATTTTTTGAAATGATCGAAGGTGTTTTTACTCCTTTTCACGCCATAAGTTCGCTTACGGAACATGAAACCCAATTGTTCAAAAAACTAATTCATTTAAAATTTGATAACGATCAAAAAGTATTTCATGTTATTGAAAGA
Organism: Flavobacteriales bacterium; assembly: GCA_038241955.1. Taxonomy (GTDB): domain Bacteria; phylum Bacteroidota; class Bacteroidia; order Flavobacteriales; family Flavobacteriaceae; genus Flavobacterium. The sequence continues at coordinate 79,742 of JBBSSR010000005.1, read as the reverse complement.
CAATTGTTATTGAAGATTTTAATCGATTACTACAGTTTTCACCTCGATGGTTTCAAACGACCAAAATCTTTAGATGTTTTGAAAGAAGTTTTTTCTTAAAATAAATATAAATTTTTATATTTGCCACAATAAAAATGCATTATTTTTTATAAAGTAGTTGTATTTTTTTAAACAAATTATGAATCTATATAATTATGGTAAAAATGAAAAAAATGAAGTTTTCAATGTTGCTGATTTTATTTGTCAGCATATCAGTGTTTTCGCAAAGAAGTTACGATGAAGTTATTAAAACAGATAGTAAAATCCAAGATTTAGTGCAAAACGAGATCACAGGAATAATTGTTTTTAAAGGAGAGGGTACAATTAGCGGAATAGATGCTGATACGAAAAAGATTGTTTGGACTTTGACCAAAGACGATTTTGGCTCTGCATCAGCAATGGAACTTTTGGGAGACGCTGATTTAGGCAATATGTTTAAAGAAAAAAAAGCATTAAATAGTGTTCCAGACAGTCCTTATGTAGAAGCATATATTAATTCTAAATTTATAATAATTAATACGGATACTGGGAAGATCGTTTATAATTCATCTAAAGAATCGTTTTGGGTTGTACAGTCCGATTTTCTACCTGAAACTAACGAATATCTAATTACAGTTAAGGAAAAAGAAAATATGAATATTGCTTTAATTGATATGACAACAGGAAATATCAAATGGAATACTCCTGTAGACAAAGCAAAATCTATATTTAGTTTATCTTTAAAAGCTTCGATTAATAAGGCGGAAGCAAATGGAGCTACAATTTATTATTTACTATACGGTAAGTTGTATTCTTTCAATAGAGAGTCAGGGGTGTTAAACTGGAAAGCTGATGAAGAATATACTAAATTTTACCCTACTCAAAATGATAAAAATATTGTTGTAATCAATTCAAAAGGAATGCTTTCTAGTAAAGAATACTTAAATGTTTTGAGCACAGACACTGGTAAAAGTATTTGGAAAGAGTCTATCAAAACAAAACAAGTAGTGTACTTAGAAGATTGGGGAACTAAATTGTTGATTGCACATTACGGTGGTTTTAATTTTTTCGACTTGAAGACCGGAGAAAAAGTGTGGAAAAAAGATGCTCGTGGAGACGGATTGAAAAAAGTAATTCCTATTGATAAAGACTTTTTATATGTAGCCGAGAACGAAATGATGCTGATCAATAAAGATGGAGAAAAACTTTGGAAAAACTTTATTGAAATTGCAGATGACAAAGAGGATCCTATTTTTTATTTAGGAAAAGTAGGAGAAAAAGTAATGTATCTTACCGGAACTTATGGTAATATGGTAGATTACAAAACAGGAAAAAAATTATGGAAACGTAATATCAAATTTGATAAAGACCGTCCTGTTTTGCCTACTTATGACGAGGCTACAAATTCTTATTTAGTGTATAATGATGAAAAATTATACAAGTTCAATCCTTCAATTGACGATAAACCAGAACCATTTGCAAAAGTAAATATAAAGAAAGAAAAAGAGTTAAATAGTATCGAGATGTTTCCTTGGGGTGTCGCTCTTTCTGGACCTGTTGAAGTAATGGGAGTTGCACTTGATGGAACTGTAAAATACCATCTTACTTACAGTCAACCGGGTGAAAGTGGAAGACGACTTATGAAAAGCGCGGCAATACTAGGTAGTGTTGCATTAGGAGTTAATTCTGCGGTTGCAGGAATTCAAGGTTCTGAGTGGACTATGACTACTCGTGATGCTGAAGGCAACGAAACAACATCTGTTGTAAAAGCGAAAAATAAGGCAAAATTAAATCAATCAGCGGCTTCTGCTAGTGGTTCTGCTGCAATGGCAATGGTTGCTGAAAAATTTGGCTCTCGTTTTAATGCAATGAAACAAAATAGAGAGTTTGCATATATTTTTGCAAAAGCAGAAACTGGTGAAAAAATGCTAGTAAAAGTTAGAAAATCAGATGGAGTTGAGCTCGATAAATTATTATTTAAGAATAATCATCCTGTTTATGAAATTGATCCAGCAACACAAAATATATTTTACGTGTTGGATGATTCAATCCAAATTTTTAATAAGAAATAAAAATTCAAAAGCCATCAAAATTTACTTTGATGGCTTTTTTTTTTGAATAGAAAAAAAATAAAAGTGCTCTCTTTTGTTTTTAGATTTAGCATAATCTTATTTATAGTTACCTTGAGAGAATGTAAATTGTTTATAACTATAATTTTGTTTTCTCAATATTTATATTGACAATGTGGTTTCTTAAAATACTATTCATCTACTAGATTCCTTTATTGAAAGACGATTGTTATTGAAGATTTTAATCGATTACTATAGTTTTCACCTTGACGGTTTCAAACGACCAAAATCGTTGGATGTTTTGAAAGAAGTTTTTTCTTGATTTTCATTACATCATCTTACCTTCTTTAGCATATTCTTTTTTTATCCCTTGAATCAAGTGATTCAGCTGAATAGCTTCGTTTTTTTCTTCAATGGTTTTAAGACAAGCGAACTGAATTATATTAACAATATTTGCTCCTGTAATATCATATTTTTTCGAAAGTTCCTTTAGACAAACATCATCTGATATTTTAATTCCTTTGGGCAAATTGTTTTCCCATAGTTGTAATCGCTCTGCATATTGTGGAATTTCGAATTCTATGATGGACTGGAATCTACGCGTAAAAGCAGTGTCAATATTACTTTTAAAATTAGACGCTAATATTACCAAACCTGGATGGCTTTCTATACGTTGCAATAAATATGAAACTTCTTGATTGGCATATTTATCATGTGCATCTCTTACATTGGTGCGCTTTCCAAAAATAGCATCGGCTTCATCAAAAAACAAAATCCAATCTTTATTAATGGCTTTATCAAATAATGAGGATAAGTTTTTTTCGGTCTCACCTATGTATTTTGAAATTATCATCGATAAGTCTATTCTATATACGTCCTTATTTGTGTATTTTCCTAGTAATGAAGCTGTTAATGTTTTTCCTGTTCCTGGAGCACCATAAAACATGACTCTGTAACCAGGTTTTATTTTACTTTTCATATTCCAATCGTTGAGTAAAATATCATTGAAATGCAACCATGTTTCTATCTCTTTTATTTCTTTTACCGTATTGTTGTTCAGTACTAAATCATCCCAATTGAGTTTTGTTTCCAAAAGCTCAGCTGGGAAATTACTGCTCAATTTTGGTTTTAAAATTTTTCCGGAGATGAATAGTTCTGCATATTCTTCATCCAGAAATAGTAGTCCGCTCATTTTAGGTTCGCCCACAGGAACGGGATCTATTTTTATAATACCTTTGTTATAAATGTAGGATTCATCATTTAGAAAATTTACAAAAGCTATTCTGGAATTTAAATCATTACCCCCGATAAGAAACTGAGCTGTTTCAGCAGTTGGTAATATGCCTCTGTGGTTTTTTGACTTTATTCCGCCAAATTCAGTTATTTCTCCACCGTTTGGAAGGTATTCTGCCACAATCGAATTTAAAAAACCAGGAAGAATATTTGGAACCAAGCTCAATCCTAACAATAATATATCATTGTCTGTTAGATTGTAATCGATAATCGTTTTGTTGATTGGTTCATCACAATTTATTCTTTCGAATACTGGTTTTTCAGAGGGTTTTTCAACCATAAAAATGGCATCCAGCTGATAGATAAATTGCTTTTTTAAATAATTAAATACGTTTTCCATTTTTTATACTAAGGATTGGATTGAGAAAAAATTAAGTTTTGATTATTTGTAGTTTTTTATTCTGGGCATTACGGCATTTTCATTTAAGCCAAGACCGAACTTTTTTACTTCTTTTTTGTTGTCTTTGCTCCTTTTCTTTGTTGAGGTGCTTTGATGAGTAACTCTTTTTGGTAGAATGTTTTTTGCATGGCTAAAAGTTTTAATTTTTCATGAATGTTTTTTCATTTCGTTGTAAAGCTTAAGACTGTTTTCTTCTTGGGGCTCAAGATAACTTTCTACCTGAATTATTTTTCCAAAATCTAAAATCTGCTCTGGTTTATAGTCGTGTGGGGCTTCCCATTCCCCATCAATAAAACGTTCACGATAAATAAACTTAAAACTATTTTCGTATTCTATAGCACTAAAAGCTCGTGTATAGCTAAGTTTAGGCATGGCAGTAATTGAACAATCACTCAAAAAACATCTATAAATTTTTTTAACATTAGGAAATTTTTCAATTAATTTTTCTCCTAAAACTGGATTTTCATAAACTATTATTTGAAATAATTCTCTTCTGAAAAAATTATTCTTTCTTTTTGTTAACATTTCCTCAGTAACTTCCTTAATTGATTTTAAAGCCTCAACTTTATGACTAATTATTTCACCATTCATTCCCCAAAATGATGATGCAACTTTTCTATATTTCTCAATATGAGTATCTATATCAATATCACTATTATATGCGTTAATATTAGCTTCATATTCGGCTGCTGAAAAAGCTGTAATGAATTGTTCGATTTTTGTTATCATAGTTATTAGTTTTTATTTTCCGTATTCAAGATCGGGACCTGTATTTGTTATAAATTCACTATCTATAAGTATTCCACTTTTAAATAATTCTACCACGTAAGAAACATCAAGAATTCTAGGTTGTATAGTATTATGAAGTATTCCATAAATTTCTTTTCTTAAGTTTTCTATATCCTTTTTTAATAATGCCTCACTGGTTTTTTCATTAAACATGCTTTTAATCCTTGAAAGTAATTCTTGTGTTTCCATAGTATCGTTTTCTTGAGCGTATTTAACTTTAACATTCATATTAAATGTATCTGCCTTATTTACTTTAATATATTCAACAATTGCTCTTTCAATATCTAACATTGTAACTTGATTAAACACAGCAGATGCTGCAATTAAATTTAGCGATACTTTTATTTTTTGTAACTGTCCGTTAACTTTAAATTCTACCTCTGCATTATACCCTGTGCCTCCAAATTGATTTCCAACACCGTGAGAACTATCTTGTCCTTCGCCAGTTGTTTTTCCTGTAGAATCTTGTGTAACACCTCTTCCTAAATCGTGAAGCGTTAGACTTTCTCCCTTCATTTCGGTAGGATAGTTACTTTTATTAATTATTGTAGTAAATTGTTGGGTGCCTCCATCATATTGATAGGTAATTTTTTTGCTTCCGTCAGGTAAAACTTCTGTAATAATATTGGTTGGTTTAAATTTATTATGATCGGATCCTGACTTTATAAATTGCTCTATTATTTTATTTGATTCTGGTTCGTTATTTTTATTTAAGACTTGTTTTTTTAATGCGTTATGTACATCAGTTCCAGGGGTCATTTTAGAAATAATTGTGTCTTTCTTTTTTTCATATTTATCTTTTAATTCGGCTTTATTACCAACAGCGTCAATTTGTTTTCTGATATAATCACCGTAAGGTTCTTTATTATTTATTGGATTGTCAAGTAATTGATTGGTATTTTCGGTTATCTCAAGCCATTTAGTTAATTTTCCAAACGATCGTATTTCCTGATTGTTATTCATTGCGTTCGAAATGATGTCAACTGATGCATCTACAGTTGATTTAGCATGAGAATGGGTTTGAATCAAGTTTTCTGCAAAAATTACTTTTAAGTCAGCTTTTTCTTTAAATTCCATAAAAATTTCTTTCAAAGATTGGCTCACCGATACTTCTTGTACTTCAATAGCATTGTCAACTTTTGGTGGTACAGGTTCTCCCTTAGATTCTGCTTTATCTGCAGTACTTATCTCTATATCAATTATACCTAATTTAGCTTTAACATTTGTAATATGTCCAAGTATTCTAGTCTTTTTATCTGCTTTACCTTTATGTTTCCATTCTTTTGTTTCTAATTTGTCTTCCCATTTAGCAATTTTATTTTTTACAGTATTAGGATCACTACTTGCCACTTTGAGCACGCCATGACCTGTGGATTCATCAACCCACAGTCTGTGTCCTTCTTCGCCATCACTAAATTTTATTGTTTTACCAATTTCGCCATCTCCACCTTCATGTCCAGGTTTTGCTCCCCCTTCTGGATCTTTTCCGATACCTATTTTTGCTAGTAATTTTCTTCCAGCAGCTTTCGCCTTCAATATCAATCCATCAATAGCCTTATCAATACGCTTACGAATACTACCAATTATTTTTTGAACTTTCTCTGTAAGTCCAGTAATACCTAGTAACGAGGCTAAAAATCCTATCATTACAGGTATGGCTTTTGCCAAAGCATTTTCTATGGTTTTTGCAACGCCTCCTATTGAACCGCTCGCTACGGCTCTAATGCTGTCTATAAAAGCGCGAACTAATTCTATTATTTGGCTGCCTTTTTCCATGAAAAATTTCACGATATCAACAATCATAATGGCAGCTTTTATGAAAGCACCTGCTGGATTCATTAGTCCAAGTACCCATTTTATTCCTGCGTCAATAACTTTTGTGATAACCATATCCTTTATGGCATCCATGATGGTGACTTGTAAGTCTCCAAACTCATCCTTTATATACTTCCAAACACCTGCGATACCTTCATTTTTTAGAATAATAAACACTTCGAATCCTTTTTCAAGTGCTTCAACGGCAGGTTCTCCAAGCATTTTTATAGCTTTCTGTCTAATATAATCCCAACTTACGCCTAGTATTTGCGCCACCAAATCGAATATTCCCGAAAGGCTGAATAAATCGGCTGGAATTTTTATTCCCATAGGTCCAAGTGATCCTGTAAGCCACTCTACAAGACCAGTGGTAAGATGGGTGAGAATGTTGCTTCCAAAATTTTCAAACCCAAGTTTTACGCCATCAATAAGATTACTTAAAAACCCAATTGGATCAGAAATTATAGCTCCAATGGCACTTATAACTGCAGATAATAAATCAGTAAGCAAGTTTACTATTGAAATAATAGTTTTTATAATACCAACTACTGCATCTAAAACCATATCAATGAGTCCGCGGTTGGCGGCTTTCATTTCTTCAATTCTTGCATCAACAGCATTTAGACCTTCCATGTACTGTTGCGCCAAACTTTCTACCAATTCATCTTGTTTGCCTTTTACGTTTTCTTCTAGTTCGTCAAATTTGGTCGATATGGCTTCGGCAGCGTCTTTACCTATGTTTTGTAAATTATCAGGTAATGCCAATACAAAGTCTTGTACTTCTTGCTTGCCTGTTGTAATGCGAGTTTTAGCTTCAGTAAGTTTGCTCGCCACCAATTGTGCAATTTGGGTAATTACCCCATCCATGTAGTCAATGTAAACTTTACGACCATCAACAAAAAACTGATTTACTTCGTCAGGAAGCCCTTTAAATTTATCTACAACCCATTGCCCTTTTCCTGTAACTCCGCTGTAACGGTCTTCTTTGTAGGCATCCATTTTTTGTTCGACATAGTTTTCGAAACTTGCTTTTGCTGCTTCGGCACCAGCGGTAAAAAGAGTACTTACATCTGTATCTAAAGTGGCAAGAAGTGTATCAACATCCGTTTTTGTTTTTTCGTAAATGGTGTTTATTTCTCCTGCAATTCTGGTGCGTTCGGCTGTATCTGTTGTGGCTGTTTCTTGTTGCTGACCCACAACTTGGTTTAATGCAGCATCTCTGTCTTGGTGCATATTCTGCAAACCAAGTTGACCCGTAGCATTAGCATTTGCTTTGGTAGCACCCAAAATACCTTGCTCTTGATTCCGTAATTGTTGAGGTGCTTGTTCTGTGTTTTCTTTGGCTTTGGTTTTAGAATCTAATCCTTCGAGAAAGGTTGGCTCATTGGATTTTGCCAATTGCTCATCCGTAATATTATTTTCGGTCATTTTCTGATCCACCTCGGCCATATTGTCTTCCAAAGGTTTGCTTACCTCAACATCGCCTCGTTTGGGAGGCATTCCTTTATTTGGATTGACACTTGCTGGCTTCTCGCCAATGGGTGCTTCGGGTAATGATACTATCTCACGGTCAGGAATAGCTGCTACATTTGGCTCTTTTTTAGACGTCTCTTCAATGGGTCCAACAGCGGCAGTTTTTTCATTTTTTACGTCTTGCGTTGCGGCATTGCTAACTTCATCAATATTGTTGTTTTCTTTAAAGTCGCTTGCTTCTTCTTGATTGGCTGGGAGCTGCATACTATTAATGCGACTCATCAATTGTGCTTTGAAAGCTGCGGCACTAAACTCCCCTGCGGGCGCGCCATCCATTTCGTCTACTTGACCTGCTTTGGCTTTACTTTCCCTTTCGTTATCGGGAGATAAAGCGGCACTTTGAGCAGAACCAGCGGATGTTTCTGCCTTTTCGTGTGTTTTTTGGCCTTTGGCAGTAGTTCCAACTCTACCAGTTAATTTTTGAAAATTAGGATCTTCTTGTGGACTTCTTGGAGTTAGTACTTCACTTTCGTCAACCGCTTTTCCGTCTTTGTCTTTTTTAACTTCTTTGCCAGCTTTTTTGTCTTCGGTATTTGGTTTTTCAGTTGTAGTTTTTGCATCTTTAGAATCAGTTGCAGGTTTTGCAACATCAACTGGTGTTGTAGCATTGTTGACTGGATTGACAGTTTCTTTTTTTCCCTCGACTTGTTCTGTTCCTTCTTGCAAAGCTCCATCAACTCCTTCTTTCTCAGTTGATGCCTGTCCTTCTTTTGGTTTTATATTTTCAATTGCAACTGGTGGACTTATTTTGTTTGGTGCAGTTGGATTAGCAGGTACTGTTTTAGTATTATTTGTCTCCGCTTTTTTATCTGTTGCCGTTTTTGTTTCTGTTTCTGGTTTTTGTACTGTTTTATTTTTAACAGTTGGATTTTTTACAGGATTTGGCTTGGTTTCAGCAGGTATCATTTTGGCTTGCACGGCGGGTTTACTAGCCCCTTGTTGCACGGTATGTGTAAGCTCGTGTGCCAGCAAGTGTTTGCCCGATTGCGAATTGGGATTGTATTTACCTTCGTTAAAATAAACATTGTTGCCGTTTGCAAATGCTTGCGAACCCAACTGTTTGTTCATTTGCACGGCATTAGAATCAGTGTGGACTTTTACGTTACTAAAATCGGTACCAAAACCTGATTCCATTTCTTTCTTGGTATTCCCAGAGAGTGATGTTCCGCTGCCTTTGCTACTATTTAACTTATTTTCTAATCCTGAGGTATCATTTGAAGTTGCATCACCAATACTGCTTTGTTGTTTTGAAACTTCTTCTTTGGTCTGAATTTCTTCGTTTTTTTCGTCTTGTTTTTGTACCTCATTGGCCAACTTTTTTTGTACTACAGGCGATGGAGAAAAGAAAGAATCCGAACTTTTGTTTTGTTTGTTAGCCACCACTTGGTCTGCCACTCTATCTGCTTCGACCTCGTATTTGTCATTAGATTTGCCTATGCTCAACTTGGCTTGTACACCAAAGAAAGATTCCTTACCTTCTTCTTTTTGAGAAGTGGCTTTTTTAGAGGAGATATCTTTTCTTAATAGGGTGCTCATGTTTTATTTAATTTGATATTATGATAAATTAATATTAAAATGCGCTCTGTTAATAAGCGCAATTAATCCATCACGTCCATTTTTAATATTTTGCGAATTAACTTCTATTATTCTTATGATAACTCCATGATCATCTACTTCAACTACACCTAATGATACAACCTGTGGATTTCCTTCTTTTTGATAATTGTATTCCAGAACTCTAGGCTCACCTGGACCTGAATCTCTTTCTAACGGTCTACTTATCCAATCACCTGATTCCTTTTCGTAAAAAATTTGTGCAAATTGAGAAAGCGATTCCCTTTGAACTCCATGTTCATCAACCCCAATATTTACCCCTCTATTTCTAAGTTCTCTTGATGGAGGTCTACCCCAAGCCGCAGCTGTTGATTCATTTATACTAAGCTTATTTATTAAAAATGATACTGGATCCTGTCCTGCAGATCCAGGTCTTGCGTGAGCAATTAACAATTGCTGAAATTCTCTATGATTAATCATATTTCTATTTTTTAATTCATTGAAAAATAGTTTTGCTTCTGACATTTCCATTTTTAATTGTCTTAAAACTTGAAGTATTCTGGCTTCTGTAGCTCGAGATGAAACTGTTGCGGTTGTTTCTTCATCAACAAAGTTTAATGATATTTTCTCACCATCAAATACTACTTCTAAGGTTGCACCGCTTGGTAAAACAATTTCTGCTTTATTTACTTCGCTTGGCTCTTCTGCTCTCTGAACTAAATTATAATTCCATTTACTACCTCCGTCAACTACTTGTATTGAGCTTACTAAAGTATTATTTCTAGCTGCAACGGTTTGCGCAACGGTTTGTGCATTTTCATGTGTAATACCTCCATTCGTTAAATGTGTTTGCTCTTCTTGATGTAAATTTTGTCTAACCGCTGTAAGCCCGTCGGCACCACCCCTTCCCATAACCCTATCCAACAACGCCATTCCTCTATCAACCGCTTGATTCACCAACCAAGTCAAGGCTTCATCTACCAATTCTCTTGCAGATTCTATAAGTGTGCCAATGCGTCTACCAATGCCTGATAATCCTACTTGATTGGCAAGGAAACCAATCACTACTGGCATGGCGCGTCCCATAGTGTTTTCTAGATAATTGGCGGCAGTGGTCACATTGCCTTTGGCTACATCGGCAACGCCATTTACAAAAGAGTTGACTACTTCGAGCATTTCACGCAAGTATTTGATAAAACTTTGTATTGCGCTGTAGAGAGCCATACATCCATTAATAACTGCCATGATTCCTGTTGGATCCAGCATGCTCAACAATCTTGCAGTAATTCGGTTGATGATTTGCTCCATCACAAAATTTTTGATGGCATCTAGAACGGTATTCCAAAGATTGCTTAATTGCTCTTGGATTTTATCCCAAATGGCTGCCATACCGCGTTCTTGGACATCTTTTATAAATGTCCAAATACCTTCCAGCGTATTGATCACGCTTCGGATTCTGGCAACTCTCGCAGGACCTATTCGGGGATGCGCAGCCAATTTTTCCCATATTCTCTCCATTGAAATTCCAAGTACTTCCAAAACCCAAGAGATTACGCCTCTTAGTGAAAAGTCTGTAAGTATTGGAACATTAGCATCTTGCAACTCACTCATCAGCCAGCCTGTGAGTCCTCCAACAAGGTGGGTGACAATGTTGTCAAAGAATTGTTTGAATCCCTGTTTTATCGCCCGAAGAATATTTTTTAAGAAACCTATTGGGTCCTTTTTAATATCCTCGATAGCGCCCATCGCTCTGTTGATAATGTTACTGATGAGGTCAAACGGGAAATTCATTATTTCGAGAATTGCCACAATCACAATGCGAATAATTTCGGCAACAAAAGCAATAAGTCTGCCTATTGGTTCGCCAAATTTTTCGATAATTCTTATAAAAGCATCTAGCGGATGAATCAAATCATCGATAGTAAGCGAATTCCAAATATCTGTAAACAATTGAATAATGTAGGCTGGAGTCATATTCAGAGTTGCCACTGCTGCTTCAATTTGACCTACGATTCTTGCAACCGCACCCGTTTCTTCCATTTGGGCATATTGTGCATCACCGCCTTCCATCAAACTCATGAATCCTTTAATCACGTTCGGAATTGTGAATGGCACAACTTCTTCGGTAAAAGGATCTTTACCTATAATTACTTTTATAAGCGAATACCCTCGCACAGCACTTGCTTGTGAAGACAACCAACCTAACAAGGATTTTTTGACTAATTCTAAAACTTTGAGAGCAACACCAACGGCAAAATCCCATACCCGTTCTAAGAAACTTCCTGCTCTGGTCACTAAAGCTGAGAGGCTGTCGGCAATATTGGCTAAATTTGAAGGCTGAATGGCATTCCACGCATCATCAATAAGTCCGCCAAGTTCTCCCAACAAGGACATAAAAGTAATGAATTGAGTGTCCATCCAATCTGCAGTTTCTTGCAATGTGCCTTTCTCGCGCATTTGCTCCAGCTCGGTTTCCCTACCAATTAATTTTAGGAAATCTTCGAGAATTTCTACAGTAGTTGCACTAACTTCTTTGTCTCTTAACGGGTCGTATTTAATGATTTTTTTGATGAGTGAATAGGCTTTGTTCTCTGCCAGTAAAGGCTCTGCAACATCAATCAATGCTTCTTTTATCCAAGTTAGAACTTGATCAACAAGGGAAGTTGCGAATGAAGTAACACGAGCAATAACTTCATTAAATTTATCGGTAAGTACACTTATAAAATTTAAGAGTGATGCCTCATTCCATGCATCTTCCATAAGCTTTAAGATACTATCCATATTCAAACCAAGTTCACTTAATCTACCGTTTACCCAGGCAAAAATGCGGTCTATAATTCCGTACTCTTGAAGCTTATCAAATAGTACTGTACCAAAAGGAACAAGGCCCATAAAACCTTCAATTAGATTAACTGCCGTTCTAGGAACTTCTCTTCGATTTATTGGGTCATATCCTGTAACGACCGTTAGTAAAGTATAACCAGGAATATGTCTAGCATTATCTCCTGCATAACTAATAATATCATCTATTATTGAAGTCTGAATCATTTCAGACTTTTGTATTGTCTCTGGTTTTTTTCTAACAGCTGCGCCCTGCTGCACGGTATGTGTAAGCTCGTGTGCAAGCAAGTGTTTACCCGACTGCGAATTGGGACTGTATTTTCCTTCGTTAAAATATACATCACTGCCGTTTGCAAATGCTTGCGAACCAAGTTGCTTGTTCATTTGTATGGCTTTGGAATCAGTATGTACTTTTACATTACTAAAATCGGTTCCAAAACCCGATTCCATTTCTTTTTTAGTGTTTCCAGATAGGGGAGAACCGCCACCTTTACTACTGTTTAGATTCGATTCTAAATTAGAGTTGTCGCTAGGATTGGCATCCCCAGCGGCACTCATTTGTAGTTGTTTTTCGTCGTCTTTGGCTTGGGTTTCTTCTTCTTTTTTCTGCTGTACTTCTTCTTCTGGTTTTTTCTGAATTGCTATTGGTTTTGGTGTAATGGCAATTTTAGTGTTTTCAGATTTTATTGGTGTAGTATCCCCTTTTGGCTGAATTACTGGTGTTATCGTTTCTACTAAAGGTTTTTGTTGTACCTCTACTTTTTTCTCCTCTTTGGGTTTCTGGTCTTTTTTCTGAACTTCTTCTTCCGCTTTATTTTGGATTACGGGTTTCAGCGAAAGGGTGTTTGTCGAAACCGCTTCCGTTTTTTTAACTTCCGTTTTGTTTTGAATAAGCTCCTCTTTTTTCTGAACTTTATCTTCAAGTTTATTCTGAATTAAAGTTTTTGGTTTAGAAAATGCGTCATTATTTTCGCGCTTTTCGACCTTTTTAGAATCAAGTTTATTCTGAATTGTTTCTTCCTTTAATTGTACAACTGGTGTTGTGGTTTCCGCAACAGTTTTTTGCTGAATTTCGTTGTTTTGCTCGTCTTGTTTTTGAACTTCTTCTGCCAGTTTCTTTTGCACTACAGGCGATGGAGAGAAGAAGGTATCTGTAGTTGTTGTTTGCTTTTTAGCGGTAATCTGGTCTGCAACTCTATCAGCTTCGACCTCAAATTTGTCATTAGATTTACCTATATTGAGTTTTGCCTGAACGCCAAAAAAAGAATTCTTCCCCTTGTCATGATGCGACGAGGAGTGGGAAGAACTTGCTTTTGTTTTTTGTGTAAGGGTTGACATATTTGATTATTACATTTTTATTGATAATCATTTTATTATTATGCTACATCTATGCTAAGACTTCCTTCTAAGCTACAAAGTGTTGGATTTTTATTAGGTTTACTTAAAGTAATCTTTACATAATAATTTCCCTCTGTTAAATTAGAAATCGAAGTACTTCCTCCAGATAATGCAATTTTCGCACTATGTTCTTTACGATTCATCCACCATCGTCTTTTTTTATATACTTCTATTTCTATTGTATTGGTAATATCATTACAGTTTGATGTACCAGCCCAGCCTAAATTTGATTTTACACTAACTTTTCCGCCATTATTAACTTTAAAATTATCAGACTGTTTTACTTGAGTTGTCCATTGCTTTATATTCCAAGGAATGGTTGATAATTGAAGCATGGTTTGTTTTTGAACACTGTTTTGAGTCTTACTTCCTGTTTGCTGTATGGTGTGTGTGAGTTCATGCGCCAACAAATGTTTTCCTTCTTTAGAATCGGGGTTGTATTTTCCTTTGTTAAAATAAATATCATTCCCATGCGTAAAAGCTTGCGCGCCCAATTGTTCGCTCATTTGTACCGCTTTACTATCCGTGTGGATATTTACACTATTAAAATCGGCTCCAAAACCAGATTCCATTTCTTGTTTGGTGTTTTTATCCATTGCATTACCATTTCCTTTCGAGTTATTGAGATCATTTTCAATACCTTCATTTACTGGTTCTGCAGTGTTTAATTTAGCTTGAACTGATTTTTTTTGGACCTTTTTATCTTCTTCCTTTTCTCCCTTTTTTTGTACAGTCTTTTTATCTTCTTCTTTTTCAGACTTTTTTTGTACTTTTTTGTCCTCTTTCTTTTCTCCCTTTTTTTGTACAGTCTTTTTATCTTCTTCTTTTTCAGACTTTTTTTGTACTTTTTTGTTCTCTTCCTTTTCTCCCTTTTTTTGCACAGCCTTTTTATCTTCTTCTTTGTCAGACTTTTTTTGCACTTTCTTGTCCTCTTCCTTTTCTCCTTTTTTTTGTACAGTCTTTTTATCTTCTTCCTTGTCAGATTTCTTTTGTACTTTTTTGTATTCTTCTTTTTCTTTACCTTTTTTTTGTATCGGTTGTTCTTTTGCTAAGTCTTGTTTTTGAACTGTAGAAATGGTTTCAGAAATAGGCTTTTGCTGTACACTTTCTTCCCCTCTTGACTGTAGTAGTCCTCCTCCTTTACGTTTCTTAACTACTTTATCAGCAACATTATCTGCTTCCACTTCATACCTTTCTCCCACTGTACCCGTAGATAGTTTTTTTTGAACTTTTGGGTCAAAAAATGGAGAAGAAGGATTGCTGCCTGGTTTTTTTTGTTCAAATTCTCTCATAATCATTTATTATTTTACCATTCTGGGTTAATAATTTCTATGTATTTTAGAACTATTGGGAACCAAGGCTATATATAATTAAACTTGAGTTCTGAAATACAATAATAAATACGGACTTTTTATTAAAATAGAGCTACTATTTTCATATGGTCTTAGTTTACAGAAATAGTGTTTACGTTCTCTAAAGCATCTTTTATTTGTTCATACCAATAGGGAAATAGTTTAGATAGTCGAAGTTCAATTTCGTCAACGACGTATTTTTCATATTTTTTCATTCCAAAAAAATGAGAATACCCAATACTATCTGCCCTTTTTCCTTGTTCTGTTATGTTTATTCCTTGTAATAGTATTGAAGGATTCTTGTTTTTATGGTTCAATAAGGATGCAAGGGCATATTGTTCTATTAAAATACAAATCTCATAACCTTCTTGTTTTAATACAGAAAAGTTTTTTTTGTTCTCTAAGTATATTTTTTCCAAATCATAATAGCTTTTAATAAACTCATCGCGGAGCTTGAGATCGTTAAAACCAAATACTCCACAATTATAAGAATAACCTAAATTAGGGTGCCAATACGACAATTTCTTAGTGTATTTATTAAAAAATTCTACCTGCTTCTTGTAATGACTTTCATAAGTATCTTCTTTGCGTTCTACAATTACATCATCAAAACTAAAATCTATTTTTTTCTTTATAAATATATCAGTGTCTATGTGAACGAATGGTTTTGTCTGTAATTCCATAGCATTAATTTTAGATTTCATCCATAGTTCTACGTTATTATTATTTTGCACTTTGGTAACAGCACATGGGAGCATATATAGAAATTCAAATCCTATTTCATCTACATAAAGCTCAATTTCATTGTACCACATATGACTATACAACACACTTAGAGCAGTCATGTAAATAGTTTCCTTTAGCTTGTCTCCCATATCCCATCTATTATTTATGATAGGAAGTACATCAAGGCTATAAATAATTCTATGTTTTTGTTTCATATTTAATTACTGCAGTTTGACTTTAAACGATACCGTCTTTCTCTAAAGCACTCTTTACTTCTTTGTACCAATAAGGAAAAAGTTTTGAAAGCCTGTTTTCTATTTCTAGAACAATGTCACTCCTGTATTTTTTTGATCCAGCGATATGCGTATAACCAATTTTGTTTGCAAGTTGACTATTTTCGAATAAGTTTTTTTTCCACAACAATAGTGTTGGTTTAATATTATTATGATTTAATAATGCGGCAAGATTATACTGTTCTAAAACAATACAAGGTTCTATTTTTGCTGCTTTCTGATTACTATTCTTTATAAATATTTCCTCTAAACCATAATATGCCTTTAAAAATTGGTCTCGAAGGTCAAAATCCCTAAAACCTAAAACGCCACAATTAAATGCATACCCCAAATCTGGTTTCCAATAATGTAAATCTTGAGTATATTGATTAAAAAAATCTAAACGATATTGGTACATACTGTATAATTCGTAATCATTTTGTTCAACTATTACCGTATCAAAATCAAAATTTATTTTTCTCTTTATAAACACATCGTTGTCGAGGTGTACAAAAGGTTTGATTTGTTTTTCAATAACATCAATTTTAGACTTCATCCAAATCACAATGTCCTTGTTACTACTAATTTTAGTAACTCTACAGGGTAGCATATAAAGATACTTATAAGCTGTCTCATCAATATAAAGCTCAATATCCTCGTACCATAGATGACTATATAGTATACTTAATGCTGTCGAATAAATGGTTTCTTTAAACTTATTGCCTTCATTCCATCGATTATTACTAATAGGAAATGCATCTAAGCTGTAAATTATTCTAGGCTCTTCCCTCATAAAATATTTTTTTTAATAGTATGAATTAAGTTTTTTTCTTCCAGGAAAGTTACATTGTTATACAAAGAAGCTTTTTTGCTGTGTTTATATAATCGTCTCCACTCATAATTTATACCTCTTGTTTCTGAGGTGTTTAGAGGTATTTCATCATTGTGATTTTTTTTGCTATCGTCAAATGAGGTATGCCATACCATTTTGCCTAAAAGGGAGGACTGTGTATGAGTTGACTTTGAAAGGTCTTTTGGAAAGCTGTCTATATTAATTGTATTAACACCGTTTCTAAATATATTTACTAATGCTTCACCATTTTTTGTTTTGTAGAATTTAGAGATGTATCTTTTTGTTCCCAATTTGTTGGTCATGGGCTGTAAATCCAATTCGTTTTCATACAAAATATCTATATCATTGATTGTAATATCATAATAAGCTCGAAGATTAAGATAGTCTGCAATACCACCGCAAAAAACTATTTTAGACATATTTACATTGTTAAATATAAATTCTAAGGCAATTTGCTGAAGGCTACGAATGTTTTTTCTATCGTATTCTAAAAAAGGGATGTGTTCAGTATTCATATTTTTAATTTTACCAGTCCACGTAAATAATATTTTTTTTCCAAGCTAATTTTATAATGCTTAAGTTCCAGTCTAGCCGGTTTAACAAAATGTCTTGTGTTTTTCTTTCAATAATAATTTTTGGATTTTCATTTTCTATTAGAATTATTTTTCCTTGCCTTTGTAAAAACTCATTTTGAAGTAGTTTTATAGATGATTTTTTTAAAGCCTTCCAATTATTTATGGTTGCTTGCAGCATTTCTTGTGCTTCATATTTCATTTTTTCAGACAGTATAATATTTCTTTCAATAGGTTTGTCTAAAGGGATATTGCACAAAAATTTCTCAAAAATCATTCTATTTTCATAATCTTGCTCACGTCCAGTGGCTATATAATGCAGCAAATGCGCAGCAACTTCTGGACTGTTTATTGTATTATCATTGTTAAGTAATTTGCAATTATTAAAAAGATGTTTCAAAAAAGGATGGATTATTAGTAAGCCTGCATTCTCAACAAAATAATCGGTTATGTGTTTGTTCTTTTGGTCAATAAATTCGGTACTACATTGTAATTTTTCCTCCTTTTCTTTAGAATCTTCTAAAATGTTTTCTTTGTTTTTTATAGAAAGGTTAAAGTTGTTATTACTGCTTTTTTCTGTTCCATCTAAGTTCTTTTTACTACTACCTAAAGTAGGTTTATTACCAAAAATTTTGTTTTGATCCTCAGTAGATTGATTCATTTTAGCAATTAATATATTTCTTACCGTCGCTGTCTTTTCTTTAATGGATTTTTCGATGAATAAAATTTCATTCCTAAGATTGGTTAATAACTCTAAAATTACTTTTGTCTCTATATGATCGTTAATCTCTGTTGTAATTATGTTCTTATCTACGTTTTTATCAAATTCAAAAAGACTGTAAAGTAGCTGAAAGACCTTTTGTTTTGTTACAGTTATGTCTTTACTCACTACATTTAAAAGAACAATTTCCCAGATTAAATTTCGTTGTGTTTCGGTTGGCTTTGAATGTAAGAGTGGTTCTTCAATGGTTTTTTTAATTTTAATAATTTGATCTTGATTAGTAATTACATTGCTGTGGGAAGCCACTTTTGTTATAATCATTACTAATTGCTCATCATCAAATTGTTTTATAAATCGGCTTCTCGCTATTGATTTTTCTAAAATGGAAAAAAATCTAACTGCAAAATCTGCATCATTTATCATTTCTTGAAATTTTTCAGCAGTGTTTGTTTTAACAATACTTCCTGAAACAGTCCACCAAGGATTTGTACCTGTTTCTAAAAAATAAAGAAATTCTTCTATCCTTTTAGCTTTCTCACTAAGTAATTTCAAACTTGAAGTGTTGGCCACATTCTCCATTTTTTCTCCAAAAACTTGCTGAATTTGCTTCGTAATATTTGTTATGACTTTTTGTTTAAAATCGACAAAGTCAAGATCAGGATTTACAGTTATTTCAAGTTCTAATCTTTCTATTTGTATAGAGTGGAAAGGTTTTTTTTGTGTCACCAGATCAAAATGTGTTTCTATAACCGAGAATATTTCTTCTTTTAAAAATGTATCAATATTATCCTTGAGATAATATCCTTCTTCTTTAGAATTGGTATTTATCTCCAGGAAGACTTTGTTGATACTATGTTTACTAGAATTTTTCACTCGCAGTAAGTAATCTTATTTGTATATTTAAGGATGATATGATAAAATCAATTTTTAAAAACACATCTAACATATCCGATAAAAATTGTTTCAATGATCCGTCCTTATCTGTATTGAATTTTAAGGATATAAATTTTTCAAATAGTGTATTAAAAAGCGACTCTATTGGGATAACTTGATCTTCAGAATCTTTGAGAATGTCTGGCTTCTGACATCTTAAAATAGTATAAAACAAAGTAGTGTTTAATGACACCAATGCTTGTACAGTTGCAATCTCATTAGGATTTTGTAGTGTAACAGCTGTGGCCACAGTTGTGTTTATAAAATTAAAATACTTCTGTGTAAATAATTCAGATAATTTACTATTTAGCTTACCATTAATAAAATCTGGAAGGTCTTTTTGTACTTCGGCAAATCTATTTTCGGTTTCGGAAATGAAGGTGATAGTTTCCTTATTAAATTTTTTAGCTACTGCAGTCTTTTTAAAATCTAAAATAATTTTATTTGATTTGTTAACAAATATACCAGCATCGTCAAGACAGTTATCTACAGGTGTTTCTTTTCTTATCTCAACTGATTTTGGACCATCTATTTGTGATCCACATTTGCCCTCAGCCGTTAACGAAACTAAAATAGACGAAGCGTTAAATAATGAAAGCTGTCTTGTTATTGGGTCTTTTGTATCTGTTTTTATTACTTCTTTATCAATTTGCCAAGTGTAAGTTTCTGCATTTTGAGAGTTGTTGTTTAAGGTTAACATTCCTGTAGTTGGATCTATATTGGTAGTAAAAGCAGCGATAGCTAAATCTATAAGTGTGATTACAAGATTAGAAGGTTTGCCGTCTATTAAAATTTTTACACTTTTGATCTCTGGAGCTACGTTGGCTCCAACAAACACAATTGCTTTATCGTTTGTAGTAACTCCAGCTCCTTCAATGCGAATGTCTTTTCTATCTGGATTTACAGTAAGAAAATGTTCTTTTTTATCTCTACAAATACTGATACTGTTAACTAGTGTGCCATCTATCAATATTTTTGGGTCTACGACTTCAAAACTTACTGTATGGGTAATCTGAAAACTACAGTTGCCGTTGCTTGCATTAAGTGTTACATCAAATATAAACTCTTTTGGATTTTTTAAATCATATTTATAAGTGTGTTTTATTTCTGGCTTGTCCTCTGTAACAAGTTCACTTGCATCGCCAAAATCCCAAGTATATTTGTTACCATCAAGATTTTCTCCTTTTATAGTA
Organism: Flavobacteriales bacterium; assembly: GCA_038241955.1. Lineage (GTDB taxonomy): Bacteria > Bacteroidota > Bacteroidia > Flavobacteriales > Flavobacteriaceae > Flavobacterium. Next base: position 59,410 of record JBBSSR010000005.1, on the reverse strand, counting down.
AAAGTAACTGCGGTTTCGTTAAATCCGGGAGGATTTAAAATAATAACTGTAAAATCGAATTTTGGTTTTTCAAAAATGGTTATCTTACAGTCAGTATCAAAATTATTAACTGTAAATGTTATGGGTTGGCCTATTAAATTTTTACTTACTAAATTTGGATCAAAGACCAGTACTCCCAATTCATTTACTGCTATCCCTCCATTTTGATCATTCCTAACATTAGCTTTTATAAAACCACCAGCTGGAGATACTTTAAAGGGCAATGGTATAGTTTCTTTATCAAAACAAATTTTAGCGACAGGTAAAGTAAGGCTTATGTTGTTTTCGTCACAACATAAATAGGGTATAGAAAAGTCAGCAACAATTGGGTTTAAAATTGGGATACCCTCTGTAAATTTTTCAAAGTCACCAGTTAAAGAGGGCTTATTGGTGTTGTAATAATAGTAATAAGGTGTTTTTTCTTCTACATATATCATTATAAATGTCCCTCCAGGAGCTACACCCGCTTTATGCTCATAACCATGATTTTTGTTGAGGTAATATTTGGTAAAATTTTGAATAGTTGCTTCAAGTTCATTAGAATTGACTGCCAAGATTATTATATTAAATCCGAGTCCACTTTCTAGCCTAATTTGTTGAATTGCTTTTAATGCTTCTTTATAATTACGTCCTTGATGTCCTTCTATTCTATAAAAATCACTATCCATATGAATTTCAAGTGGTTTTTTAGTGTTTAATAAATTGTCATGATAACTAACATTGTCTCTTTGATTTCCTAAAAAAGTTTTATCAAAATCCCAAGCTTCAATGAGATTATCGGTTACGTTGTTGTAAAACGGAATCGCTTTTTTTCCCAATTTCCCCATTTGTAAGGACGGGGTGATTTTTATGATTTCAAAATTAGCATTATAGTTTTCTAATAGTTTTACGGTTCGTTGAATTAGACTATAGAACCTTTCTTTGCTCGTATTTTCGCCGTAGCATATTTTTATTTCTGTTGCTTTTTCTTCTGTTCCATCTACTTTTTCTTCAGCGTCTAAAGGTTCATCATCAGTAAGGCAGTCACTGCAAGTGCTTATTTTTTCTCCTGTTATCAATGGTGATTTGTAAAAAGCATGACGAAATTCGAAACAAGGCTCTGTTTTTATTAGTTCGCCCAACATTAAATGTTTTGGGAAAGCATTTATATCAGGACTACAAAAACTATCATCGATAATAAACAAAATTTCTTTAGTTTCATTATAAGTATCAACAAGATCATTGAGTAAATCGTAGCGATATTGAAAATCTGAAGGTAGGACTGTATCTCCTTCAAAATTAAATAATCGTTTTATGTTTTGTTGAATAGAATCTAAAGTTATTGGCATTTTTAAATCTGTCAACAATTTAGTGTAGCCATCTTGCAAATTGATAACAACATTATTTTTAAAAATGAGTTTTGTAAAAGTTTTTTTTATGGATTCAAGATGAATGAATTCGTCTGGTTTTAATACAATTCTATTTGATTTTACGTCTGGTAATTTGTGGTATAAAGTAGAATAATTGATTTTGTCAATCATGCTATCATGGCTCATGATTTGGCTAGCAACTACTTTGCTAACAATTAAAACTTTAAAATTACCTATGATTTCCAATCCTTGATTGTCGCATGAAAGACTTACACATAGATCCGAATCTTTTTCGTAAGACTCAAGATACAAAAGAACAACAGCGTTTTTAAATTCAAATTTTGTGTTAGTCGTAAATTGTGATAAAAGAAAATTAGGATCTTTTTCTTTTTTTTGTTGCTCAGCCGTTAGCAGTTCGAAAAGAGGTAATTGGTTGTCTGCTACATCATAAAAGAAAGGTTTGTACGCTGCCTTTTTATTATCATAAATTTTGCAATGAGTATATGTTTTAGAGTCAAAATCGACTTTTTTGTTTCCTAACGCATCGTTTTGATATAACTTAAAAAGATCACCATCAGTAGTAACACCTGTTCCTTGAGTTATAGCAATGGTTTTTTGGGCCGCATTATACGCAACATGAAAGCCACAAACTATACCAACGCCACTTAGGTAAATACGGGATAGACGATCTTGGTCGTCGAAAAAATCAACGACTTCATTAAGGTTTCCTTCGGTAAGTACCTGATTTTTTGTAAATCGACGGTACTGTGTTGTTATTGTTGAAAGTTTTGCTGACATTGGAATGGTTTTTATAGTGATCCTAAATTCGTTTTTCCTAGTATTATTTTATCTGATAATCTTTCGTCTTCGTCGCTGCAATCAAACAGCCTTCCTGTTGGATAAACATTGTCTAGCCTGGTTAGAGATTTAATAAAGTTGATTAACTGAGGCTCTGGTTGCTCTTGATCCAGATTGGTTTTGGCAAACAGGTAGTCTTTATATGCTTTCTCAAATTGAACAAGTTGATTATCTGCAGGGTCTTTTACATCTTTTTTCCTGTAACCAATCCAACATATTTTTGCTAAAACATGGGCGGGTAATTCTTCCTTAATTATTTTTTCTATATAATTTCTGAAATCGGTATTGGCAAACCGCAATGTGTATCCAGGTAGCACTATGCTGACACGGTAGGAATAAGGATCTATTGGCTCGCAATTGGTGCACTCATCTGTGCAAATTGGCATAAAAGTATCAGGATTTACGTTGGTAAAATTCACATCTGGTCGCAACATCATGTGTTCTACCAAAAACATTCCTTCTTCTGTAAAATCTTCTTTCATGAAGTGAATCAAATCTAAAATTGATTTTTCTAAAGCAGCTAAATCATCATAATATTCAAATCGACGAGCAATAATTCTGTTTGGGTTTTTCTTATTTGTAATAGCTGGATTTATAATGTCATATGAATATTTACCCGCATCAGATTGTTGTATTAAAACATTATCGACTATTGCTAGATCTACTATTGTACCATTTTTAAAAGCCTCTTTTATTTTGTATTCTCGAGTTTGAATAATTTGTAACACAGCAAAATAAAGCTCTTTATTTGCTGCCGATGTATCGAAGTATTCTGCTGTTGAAGAGAGTACAATTTCATTGTTTGTATCTACAATTCGCCATCTATAGACAGATTGATTGTCTGTATCAATAAAATTGTACATTTCTACAAATGAATCAGAAAGGTTTCTGCGACTGTAATCCTTGATGCCAATGAGTCTTGAAATTCTTTTTTCTACTCCAGAAACATTGTTAGTATTCCATAAATTGACTTGAGGTTGTTTGTAATAATTAAAAGCATTACCACGATCTTTGCTTACTACTTTGTAATCTTTTAAAAAATTTTCTTTGTCGCGCAAAACTACTTCCTCTGTAGTGTTGCCATAGATCGTTTTGGTTACAAAGACATATTCTGAAAAATTTTCGGCAAAGCGAGATAATAGATGGTCTAAAACTTTATTTCTACGTTCTATGTTATTATCCTGTTGTTCAAAAAGAAGCTCTGTAATACTGTCATTGTTGTAACTTCCATAATCGTTTACAATATCATTAACTCCTTCAATATCCTGAACAACTTGAGTAAAAAGTGTTTTTGTCAAATTACCACTTACGGAAAGTAATTCGCTTACCTGATCCAACTGCTTAAAGTAACTTCCTAATATTTGGTCAAAAAACAACAGATATGCTTTTAATTGTTTTGCTTTCGATTTACGTTCGACAGAAGCTCTAGAAGGAAGTCCAACTTCACCAATGCCATAGGTTTCTGGAAAATCGTTTTGTATGGTTGTATAAATATCTGTATTAAGATATTCTCCATTTGGCACTTCTAACTCTTTGTTCTGACTAGCGTTGGTCGTCGCTTTGTCCTTTTCGGATTTAATAGCGTCTAAATAAATTTTTACCTGAGCTTGATTGATATTGAGAGGTAATAATCCTTTGTTGTAATTAAAAACACTTTTGAAACAAACAATCGGTTTTTGATATTCCAAAAGGCAAATGAGCCATTTACTTTCTAGATCATCACCTGCGCAATTTCCCAAAGAAATATCTTTAATTGCTATCACATCTGGGACTTCCATTATTATTCTCATAATATCCGAAAGGCGCACTTCGTTTCTTAAATCGGCGGTAAGCAATTCTTTTGTATCAATAAAACCATTCTCTAAAACAGGACCATCAAAAATTTCTAAAGAGGTGTATCCTTTGTCCATCATTTGTTTTATAGAATAAAAGTTGACAGTTGTAGACAAATAACTTTCTAATGCTGTAAGCACATTTGCATGAACGAGTTCCTCATCAGCTTCGGTAGCTACCTCAATATCGGCGCAAATTTTTATAGGATAGTCTTCCACTTTTTTTATAGTGACAAGATCTTCACAAATATTTCTGTTAGCATGGTATTTTTGTCTTATTTTTTCTTTGACAATCTCTATTTCTGCAGGTTTAGAGCTCTCAAAATCAACATATAGATCATATAAACCATTTAGCCCAAATGACTTTCTCAAATTTGGAGTCGCAGATAGTTTTGTATACTCTTTTCTGTTATAAGAAAGTTTGTCCTGTTTGCAATCTACGTAAACTGTTTTTTGATGTTTTGCGAGCCAGCAATTTCTAACTCCTTTTATATCAATGAAAAGTTTTCTGTAATCATTTTGTGTGACGGGACTTGATGACAGTACGGCTGACGATTTAATAAATTGTTTAGAAATCCCTTTATTACTATCATTTGATGCCAGTATGTTTTCAATAGGGAGGTTAAGCCTCATGCCAAGATCCGAAATGGAGTAGCAAAGCATCTCCAGCATCGTTATTCCAGGATCATGCTCATTAAAATCTGTCCAAAGTTTACTACCAAAAGACTCGATATATTCGATTCCTTTTTTTCTTAAATAAAAGAAATCCAAATCATCCTCAGTAGCTACTTTTTTAGGAATGGTACTATGTGGGTTTAGTATTGGCATGTTTCAACTGGTTCTGATATTGGATTTTTACAAGTTTTTATATCGGTAGTAATAATATGGTTTTTGACAGATACAAGAATATTTTTCGGACTTGATGGGGATAAAACTGTTAAGAATTCTAGAAATCGTATATTATCTGTATTGTTTTCGTTGTCTATTAATTGAAGAGGAACTTCCTTGTTTGTTTTTTTATCAATGTATATTGCCATTTCCAGCTCTGCTATAAAATCGACATAGTATAAGTTTTCTATGTACTCTATAACAATACTACGTTGCAGCTCTACTCCAAAAATGATTTGTTTCGAAGTATCAAATGCCCAAGGAGATAAAAATTTTATAATATCTTCATTAAGCTGTTTTTTATAAAAATTCTCATCGTATTTAGAATAAAATTTCACGCCTAATTTTAGTATAACTTTTTCGTATTCTGGATTAATGACTTTTGCATGGACTTGCATGGAGTTTCTAGAATTAATAAAATTCTCTATGGTATTTAATGTCGCTGTACTTACTCGTGGTTCATAAATGTCGAATACATTTTTATTAACAATATCAGGAACGACTACAAGCGTCACATTTCCTGGGGATAAAAAGGAGGTATTTGAGCCCGGAATAGAAGTGTGATTAAGGCATTTTACTCTAAAGATGCTCGGAAATTCTTGTAAAACAATATGCTCATAATCCCAAAGTGTTATAGCTCTGTTCTTATGGCGCAGGCGTTCGCTCACACGACGGTAATAAGCTACGTCTGCTTCTAGAGGTTTTCCACCAAAGGAATTAAAGGGTTGATCAATGCTTTTAATTTGTGGAACTCTGGTGATAAGTTTAGATATTGTTTGGGGAGGCAATGTGCTGTTCAAATGAGATAAATTGTTATTGTTGTCAAAAAATTCAGCGGTAACAACTTGGGTTTTCACATCGATAACTTTGCAAACAGCCTCATAATCTTTGTGCATTTTTGCTTTTATCCAAATGGTATTGGTGGGAAATAAAGTATTTATACTAGTCGCTTGTTTTGGAATATTAAATTTTAGTATACCCGATTTTAAAAAGTTGTCGATATCATTTGCTAAAATATCTTTTTCTATATTTTTCCAATAATTATTGCATAAAATTGACCATTCTACTTTTTGTTTTCCTATAAAAGTAGGAACACTAGTATTTTCGCTTCCTTCTAATATCTGAAATAATAATGAAATTTGTTGCAATACCGTTGCATCTTGAAGTCCAATGTAAAACTCGCCACCACTACAATAATCTGGAACCAAATGATTAGCACTTGATGAGGTTATGTCTAAAATTTCTTTTTTAATCGCTTGTTCTTTTAAATAAGGATGTTCTTCCCGTTGACCAAAAGGTGCTTCATGAAACAATTTTATTCGGTTAGATTCGTATCCAGAAACAGTAAAATCAGCATTTTCCTCAGCAGAATAATTTAGACTTATGCTATCAACAACAGGTGTATACGGATCATTAGGAATAAGCGTTGTTGGATGTGCAACAACATTCATCATTGCCAATGTGTATATTTTTGGAAATAGAGAATGTAAAAAGGAATGATTTAGCGTTAATCGTATCGGACCACTTTTGCCTATTGTGTAGCTGTCACCATTTACATGAATGTTGGACTCAAATAATTCATCTTTTTCAGAATAATTAAATAAAATTACATTTGCATTTTGGCTTTTCCAAACTTCTTTGTTTAAAACAGATACTGTAGCAGTAAAATAATCCTTTGTAACAATTGGAACGTCAGGTTTTGGCACAAGGCTATCTTTTACATCCTTTTTATGTGCATCTTCGGGTTGGTTCGCCGCCAATTTTTTATCAAGACTTTTTTCTTTAATAGAAATTTCAGAAATAAAAATTTGATTGCTTAATGTCGTAAGATATTTTTTTTTGTAGGCTGCATAATGAGTTTCAAATGATAGCGGAGTGTTTTTCCATTTTATATTAATAGCTACATCTGTCCATTTCTTAGAAAAAATTTCAGGATAATTTATTATAAATGAACTGTTTTTTTCGGGCAGAGTTGTAAAGGGGAAAAAAGGTTTTGCAGCATTAAGCATACCATTGTCACTCTCTAATAATAAAGATTTAACATCCTTAGCTTCCACTTTTACATTAATGCTAGTTATAGTTTTTGTGACTAAATTTCTAAAAAGAAAATGCCCTTTTGTATTTTCTGTTTTTATTAAAAATCGAATGATAGGTAATTCTGTAGTGAAAAATTCACTTAAAATTTTCTGGTCATAACCAACAATTGCAGGACTATCTTTTGGTATCTGAAAAACCAATCTCAATTGATTACCACCAATGCTTGAAGATTGATTTCCAGTTTTAAAAGCAATACTTTTACTAAGTGTCAAATTTTCAATCCATTCTTTTTTTCCACTATAAATGATTTTGATATTTTCCAAAAGATCGTCTACAGTAAAAGGTTTTTTAGAAAAATTAAAATCTTGATCAAAAGTAATAGTGATGTCGATATTTCTATCACCTTCCTTAAGATTAAACAATTCCGAAGCTATTGCAAAACCTACTTTAGCATCAGCCAATTCCTCATATTTTTTTTCTCTAGATGTGTATCCAAAAGGAAACCAATAAGGAAAATCCTCATTCAGTGGTTCTCCTTTTCCGTCTAGAGATTTAGCTATTTCACTGTGTTTTATTTCACCCAAATTAAAGTCGTTGTACACACTTTTTAGGTAAGCGATAGTGGCTTTATTGGCAATAAAATCTTCGGTAGTTTTGTATATTAATTTTTTACCATCAGAATCTTTTCCTGCATCAAGTTCAGTATCTGCATCAATTTTTTCCTCAGTAATTTTCTTTGCTAACTCAAAAATGATACTAACCTTATCTGCTTTTGCAGGTAATTTTTCAATTTGTAGAATGTCTTTATAAAAAAAATCTAAATGCTTTTTTGTAATAAGATTAAGTCTGTTTTGTGATAATTCTAATAATTTCAAGAAACAAACAAACAAGGTCAGGTGCGGAGTTAAATCCTGATTTAAAGTAAAATTTAATAGTATTTCAGTAATGTTTTTCTTTAAAATAGCATACTCTTTATCAGTTCTTTTCGGAATGCCATTAGGAAGATCATCTTTTGAAAAACCAAAATAGTTAAAAAATGTTTGCCAATCACCTTCTGGTGTTTTATCATTACTAGTGTCAAAAAAATTGACTTGTTTTGCAAAATTATAAGCAAATAGCAACCAGTCTTCAATAGTAAAATCATGAAGCTTCAAGTTATTTGGCTCTAATGCGTCACTAAAGCGTTCTTCCTGATTGACTCCATTTCTATTAAAAATCGCATTGTCTATTTGGTTACAGTTTGTACTCATTAGTTATAAAACTTTAAATGTTAATGCCTTCGCTTTTGTAAAATGGAAAAACAAGATTGGTTCTTGAGTTCGTAGATCTTATTTTGTAATCGATTATGACTAATAACTCGCCTTCTAGATCATCACCTTGAGTTATGTCAATTTTCTCGACATCAATTCTTGGTTCAAAATATAAAATGGCTGTTTTTATCAGTTCAGAAACGTACGTTTTTAATGTTCTGTCTAATGATTCAAAAATTAATTCATCCATATTACAACCGTATCTGGGTAGCATAATACGCTCGCCAATTTTAGTCGAAAGTAAAATCTCTAAACTGCTTTTAATATCAGCTTCATCGGATGTCATTAATACTGCCTTATTGTTTTTTCTAAACTCAGGAGGAAAACTCCACCCTGTTCCTAAAAAATCTGTACTATTTTCCATAATTAGCCGATTAACACAGTTGATAAACCTATTATAATTTTTCCACCATGCGCGGTAGGATCTCCCATTCTGGCAGCTGGCTTTCCACCAATCATCACAGTCGCAGAGCCAGCTATAATACTATCCGGAGGTCCTGTACAAATTGCCATATCTCCCACACAAGCAGCCGGCAAGCCTCCTATCATTACGGTAGCTGCACCGGGTGGGAATATTGGTCCGCCCACATGTGGAACAGTACCTGTTGTCATTGGGCAAACGTGCATGTCGTTGATTCTTGCGGCTGGTGCTCCCATTTTTATTGTTTTTTAAACAGTAGATTTTGAAAACCTTGTTTGTTATTTTAAATACTAATTTTTATTAAAACCTTTATAAATTCAGATTTATATAATTGCTTTTTATTACAATTGTTTTTGTACAGTAGTATTTGTATTTTTTTTTATTAATGCTACTGAACTTCTAATTTATCTGAACAATACTACCTTTTAAAACTGCGGTGGCACTAGATGACATTTCTACACCAGCACTACCTTCAGCTTTAAAATTGGCACTTGCCTTTAGACTCACATTAGCACCTTCAATTTTTACATCTCCTGATGCCTTTATTGAAATATTGCCAGCACTTTCCATTGTAATACCATTGTCGTCAATTGTAATGACATTAGCATTTTCATCTTCAATAATAATAGTTCCCTTGTCTTCGTCTAATGTTATTTTTTTGCCAGCAGGAGTTTCAATAGCTATCGATTTTTTATCATCATCAAAAAGAACTTTCATTTCGCTTCTTGTAACAATTCCTTTTTGATGGTTATCGTCTGATGCTTTTATGGGAGCAGGTTTTGCGCTACTGTGAAGCATCCCTAAAACAATGGCATTGTTAGGGTCTTCGTTGATGAATCCAATAATTACTTCGTCCTCTATTTCGGGTCTAAAAAAGGTACCTCTATTGTCACCAGCGTCTAAAGTTGCGACTCTGCACCAAATGCCTTGTTCGTCATTATTGACAATTGGAATTTTAACTAAAATTCTATCCTCGCTGTCAGGATCGTCTTGTAGTTGTGTTACAATACCAATGTGCAATCCTTTTATGGATGGAATTAGTCCAGAAGCCGACGGTGTATTGATATCATAAGTTTCAGAAAACCATTCTGGATTCAATCCAAACTGTGCGCTTACAGTCCAATTTCCCTCTGTAATTTCATGGAAAACTCCTGTAATATATGCCTTGCCATTAAAACGATCTCCTACACCTTCAAGTTTAATAATTGTATTGGGTTTTACTGTAGGAATACCTTGAAATTTTACCCTTCCACGCACTTTTGATAGTTGCTGAAATAATAATTTTGCATCTGCCCAATTTTGTAGTTCGGTATCGGTAACATGACCACCGTGACGTAATTCTAAATTTTTTAAATTCATTACATCAGATAAATCTGAAGGAGATAAATTTCCGTTTAGACTCACTTTAGGATCCTTCGCTTCAATTTCTAATAATTCCTGATTGGAAGCATTCCAACTGTAGGAGGAAACTTTTGCGAACTGATTTCGAGCATCAATTTCAGCATCAAAATCTAGCATGCTAGCGCCAAAAGCAACTGTTTCTAATGATTCAGAACTCAAATTTGGTCTTTTAATTGAAATTTTACCGTTTTCAACAAAACATAATTTTCCGTTAGCTTGTGCACGCGATACAATAAAATCCCAGTCTGAAGTATTGTATTGTACCAATTCTTTATGGCTAAAAGTGGTGCTTTCCACCTCTTTTTCTAATTCGTAAGTGCCAATAATGTCTTCAAAAGCATCACTGTCTTTTACGTCATAAAAATACTTGCTTTTTCTCCCAATAGTTAGTTTTACTGCTTCATCCTTACATTCCACTATTAATAGTGAAGTTTTGTCTTTTATCTTTATGGAATGTTTTACAACGATTCCTTTGTATATAGTTTCTTCATCACTGTGATAACCTGCTTTTATTTCTATTTTTTTGCCAGGAATAAGCAAATCTTCGTTACTTAATTTAAAATCTTGTGCAGCCGCTTCTCCATCGGTCAGAATAATTTGAGCCATCGGTATTCTATTAACTTCATTTTGAACAACAATGCTCATTACTTGATAAATTCCAGACAGTTCCTTACCCTCAATGAGTAGCTTGTGCGTTACTAAATCGGCACTTTTACTGGTTTGTATGACACCACTATTATTCATTTATTGTTGTTTTTGTAGAGGAGGAAAAAATATTTCTTGACCAATTTTTAATTTTCTAAAATTCATCAGTTTGTTGACTCTTGCTACTTCGAGATAATATTTCGAATCACTATAGATTCTAAAAGTCATTAAAGGAAGTGTGTCGCCCGCTTTTACAATTCTAGTGTGTGTTAAATCTGGAGATTGATTGTTTTGTTGTTTTGCTCTTAACTCATCTTCAACAACACCTTTAAACTTTCCTTTTGCGATGGCTCTAACTGGTGTTCCGTCGGGTCTAAAAAGTTTATACTCTATGGTCATTTCTGTGAGAGACCCTTTAAACAAAAGGCTTCCCCAAGCAATTTTTAAATAGTTAGGCTTATGTTCGGTACCATTATATTCTAAAATTACTTTTCTAAAATGCTCTATGTCATCAATAACTCCATTTTCTGTACTTTCTTTACCTTCAATTACGCCCGTGCGATCAAAAACAAAATCCAATTCTAATTCCTCGGGAGCTATTCCTGAAAATCTGGGTGCAGTGCTACTAGTTCCTGCTGCTTGTGTTGTATCTTGTTCTATCTTGTAATGAAAAATGTATTTTTCTGGATTCATCAAAGTAACAAATTCCTGAATATCAGAAATAGCATTGCTAAATTGAGGATCGCTATAGGCAATAATTTTTAGTTTCTTTGATTCACCAGTAGTAGTTGCCATCTTATCGTTCTTTTTTTCGTTCAATAATCTTCATTACTTGTTCAACACATTCGGCGACAGCATCTTTCTCAATATGAGAAGAAGAAGCTGGTTTTGCACCCGATTTTGAGTCTTCGTTTACATTTATTTTAATGTGAAGCTCTTTAATTTCTATTGGCATACTTGTATTATTTTTTATGAAGGGTGAAATAATTATAAGCGAGCTCAAAACTTTCAATAACAATTTTACTTTCTAAAGCACTCAAGTCTTCAACTGCCCATTTTACTGGGTAAGCATGAACTACTTTCCAGTGCATTAAAGGTTCGTGGTTTTGATTTAAAAGTTTAACAGTTAAGTCTACGGGTTTAAATTCAAAATTTTCAATTGCATTTCTACACCATTCAATTACTTCAGAATCTAGAAGAATGCCTCTTTTTAAAACCAAATTTGGATATTTGGTCTTAACAGGAAGCTTGTGCTTGAATCTATTTTCTCCACCTTCGGCAATTTCTTCTGTCTCAATATCTACAGAAAGACCTGATACTGATTGAAATTGATGGTCTTTTTCTTTTGTTCCCAGTTTATCAAATTCAACTAAAAAATGAAAGCCTACAGGTGGATAATAATTAGCCATGATTATTCATTTTGAATAGTTAAACCTTCATGAACTAGTTCCATAGATTCAATAGCAACTTCATTACCGTCGGCTTTTAAATCAGTAGGTTGTATTTTTACAGGCCATGCATTTTTTACCTTCCAAATTATCACTGGATCATGCTCTTCGTTGAGCAACATGATAGTTATATCTCTTCGTTCAATAGTGTTTAATTTCACGGTATTCCACCATTTGAAATACTCATTATCACTTTTAAACGACCCTCTTTTTAGTGTTATATTGGCATATTTTTGCATACCTGGCATTTTTATTTTGCTGTATTCAGGGCTTGCTCCTTGGCGGTATTCTATGACTTCTGTTTCAACGTCTAGACCAGAAACTTCTGTGAAACCTATATTTGTTCCTCCCCATTCTACGCGGAAATGGAATTTTGATAATGGATAGCTCATAATGGATGTTTTTATTAGTTTATAATGATTACTTTATTGATTATGATTCTTGCATTTTGTGTGAGAATCTAAGGATGATAAATTCTGCAGGGCGAACAACTGCCATACCAATTTCTATAATCATTCGACCTTCAAGAATGTCTACTGCCGACATAGTTTGTCCCAATCCAATTCGAACATAAAAAGCCTGATCTGGTTTGGCACCAGCCAATGCGCCAGCTCTCCATTGCAAAATCAAAAAGTTTTCGATCATTGCGCGAACTCGTACCCAAGTGTTGGCATCATTAGGCTCGAACACAAACTGCTCCGTTGCTTTTTTAATAGACTCTTCAGCCATATTAAAGAAACGTCTTACTGGCACATATCTCCATTCGTTGTCGTTTCCTGCTAGTGTTCTTGAACCCCAAACTAGAATTCCTTTTCCTGTAAAACTGCGTATGGCGTTTATCGATTTTCCAGCAACGGTATCAACATTTAAACCGTCTTGTATTTCGTTTGTAATTTTAACTGTAGGATTAGTAACGTAGTTCAAACTAACATTAGCGGGTGCTTTCCAAACACCACGATCGGCATCTACTCTTGCATATATGCCTGCCATTGCTGAGCTTGGAGGAAGAGTAATTGCGAGTCCGTTGATTTCGGCAAGAATTTTATTGTAGGTTGCGTTGTCAATTGGTTCAATATCGCTTAACTTTCTTCCGTTCAATTGACCATTATTAACATCTTTACTATCGACTGATTTTATTGCAGCTAATAGTGGAGGAAGATCTACTGCTATATTGGCAAAATTATTTGTGAGTGGACCAATTCCAACTTGTGTATTTAAGGGTGCGTATGTAACTAATTTTTGCAACTCTTTATCAAAACTAATGCTATCCGTTTGAATGATTTTTAATAATTTGGCAGTATCATTTTCGAGTAATACTTTTTTCTTCAAATCTTGTAGGTTCTTATAAATTCCATCAATTTTATTTACTCCTACAAAACTTGCATTGAATGTTGTCAATGTAGAACCTATTGTTGCTGCAATTACGGGATCCTCGTCAATAGTGCTAATGGCTGCATTAGCTTCATCATTTAAAGATTTTTTTAATACTGACAATTCTTCTAATGTTGCTAAAAGTGTCTCTAAAGTCATTAAAAAAAGTGTTTTTTTGGCAGGATCACTTGTAAATGCCACTCCCAAATTAAATCCCGTTGTGCTATCGTACAAATGTAAAAGTGTGTCACTTACTTTCCCTGCAATACTTCCTGCAGCAGGTTCAGAAACTAGCTTAGCAACTGTTGGAGTGATACCACTTGTTAGGTCTTCAATAACGGTTAAATTCGTTTCAATTTGGTTATAAGCATTAGCGGTATAGGAATAATGTTTTAGTGTAATTTTTTTTGCATCAAAAGCATAATCCAAAATAGTATCAAGATGTGGATAGTAAGCAGCACCATGTTTTAGGGTATCTTTTTCCGAACTAATTATTGCTCTCAGATCATCAATATTGCTATCTGTTGGGCTGTTGGGATCAAAGTCTAATGTATCAATAAGTGTAAATCTGTCTTGGAGTTTATGACATTGATTTAATGCATCATTGTATAAAGAATAGAAGGTACTTTTAGTAGCATCTATTGCCTTCGTTGCATCTGGAAAAACAATAAGTGTTGGTTCGTCCATTTTTTCTAATTCTTTTAATCCGCTAGTTAATCCACTACTAGGATTACCAATTAAAACAGCGGATGCTATTGTATCGTTATCATCTAAATCATCTCCATAACGACCGACTGATATAATGTAACATGGACCGCCACCATTTGCAAAAAACAATTGCATTGAATAATACATTAAGAAGGGTTGCTTACTAGTAGGTTGGTCAACTACAATAGTTCTTACATCACCAGTTGATGTAGCTTCATCATTGATAGTAACACTAATTGTAGTTTCTGGTTTTGCATAGCCAAAAAATTTAACGTAATCTAACAACGAAGTAATTCGTGTTGGAACCTGTTTTAAGTCTCCTTTAATTTTGTTAGTTGCTTTTTCTGTATAACCTATAAATGCTGGAATAGCAGTTTCAACTTGCGCTACAGATGGTGGAAATTTTACGATTTCCTCAATATAAACGCCTGGTGTTTTGTAAGTGGTTGCCATAATGTTGTTTTTAAAGTATTAGATAAATATTTCAGAATAAAATTTGCTTGCTATTTTTGTAATCGATTTTACTGTAGGGTTAGGATATTGTCCAACTGGTGCTGCAGGTGTAAAATCTATCAAAGGGTCTATTTCTACAAAACCAGAATTAGTAAGTGGCTTTGCAGAGTTGGTTTCGAACTCTGAGGGTGTTTTTCTATTGATATATTTCCAAAACGTTTTTCTATTATCAAAATGAATTTTAAAATTGAGTTCAGGTATTTTCAATTTACCTAAAGCAGTTAAAACACTATTTGCAGCAACATCGCCAGTCATTACTATTGATACTATTCCAAAAACACCTTTAGATTCAGTAACATTAAGTGTAGATAACAAATTGGTTGATGTTTTTTCTGATACTATAAAATCATTTGAAATAAATACTGGATCTTCAATTTTTGGAACATATGTAAAAGAAGCTGGTTCAGTAGCGGGTTTTATATTACTAAAATAAAATAGCCTCGTGTTCGAAAATTCCAAATCAGTATAATTTTCAAACTGATAGTCTTTAGTTCTCAAAGTAAAAATTAAATTTAAATCTGCAGGTATATTGATGAAAGGTTCAATAGGGTCCAATTCATTAATTTTAGCATAAATACTAAAACCCATTTTGGTTTTTTTATACAATAGTTTAAGATCTTTTAACAACGTAACGGTTGCTATAGTTGGGTTTAGCTCAATAAATACAGCATGATTATATTTAGATACTATTTTCCTTTTCTTAGCAGTATTCAGTGCATCAAACGCTGTTTCCCCATCATTAAGGAAATAGCCATGCATTATGGTAGTTTCAAAAAGTAGTCTGTAAGATCCTAAAAAACTCATGATTGTAATTTTGATTTTGTTTGTGCCCCGATCTGACTGAGAACATCTCTTTCTCCTTGCGAAATATTTCTTTCGATTTGAATCATGCTCACTCTGTATAATGCCGATGGTAACTGTCTCCCGCCTAGCGTTCCCCAGATATAATTTAGTTCTTCAAAAGTGGGTGTATAAAGTTCAATTGTAAAGCAAAAATTGTCTACCTCAATCATTGCAACAGCGTTTCTATCAAAAATGGTGTTGGATTGATTGAACAGTTTCTTACCCTGAAAAAATTCTATTATTTTAGAAATGTCTTTTAAGGATTTACTATAACTACTTCTATTAGCAGAAAAAAGTAAAAATAAATTGAGATTGATGATGGAGTTTCTATAAACTATTTTATTATTCTCATAGTAATGATTGGGAACGTTTTTCAAAGTTGATTCTTCCTGAAGATTCAAAAGAGATAAGGCTACCTTGTCTGCAAGATTCTCTGCTTTATCATCCTGTGTTTCTAGCAAGCCAATATTTTCAGCGACAACCGATTTGGTTAGTCCACACTCTTCTAAATAAGCGTTTACTTGTTCGGTAATTATTTGGATAACTTCAAACAGCATACTAGCAATTGATTTGATTAAACGTACAGACGATTTTGACTCAAAAAATTAATTGTGATGATTCAAGATGAAAATAAATGCAATTTTAGCTCTAACAATAATAGTACTGTTAGGTACAAAACAACAATGATTCTCTCGATAAATTTGTAGGTTTAGTAATTCAACAGTATTTATAAAATGCTGATAGTATGAATATTAGGGAATTCAAACCTACAGCAATTTTTTAAGTAATAAAATACGTATAAATACCTGTTTTTTACTTTTTAGCACTTTTTTACTTTTAAATCGAAACTATAGTGGTTTATGGAATGTGGTGTTACTGCTTTTTA
This sequence comes from Flavobacteriales bacterium, assembly GCA_038241955.1. GTDB lineage: Bacteria > Bacteroidota > Bacteroidia > Flavobacteriales > Flavobacteriaceae > Flavobacterium. The sequence continues at coordinate 42,861 of JBBSSR010000005.1, read as the reverse complement.
TTTAGAACTTTAGATAATTTTTAATGCTGTAGAACTGAAAAATTTGGCACTAACAAAAAAAGGAGTAATCCTAATATTTGTTAGTGCCATTTGTAGTATTACTATAAAATTCCTTACTTTCGCATCACGATTAAGAAAAGGATAAAATGAGCACAAAATTTACTGAATACAAAGGACTTGACTTGCCTACAGTGGCATCAGAAGTACTGGATTTTTGGAAGGAAGAAAATATATTTGAGAAAAGTGTAACTACTAGAGAAGGAGCTGAACCTTTCGTGTTTTTTGAAGGGCCACCTTCGGCAAATGGATTGCCTGGGATTCACCACGTCATGGCGCGTGCTATTAAAGATATTTTTTGCAGATATAAAACTCAAAAAGGTTTCCAAGTGAAGCGTAAAGCGGGTTGGGATACTCATGGTTTACCTGTAGAATTAGGTACCGAAAAAGAACTTGGAATAACCAAAGAAGATATTGGAAAAAAAATAAGTGTAGAAGAGTATAACGAAGCGTGCAAGAAAACCGTAATGCGTTATACTGATGTGTGGAATGACCTTACCGAAAAAATGGGCTATTGGGTAGATATGGAAGATCCGTATGTTACGTATAAATCCAAATACATGGAATCCGTTTGGTGGTTATTAAAACAGATCTACAACAAGGATTTAATGTACAAAGGCTACACCATTCAACCGTACTCTCCAAAAGCAGGAACAGGTTTGAGTTCGCATGAAGTGAATCAACCGGGAAGTTATAGAGATGTAACGGATACAACGGTTGTTGCGCAATTCCTCACCCCGACCCTCTCCGAAGGAAAGGGAGACGTGCTGGAAAACACCGTAATTAAAGCATTCGGTCTTAACTCCCTTCCTTCGGAGGGGCTGGGGGAGGATTTTTATTTCCTAGCTTGGACAACAACGCCTTGGACTCTGCCAAGTAATACAGCATTGACCGTTGGGCCTAGAATTGAATATGTTTTAGTAAAAACATTTAATCAATATACGTTCCGTCCCTCGACTGTTATTTTGGCGAAAAATCTAGTTGGGAAACAGTTTGCAAAAGGCTTTTTTGAAAGTACAGATTCATCCGATTTTGAAAATTTCAAAGAAGGAGACAAAAAGATTCCCTATCAAATTTTGGCGGAAGCCAAAGGAGCTGACTTAGTAGGCATTCGTTACGAACAATTAATGCCTTTGGTTTTACCCTATCAAAATTCAGAAAATGCTTTTAGAGTAATTTCAGGAGATTTTGTTACTACCGAAGATGGAACAGGAATTGTACACACTTCACCTACTTTTGGTGCTGATGATGCAAAAGTAGCCAAAGAAGCTACTCCAGAAGTACCACCAATGTTAGTTTTAGACGAAAACGGAACCCCAGTTCCATTAGTAAATCTACAAGGTAAATTTATTGATGGATTAGGAAGTTATTCTGGAAAATATGTAAAAAACGAATATTATACTGCTGCAGATGGTCCTGCACCAGAACGTTCTATAGATGTTGAAATTGCTATACAATTAAAAGAAGAAAATAAAGCTTTCAAAGTAGAAAAATATGTACACAGTTACCCACATTGTTGGAGAACCGATACGCCTATTTTATATTACCCACTTGATTCTTGGTTTATAAAAATCACGGAAGTTAGAGATAGAATGTTCGATTTGAATGAAACTATCAACTGGAAACCAAAAGCAACTGGTGAAGGACGTTTCGGAAATTGGTTGAAAAACGCGAACGACTGGAATTTATCACGTTCTCGTTTTTGGGGAATTCCATTGCCAATTTGGAGAAATGAAGAAGGAACAGAAGAAATCTTAATAGGTTCGGTTGAAGAATTATACAACGAAATCGAGAAATCTATTACGGCAGGTTTTCAAAAAGAAAATCCTTTTAAAGGTTTTAAAATAGGAAACATGGCCGAATCAAATTACGATTTAATTGATTTACATAAAAATGTAGTCGATAAAATAGTGTTGGTTTCACCTTCTGGAAAACCAATGAATCGCGAGGCTGATTTGATAGACGTTTGGTTCGATTCAGGCGCAATGCCTTATGCACAATGGCATTATCCTTTTGAAAACAAAGATAAAATAGACGAAAATAAAGACTTTCCTGCTGATTTTATTGCCGAAGGAGTAGACCAAACACGTGGTTGGTTTTATACATTACACGCGATCGGGACTTTGGTTTTTGATAAAATTGCGTATAAAAATGTAGTTTCAAACGGACTAGTTTTAGATAAAAATGGTCAAAAAATGTCTAAACGTTTGGGGAATGCAGCAGATCCTTTTGAAACTTTAAAAGAATACGGTCCAGATGCAACTCGTTGGTACATGATTTCGAATGCTAATCCTTGGGACAATTTAAAATTTGATTTAGAAGGAATCGCTGAGGTACGTCGTAAGTTTTTCGGAACGCTGTACAATACGTATTCGTTCTTTTCGTTGTATGCTAACATCGATGGATTCAAGTACGCCGAAGCGGATATTCCGTTAAACGAGCGCCCTGAAATTGATCAATGGATTATATCCGAATTGAATACGTTAATTGCAGATGTAGATGGTTTTTATGCGGATTATGAACCAACAAAAGCAGCGCGTGCCATATCCGAATTTGTTCAGGAAAACCTGAGTAATTGGTACGTTCGTTTATGTCGTCGTCGTTTCTGGAAAGGGGAATATGCACAAGATAAAATAGCAGCATATCAAACATTATATACTTGTTTGTTAACCATCAGTAAATTAGGTGCACCTATTGCTCCGTTCTTTATGGACAAGCTTTACAGAGACTTAACACAAGCAACACAATCGGAAGCTTTTGAGTCTGTACATTTGGCAAAATTTCCTGTTTCGGTTGAAAAGTATGTTAATAAAATGTTAGAGAGCAAAATGCAGAAAGCGCAGACGATCTCTTCACTCGTTTTATCATTGAGAAAAAAGGAGATGATTAAAGTGCGTCAGCCTTTGCAAAAGGTAATGATTCCGGTACTTGACGAAAGTCAAAGACTTGAAATAGAAGCGGTTTCCGACCTTATAAAAGCGGAGGTAAACGTTAAAGAAATCGTACTTTTAACGGATGACTCGGGTCTTTTAATCAAGCAAATAAAGCCCAATTTTAAGACATTAGGACCTCGTTTTGGAAAAGATATGGGGCTGATAGCCAAAGAGATACAGAGTTTAAGTGCAGAACAGATTGCTAAATTTGACAAAGAAGGCTCGTTAGCTATTGTTATTGCAGGAAATAGTGTAATTTTATCCGTTGAAGATGTCGAAATATCGTCACAGGATATTGAGGGTTGGTTGGTTGCCAATTCAAATGGAATTACAGTGGCTCTAGATATTACAATATCGCCAGCTTTAAAACAGGAAGGAATTGCAAGAGAATTGGTAAATAGAATTCAGAATATCCGTAAAGAAACTGGATTTGAGGTTACCGATAAAATTAAAGTTCATTTACAAAAAAATGATACTTTGGAAACGGCTTTTAAGGCCAACGAAGACTATATTAAATCAGAGACTTTGACAGAAGTTCTTGTTTTTGAAGATACTATAGAAAATGGCACGGAAATTGACTTTGATGGAATAAGAACAAAAATAATCATAACAAAAAATTAGTATTATGGTAGATGAAGTTGCAAGATACTCTGACGCTGATTTAGCGGAGTTTAAGGAGATCATTCAGAACAAAATTTTAAAGGCGCAGTACGATTTAGATTTGATAAAAAGTGCTTACATGAATGACCTTAATAACGGAACAGATGATACATCGCCAACGTTTAAAGCATTCGAAGAAGGCAGCGAAATCATGTCTAAAGAAGCAAACTCGCAACTTGCAATCCGACAAGAAAAATTTATTAGAGATTTAAAAAATGCACTTTTCCGTGTTGAAAACAAAACATATGGTATTTGTAGAGTTACGGGAAAACTAATAGGGAAAGAAAGATTGAAAATTGTTCCTCATGCTACAATGAGTATTGAAGCAAAAAATTTGCAACGATAAATCTCTTTTCATAAAATAATTAACGCTCCATTAGGAGCGTTTTTTTTGATTTAATTATTACTTTTACGCCATTAAATTTTAAAAAATGTCATTACTTAAAGCATACTTACTAATAATTCTTATATTATTGGTTGACCAACTTTCTAAAATATTTGTAAAAACAAACTTTATTTTGGGAGAAGAAGTTCAAGTATTTAGTTGGTTTCAAATTCATTTTATTGAAAATGAAGGAATGGCATGGGGGACCAAAATCCCAGGAGAATATGGTAAGCTTATCTTGACCGTATTTAGGCTATTTGCTGTAACCGGAATTGGTTATTGGTTATGGGATGCCGAAAGAAAGGAAAGTTCTACGTACCTATTAGTTGCTATCGCCTTAATAATGGCTGGAGCAGTGGGAAATATAATTGATTCTGTTTTTTACGGAGTAGTATTCGACGACAGTCACAATCACCTTGCAACATTATTTGCAGATAAACCTTATGGAACGTGGCTAAATGGTCAAGTGGTTGATATGTTTTATTTTCCTTTTATAAAGGATTATCCAATGCCAGAATGGGTTCCATTTTTAGGCGGGCGAAATTTTACTTTTTTCAATGCCATCTTCAATATTGCCGATATGGCAATTTCTACCGGTGTTGGTATCTTGATCGTATTCAATAAAAAAGCATTTCATAAAGAATAATTATTTCACAGATCTATACAGAGTAAACAGAAAGACACGCAAAAGAGTATAAAACTCTGCGTGTCTTTTCGTTTTTTCCTTGCGAAATGTTTTACGTTAAAATGTATAAACTTCACTTGGTGTAACGCAATAATCTAATTGTACATCACTTTCGAAAACATCCGTAATTAAATCCTCAGGAGGAAAAAAGGAGAGTCCAATTTTAATTACTTCAGGTTTGCATTCGTCTAGGAATTTATCATAAAAACCTTTGCCGTAACCCACTCGATTTCCTTTTTTATCGAAACCCAAAAGAGGAACAAAAACCACCTCAATTTTGTGTACAGGAACTTCAAGACCATTAACAGGTTCTGGAATGTTATATTCGTTTTTCTTTATCTTAGTATTGTCCGTCAAGAGGAAATGAGTCATATTGCGGGTTGCAAAATCACTTTTTGAAATGACAATTTCCTTGTCTTTTCCAGACAATAAGTGTAGTATGAACTCCGTATCGACTTCTTTGTGTTCTACAATTGGTAAAAAAAGATGGAAATAGCTTTTGTCCCAAATAGCAAGTGGCAATAGAGCATTGGCAATAGCCAAACTCATTTCTTCTATTTCATTATTGGTGAGTTCGTTACGTAGCTTTTTATACTTTTGTCGTACTGCTTTCTTCAACATAAAGTGATTCTTTTAAATCTTCTATAAAAGTACTCAAATGATCTACTTCTACATGATCCATGATCACAATTTTATACCATGAATTGTCACCATTGTGTTTTTGCGGAACTAAATCAAATTTTGTTACCAAATTTTCTGTGATGAATTGTGATTGTATGGTAACAATATTCATAAAGGGTTCTCTAAAATAAGCAACTTTCAATAGGTCTAATTGATCACAAAGCCATTGGGTTCGCATTTGTAGTACGCGCACTTTCTCGCACCAACCAAAAGGTCCGTAAGCGAATAAAATCATCCAAACTGCGACTGCGTTAGAACCTGATCGGCTGCCACATAGGGTAAGATCCATTCCTTCTACATACTCGGCTTCCTTAGTCAAAACATTCTCAATAAGTCCTTTTCTACACAAGAAAACGCCTGTTCCGTATGGAGCTTGTAACATTTTGTGTGCATCAATAGTTATGGAGCTAATTTTTGGATTTTCAAAATTAAGTTCTGATTCTTTGTTGCTTAACGGGTATATAAAACCACCATAGGCAGCGTCAATATGTATTTTGTAAATTAACTGATGTTTTTCTAATAGTTGAATGTAATCGTTTGGGTTGTCTATTGCTCCAAACATGGTTGTTCCCATATTAGATACCACTATAAAATATTTTTTACCTTTTCCTTTGGCATTGATGATGATATTCTCCAATTGAATCGTGTCGATTTCTCTAGTTTGAAAATCAACTGGAACTTTTAACCAATCTAACATTAAAAGATTAGAGGCTTTAGGGATGGAATAATGTGTGTCTTCGGAGGCTAAAATGGCTATTTCCTGAGGATTTGCATTCAGTTTATAGCTAAAGTAATTGCGGTACATCCAAATGGCCTGTATGTTTGCCTCAGTTCCTCCAGGAGCGATATATCCATCGAAGGAATTGGGTTGTGCTTTAAAAATATCAACGGCGAGAACATCTAGAACTTCACGTTCCATTTCTTGGGTACCTTTAAACGCCTTTTCAGAAGTGCCTAATGTATGACATCCTATATGGTTTGGATTCGCAACATACGTTTTTAATGTTGGCGCATCTATCAAGAAAGAAGCTTCCTCATTATATACCTTACTATCTAGTTTTGATGCAGGATACCCCAACGAAGTATCTAGAGAAAAATTGACATTTTCTTGTAATGCTTTTTCAATACGAGCTTGTCTTTCTTTTTGTGATAACTTTTTCCAATATAACATACAGCTTTCTAAATTTTCTCAAAAATAAAAGAATTGAAGAATAGAAAATATGATATTTGTTAGGTTTTACTCCTGATCGTCTTCGGCAGTATTAGAAATATGATAAATAGCATCGCCTTCATATACAATTGGCGAATGGTTGGCACTTATAATATAACCATCATTTGGGGCTTTTATCTTTTTTTCGAATTTCCCGAACGGATCCGTTATAACACCGAGTACCGTTCCTTTTTTAACAAATTTTCCTACGCTTTCATTGTCATTGAGCATGCCAGAACATTTGGCCCGTAACCATCCTGATTTATCTATATAAATGGTTTCTTGCTTAAGTTCTTCTAGAGTATGACCTGGATCAAGCATGCCTAAATGAGCCAGTAACCGCTTTACACCATTAACGCCCACATTTGCGACAGCATCATTAATATCTAGTGATTTGCCACCTTCAAAAAGTAGCATTTTAACATTCAGTTTTTCAATAGAGTTTCTAAAAGAGCCTTGAATATTTTTTGAATATAAAGTAAACGGAGCGTTAAATACATCTGCTAATATTTTCAATTCTGGTCTATTGGGTGTCAATCTTATATGCGGTGCGTTGAAGCGGCTCGCACCACCCGAATGAAAATCGACAGCATAATCTACAACGGGCATAATGTCAGTAAGAATATGATAAGCAAATCGACTGGCCAAGGAGCCATTTTTACTTCCTGGAAAGACACGATTTAAATCTCTTCCGTCTGGCAAATCTCGAGAGCGATTGACAAATCCGTAAATGTTAATTATAGGTATACAAATAATGGTTCCAATTCTAGCTTTATTAATTTTTTTATAAATAAGTTGGCGTACTACTTCAATTCCATTGATCTCATCACCATGAATACCCGCAGAAAAAAGAACAACAGGTCCGTCTATTTTTGAGCGGCTTACGATAACTGGAATGTTTAATTTCGTGGTAGTGTGCAGTCGCGCAATTTCGACATTAATGGTTTTGTTGTCACCGGGGAAGATGCTTTCGCCAAAAATCATTAATGGTTTTAATTTTTTCATATTTAAAATAAAACCTAAATATAGAAATTATTTTTTTGGTATTAAAAATTCGTTTTGGTTTACTACGATGTTATTTGTAAATTTGAAAAAATGAGGTTGATGAATTTCTTTTTAGCAACCTCTTAAATAGTAGCATCTTTCTATAATGACCAATCCGACTCTAGCGCTTCAAATACAAACTTTACCTGATGGTCCTGGCGTATATCAATATTACGACAAGGAGGGTAAGATATTATATGTAGGTAAAGCGAAAAATCTAAAAAAACGAGTTTCCTCCTACTTTAATAAAGTTCACGATACCGCCAAAACAAATGTATTAGTTAGAAAAATTGTCACTATAAAACACATTGTTGTTCCTACCGAAACTGATGCTCTTTTATTAGAAAATAATTTAATAAAAACATTGCAACCTAGATACAATGTACTGTTACGAGATGATAAAAGTTATCCTTGGTTGTGTATCAAGAAAGAACCTTTTTCACGCATTTTTGCAACGCGAAGAATGGTCAAAGATGGATCCGAATATTTTGGTCCTTATACTAGTTTTAAAACCGTTCATACTATTCTTGATCTAATAAAAGAGTTATACCAACTGCGAACTTGCAACTACGATTTGAGTAAAAGCAATATTGATAGTGGGAAATTTAAAGTGTGTTTAGAATATCATATTGGCAATTGCAAAGGGCCGTGTGAGGGCTACGAACTTTTAGCAGATTATCAGAAAAAAGTCGATGCTATTCGCGAGATTCTCAAAGGGAATTTTAAGGAAAGTATGAAAGATTTTAAACGACACATGGCTACATTGGCACAAAACATGCAGTACGAAGAAGCTCAAAAAATAAAAGAAAAAATAGAAGTTTTAGAGAATTATCAATCGCGTTCAACGATTGTAAATCCAAAGATTACTAACATTGATGTATTCTCAATAGTATCCGACGAAAGTGCGGCTTTCGTAAATTTTTTACAAATTTCTCATGGCTCTATTATCCGTTCGCATACCATGGAGATTAAAAAGAAATTGGATGAAACAGACGAAGAACTGCTTGAATTAGCTATTGTAGAACTTCGAGAACGTTTCCAGTTATTGTCTAAAGAGGTAATCGTTCCATTTGAGGTAGATTTGGGAGAAAGCATAAAAATAACTGTGCCACAATTAGGCGACAAAAAACAAATATTAGAACTGTCTATTCGCAATGCAAAGTTTTATAGAATAGAACAACTCAAGCAGTTGCAAATTGTAGATCCAGATCGTCATGCCAATAGAATCATGGCTCAAATGAAAAGCGATTTGCGTTTGCCAGTAGAGCCTAGACATATTGAATGTTTTGATAATTCTAATATTCAGGGAACGAATCCAGTTGCGGCTTGCGTAGTTTTCAAAGATGGGAGGCCAAGTAAAAAGGATTATAGGCATTTTAATATAAAAACAGTTGTGGGACCAGACGATTTCGCCTCTATGGAAGAGGTTGTTTATCGCCGTTATAAAAGGCTACTAGAGGAAAATCAGCCTTTGCCTCAGCTAATAATCATTGATGGAGGAAAAGGACAATTATCCTCAGCACTAAAAAGTATTGATGCGTTAGAACTCAGAGGAAAAATTGCTATTATAGGTATTGCGAAGCGGCTTGAGGAATTGTTTTACCCAGGCGATTCGATACCTTTATATTTAGATAAAAAGTCAGAAACCTTAAAGGTGATTCAGCAACTGCGCAATGAAGCGCACCGTTTTGGAATAACGTTCCATCGTGACAAGAGAAGTAAAGCTTCTTTAAATTCATCTATAGAGAGCATTCCTGGAATTGGTGAAAAGACAATGCTGCAGCTAATTCAACATTTCAAAAGCGTTAAAAGATTAAAATTAGCCACAGAAAAAGAAATTTCGGAAGTAATAGGTATATCGAAAGCAAAAAAAATTACCGACTTTTACAAAACAAATAGCTGATGATTTTGAATAGCATACTAAAAAGAAGAAAAAAGAACAAAGTGAACTTTCTGTGTAAAGCAGTAGTTTTTGGCGTGCTATTTTTTTTTTCAGTTTCAAATTCATTTTCTCAAGACAGCATCAAACGACCGAAAGTGGGATTAGTTCTTAGTGGAGGCGGTGCCAAAGGATTCGCTCATATTGGCGTTCTAAAAGTATTAGAGGAAGCTGGTGTCAAGATTGATTACATTGGAGGGACAAGCATGGGAGCCGTGATAGGAGGCCTGTACGCAACGGGATATAATGCAGTACAAATTGATTCAATAATAGAGGCAACTAATTTTGGGTATCTTTTGAATGATTTTATTCCTCGATCGTCTAAAAGTTTTTACGAAAGAAGGAAAGACGAACTATATGCTTTAACACTGCCTTTTGACGGCTTTAGAATTGGTTCTCCAGAGGCACTGTCAAAAGGAATGTATAGTTATAATATGTTAAGTAGACTTACATTACCCGTAAGACATATTAGAGATTTTAACAATTTGCCTACACCTTTTCTGTGTATGGGAACCAATATTGCTCTAGGGGAACAAGTAATTTTTGACAAGGGGATTTTGGCGCAGGCAATGGCAGGAAGCTCTGCTTTACCATCTGTTTTTTCTCCTGTTATGATCGATAATAATCTTATAGTAGATGGAGGCGTCGTTAATAATTACCCCATTGATGAAGTTAAAAAAATGGGTGCCGATATAATTATTGGAGTTGATGTACAATCTGGTCTATTAAATAAAGACGAACTCAGAAATGCAACGAAAATTTTCTTTCAGATTACCAATCTTCAAATGATTGAAAAGATGAAAGCCAGTGCTAAGATAACCGACATTTACATTCGACCGGATGTAAAAGATTATGGTGTTATTACGTTTGATAAAGCGGTAGAAATTATGAAAAAAGGGGAAGATGCTACGTTCGCCGTTTATGAAAAACTTAATCTCCTGGTAGATAAATCCCTACCCTATCAAAAACCGAAACTAAAAGTAACAACCGATAGTTTGACAATTATGTCAATTAAAGTCAATCAATTAAAAAATTATTCAAGAGATTACGTTATTGGAAAATTACATATTAAGCCAGGGAAAAAAGTGAGTTATGAAGATATCGAAGCAGGTATAAATAGTTTAGACGCCACACAAAATTTTAATTCTGTAAGTTATTATTTTGAGAAAAATGGGGAATACGATGATTTAATACTTAATCTTACAGAAAGTCCAGTTGACATGCATTTAAGATTTGGATTACACTACGATGGATTGTACAAAAGTGCAATTTTAGTTAGTGTAAGCAATAAAAAGACGTTCTTTCAAAATGATTTTCTATCATTAGATCTCGCGTTGGGAGATAACATTAGGTATTATTTTGACTACTATATAGACAATGGTTTCAGTTTAAGTTTTGGATTTAAATCGCAGTTAAATCAGTTTAATAGAAATGTATCTTCCGAGATAAATCCTACAACAGGGACCACTTCAATTAAAAACTTAATTAATGTAGATTATGCAGACTTATCCAATCAGATTTATTTTCAATCCATTTTTCTAAATACAAATCTTATAGGAGTTGGTGCCGATTTTCAATATCTCAAAGTATCTTCTGAAACTCAGACGACAGCAAAACCATTTATTGATAATAGTACATACCTTAGTCTTTTTGCTTATATGAAACATGATTCGTATGATAACAAATATTTTCCTAAAAGAGGGCTTTATTTTTCAGGAAATTTTGAAACCTATTTATTTTCTTCCGATTATATAGATAATTTTAAACCATTTTCGATAGTATCCGCTGACTTTGGTTTGGCTAAAACTTTTTTTAATAAAACAACATTTAAATTTAATGCCAAAGCAGGAACGGTTATCGGACAAAAAACAGTTCCCTTTTTTGATTTTATATTTGGAGGTTATGGCTATTATGCGATAAATAACTTCAATTATTTTTATGGTTATGATTTTTTAAGTATTGCAGGAAGTAGCTTTATAAGCTCGACCGTTACGCTAGATTATGAAATTTTCAAGAAAAATCATATTAATGTTTCTGCAAATTATGCTAATTTAGGAGACTATCTTTATGAGTCACTAGAGTGGCTTTCGATACCTAAATATACAGGATATGCAGTTGGTTACGGTTTAGAAACTGTTATCGGGCCAGTAGAAGTAAAGTATTCTTGGTCCCCAGAAAATCACAATCCATACGTTTGGTTTACTATTGGATTTATTTTTTAATTTGTATTTTTTATGAATTAAAATTCCGATATTTGTAATTATGAAAACAAATTGGATCGGTTTATTAGAGTATCTTCAATTTTTAATCAAGAGAAATCCAGAGTGAATCTTCCATTAGATAATTAGATACTGCTGTGCGGAATTATACGTGTAGAATTCATTTTCAATTCTTTTACATACACGTTCTCAAAGTCCATTTCTAATTTTAATACCATCTTATTTTCAAAAGTATCCCATCGTTTAATTTTCAAATTTGAAAAATTATGCCAATATATCATAAACTAGGAAGCTTTCCTCAAAAAAGACACACCCAATTCGAAAAACCAAACGGAGGTCTGTATTACGAGCAACTATTTGGCACCGAAGGATTTCATGGAAATTCATCCTTGTCTTACCACATTCACAGACCTACACAAGTAAAGGAAATTCTAAAATCATATTCAGTCGAACCAAAAATTGCTATTGGTAAAAACATTAAATCATTACTCTTAAAAGGATTTGAATTAAAGCCAGAAGATGATTTTATCGACAGCCGAAAAGCAATGCTCCTAAACAAGGAGTGTATTATAGGACTCGCCGCACCAAGAAAATCGCTCACCACTTATTTCTACAAAAATGCCGATGCCGATGAAATGATTTTTATTCACAAAGGCACCGGTAAACTGCGCACGATGTTAGGAAATATTCCTTTCGAGTACGGTGATTATTTAATCATTCCACGCGGAATTATTTATCAAATAGAATTCGATACTGAGGATAACCGCTTATTATATGTAGAATCCTTTGCCCCGATTTACACTCCAAAGAGATATAAAAACGAATCAGGGCAACACTTAGAGCATTCTCCCTTTTGTGAACGGGATTTTAAATTGCCAAGCGAACTCGAAACGCATGACGAAAAAGGAGACTTCGTCGTCAAAATGAAAAAGGAGGGTATGATGCATGAAATTGTTTACGCCACACATCCTTTTGATGTGATTGGATGGGACGGTTACAATTTTCCATACGGATTCTCAATTCATAACTTCGAGCCAATAACAGGCCGCGTGCACCAACCACCTACGGTTCATCAAACTTTCGAAACGACTAGTTTTGTACTCTGCTCTTTCTGTCCAAGACTATACGATTACCACCCAAAAGCTATTCCAGCACCCTACAATCACAGCAATATAGACAGTGATGAGGTGTTGTATTACGTAGATGGCGATTTCATGAGCCGTAATAATATCGAGCAAGGACACATAACATTGCACCCAAAAGGAATTCCACATGGACCAGCACCAGGAGCAATGGAGCGCAGTATTGGTCATACAGAAACACAAGAGTTAGCTGTAATGGTCGATACTTTTCGCCCACTTATGGTAACCGAAGAAGCTATGGGACTTGACGATGGTCAGTATTATAAATCTTGGGTAGAGTAAGTCATTGCGAGGAACGAAGCAATCGCACTTAGCATATCATAATTTATTAAATAATTAGGAGCTATTTCCTGCTATCATTCCAATCTTTTTTATTGCAGAAAAAGCATTAAAAAAGGATTTTCCTTCAAACGAAGTTCACTGAACTCCAATTAAAATAAAAGTTAAGTGAAGTAATCAGGGCTAGAGCGTTAGAGTAATCAATAATATATTCGGTATCACAAAAAATCCGAATTCAAAAAATAAAAATAATGGCAAAAGAAGTAAAATCAGTAGAATACGGATTAGAGAAAATTTTTGAAGGAGCACAAGATTTCCTTCCGTTGTTAGGAACCGACTATGTAGAATTCTACGTAGGAAATGCAAAGCAATCTGCACATTATTACAAAACCGCTTTTGGGTACCAATCATTGGCCTATGCAGGATTAGAAACAGGAGTAAAAGACAAGGCATCTTATGTATTAAAACAAGACAAAATTAGAATTGTTTTAACCACTCCATTAACACAAGATTCGCCCATTCATGAGCATTTAAAAAAACATGGTGATGGTGTGAAAGTGGCTGCTCTTTGGGTAGAAGATGCTAGAAGTGCGTACGAAGAAACTATGAAACGTGGTGCGCGTTCATTTATGGAACCAACGGTCGAAAAAGATGAGTTTGGAGAAGTAGTTCGTTCAGGAATTTACACCTACGGAGAAACCGTTCATATTTTTGTAGAAAGAAAAAATTACAATGGCGTTTTCTTACCAGGCTATAAAGAATGGAAATCGGATTACAATCCAGAACCAACAGGTTTAAAATACATTGACCACATGGTTGGAAATGTAGGTTGGAACGAAATGAATACTTGGGTAAAATTCTATGAAGATGTAATGGGATTTGTCAATTTCCTTTCTTTCGATGACAAACAAATTAATACTGAATATTCTGCTTTGATGAGTAAAGTAATGTCAAACGGAAACGGAAGAATCAAATTTCCGATCAACGAACCAGCCGAAGGAAAGAAAAAATCACAAATAGAAGAATACTTAGATTTCTACGGTGGACCAGGAATTCAGCACATTGCTATCGCTACAGATGATATTATCAAAACAGTTTCACAATTAAAAGCAAGAGGAATCGAGTTTTTATCTGCGCCTCCACATACTTATTATGCTGCCATTCCAGAAAGACTTGGTGTACATATAGATATGATGAAGGAAGACTTAGCCGAAATAGAAAAATTGGCAATTATGGTTGATGCGGATGAAGATGGATACTTATTACAAATTTTTACTAAACCCGTTCAGGATCGTCCAACATTGTTCTTTGAGATTATTCAGAGAATGGGAGCAAAAGGATTTGGTGCTGGAAACTTTAAGGCTCTTTTTGAATCAATTGAACGCGAACAGGAATTACGAGGAACTCTGTAAAATTTAGATTTTATTGCATTATCAAAAAAAAAAATAGTTAATTGACCCTTAAAATTGCAAATGTTGTGTTAAACTTGATTTTTCACTAAGAAAAACTAGTTTTATGAAATACCTTTGCACTCGCAAATCAGGAAGGGGTGGTTTCCTTCCTAGTTTCATATAAATTTTCATAGTTTATAGTTTTTTGGTTAGTTAATAGCATAAAAACTCAGTCATTTATTTGACTGAGTTTTTTTGTTTTAATATATTTGGTACTTTAATAAAAATTAAAGCCTGCCCAATGAAAAAAATTGCATTATTCTTACTGTTGATTCCTTTACTAAGTTTCGAGGTACAAAATGAAGAAGCATTCTCAGCTGGTGAATTTTTGGAATATAGAGTGCATTACGGAATTATAAATGCAGGTTACGCCACAATAGAGGTAAAAGATGCGATAATAAACGATCATTCTGTTTTTCATGTTATAGGTAAAGGGTTTTCTACAGGCATGACAAAATTTTTTTTTAAAGTCGAGGATGTCTACGAAAGCTACATAAATAAGAACAACAGAACGCCCTATAAATTTGTTCGCAAAATAAATGAAGGAGGTTACACTAAAAACCAGGAAGGTTTTGTGGATCAAACTGCTAATAGAGTAATCGTCAAAGATTATAAACACAAAACCGAAAACTCATTTGATTTTCCAAAAAATACCCAAGACATATTATCTTCGTTCTATTATTTAAGGAACTACCCTAATATCAATACCATTAAAGCAGGTGAGTCTATTATTATCGATATGTTTTTTGATAATGAAACTACAAAATTTAAGTTAAAATTTATAGGACGAGAGAATATTACAACTAAATTTGGTGTTGTGTCAACAATGATTTTCAGACCTTCAGTTCAGTCTGGCCGTATATTTAAGGAGCAGGAAAGCTTAACTATATGGATATCAGACGACTATAATAAAATCCCTATTCGAATAAAAGCTACTCTTCTCGTGGGATCTTTAAAAGCCGATTTGGAAGATTACAGAGGACTAAAAAATCCTTTTAAAATAAAAAAATAATGATTATAAAGGATTCCACCGCATCTATTTTAGACAAAATTGATCATAAATATCAAGCTATAAATCAAAAAACTGATACCCAATTAGAAGGTTTGCTTTGGTCAAAACCAATTACCTATTGGGACTACATACAAACTGATGCTTTGCTTAATTTGCAAGTACAAAGAACCACTTTGCCAGATGAGATGGTTTTTATTATGTACCATCAGGTAAATGAATTGCTTTTTAAAATGATTCTTTGGGAAATGAATCAAATTTCGCATGCGCAATCGATCACTACCAATTTCTTTACCGAAAGATTGATGAGAGTTAGTCGCTATTTTGATATGCTTACTACTTCTTTCGATATCATGGGAGATGGTATGGATGTAGAGCAATATATGAAGTTTAGAAACACATTAACTCCCGCTAGTGGTTTTCAGAGTGCACAATACAGAATGATAGAATTTGCATCAACAGATTTAATTAATCTAATAGATTACCGCTTTCGCGCAACGATAGATAGAGATACACCTTATGAGCATGCTTTCGAGCATTTGTATTGGCAGGCAGCAGGGAAAGATCATCAAACCGGAGAAAAATCCTTTTTACTTTTAGAATTTGAACGCAAATACAAAGCTTCATTTATTACCCTGATGAAGGAATATAATACCATTAACCTTTGGCAAAGATTCAAACAGTTACCAGCAAATGATCAAGCAAATTCTGATTTGATAAAAGCTATGCGTCACTACGATTATACCGTAAATATTACTTGGGTAATGGGACATTTGAATGCTGCTAGAAAATACATTGACAACGGAAAAGGAGATGGCGAAGCAACTGGTGGAAGTGACTGGAAAAAATACATGCACCCAATGTACCAAAGACGAATTTTTTTTCCTGAATTATGGAACGAAGAAGAGTTGGCTAATTGGGGAGTAGAAAAGTAAAAGTGAGACATAATAAAAGATAGTTTGAAACAAGTCGTTATAATTTTGGTGGTATTATTTTCGCTATATTCCTGCAACAGGAAAGAAAATGTTACAGAAAAGAAGGTGGTAAAAATGATAGCTGCAAAAAGTGATTTTGGATTCACATTTTCAGAATTTAATGTTGTGCAGGATTCTGTAAAACCAGGTGATACCTTTGGAGGCATTTTAAACCATCAAAATATTGGAGACAGGAGAGTTTATGATATAGTACAACAAATAAAAGAGACTTTTGATGTACGCAGCATTCGATTAAGAAAACACTATACTTTACTTCGTTCTAAGAATAAAACCAACAAGTTGGAGGTATTTATTTACCAACCTGATGCATTAAATTATTATGTAATCGACTTAAGAGATTCGGTTCCCACAGTCTATAAAAAAACAAAACCACTCACCATTAAACGACGAACGATAGGGGGTGTGTTAAAGGGATCATTATCTGAGACATTAGATGCAGCGAATATAGAAGGTGCTTTAGCTACAAGGATTTCAAAGATTTTCGCTTGGTCTGTCGATTTTTTTAAACTTAAAAGAGGAGATCGTTTTGGTATGACTTTTACCGAAAGATATATAAATGATTCTATTTATGATGGAGTAGATAGCCTTGAAGCTGCTTTTTTTGAATACAAAGGCAAAATTATTTATGCTTTTCCGTTTGAGCAAATTCCTGGTTCAGGAAAAACAGAATATTATGATGAAGAAGGCAAAACACTAAAAAATTTCTTTCTTAAGACACCTATTAAGTTTAGCCGGATCAGTTCACGGTATTCTTCTAACCGTTTTCATCCCGTGCAACAAATATGGAAAGCGCATAAAGGCACTGATTATGCGGCGCCAAGAGGAACGCCAATTTCCACGACGGCTGCTGGAACTGTTGAACGAACAGGATTTACGGCTGGTAATGGTAATTTTGTAAAAGTAAAACACAACAGTACTTATTCTACTCAGTACTTGCACATGTCTAAAATCCTAGTGAAACGCGGACAACATGTATCTCAAGGACAAACAATAGGTTTAGTAGGGAGTACAGGTTTGGCTACAGGACCACATGTATGTTATCGTTTCTGGAAAAATGGAGTTCAAGTAGATGCTTTGCGTTTAAAATTACCATCGGGAGAACCAATGAATACAAAAAGTAAAGAGCGATTTCTAAAGCAAATTGAGCCTTTAAAGTTTGAATTGGATAGCGTTTCACATCTGTAAAGAAGCAAGAGTCTCTAGTTCTTGATGACTTATTTATTTCCTGTAAATTTGTATTAAATTGTTATATAATTGACGTATTATACTTCAATCAAAGTTATTTCAGTAAATTTGTATTAGATATAAAATACTAGATACAAATGGCTTTAGATACAATAAACCCAACCGAAACACCAGCTTGGAAAAAACTTCAAGCACACTACTCAGAAATGCAAAAAGCTTCAATGAAAGCACTTTTTCAAGCCGATACTTCAAGAGCTGAAAAATTTAGTTTAAAATGGAATGATTTTCTTGTGGATTATTCAAAAAACATTATCACCCAAGAAACTATGGATCTGCTGCTTCAATTAGCAGAAGAAACAGGGTTAAAAAATGCAATCTCTGATTATTTTGGAGGAGCAATTATCAATCAAACAGAAAATCGTGCGGTGTTACATACAGCACTTCGTGCAAAAGAGTCCGCAGTTATAAAGGTAGATGGGATTAATATAATACCGGAAATCTATGCTGTAAAGGATAAAATAAAAGCATTTACAAACGAAATCACCACCGGACATAGAAAAGGATACACTGGAAAACCATTTACAGATGTTGTAAATATTGGAATAGGAGGCTCAGATCTTGGCCCCGTTATGGCAGTTGAAGCCTTGCAATTCTATCAAAATCATTTGAAGATACATTTTGTCTCTAATGTAGATGGAGATCACGTGCAAGAGGTCATTAAAAAACTAAACCCAGAAACAACATTATTCGTTATCGTTTCTAAAACATTTACTACTCAAGAAACTCTAACCAATTCAGAAACTATTAGAGAATGGTTTTTAAAATCGGCAAGTCATAAAGATGTAGCTAAACATTTTGTGGCGGTTTCGACAAACATTCAAAAAGTAACCGATTTTGGTATCGATCCAGCCAATGTCTTCCCTATGTGGGATTGGGTTGGTGGTCGATTCTCTTTGTGGAGTGCCGTTGGACTTACTATAAGCCTAGCTGTTGGTTTTGATAATTTTGACGATTTATTAAGTGGTGCCAATGAAATGGACGAGCATTTTAAAACTACCGATTTTGATAAAAACATACCTGTAGCCTTAGCATTGCTAACGGTGTGGTATAACAATTTTTTTGGTGCCGAAAGCGAAGCTCTCATTCCCTATGCGCAATGTTTGCAAAAATTAGCACCCTACTTGCAACAAGGTACTATGGAAAGTAATGGTAAAAGTGTTGGTCGTGACGGAAAACCTGTAAATTATCAAACGGGAACAATTATTTGGGGAGAGCCTGGGACTAATGCACAACACGCCTTTTTTCAATTAATTCATCAGGGAACTAAATTAATTCCTTGTGATTTTATTGGTTTTGTAAAATCATTACATGGAGATGAAGATCACCATGATAAATTAATGTCTAACTTTTTTGCACAAACAGAAGCATTGATGAATGGTAAATTACCGGAGCAAGTGCAAGCGGAATTCAATAAGCAAGGCTTAAGTACAGAAAAAGCGAGTGCACTTTTGCCTTTTAAAGTATTCACAGGAAACAAACCTACTAATACCATATTAATTCAAAAATTGACGCCAAAAACACTTGGTTCTTTAATCGCCTTATACGAACATAAGATTTTTGTAGAGGGAATTATCTGGAATATTTTTAGTTTTGATCAATGGGGAGTAGAGCTTGGTAAGCAATTAGCAAATTCTATTCTAGAAGAGATAAATTCGAAGCAAATTAAAAACCATGATAGCTCAACAAAACATTTGTTAGATTATTATTTAAGTAAGAAATAATACTTTTGTATTATAGATTTTAAATGTAGCCTCGATTTTTAATAGTTGAGGCTTTTTTGATATAAAATGTAACTTTTTAAAACCACAGAGGAAAGAATGCAAATTTTTCTTTAAATTATAATGTTAGATTCACATCATTTTATTTAAAAAACAAATAAATAGACAATATATTAACCCTCTACTACCCATAAAATTTAATCAAATTGCCTATATTATTTAATTTAAATTTATTAACCTTATATTAACATAATTAATTAGAAATGTTATAATTTTGCCAATATAAAACCAAACAAAAACAAGTATGAAAAAAATTGCCTTTATTTTTATTTTTTTTCTGTCGGTTATCGGTTATTCACAGGTAACTACGTCAGGAATTTCTGGAAACGTTAAGTCGAGTACAGGGGAAAGTCTTGTGGGTGCTTCAGTGCAGGCTATTCATCAGCCAACTGGTACTAAGTATAATACGATAACAAATTATACTGGAGGATATTCTATTCCTTCTGTTAGACCAGGTGGTCCCTATACTTTAAAAGTATCGTTCATTGGTTCAAAAAGCAGTGAAATAACAGATATTAATGCGCCTTTAGGAAATTTTATTACAGTTAATGTAATGATGGAAAATGAAACTAATGCCCTTAAAGAAGTAGTAATTTCTACTAGATCGAATGATGCTTTTACATCAGGAAAAACAGGAGCTTCACAACAGTTTTCTAATAGACAAATATATGCTGTGCCAATCATTGGTTCTCGATCTGTAAACTCTATAACCAAATATAATGCTAATGCAGGTAGTGGAGGTTCGTTTGGAGGGCAAGATTCTAGAATGAATAATTTCACGATTGATGGTTCTGTTTTTAATAATGCATTTGGTCTTGGTAATGACGCTCAAGCAGGAGGAAGAACAGGTACTACAGCAATATCTTTAGACGCAATAGAACAATTACAAGTTAATATCGCTCCTTTTGATGTACGTCAAACTGGTTTTACAGGATCAGGTATCAACGCAGTGACCCGTAGTGGAACTAATGAGATTGAAGGATCTGTTTATAACTCTTTTCGAAGTAATAAAAAAGGTTATATCGGAACTAAAGCAGGAGATGTTACAATTGTACCGGGTACTTTTGACGAAACAATTTGGGGAGCACGATTTGGGGCTCCTATAATTAAAGATAAATTATTTATTTTTGGAAATTTTGAAACTATAGAGAGTGCTAGTCCAGCTACAAACTGGACTTCAACAAATTCTCCAAATGGTGGTGCTCAGGTTTCTGATCCAACGTATGCTCAAATGCAAACACTTTCGGATTACATGCAAAATAATTTTAATTATACTACAGGTCCATGGGAAAATTATAATTCAAACAGAACTTCAACAAAATTTTTGGGTAAAATTGATTGGAACATAAACGATAATAATAGATTTTCCATTCGTTATGTTCAACATGATTCCAGCTCAGATGAGTTAACTTCAAATTCATCCTCTTTAGGTTATGGTAACAGAAGAACTAGTCCAAGTGCAATGTCTTTTAAAAATAGTGGATACACAGTTATGGACAACACAAAATCTTTAGTTATTCAGTTAGATAGTAAATTATCGGATACATGGAATAATAATTTTATTGCAGGTTATGATAAACAAGTAGAAGATAGAGGACTTCAAGGAGGTGGACTTTTCCCTACTATAGATATTAAAAATGGTGTGTCAAAAGATCCTTTACCAGGTTTTACTGCAGGAAATTCAACATTTATTTCTGTAGGACTAGATCCTTTTACACAAGGGAATAAGCTTAATTATTCTACCTTACACTTTACAGATAATGTTACAAAATCAATAGGTAATCATTCCTTATTATTTGGAGCCAATTATGAGTATTTTAAGTCTGAAAACTTGTTTTTCTCTGGTTCAAATGGAGTTTATACATTTAATTCATTAGACGAATTTTACAATGCTGCTAATGAATCGATAGCAAATGGAGGATCTCCTTCTACTACTACTTTACCAGTGAGAACTCAATTCAAATATTCTGCAATTGCAGGTGGAGGAGATCCAATACAAATCGTAGAGTCTAATAGAATTGATTTTTATGCACAGGATGAAGTTAGAGTAAATGAGAGGTTAAAAGTAATCGTTGGATTAAGAGGTACGGCTATAACCTTTAAAAACACGGCATTAGAGAATCCTGCAGTGAGCAGTATGACATTCTTAGACGGAGAGAAGTTCAATACGGGAGATATGCCGGATACTCAATATTTATTTGAACCTAGAATTGGTTTTAATTTAGACGTAACTGGAGATGCTACCACTCAATTAAGAGGAGGAACAGGTATTTTCACAGGTAAACCACCTTATGTTTTCATATCAAATGCAGTTGGGAATAATGGTGTTCTTACTGGATTTGTTGACGCAAGTGGAGCGGCTGTAGGAACAGGAGGATATGGTTTTACAGCTAATCCTAATAATTATTTTATTCCAGCAGTACCTACTTTGCCATCGACTTTCGATTTGGCATTTACTGATAAGCAGTATAAATTTCCTCAAGTTTGGAAAACTACTATAGCAGTTGATCAAAAATTACCATTTGGATTCATTGGTACTCTAGAAGGTATTTTTAGTAAAAACATTAATGAAGTAGGATATTATAATGCTAATTTAGATCAGGCAGTTGGAGCGCTTAACGGACCAGATAACAGGCCATTATATGCAAGAAATGATGCTGGCGTTCGTATTAATGACAACGTATCAAGTGCCATTGTTTTATCTAATACAAGCGAAGGATATTTTTATTCGACTACTTTTAAATTAGAATATCCTTATAAAAAGGGACTTTGGGGATCTTTCGCATACACCCACTCTGGCGCTTATGATCTGTTATCTGCAGGTTCAGTAGCATCAGGATCATGGACTGGCGCAAAATCAGTTAATGGAAATAATGATTTAGATCTAAGTATATCAAATAATAATACACCACATAGATATGTTGGTATTATAGGATATAAAATTCAATATGGTAAAGAAAAAGGTGGAGCTGCAACATCTATAAACTTCGGATATATCGGAGAGCAAACAAATCCATTTTCGTATGTTTACGGAGGTGACTTGAATGGAGATAGAGTAAATGGAAATGATTTACTTTTTGTTCCTGAAAAAGCATCTGACTTGCGTTTCAATCCAATTACTCAAAAAGTAGCTGGTGTAACAACTGTACTTTATACAGAGGCACAACAACAAGAAGCTTTTGACAAATTTATTGATCAAGATTCGTACTTATCTGGAAGAAGAGGACAATATGTTGAAAGAAATTCTAATGTTTTACCAATGTTACATCGCGTAGATATGTCGATAACGCAGGATTTCTTCATCATGATTGCAGGTAAAAAGAATAGCTTCCAGTTTAGAGCCGATATCTTAAATTTTACCAATTTATTAAATAAAGATTGGGGAGTTTCTCAAAGAGTTGTAAATTCAAATTTCGGAGCTTCAAGCATTTTAAATGTAGCTACAGTTCCAGCACTTGCTAATAACTTTACTCCTTTTTATACGCTTGCTTTGCAAACTGATCAAGACGGAAATAAATTCTTAGCTAAAGATACTTTTCAAAAGAACGCTTCTACATTTGATGTTTGGCAAGCTCAATTTACATTGAGATATACTTTTGGAAAATAATATTAAATTTCAAAAGGATTTAGGACCTTTTAGTATACTTATTAAATTTTGAAAATTTTATTGCAAGAGCTGTCTAGATTTATTTCTAGACAGCTCTTTTTATTTAGAAATATAGAGACAATATGTTTTTAATAGGGTTATAGTTCAAGTGTAAATTAACTTTATTAGCCTCTTAAAATAAGTTTTTTTATTTCTTTTTTGTTTATATTTGTTATTCTAAAAAATAAAATTTATGTATCAATTTATTCAAAAAATGCATTCAGGATGGGCGTATATAGCGCTACTTGTACTTGTTATTGCAGTTATTAATTCGTTAGTAGGATTGTTTTCTAAAAAGGAGTTTACCGCAAAAGATAGAAAGATTGCACTTTTTGCATTAATTGGTATTCATATACAGTTGTTAATTGGTATAATTATATATTTTGTATCCCCAGTAGGACTTAGTTCATTAGGACAAATGGCTGATAAAGCATTGCGTTTAACTTCATTAGAGCATCCGTTAATTAATCTGATCGGTATTGCATTAATAACGATTGGATGGTCGAAACATAAAAAGTTGATTACTGACAATTCAAAATTTAAAACATTCTCTCTGTTTTACGGATTAGGCCTACTCTTAATCTTAAGCAGAATTCCTTGGTCTTTATGGTTCTAAACATTCTTAATAGACTCTTATAGTAGCGAAAATTTCGCAAATAATTCAAAACAAAAAAATATAATGAAAAAATTAACGCCCCTATTTTTTTTCTTTATAATAACCTTTGTTAGTGGTCAAAGTAGTATTATAAATAAGTCAAAACTGAGTACGCGGAAAGACTCCATCAAAAAAGAAAAGTCCATTACTGATGTTCAGAAAAAGAGTTTAGATTCCCTTGTGGTTGAAATGGATAATTTCAAGCCTTACAAAAAAGATGCACATGCCTCGTATTATCATGATAAATTTAATGGTAAAAAAACAGCTAGCGGAACTCGTTTTGATAATAATAAATTAACAGCTGCTCACAGAAAACTACCATTTGGAACCAAAGTCAGAGTTACCAATGAAGCAAATGGTAAATTTGTAATCATAGAAATTACGGATCGTGGTCCTTTCTCTAAAGGACGAGAAATTGACCTAAGTAAGAGAGCATTTATGGAGATAACCTCTAATAAAAAAGGAGGCGCTGTAAATGTAACCCTAGAAGTTCTGGAAAATTAATTACCAATATTTGTAAGCATTGTTGCTGAGATGTGAATTATAATAACGCTTATCATTAGTGACTTCTTCACCTAACCATGTTGGTCTTTCAAAAGTTTCCAGTTCTGATTTTAATTCGATTTCAGCAACAATTAGACCTTCGTTGTCTCCATAAAACTCGTCTATTTCTATGATATGCTTCCCATATTTTACTTCAAAACGTGTTTTGTCAATTATTCCTTTTTCGCAAAGAAGTAATAAACTTTCTGCTTCGGATATTGGAATTTCTTTTTCCCATTCAAAACGAGAAAGACCTGATTCGTTCGAAACGCCTTTTATAGTAATAAATCCCTTATTTCCTTTTATTCGGATTCTAACGGTGCGTTCTGGGTTTGAATTCAAATAACCTTGCGTAATTCTATTTTTAGTGCATGCCTCTTTTTTAAAATCATCAGAGTGTACTAAAAATTTTCTCTCTATTTCGACCATATTACAATACTATTGTTACAAAGTCAAATATATCTATTTTTTTTATTGAAATTGTTTCATTTCTTTGAAACGTTTCTAAATTTGTACTATGGAGCAAAGGCAGACTTATAGAAAAATCATACACATTGACATGGATGCTTTTTATGCTTCGGTAGAGCAAATGGACAACCCACTATTAAAAGGCAAGCCTATTGCTGTTGGAGGTGCAGAGAATCGTGGTGTAGTTGCAGCAGCAAGTTATGAAGCTAGAAAATTTGGAGTAAGAAGCGCAATAAGTGGTGTAGTTGCCAAAAGAAACTGCCCTGAGCTTATTTTTGTTAAACCTCGATTTGATCGTTACAAAGAAATTTCAAAAAAGATCCATACTATTTTTTATGAGTATACCGATTTAGTGGAGCCTCTCTCACTTGATGAAGCGTACTTGGATGTAACCATAAACAAGAAAGGCAATCCAAGTGCTAGTTTATTAGCCGAAGAAATAAGACTGCGCATCTTTAACGAAGTGGGTTTAACAGCATCGGCAGGAATTTCTATAAATAAATTTGTTGCCAAAATTGCCAGTGATTACAATAAGCCAAACGGACAAAAAACCGTGAATCCTGATGAAGTTATTTCTTTTTTAGAAGAATTAGCGATTCAAAAATTTTATGGAGTAGGTAAGGTTACGGCTGAAAAAATGTTTCAATTAGGAATTTTTACAGGTCTAGATTTAAAAAGTAGAACAATAGAATTCTTAGAAAAACATTTTGGCAAATCAGGTGCTTTTTATTATAATGTAGTTCGAGGTGTTCACAATAGCGAGGTAAAAGCGGAACGAATTTCTAAGTCAGTAGCTGCAGAACATACCTTTGATGTTAATTTATCCTCTGAGATATTTATGATTGAAAAACTAGAGATAATTGCAAATGAGCTAGAAAGACGTTTAAAAAAATATAATATCTCAGGCAAAACGATAACTTTAAAAATAAAATATAGTGATTTTACACAGCAAACTCGCAGTAAAACTATGCCTTATTTTATTGCAGATAAAGTATTGATGCTTAATGCAGTAAAAGAGTTGTTATATCAGGAAAAAATGAAAGATTCCGTTAGATTACTAGGAATATCTTTAAGTAATTTAAATACGGAATTGAAAAAGACAATCGTGGTTCAACTTAAATTTGATTTTTAAATGTATAATTCTAGCGTTCAACAATAGTTAAACCAGGCTTTACGGGCTCTAAGTTGCGTAAATAATTTTATATTTGACTATTAAATACAAAAAGATGGAAAATGTAAAAGTTTGTAGTGATGCCAAAGAGAAATATTTCAGTCAATTGAAGCTGAGATCCGTGCCAATAATTTCTTGGGAGTTTAAAGATAATTTTCAGTTACAAATGAAAAGGTCTATTTTAGATTTAAATAAATTAGATGAACTCTCTATCCAAAGTAAGTGGGAAAACAAAAACTGGAATTTAAAAGCTAAATTAAAGGAAAAGGTAATTCTTGTGACCGATGCTAAATTAAATATCGTTTTTGCGTCTCATAATATGTACACTATGAATGGTTACAAAGAAAAGGAAGTGTTAGGCAACAATCCTAAAATGTTTCAGGGAAAAGAGACTTCTTTAGTAGTTTCTAATGAGATTAGAGAAGCAATTACGTTGCAACAACCATTTGTAAAAAAGGTCTTAAATTATAAAAAAACTGGAGAGCCATATTATTGTTTAATTGAAGGATTTCCTGTGTTTAATACCAAAGGATTATTAGTGAACTTTATTGCATTTGAGAAGGCAGCTTAATACGTTATTTTGAAGTAATTGATGTAATCGTTCTAATTCGGAATTTTAAAATAAAACCTATCTTTTTATATAAAAAAAGCCATTCGATTTCTTGAATGGCTTTTTTAATTATACTCCTCCCGATAGCTATCGGGGCTCTGATTAACAAATAGTAATTTGTCTTTAAGTTTTCAAAATTATCTTTGATAGTTGATTAATTTTATGAAATTTAGAATATAAATTTTCAAGATTTATTATAAAAAAAAGACCATCATTTCTGATAGTCTTTTTTAATAATGCTCCCTCTCTTGGGCTCGAACCAAGGACCCTCTGATTAACAGTCAGATGCTCTAACCAACTGAGCTAAGAAGGAAAGTGTATTCACTTTTGAAGCGGTGCAAAGATAAAAATTAATTTGAATGTAACAAATGTTTTTGTTTATTTTATCAAAACCTTTTTTAGTATTGATTTTAATGTATTTTAAACAAAAAAAAGACCATCATTTCTGATAGTCTTTTTAATAATGCTCCTCCCGATAGCTATCGGGACTTGGGCTCGAACCAACCCCGATAGCTATCGGGGCTCTGATTAACAGTTTTATTTGTACTTTTCTTTGAGCTTTAAAATTATATCAGGATATTCAATTAAATTTTCGATATAGGTTTTACTTTTCATCTTTTTGATATGCTTTTCAATATTTAAACCTTGTGTTTTATTTTCACAGCTTATTTCTAGAAAAACTTTCCAATCATCTGCATTTGCTGTAAATTTATGAACCTCTGCATTTTTATGAAATTCAAGTCTTGTTTCAAAATCGGAAGTACAACCGATATAAAATCGATTTAGTTTAGTGGAATAAAGAATATAAACACAATCCATTTTTTGAAGATTTATTATAAAAAAAAGACCATCATTTCTGATAGTCTTTTTAATAATGCTCCTCCCGATAGCTATCGGGACTTGGGCTCGAACCAACCCCGATAGCTATCGGGGCTCTGATTAACTTAGATATCTGTCTTTAAGTTTTAAAATTATATCTGGATACTTGATTAGATTTTCGATATAAGTTTTACTTTTCATG
The DNA here is from genome assembly GCA_038241955.1 of Flavobacteriales bacterium. Lineage (GTDB taxonomy): Bacteria > Bacteroidota > Bacteroidia > Flavobacteriales > Flavobacteriaceae > Flavobacterium. The sequence goes on along the minus strand of JBBSSR010000005.1, from coordinate 15,035 downwards.
TTTTTGATGTGTTTTTCAATAGTAAGAGCTTGTTTTTTACTGTCGCAAGGAATTCTAAGAAATAATTCCCAATCATGAGCATTTGCAGTAAATTTATGTGATTCTGCATTTTTATGAAATTCAAGTCTTGTGTCAAAATCGGAAGTATAACCGATGTAAAATCGATTTAATTTTTTTGAATATAGAATATAAACACAATCCATATTTTGAAGATTTATTATAATAAAAAAGACCATCATCTCTGATAGTCTTTTTAATAATGCTCCTCCAGATAGCTATCGGGACTTGGGCTCGAACCAACCCCGATAGCTATCGGGGCTCTGCTTCACTTAGATATCTGTCTTTAAGTTTTAAAATTATATCTGGATACTTGATTAGATTTTCGATATAAGTTTTACTTTTCATGTTTTTGATGTGTTTTTCAATAGTAAGAGCTTGTTTTTTACTTTCGCAGGGAATTCTAAGAAATAATTCCCAATCATGAGCATTTTCAGTAAATTTATGTGATTCTGCATTTTTATGAAATTCAAGTCTTGTGTCAAAATCGGAAGTATAACCAATGTAAAATCGATTTAGTTTAGTGGAATAAAAATATAAACACAATCCATTTTTTGAAGATTTATTATAAAAAAAAGACCATCATTTCTGATAGTCTTTTTAATAATGCTCCCTCTCTTGGGCTCGAACCAAGGACCCTCTGATTAACAGTCAGATGCTCTAACCAACTGAGCTAAGAAGGAAAGTGTATTCACTTTTAAAGCGGTGCAAATATATCCATTTTATTTGGTTGTGGCAAACAAAAACAGAAAAAAAACATTCTTTTTTACTTGCCTACAATGGCTTTGTAGATGTCATTTCCATTGGCAAAAAGTAATAAACTTATAAGTAAAACAAAACCAACCATTTGTGCATTCTCTAGGAATTTATCGCTTGGTTTTTTGCCACTCACAATTTCAAATAATAAAAACATGACATGTCCTCCATCGAGTGCCGGAATAGGCAATAAGTTCATCACGCCTAACATTATTGACAATATTGCTGTAATACTCCAGAAAACTTCCCAACTCCAAGAACTAGGAAAAATATCAAATATGGCTTTAAAACCACCTACTTGTTTGTATGCTTTAGTTTCTGGATTGAAAATCATTTTTAATTGTTTCCCGTATCCAACAAGTTGATCTTTTCCTTTTTCAATGCCAAAAGGAATAGATTGTAGCAAACTATATTTTTGATGTGTGATTTTGTAATAGCCTAATTTTTCAAGTGTTTCAAGTCCTAAACTACCAATAGAAACTCCCATTTTTCCAACATTAGACACCAATACATTCACAGGAACTTCTTTTTGATCGCGTAAAACGACCGCAGGAATAGTTTTATTTTTATTTTTTTCTAAAACAGCTTGTACTTGGTCTAGATATCTTGTTTTCTCACCGTTTAGAGAAATAATGATATCTTTTGCTTTAAGTTCTTTGTTTGGAGATTCTGCTGTAACTTCTGTAATTGCAAACGGACTTCTTATAGCAACCAAGGGAGTTCTCTCAAATTTAGACAATTGATCCACAAAGTCATTCGGTATTTTGATAGTTTCTTCTACTCCATTTCTATCAATTACAACTTCTTTCCCCAAAAGAATTTTAGAGCTGATTTCCTTATCAAAACGTACAATTTTTTGCCCATCAACAGCAACAATTTTATCTCCAGATTTAAAACCTGCATTAATCATCGCCTGATTTTCAATCAAAAGACCGTCTTTCATATCGGCATTTGCAATATAAGAATCTCCATAAGCGTAAGCCATACCTATATATATAATGAAAGCCAGTATAAAGTTTACAGTAACACCACCCAACATAATAATTAAACGTTGCCAAGCTGGTTTAGATCGAAATTCCCATGGTTGTGGTGGCAAAGCCATTTGTTCCTTGTCCATACTCTCATCGATCATTCCAGATATTTTAACGTAACCACCAAGAGGCAGCCAGCCAATACCATACTCAGTTCCGCCAATTTTCTTTTTTAGAAGTGAATATTTTACATCAAAAAACAAATAAAATTTCTCTACTCTAGTTTTAAATAATTTTGCTGGTATGAAATGTCCTAATTCGTGAAGTATAATAAGTAATGATAAGCTCAATAAAAATTGAGAAAGCTTGATAATTATTTCCATTTTTTAATTTTCGGTTCATAAATAACGCACAAAAGTACTGCTTTCTATTTTATTATAGGTGCTATATTTTTTGGTATCGTTTTAAATCTTTGTTAATTATTGCATTTTTCATTTTTATTTTGAGTGCAGTACGATAACTTTACTACGCGTAAATTTGTTTCAATCTGATTTCGATATTTTTTTGGAGCAGAAAGATTTGGCATTTTCAGCAAGCAGTCATCCTGCTATTCGTTCTAATCTTGTGTGCCGAACACCGGCACACAAGGATTTCCACTTCTATCAGGGCTAAAGAAAAACATAGTGCTTTTTTGTTAGCATTTACAAACCATTTTAAATTTAAAAACATTAATTATCTATTATTTATGGAATCACAATTATTTTCTCCACTCCAAATAAAAAGCATAGTTCTCAAAAACAGAATTGCAATATCACCCATGTGTCAATATTCGGCAGAAGAAGGTTTTGCTAATAATTGGCACTTAGTGCATCTTGGTAGTCGCGCGACTGGTGGCGCTGGATTAGTAATTCAGGAAGCAACAGCAGTCTCGCCCGAAGGTAGAATTTCACCAGCCGATTTGGGTTTGTGGAGTGATGACCACATCAAAAAATTACGAAAAATTACCAAATTCATTATCAGGCAAGAGAGTGTTCCAGGTATACAACTGGCTCATGCGGGCAGGAAAGCAAGCGTTTCATCTCCATGGTACGGTAATAAAAAATTAGATCGCAATCATGGAGGTTGGGAAACTTTCGCGCCAAGCACTATTGGCTATCACGAAAATGAGCAAGCTCCCACAGCATTAGATAAAGCTGGCATACAAAAAGTAGTTTCCGATTTTAAACTAGCAACAAAGCGATCCGTTTTGGCAGGATTTCAAGTTATGGAAATTCATGCTGCGCACGGTTATTTACTGCACCAATTTTTATCGCCTTTATCTAATTTAAGAACCGATGAATATGGCGGTAGTTTCGAAAACCGCATTCGATTCACACTCGAAGTTCTTGAAGCCGTGCAGTCGGAGTGGCCAAAGGGGCTTCCCTTATTTGTTAGAATTTCAGCAACCGATTGGGCAGAGGGCGGTTGGAACATTGAAGAATCAGTCAAACTTTCTAAAATTTTGAAAGATAGAGGAGTCGATTTAATAGACACATCTTCAGGAGGATTGGTATCACATCAAAAAATCCCTTTAGCGCCCAATTACCAAGTTCCTTTTGCAGAGCAAATAAAAAAGGAAACCGAAATTTTGACAGGAGCAGTTGGTTTGATTACCACTTCGCAACAAGCCGAAGATATCATCGCTAGCGGAAAATCTGACCTTGTTTTGTTTGCAAGAGAATCGCTTAGAGACCCTAATTTAGGTTTGACTTTTGCACACGAATTAGGTGTTGATGTAGAATGGCCAAAACAATATGAAAGAGCAAAAATAAGATAAGTTATTGTGTTATAGAATTTCCTGCAAGGTCTTTTTTGACCTTGTAGGTTTGATTATAATTTAATACCTGCAAGGTCAAAAAAGATCTCGCAGGATTGTAAACTACCAAAAAAAAATGCAAAAAATAAAGACGGCATTGTTATCCTACGGAATGTCAGGAAAAGTGTTTCATGCTCCTTTCTTACAATTTCATCCAGGATTCGAGTTAATTGGTTCTTGGGAAAGAAGCAAAAAATTAATTCAGTTGGATTATCCAAATGTAAAAAGTTTTGCCACTCTAGAAGAAGTGCTTAAAAGTGATGCTGCATTGGTAATTGTGAATACGCCCGTAGGAACTCATTTTGAATATGCGAAGCAAGTGCTATTGGCAGGAAAACATGCAATAGTTGAAAAAGCATTTACCACTACCGTTGCCGAAGCAGAGGAATTAGCTTATCTGGCGAAAGAAAAAGGATTAAAACTTTCTGTATTTCAAAATAGAAGATGGGACAGTGATTTAAAAACGGTACAGCAAATTCTTTCTAGCAAAGTACTTGGAGATTTAGTCGAAGCCGAGTTTCATTTTGATCGTTACAATCCGCTCTTGAGTCCGAAGGTTCATAAAGAAACTGCAAATGCTGGTGCAGGAATTCTAAAAGATTTAGGGCCTCACATAATAGACCAAGCTTTGTATTTATTGGGGTTTCCCCAAAGTGTTTTTGCAGATATACGGATCACAAGAGAACATTCTTTAGTCGATGATTGGATTGATATTCTGCTCTATTATCCCGATTTTAAAGTACGATTGAAGGCTGGTTTTTTTGTTAGAGAAGCTAATCCTGCGTATGTTATTCACGGCAAAAAAGGATCTTTCCTTAAACCACGTGGTGATGTGCAAGAAGACGAATTAAAAGTAGGTAAGAAACCAAATTTAGATACTTGGGGAACAGAACCCAGCGAACTAGAGGGGTTTTTGCACACCGAAATGGATGGTGAAATTATCAAGAAAAAAATCCGTACGCTTCAAGGGAATTATTATGACTTCTTCGATGGAGTATGTCGATCAATTGTTACTGGCGGCAAGGAACCAGTTACTGCTTTTGAAGGACTAAAAGTAATGCAGATTATCGAAGCTGCTATTAAAAGTAGCGCACAAAGAAAAGCAATCAATTTATAAACAATAACGTTATAATTTTGGTTAGTAATGATAGTACTGATTTTAATGCAATTCATTTAGTACCTTCGTTTTACATTTTAAAAAGCCACAATTTTGCAGTACTTCAATTTTATAGGTTGGTATAAAGCCAAAGGTAAATACAAGAAAAACTATCGTGATGCCAAAGCTTCTTACTTGACAAGGATTCGTTGGGCAGTTTCTATGTTTTATTTTGCTGTGGGATTGAGTTTTGCAACTTGGGCAAGCCGAATTCCAACTATAAAATCGGAGCTAAATTTAAGTGATGGTCAGTTGGGAAGCATTCTTTTTGCGCTGCCTTTAGGACAACTCACGATGATGTATTTTTCAGGTAAATTAGTAACTCGGCTTGGCAGTCATCGTATTTTGCCTTTTTCTCTGTTGTTGTATGTAATAAGTCTAACCAATTTAGGTTTAGCGCAAAACGCATGGCAATTAGCGCTGGGATTATACGTTTTTGGAATATTTGGCAACTTAACCAATATTTCTGTTAATACGCAAGGCATATATACCGAAGGTCTTTTTAAACGGAATATAATGTCTTCTTTTCACGGCATGTGGAGCTTAGCAGGATTTACAGGAGCATTAGTTGGCTTAGGAATGTTAGCTTTGCAACTCAGTACTTATTCACACTTTATAATCGTAGCCATTATTGGTATTTTGTTGATTTCTTTTAATTTTAAATATTTAATTAAAGCTAAAGAAAAGAATAAAATTGAAAAGAAAAAGGGATTCAGTAAGCCAGACAAGACTTTAGTTTTGCTTGGAGTTATTGGTTTTTGTTGTATGGCAAGCGAAGGAATTATGTTTGACTGGAGCGGTGTATTTTTCAAGGATATTGTGAAAGCACCCGGTGCTTTAATAATTCTTGGTTATACCTCATTTATGATTATGATGGCTAGTGGTCGTTTTTTTGGCGACAAATTAATCAATAAGTATGGTAGAAAAACAGTAATGAAGATTAGTGGGATTATGATTTCAACTGGTTTTTTTACTGCAGTTATTTTCCCGTATATTGTTCCTTCTACACTTGCGTTTATGATAATAGGATTAGGAGTTTCTACCATTGTTCCTACTCTTTACAGTATTGCGGGCAAACACCCAACCATACCAACAGGTGAAGCTTTAACGACCGTTTCAAGTGTCAGTTTTCTTGGTTTTTTAATGGGTCCACCAATTATTGGACATATCGCAGAGCTATCTAGTTTGCGATTTTCTTTTGCTTTCATTGGAATTTTTGGTCTCTTCATCGCCTTCTTAGTGGGACGAATTAATGCTATTAAGTAATAAGTAAAAAAATAAGCATTCTCTTGTTTTTTTAAATAGTTTTTTTCTTATGTTTGTATTTCGAATCTTTACGAATAGTATTTCTATTGTATTGATATTCAAAATACCACAGTTTATTAAGTATTTTATATTTTTTCTTTTCCAAAATCGATTTATCCTTTTTTTAACGAATTTAATCTTTGGATTGGTTGCGCCTTGTCGTGACTTTTTCCATTTGTTTGTAAAATAAGTATGAGTAGATTTTTACTAGGAATGTTCTTTTTATTGAAAGTGACTTTTGTATTGGGCCAAAAACCAACTGGTATTACCGGTACAATAATCGATTCTAAAACTCAGAAAGCATTAGAAAATGTTGTGGTCACGATCGAAAACACACAACTCATGCAGCTTACCACAATCGATGGTGCTTTTATATTTTACAGTGTAGAACCTGGAAGTCATTTATTGCTTTTACACAGTCAAGGTTTTAAAGATGCGTTATTCCCAATTACAATTGCCAAAGATGAAATGCTCGATTTGGGTTTTATTGCATTAGAGGACAATCAAGCTCTTGATCAGCAAACAGGAGTAATAACACTACTAGAAAGTGATTTGAATGATGATAATAGTGGGTCTGAAAGTACATCGGGACTATTGCAATCCTCTAGAGATGCTTTTCAGCAGGCCGCTGCATTCAATTGGGGACAAGCGCGTTTTAGAATTCGAGGTCTTGACAGTCAATATGCAACCATGATGATTAATGGTGTTACGATGAACAAACTTTTTGATGGAAGACCGCAATGGGGTGACTGGGGCGGTCTAAATAATGTAACCCGAAATCAGGAATTTACGGTGGGCTCTTTTCCTTCAGATTATGCTTTTGGAGGTATTTTGGGTACGCAACAAATCAATACACGAGCTTCAATCTATAAGCCTGGAACTATATTATCATTTTCGGGTTCTAACACTTCTTACAATTGGCGAACGATGGGAACTTATGCCTCGGGAATGAATAGTAAGGATTGGGCATTTGTTGTGTCTGTAGGTACACGCTGGGCAGATGAAGGTTATTTTGAAGGTACAAATTACAATGCTATATCGGGTTTTATCAGTGTAGAAAAGAAATTAAGTGATCATCATTCTTTGAATTTCTCTGGATTTTACACGCCCAACTCTAGAGGCAAAAATTCTCCAAATACTGCCGAAGTAACCAATTTAACGAGCGAGAAATACAATTCGTATTGGGGATGGCAAGACGGAAAAAAAAGAAATGCTAGAGTAAAAACTATTGAAGAACCCATATTGATGCTCAATCATTTTTTTACCATTAATAATCATACTACGCTGAATTCTAGCTTGACGTATCAATTTGGGAAAATCACAAACAGCAATATTGATTATCAAAATGGTAGTAGTCCGGATCCTACCTATTATAGAAAAATGCCAAGTTATTACAGCGCGCTTTATGCAAAAGATAACGGTGAGTTTTCGGGAGAATTTACACCCGATTATGACAATACAGAGAAAAGCAAAGAATTGTTTTTTGTCAATAATCAAATTGATTGGAATGCATTATATAAAGCAAATCAAACTCAAATTGTAGATGTTAACGGAAATATAACTGGCTACGAACCTACCAAAAGTCATTATGCATTGTATGAAGACCGTACAGACGACCAAACCATAACGGCAAATTCTACCTTTAATACACAATTAAGCGAGCATCTTTTTTTTACTGCTGCAGGGTTTTACAGTAATTTGAAATCGCATAATTACCAACGACTACAGGATTTATTAGGTGGTTTATATTTTGAAGATATTGATGTTTTTTACAACGGTGAGCAAGCACAATCGGATTTGAATAAGCAAAACAGACAAGTTGTAGTAGGAGATACTTATGGTTATAATTTTAATTATTATGCAAATACGCTCAACCTATTTACCAACTTTAAATTCACGTATGACAAAGTCGATTTTTACTTAGCACAAAACTTCATAAGTACTAATTATCAAAGGGAAGGTTTGTATCAAAACGGAATTTACGCCACTAATTCCTTTGGGAAAAGCCAGAAAGCTCAGTTTGAGAATTTTGGATTCAAAGGCGGAATGCTTTTCAAGATTTCCGGTAGGCAACAATTCAGTTTAAATGGAGCGTATCTTTCTAGCGCCCCTACAATGAGAAATACATTTCCTAATTCTCGTTTAAATAATTTGGTGGTTAATGGTATAGAAAGTGAAAACATTTGCAGTCTAGATGGGAGTTATTTTTATCGAACTCCAAAATGGCAAACTCGGCTTACTCTTTTTTACGCTACTATAAAAAATGCTACTCAAACTTCTTTCTTTTATGCCGAAGGAATATTTGATGATGGCGCTGGATATGCCAATACGGATGCTTTTGTCAGTCAAACATTAACGCAGTTGGATAAGAAGAATCTTGGTGCCGAGCTTAGTTTTGAATACCAATTGACACCAACTGTGAAGACTAATTTTTCCGCAGCTTATAGTCAGTTTACTTATGACAGCAACCCAAATGTGATCATAACAAATGATGCGCAAGCAACTATTGAAAATCCCAATCCCGTATTTGATTTTGGAACTGCAACTTTAAAAAATTACCATCAGGCTGGAATGCCGCAGCAGGCCTTTGCTTTAGGAATTGAATACAGAGATCCTAAATATTGGTGGGTTGGTGCTAATATTAATTATTTAACGAATAGTTATATAGATGTTTCCCCTATTTCCAGAACAGCAACATTTTATAAAAATCCGGGAAGTGGTTTTAATTTTCCGGAAGCTTCGGAGGAAAGAGCCAAAGAATTGCTGAAGCAAGAGGCATTTGAGCCTACTGCCTTATTGAACGTCTCAGGGGGTAAATCATGGCGCATAAAAGGAAAGAATATTGGTCTATTTGCAACGGTCAATAACGTTCTCGATTTAAAGTATAAAACTGGAGGATACGAACAAGCTCGAAATGCCAATTTCAGGAAACTCAATCAAGATGTTTCTAGTGGAACACCCAATTTTGGAAATAAATATTTCTATGGATATGGCAGAACTTATTTTGTAAACCTATATGTCAATTTATAAAATTTTTTAGATAAAAGAATATGAAGATAAGAACTAAAATGGCTATACTAGGAATTGTGATGATTTTAAGTAGTTGTGCAGAAGAATTTAATGTACCAAAACTTAGCTGTAACCAACCCGATTTAAAAGTCAATCGTACTGTTGAAGAAGTTCGAGCGAGTACAAGCGCAATCGTGACACAGTATTCGTATGATGATATTATTGAAGCGTATGTGGTTTCTAGTGATGAAGAAGGAAATTTTTTTAAGACGATTTCATTTCAAACTTTAGGCACAGATATAACGCCGGTTATTAGCTTTAGCATTCCTGTTGATGCTTCGAATACTTATGTTGATTTCCGATTGGGCAATAAAGTGTATATCAAATTGAAAGATCAATATACAGATGTTAATTTTGGTGGTATTAGAATTGGGAGTATTTATGTCAACACGTATAATGAAGGCGCTGTTGGGAGAATATCTGCAAATGACTATAAAAAAGTCTTGAATGCATCTTGCACAATTGTGCCCGAGGAGAAATTAGTGAGGCAAATTTCTATTGCAGATTTATTGAAAGATTCAAATATCAATACGTTAGTAGAACTGTCAGATGTACAGTTTACAAGCGATGCTATTGGGCGACATTATTATGAAGCGTCTAATGATGTTGGTGGAGCAACAAATTGGAGTTTGAGAGATAAGTTGGGAAACCAAGTATTGTTTCGAACGAGTAGTTTTGCGGATTTTGCCGATAAAATTGTACCTGATGGAAGCGGTAAAATACGTGGAGTTTTGACGAAATTTGGATCTGATTATCAATTATTGGCTCGTTCCGAGAAGGATGTTAAGTTATCAGGTACTGCTGCTGTTCCGTTCTTTTCGGAAAATTTTCAGACAGTAGAAACCAATACAAAGTTAAACTTACCGGGTTGGTCTAATATGGTCGAAAAAGGAACATTATTTTGGAAAGGCACCGTATATTCCGGCAATGGTTATGCCGAGTTTGCGATTAGTGGAAGCAAAGTAGTTTCTAACATTGCTTGGCTAATTTCGCCGAAAATTGATATGGATTTGCATACTAATGAAGTGCTTACCTTTAGAACAGCACAGCATCACTTAGATATAGATTCTCCTTTAAATTCACTTGAAGTTTATGTGTCTACAAATTTTGATGGTTTGAATATTGCCAAAGCAACTTGGGTTAGACTTACGGTTATTTTACCTAATCAAGCTACACCTTGGTATCAGTTTGTGGGTTCGGGTGGTGTGGATTTGTCTTCGTATAATGGAAAAATCAATATTGCATTCAAATATACAGGCTCTGGAAAAAACCTCGCTTTAGATGGTGCTTTTCAAATAGATGACGTTCAGATTTATGGTGATAAATAAAAATAACGGTTAGATAACATAGGAAAACTGCTGTATCTTACTTTCTAACCGTTATTTATAAATTTTAGATAATTACAAAAACACCTATTCTTTGAGGTAGCCCCGATAGCAGTGAAAATCCTTGTTGCCTGGCGTTCAGGCAATAAGATTGTAGCGAATAGCGGGACTAATCATTGCTGAAAATGCCAATTATTTCTGCTTCAAAAATTTAATAATTAAGCTTAATTTTTATTTTTCAATAATGCTTATGGCATAACCTCCCGCGACAACGCTCATTTGAGAAAGTTTGGATTTATTGGTTACTTCTATTTTTCGCACCGTATAAGCTTGTGGATTGGTTTTATAATTGGCGTCTTTTCCATCAGCATATATAGTTGCTACGTACTTTTTTCCTTTATCTAAGAAGGAGAAATCGATAGTTGAAGTGCGCACATTATCTCCATTAACATTACCAACAAACCAATTGTTGGTTCCTTTGGCTTTTCTAGCGACCGTTATATATTGACCAGGCTCTGCTTCTAGGTAATTACTTTCACTCCAATCCATCGCTACATCCTTGATAAATTGAAAAGCATCTGGGAATTTATTATAGTGTTCGGGAAAGTCGGCAGCCATTTGCAACGGACTGTACATTGTTACATACAATGCCAATTGATTAGCAATGGTGCTGTTTACGTGCGATTTATTGTTTGGACTAAATTTGCTAATATCCATTTCAAAAATACCTGGCGTATAATCCATTGGGCCACCAATCAATCTTGTAAATGGTAAAATGGTTACGTGGTTTGGTTTTGAACCGCCAAAAGCTTGATACTCTGTTCCTCTTGCTGATTCGTTACCAATTAAATTGGGATAGGTTCTGCAAATTCCCGTTGGACGAACGGCTTCGTGAGCATTAACCATAATTTTATAATCGGCTGCTTTTTCTATGGCATATTGATAGTGGTTTACCATAAATTGGTTGTAATGATTGTCTCCGTAAGATATTATACTACCCACATAGCCACTTTTTACAGCGTCGTAACCGTTGTCTTTCATGAATTGGTATGCTTTATCCATGTGACGCTCATAGTTGCGAACAGAGCCCGATGTTTCGTGATGCATTATCATTTTTACCCCTTTGGACGCAGCATATTTATGCAATTCTTCTACATCAAAATCGGGGTAAGGAGTTACAAAATCAAAAACGTAATCCTTTTTGTGACCAAACCAGTCCTCCCAACCCTCGTTCCAACCTTCAACTAACACTCCATCAAAACCATTTGCAGCAGCAAAATCGATATACTTTTTCACATTCGCATTGTTGGCGCCATGTGTACTATTTGGTTTCGCTTTAGAATAATCGGTAACTCCAAGTTGTACTGATGGAAATTCATCAGTGTAGGACCATGAACTTTTGCCACTAATCATTTCCCACCATACACCGACATATTTTACAGGTTTAATCCAAGAGGTGTCTTCAATTTTACATGGATCATTTAAGTTTAAAGTCATTTTTGAAGCTAGAATTTCTCGCGCATCATCACTTACAATAATGGTACGCCAAGGTGATACTGCTGGTGCTTGTATGTAGCCTTTGTCGCCATTTTCGTCAGGAGTCAACCAAGATTCGAATACCATATTTTTGTCATCTAGATTCAAGTGCATGCAGGAATAATTAATCAATGCAGCTTCGTGTAAATTGATGTAAATCCCATCAGCTGTTTTTAGCATTAGTGAAGTTTGAACACCTGTTGGCGAAAAAGAAGTTTGCGATAAATTATCGGTTTTCGCTTTTTCGGTAAGTCCTCTAATTTCAGATAATTTCGAGGTTGTGAAATCATATTCTTGAGTGTCGTAATCTCCAGGGATCCAAAATGCCGTATGATCTCCCGTCATGGCAAATTGTGTTTTTTCCTCTTTTATAACAAAATAAATTAAGTTTTTCTGAGTTGGAAATTCATATCGAAAACCTAAACCATCATTAAACAATCGAAAACGAATGATGATTTGTCTATCGGTTTCTTTCTGATTTAAAGTTAAAGCCAGTTCATTATATTGATTTCTAATGTTTTCTACTTCACCCCAAACAGGCTTCCAAGTTTCATCAAATGAACTTGCCTTAGTGTCAATAACTGCAAAATCATTCAGTAACGATTTTTTGTCATTTTTAAGTTCAAGACCTAATTTACTAGGTTTTATAACAGTTTTGTCTTTATAGTTTAGGGAGTAACTTGGAGTTCCATCACTTTGTAATGTAAAGTCCATAGTGAATTTTCCGTTAGGCGACTTCAACTGTTGGGAACTGGCAGAATCCAAAACCAAAAAACAGAACAGAGCTGTATAAAGTAAATGTTTCATCTTTTTAAATATAAATTAGAGGTTTGTTTGTTCTATTAGCTTTTTACGAAATCGATTTATTACTAAAGAAATGGAAATCCTTTTTTCGTGAAAGTAAAAATAGACGCTTTAGAGTTCGAAAAATCCTGTTATTTAAAAAAAGTAGATTATAATTTCTAAAAACAAATTTAACTATTTTATAGTCAATAAGTTATAAATATTTTAAATAAAAAAAAAGTGGCAAAAAAGTAAAGTATTATTTAAGAATATGGTGGTTTTAAGTTCAATAAATTTATAAATAGGAGTTGCTTTATTTTTCGGTTGTGCCAATTTGCATTACTTTTTCTTCAAATTCTTCTCGAGGTCCAGCCGATTTGTTTTTGAGTTGCGAACGGTAATTGTAAATAGTAGAAATCGAATACCTAAGAAAGACAGCAATTTTGGCACTATCTTTTATTCCCAAACGAATAAGTGCAAAAATCCGCAATTCGGTATTGAGCTGCTCATCTTCTTTTAATTGAATGCGATCTTCTGAGATTAATAATGAATTAAAATCATCAATAAAACTAGGGAAGAGTTGCAAAAATGTCTTGTCGAAGTTGGTGTAAAATTCTTTTAACTCATTTTCAATATAGTCTTTCGATTTTACGGCACTGACCAGATCATTAATTTTCCCTGTCGTTGCCAATACATTTAGCTTTCTCTGGTATTCATCGAGTTTTCCTAAATAATCTGAACTTTGATCCATGTAACGGCCATTGTATATTTCTTTTAAAAAATTGGCTTCCGTTAACGTGTTATTGGAAATGTTTAATTTTTCATTAAAAGTGTTCAGTTCAGTATTCAACTCTGAAAGTTTGTCATTCGCCAAACTCAAATCTTTCTTTGAGATGGATACTTTTTTCATTTGTTTAAAAAGCAAATACAAAAGTGTCAGTAGCACGAGTGCAAAAATAGTAGCACTGATTAAAAACACAATCAATTGAAATCTATTGGTTTCGTTTTGTTGTTGATACGATTCGCTGATAATAGGTAACATCTTTGATATTTCATAAGTTCTCAAGCGGGCGTTACATAAAACCGCATCATCGAGAGATTGTTTAATATAAGTATAGGCGTGGTCAATATCGCCTTCTTCATATAGTAAAAATGCTAATGAACGTAGCGAAATATATTCTTTTTTAGCCAAATGTAAATCAGACAAAGCTGAAATACTTAGCCATTTTTTCTGCTCATCTTTATCTTTTTTTTGCTTGTATGCTTGTGAAATAATATAGGATATAATAGCACGATTGGGATCGTTTTGCTTGATTTTAGGAAAAAAGGGAAGCAATAAATCTAGGGCTTGGTCATACTTTTTGTTGTCTAAAAACCAGTCGGCTTTTGCAATAATGTATGGTGTAGAATGAACAGGATAAAAAGTGATGCAGGAATCGCGGTATTTTTCTGAAAGTAAAAAATATTTTTCTTTTTCCTGTCTGGAAGAGGTATTGTCGGCCATTTGCCCATAAAGCACTCTAGTTGTACCATAAAACGGGCCTTTTAATTTGGGGCTCAATGCAATCGTAATATCATTCAGCACGTCAACACCTTCTTTATACATTCCTAATGTTCCCATTATGGATACAAGGTTTAATTTGGCCTGGTTTAATTTTTCAGGACTATTTAGATTATCTGCTATTTGGAGATTTTTTCTAGCATAAACCAAAGCAGAATCGGATTGATACGATTGATAATCGGTATACAATTTCTGTGTAATTTTATATTTTTGAATAAGCGAAACTGAATTTTTTAATTGTGTTTTTAGTTGGCTTATTTTGTATTCTTTCTTTTGGGTATAAAAGGAATTATTTTCAACAGTCTTGTCTATTTTAAACAAAAGTGAATCTGAATTATTTTGAGAAAATAAATGGCATGGTAGGAGAAAAACAATAAAAAACAGCAAAAATTTATTCATTCTAATTGGATTTCTTTTATGTAAAAATAATTAAAAATTCAAATAAAAAAAACCGTCTTGAATCTTTAGGGATTGAAGACGGTTATAATGTTTTAATTCTAATAGTTACTCTATTTCTGAGACTCTTAGCGTATTTACCATTCCTTTATCGGTAATTGGCATAGCTGCTAAATTGATAAGGAAATCTCCTTTTTTAGCAAATCCTTTTTGTCTAGCAATTTCGTTAACATCAGTTACCGTGTCATCAGTACTCACTGATTTT
>JBBSSR010000004.1:0-159277 GCA_038241955.1 Flavobacteriales bacterium | reverse complement strand
TTTATCTCTTTCATCTTTAAAATGATTTCTACAAGACTCTTCACTTTCGAAATTTGCGGTAAAATTGAATAGATTCATAATGATTTTTTTATAAAGATAAAGCAAATCTCTTAATTATGAGTGATTGCGGAGAATCATATAGTTTTTAAATAAATAATTAATAGCAGCATTATTTAAGCTTATTTGACAGATATGAAATAGTAAATTGTCAAGTTATAATCATTTTTATTTTACGAAGTAATTAAATATTCTTCAATACTTTAAACTTAATAAAGTCTAATAAAACAATCCAAACATTATGTAAGGAATACTAGAATGAAAATGAATGTCTTACTTTCTATTGCTTTGTATTTTATAAACATCTAATTATTGAAAGCTAATTGTTAAAAATAAATTCAGACGTCTTTATTTAATTAACAGTATCGCAGACACCCTTATTTTAATAGCTTCATGTACACAAGTAATCGATAAAAATGATAACTAAATAGGGTTCCTAATTTGATTTTTATAATGTTTTATGCTATTCTTGTCTCATAAACATGACTTAAACATCTTTGTGAAGATTCAGCTAATTTACTGCCTTCCTCTACCATTCTCTTCCCACCAACACTATTTATAACACTTTGAAATGCTTCCATGTTTTCATATTGTGCATAAAGTGCTACACTTTTTCCATCTATACCTTTGTGATAGGTTGCAGAAATAAATCCTGGACAACTCGAAATAAATTCATCCGTACAAGAAATAAGTAGGTTTATCAAGGCTTCTTGATTTTCGGGTGTAACTGTGAATAAACTCACTAATGTTAATACATTTTTTTCTTTTGAAATTGTTATCATTTTGTAATTTTTTTATTATATTATAACTTAATTTTATATAAAGACATTTATAGTTACAGTAGAGTATTTTTCATACTTTAACAAAGATATAATAAAAAACATCAATTCCAATAAAGTCCAAATTATCCTACGCTTATCGCTTCAAAGGAATATATTTGTAAAGACATTGGGATATGGAATTATTATTTTTTTTCTTTTTCAACTACTAAAAATCATTATTGGTTTATAAATAAAAAAATTTGCAACATCCCTGATTTGAAAAAAATTCAATATTTTCATTAAAAAAAATACTGTTTTTCTAATTGTTTTTGTTAAAATTATAAATATCTAAATTTTTAATTTAATAAAAATTCTCATATTGTAACAGCCCTGATGAAAGAAAAATTCTTTTTACTTGGCGTTGGGCCACATAGATACAGTGGACAGTTGAATTAACTCAAAAAGAAATAACTGAAATAAATATCTCAGTTGTTAGGTAAGTGTTGGAGTAAAAAAGTTATTCTATGAAAGCATTTACTTGTCTTCTTTTTTTGCAATGATGCTCAATGCAAAAGCAGCAGCTGACCCAACAAAAACAGAATAGTCTAGTGGAGCTTTTATATTTAAAGCAAATGCCATTGACAACCCAAATAACAGGAGTAAACAACCTGTTGCTTTGGCAAATAGGGAGGTTTTAAAAGTGGTTAGTAATGCTAATGCAAATAATATTTCTAAAAATGTAGCCAATCCTCCTAAAAAGGGAATGACTGAAGGTGACACTAACGGGTTTATTGTTTGTGTATAAGCTAAAAAAGGTTCCCAGCTTCCCCATGCTGAAAGTTCTTTGCTCCAAAATCCAAATCTATCGGCAACGGCAGATAAAATCGTCACGCTAAGAGCTATGCGTAAAAACCATTCGATAATGTTTGCTTCTGATGTTTTCATGAAATTGTTTTGTTAAAGTGATGGGCGTCTATTGTAAGATCTTCTGTTAAATATAATTTGTGTTCTGTTGTTCTGTTATGACCGCTGTCTAATTGTACGGTAACAGCATTCTCTTTTTTTGCTATTTCGTAAATATGTTGTAATAATTGTGAAGCATATCTTTTACCTCTGCAAGATTCTAACGTAAATAAATCATTAAATAAAGTAATTTTCCAGGGTAAAGTATTGTAAAAATTCTATAGCCTGCACCGGCAACTGTTTGGTTGTTTTCGCTAATATACAATAAGTTGTAGCCTTCTTTTTGCATGTCCTTAAATTGATTTACAAAATTTTATTGTTTTAACAATGGACGCAAAAGTTACATTGCTTCCCAAGTAGAAGAAATTTCAGTATCTGTTAGGGCATTTTTAATTTTATTGATTTTTTTTAGCTAGGCAAATATAAATGTTATTAAAAATATGTCTGAAATTTTCCCAACTTTCATCAGATATATTTATTTCTCCATTAAATACCGCTTGGGCAAAAATTTCTTTTGAAAGTGCTATGTTTTCTGAGTTGCTGTTATAAACGTTCGATTCTATTATAACTTTTTTTCCAGCTTTATTTATATTAGAATTATCTCCTCCAAGATTTAAAGTAGGATCTAAAATGTGTCTTTTACTTTTGTCATTAAATTCATCTCCTATAAACAATCGTCTACGATTGATGTCAGTTTTAATTTCATCAACACTAAATAAAAATTCTGTAGAAATATCTTCGGGTTCTATTTTAAACGAATACACATTTTTTGGTTCAATGTTCACTAATTGTGTTTTTGTATCTGAATCAAAAATTCCAATCCTTATTTGTAAATTATTATTACCTATATCTCTTACTTCAACTAAAGAACTTAAATAATTTTTAAGTTTGGAATCGCTTAATTCGTTTATTTCTGTTGTGCCACAAATATTTTCACTAAAATCCTTTTCTGAGCCGAAACGATAAAAATAATTTTCAATTATTTCTGTAAATTCACCTTTGCTATGAAAGTATTGCAAAGCTTTTAAAATGTATTTCCAATCAGTTTTTCCTTCAGTGATTATAAGAATATTTTTATTTGATTCTATATTCGTTTCCAACTCCTTAATGCGTTCAGATTGATTATCAATTTTATCATAAAATTGTTTGTTGACTTTTCTTAACTCGGAATAATCTTCTTTATTAGCTTGCAGAATCCTTGAAGAGTTTTTGTTTGGTTTAAAAACTTCATAATAAGATGTATAGTTTGGCGCTAAAGATATTGTAGCTGAGGAATGAGTAGTTAGAATTACGGGAATCCCTTTTGCAATAAAATATCTTTCGAGTACAATAAAAAAACTTTCAATTAAGGAGGGATTTAATACTGCATCAAATTCATCTAATAATAATAATTTTTTTTCTTCTTTTTCAATTTTTTGTAAAGAAGTAAAACATAGCGATATTATTGTTTTTTCACCATCAGATAAATCTATTAATTGTCGACTTTCTGTTTCAATAATTTTGCCACCTGAATCTATTTGAAAGAGCAATGGTGTTTCAATAAGTTCTGCAAATTTAACGTCATAATTATCTTTAAATCTATAATCAATTTTTAAAATCTTAAACAATTCATTTAATTCAGTCCATGGTGCTAAACCTAATGTTGATGGATCAAATGCTGGTCCATCTATTTTACCAGCGTTTTGTTGGCCATCCGCTATTTCAGTAGCATGAATATAAAATAGATTTCCAATAAAATCAGTAAATTGATCATCTGATTTCCATATAAATTTATTATCTCTGATTATTTTTTTAAAAACATCTTCAGGAATATCTTTTTTTTCAGGATGATATAATCCTCCAAGTAGTTTTATTAATAGTTCAGAAGTATCTTTATATTGAGGGTTTTGAAGGGAAGATAAGCCATAACTTTTATAATATTGATAAGCTTGATCAACTGAACCATTAATTACTGTGGATGATGATTTAATAATTTCAGGGATATTAATATTATCTTTAAAGGATTTAAATTCAATGTTACTATATATTATAGAGATTCCATCAATACTAATTGCATTAGAAATATCTTTTTTTCTACCATTATTAGTGTTAATATCTCCTTTGCCATATATAATATTCATCAATTGTGATTTTCCTGAGCCATTAATACCAGATAGGATAATCAAATCTCCTTCTAATTCAGTTTCAAAATTTGTATCAAAAGATTTATATTTTTCGTTTAGCACGATGTTAATTTTCTTCATCAAAAGCATTTTTAAATTACGAGATTTATTTGCCAAACATAATAATTTGACATTCAAAAAACTAATCTTAATTTTAATTAAAAAACCACAAATAGTAAATTTATATACAACTTGTGGTTTTGAAAAATTATTTTAATCTTTTAATTAAAATTTCAAAAGAATTATTGACCTAAAAATGTTTTTAATTCTTCGTATGTTTTAATTTTGGTGCTTACTTTCTCTTTGTTCATCACACTTTCTATTTGTGTAGGCAATGGTAAAGTTACTCCTAATGCTGGTTCTACGACATCTAGAAACTTTATAGGATGAGCCGTTTCTAGGAAGACACCAATAGCGTTTGGAATGTTTTTTAATTCTTTTTTCAGACCCAAATAACCAACAGCTCCGTGTGGCTCCGCTATATATCCTCTGTCGTTATAAATTGCTTTTAAAGCTAACAAAGTTTCAGCATCGGTAAAGGTATACGAACTGAAATCTTTTTTGAATTGCTCCAAATCATTTTGGTACATCTCCTGAATGCGAATAAAATTACTTGGATTACCAACATCCATAGCGTTCGAAATCGTTGCGATAGATGGTTTTGGGTCGTAAATTCCGTTAGTAAGGAATCTAGGAACCGTATCATTTACATTCGTAGAAGCTACAAAATGCTCAATTGGTAATCCCATTTTTTTGGCGATAATACCAGCGCAAATATTTCCGAAATTGCCACTTGGACAAGAAAAAACTAACGGTTTGTTTTGGGATTTCAATGCTTTGTAAGCAAAGAAGAAATAAAACATTTGTGGCAACCAACGCGCAATATTAATAGAATTGGCAGAAGTCAGGTGAATGTGTTCCAAGTCTTTGTCTAAAAACGCTTTTTTGACCATATCTTGGCAATCATCAAAAACGCCATCAACTTCAAGCGCTCTAATATTTTGTCCCAAAGTAGTCAACTGTTTTTCTTGAATGTCACTCACTTTTCCCGAAGGATAAAGAATCACGACGTCGACACCTTTTACACCAAGAAATCCACTAGCAACAGCACCTCCAGTATCTCCTGAAGTAGCTACTAATACAGTATTTTTATTGTCTTTATTGTCTTTGTTAAAATACGCCAGACAACGCGACATGAATCGCGCTCCAACATCTTTAAAAGCCATTGTTGGACCATGAAACAATTCGAGTGAATAAATTCCGCTTTCTACTTCTACCAAAGGGAAATCGAAGCACAAGGTTTCGGCTATGATTTCTTTTAAAGTATCGACAGGAATTTCGTCTCCCACAAATTGTTTGATCGCTTCAAAAGCAATTTCTTCATGCGACAAACTCTCAATTGTATCAAAAAAACTTTGAGACAATGGTGTTATTCTTTCTGGAAAATACAATCCTTTATCGGTTGCTAATCCTTGTATTACCGCTTCTTGAAAAGAAACCTTGGGTGCGTTATGGTTTAAACTGTAGTATTTCATTTTTGTTTGTGAGTTGTGAGTTGTGAGTTTTGAATTGTGAGATGTGAATTGTGAATAGTATATAAAACTATACACCATTCACTAATAACTATTCACAAATAACCATTCACTAATTAATAATTTTCATTCCTTCGTCGTTTACTTTAGAAACGTGAATTTCATATGGCAAACCCATTTCTTCGTAAACTGCGCTCATGGCTTTGGCGATTTTATCAGCGTTTTCTTTTCCTTTGCTTAAAGCGAAAATAGAAGGGCCAGAACCTGAGATTCCTGAGCCAAGTGCTCCGTTTTCATATGCAGTTTGTTTGATTAAGTCAAAACCAGGAATCAACATCGAACGAATAGGTTCGATGATTTCGTCGTGTAACGAACGCCCAATCAATTCGTAGTCTTTCGTATACAATCCCGCAACTAATCCGCCTACATTTCCCCATTGGGTAATAGCACTTTTTAGCGAAACAGTTTGCTTCAAAACCGAACGCGCATCCGATGTTTTTAACTCGATTTGAGGATGAACTACCGTTGCATACAACTCTGATGGGCTCTCTATTTTTATGATATCCAAAGGATTCGAACATCTTACCAGTGTAAAACCACCCAAAAGGGCAGGAGCGACATTGTCAGCATGAGCGTTTCCGCTGGCTAATTTTTCGCCTTGCATCGCAAATTTTACTAATTCTTTTCGGGTGAAAGGACGACCTAATAATTCATTGATTCCAAAAACAGCTCCGGCAGAACTTGCAGCGCTACTTCCGATTCCGCTTCCTGCTTTAATGTTTTTGTAGATTTCGATTTCAAAACCAAATTCGGTTTCTACTTCTTCCAACATTGCCAAAGCAGCAACACCCGCTACATTATTTTCGGTTTCCATTGGTAAATCGGCACCTTCTATTTTAGTAATACGAATACCTTTCATATCTGATTTTCGGACAATCATTTCATCACCGGCCGTAGCTAAACAAAGTCCTAGCACGTCAAAACCACATGAAAGATTCGCAATTGTAGCAGGGCAAAATAGTTTTATTTCATTCATTTATTTTATTTTTTTTAGTAATAGACCCGATTAATCGCGTCTTTACATGTGCGTCCGTATTATATATTCCCTATTCTAATTACATCTGCAAAAATTCCAGAGGCGGTAACCGCAGCGCCAGCGCCAGCACCTTTTATCAATAAAGGTTGGTCTACATAACGATCGGTGTAGAATAAAACGATATTGTCTTTTCCTTCTAAATTGTAAAATGGATGTTCTTTTGGAATGAATTGTAAGCCTACGCTTGCTTTTCCATTCTCGAATTGTGCTACGAATTTCAGTCGGCTTTCTTTTTTGTTGGCTTCCGCCAAAATAGATTCAAAGTGTTTTGCATGTACTTTTAGAGAAGCAAAAAAGTCTTCGTTGTTTGTAGTTTTCATACATGTTGCCGGAAGGAATGATTCGTTTTCTATATCCTCAATTTCCATTTGATAACCACTCTCCCGAATCAAAATAAGAATCTTTCTCGCTACGTCAATTCCGCTCAAATCTATTTTTGGATCAGGTTCTGTAAATCCTTGTACACCAGCTTCTTTTACTACTTCATGAAAAGTAGTATTTGAATCGAAATTGTTAAAAATAAAATTCAAACTACCTGACAAAACGGCTTGTATTTTGTGTACTTTATCGCCAGAAGCAACAAGGTTTTTTACGGTGTCGATAATTGGTAAACCAGCTCCAACATTCGTTTCAAAAAGGAAAGGAGCATGAAACTGTCGCGACAAACTTTTTAATTTTTTGTAATTATCGTAAGCAGAGGAACACGCAATTTTATTACAGGTAACAACTGCGATATTTTGGTTTAAATAGTGTTCGTATGTTTTCGATACTTCTTCATTCGCAGTAATATCTACAAAAATACTATTGCGTAAATTGAGTTCTCTTACTGCACTAATGAACTCTTCTTTGTTTGCAGTTTCTCCATTTTCTAAAAGGGATTGCCATTCTTTTAAAGAAATGCCATCTTCATCAAAATGCATTTTTCTAGAATTAGAAACAGCTATAACCCTTACGTTTATTTTTAAATTTTCCTTTAAGAATTTTCTTTGCTGGTGAATTTGCTCGATGAATTTTTCACCTACATTTCCAACACCCATCACAAATAAGTTTAACTGTTTCGTATTTTCTTCGAAGAAGTTTTCGTGTAAAGTATTCAAAGCTTTTTTAACATCTCGCTCGTTAATAACTACAGAAATATTTCGTTCAGAAGCACCTTGAGCAATAGCGCGAATATTAACGTTATTTTTCCCTAGAGTACTAAACATTCTACCGCTTAAACCTTGGTGATTTTTCATGTTTTCACCAACTAATGCTATAATGCATAGGTTTTTTTCAACAATACAAGGATCAATTTTGTTTTGAGCAATCTCATTTTGGAAAGCTCTATTAATAGCAGTTTCGGCTACTTCGGCATCCGAATTTAAAATTCCAATACATATAGAATGTTCTGATGAAGCTTGCGTAATAAAAATTACATTGATACTTTCATTAGATAATACTTCGAATAATCTTTTAGAAGATCCCGCTACTCCAATCATTCCTGAACCCTCTAGAGTAATCAAAGTGATGTTATCGATATGAGTAATTCCTTTTACTGGATTTGTATGATCTGTTAGACCATTAGAAACCAATGTTCCTGAAGCTTGTGGCTCAAAAGTATTCTTGATTATAATTGGAATGTTTTTTCTTAAAACAGGTTGAATAGTCGGTGGATACAATACTTTGGCACCAAAATGAGACAATTCCATAGCTTCTTGATACGATATTGAGGCAATTGGCTGGGCTTGTTTTACAATTTTGGGATTTGCAGTAAACATTCCATTTACGTCTGTCCAAATTTCTAAATCACTCGCGTTTAAAGCTGACGCAATTATTGCAGCAGTGTAATCGGATCCTCCACGACCCAGAGTAGTGTTGATCCCATCTTCAGATATGGCAATAAAACCGGGCATTACGACTACTTGATTATCATTAGATGCAAAAAAATCAACAATCAATTGGTTTGAAATTTCGAAATTTACGGCTGCTTTACCAAAGTGATTGTTTGTTTTAATCAGCTCACGGCTGTCTTTGTAATTGCTGTTTTTTAATTTTTGTTTTAAAGCTTCAGCAATAATATAAGAAGATAATAACTCACCAAAACTTAGAATAGTATCTAAGGTTCTAGGAGACAATTCACCCAAAAGATAACAACCATCAAGCAACGTTTCTAAGTGATTGATGATTCTTTTTACATGGCTTAACAAGCTACTTTGCTCACTTACAGGAATGAGTTGCTTGAGTGCTTCTAAGTTTTTTTTCTCGATTTCAACAACAATTTCTTTGTAACTTTCATCATTTGCTGCAGCGGTTGAAGCTGCTAAATGAAGTAGATCGGTTACTTTACTTAAAGCTGATACAACAACTACTACTTTGTCTTTTTGTGCTTTATTGAGAACTATATCTAATACTAGTCTTATATTTTCTGCATTGGCTACTGAACTTCCGCCAAATTTTAATACTTTCATACGAAGTTTATTTTTTCAATGAAATAGGAAATTTCATTTTTATTTTTTGATTTTAAATGTGAAACTGTCTTTTATACACCCAACGACTTTCTTTCTTTAGAAAAAAAGTACGGAAACTGGATTATATGTAAAATGAATACCCCTAAGGGGTAGTTGTAGTTGTAGAAGTTGTTGTAACAGCAAGGACAACTCTAATATGAGTTGGTATCGAAGAGTGATATGTGCTATTATTTTCTACCATTTTGATTTTTCAAAAGTACTGTTTTTTATATGAAAATAAAACCTGTTTCTGCTTTTTGCGAATACCTTAATTATTAGATTTAATAAAGGGCTATATTTAACATTGTATAATTTTAGCCTTTATTTACTGCGATTAGTATTGTTTTAATATGCGTTAATTATTGAATTATGATCTTGTTTTTAGTTGTATGATACAACATATTTGGATTTATTCCTTTCAGGACAGTCTTACGGCAAGTTTTATTGCTGTAAAGTTCACGGCTGTATTTTATTTTACTTTGGAAATTAAATTATTGTTAAAAAAAATTGCTTTCTAATGTTGATTTGTGGAATTTTGGTCTTTTAAAATCAAATCCGATGAATAATACACATTATATAAGTACAAAATTACTTTCTTTAGAAGCTTTACAAGAAATAATTTCAAACAACAAAGTAATAGAGTTATCTAGTGAAGCTAAAGTTAATATTGAAAAGTGCAGAGATTATTTGGATAAAAAAATGGCATCACATTCTGAGCCTATATATGGAATAAATACAGGTTTCGGATCACTTTGTAATGTAAAAATATCGAATGAAAATCTCTCTAAACTACAGGAAAACCTTGTAAAATCACATTCTTGTGGTACTGGTAAAGAAGTGCCTAATGAGATTGTAAAACTAATGTTATTGCTTAAAATACAATCGTTAAGTTATGGACATTCTGGAATTCAATTGCAAACAGTTGAACGATTGGTTGATTTTTATAATAATGATATTTTACCTATAATATATACACAGGGCTCACTAGGAGCTTCTGGAGATTTAGCACCTTTAGCACATTTATCATTACCATTATTAGGAGAAGGTGAAGTTTGGTTTGATGGAAAGAAAAGAGACTCTCATGAGGTATTGAAGCATTTTGGTTGGGATCCAATCATCTTAAAATCGAAGGAAGGTTTGGCTTTGTTAAACGGAACTCAATTTATGAGCGCTTACGGTGCACACATTTTGATGAAGGCAAATAAGTTCTCTTATTTTGCGGATTTGATAGGTACCATTTCACTAGAAGGTTTTGATGGTAGAATTGAGCCTTTTAGTGAATTGATACACTACATTAGACCTCATAGTGGTCAAATTGCAACTGCCCAAAGAGTAAAAGAATTTTTGGAAGGCAGTGAAATCATTGAACAGGCAAAAACTCATGTTCAAGATCCGTATTCCTTTAGATGTATTCCGCAAGTACACGGAGCTTCTAAAGATGCTTTTGAGTATGTGAAAAAAGTATTCAAAACGGAAATAAACTCAGTAACAGATAATCCAAATATTTTTATTGAAAGTGATCAGATTATTTCTGGTGGAAATTTTCATGGACAGCCTTTGGCACTAGCTTTTGATTTTATGGCAATTGCTTTGGCGGAGTTAGGAAGTATTTCAGAGAGGAGAACCTATCAACTAATTTCGGGATTGCGTAATCTCCCCGCTTTTTTGGTAGATAATCCAGGGTTGAACTCAGGATTTATGATTCCGCAATACACAGCAGCAAGTATTGCTAGTCAAAACAAACAGTTGGCAACTCCTTCTAGTATTGATAGTATTGTATCGAGTAATGGTCAAGAAGATCATGTAAGTATGGGTGCGAATGGTGCTACAAAATGCTTGCAAGTAATGGAAAATTTGGAACGAATATTAGCAATAGAATTAATGAACGCCTCACAAGCAATTGAATATAGAAGACCATTACAGTCTAGTGAATTTATAGAAATGTTTTTAAAATCCTACAGAGAAGAAGTTCCACTGGTTACTGAAGATCGAATTTTACATTATGATATAGTTAAAACAGTGGACTTTCTAAACAGTTTTCAATTAGATTAACATTTGTTAACAATAGCTTAACATACCGTTTAAATAATGAAGTAATTTTGCACTAATTAAACAGAAAACAAATGTCATTAAATAGTATTTTTCAGTTCTTAGTTCCAAAAGACAAAAAATTCTTTCCTCTTTTCGAACAGGCTTCTAGTAATTTAATTGAATTAGCGTCAAATTTACATGAAGCTGTGAATCTTCCTTTAAAAGAAAGAGAAGCGATTTTTGTAAAAATAGATGAATTAGAGCAAAAAGGGGAGGACATTACTCGAGAAACTAATTTAGAATTGAGTAAAAATTTCATCACTCCTTTCGATAGAGAGGACATTTACTCTTTAATTACGTCAATCGACAATGTAGCCGATTATCTTCATGGTGCTGCTTCAAGAATGCGTTTGTATCAAGTAGATAAGATCACGAAGTCAATTCGTAAAATGACAGAAATCAATCTTGAAGCCTGTCAACATATTGATATAGCTGTAAAAGAGTTGAAAAACTTAAAAAACATGAAAACCATTACCAACGCTTGTGCTAAGATCAATAAATTAGAAAACAAGTCGGATATGGTCTACAACAAAGCTGTTTTTGAGATTTTCGAAAACGAAACAGATGCCAAGAATATCATTAAATATAAAGAAGTATTGTCAGTTTTAGAATCTGCAACTGATAAATGTAAGAGTGTAGCAAATGTTTTAGAATCTATAACAGTAAAACATTCTTAATTTAATCTATTCATTCTGAAGATATTGATATGACTTTACTATTAGTTATTATAGTTTTAGCATTGATTTTTGACTACATCAATGGTTTCCATGATGCCGCAAATGCTATTGCTACAGTTGTTGCCACCAAGGTGCTATCGCCTTTTCAAGCGGTACTTTGGGCAGCCTTTTTTAATTTTTTAGCCTATTGGGTTTTTGGTTTTGGAGTAGCCGATACAGTTGCTAAAACAGCCCACACGATGGAAATTACCTTAGTGGTAATTTTAGCAGGTGTGATCGCTGCAATTATTTGGAATTTAATAACGTGGTGGCTGGGAATACCTTCCAGTTCTTCACATACCTTAATTGGTGGTTTCGCTGGAGCTGCATTAGCACATGCTATAGCTATGCACGGTTTTTCTGGCTATTTAGTCGATGGAGTAATGCATTATTGGTATGATATTGTAAGCTGGTATCAAGTAGGGAAAGATGGTGGAATGCCTTCTGGAGTTCTTATAATTATTGCTTTTATTGTTTTAGCTCCAGTTATTGGTGCTTTAATGTCCTATTTAATATCGATTTGGTTATTAAATTCGTCTCGAAAAAGCATTTATCCGAAAATTTTCACAGTAACGCTAATGATTCTTACGGTTTGGTTTGTCTACAGTCAAATGATATCGTTTGAAAATATAGCGAAGCCTCGTTTTCAATCTCATTTTTGGAGTGTTGCTTTTGAAGCACATAATATAAAATGGTTTTTAGTTGGCTTCATTATATTAACTGTTAGTGCTTTTTGTTTAATATTTAGTAGTTTAAATTTACATCAAGCAGATGCTGCTTTGAAAAAAATGCAATTATTATCTTCTGCAGCTTTTAGTTTAGGACACGGTGGTAACGATTCACAGAAAGTAATGGGTATTATTGCAGCGGCAGTAGCTGTTTATATTAATACTAGTGGTGTTGATTTTAGTACTTTGCCAACTGGTTGGTGGGGATTAGATGTTATTTTGCCTCAAGATGATGGTTCTTCTCATATGCCACCTTGGATACCGCTAGTTTGTTATACCGCTATTGCGGCAGGAACTTTAAGCGGAGGTTGGAAAATTGTAAAAACAATGGGTTCTAAGATTACTAAAGTTACTTCTTTTGAAGGAGTAGCTGCCGAAACAGCTGGTGCTTTAACCTTATATTTCACTGAGCATTTAAAAATTCCCGTAAGTACAACTCATACAATTACAGGTTCAATTATTGGTGTTGGTTTAACAAAACGTGTTTCTGCTGTACGTTGGGGAGTAACCGTAAGTTTGATTTGGGCATGGGTTCTAACAATTCCTATTTCAGCTTTACTAGCAGCATTAATTTATTGGGTATTGTCCTTATTTCTTTAATAGTACTTTAGATTATATAAAAAAACCATTCGAATCCGAATGGTTTTTTTTTAAACAGGATCTATTTTAAATTGTGTATTGTGAAAAGAATTTAAAATATAAATTTTAGTAATTATTTAAAATGTAGCTAACTACCCCGTATGATGTTTTTACGATTTTTTCTGCGTTTATAATGGCTTTGCTTTAAAACTTTGTCTCCAGATATGATGCTGATATTTCCATCAATTTCTAACATTGCCAATTTTACATCAACAAAATGCTCAATTCCATGTTCACGCATTGCTTCTTTTAATTCCTCCGAAGAAATATTTAATTTGCTCAATATTTTAAAATCAAGACTGCCATTGTGAATTAGGATTTCCGGCTTTTCAAGCATAAAATCACCGAAGTTTTTATATTTATAGATTAATTTTTTTAAAGCAAAGTTAATTGTAAAAAGGACAGCCGCCGCTGCAAGACCACCCCACAAACTTGTGTTGTTTCCTACCATTGCATTTTGAACAGAGTTGCTAATTAGCAAAATTAAAATAACATCAGCAGTATTGAGTTGTGATAATTCTTTTTTACCAAATAAACGCAGAGCAATTATCAAGAATAGATATACTGCCGCGCTCCGAATTATAATGTCTAGATAGGGATTCATCGGTTATTGTGCTGATTGTAATTTAAAATGGCAAACTTCATGATCATGTTTAAAAAAGCTTCGTTTTATCTGTATTTAATTAAATATGCATACGAGCTACTACATTTTTTTTATTCTAAAATTCTTCTCAATAGCTATTATCATCTCTCCGGCAATATCTTTATTGGTAGCGCCTTCAATTCCTTCAAGGCCTGGTGAAGAATTAACTTCTAGTAATAATGGTCCTTTTGCTGAACGTATAATATCAACGCCAGCGACTTTTAAGTCCATTGCTTTTGTAGCTTTAATGGCGATTCGTTTTTCTTCTGATGTTACTTTAATTATGGAAGCGGTCCCGCCTAGATGAATATTTGCTCTGAATTCTCCTGGCATTGCCTCTCTTTGAATCGCAGCAACTACTTTTCCATCAATGACAAAACAACGAATGTCTTTTCCATTCGCTTCCTTGATAAATTCTTGAACAAGAATATTGGCATTCAAACTTTTAAATGCATTGATAACGCTTTCTGCTGCTTTTTTTGTTTCTGCTAGTACAACACCCTTTCCCTGTGTTCCTTCTAGAAGTTTTACAATTAGAGGCGAACCACCTACCATTTTTATCAAGCTATCAGTATCCAAAGGAGAGTTAGCAAATCCTGTGGTAGGAATGTCTACACCATGATTCAGTAATAACTGCAATGAAAATAATTTGTCTCTAGACTGCGTAATTGCAGTAGAAGAATTTAAGCAAAATACTTTTAAAGCTTCAAATTGTCTCGTTAATGCACAACCATAAAACGTTATACTTGGCCGAATTCTTGGAATAATGGCATCAAATTGATTCAATATTTTTCCGCCACGATAATGAATTTCAGGTGTTTTTGCATCTAATTTCATGTAGCATTCCTTGATGTTTAAGAACTGCATTTCATGACCTCGCATTTCACCCGCTTCCATAATCCTTTTGTTACTATATAATTCTGGATTACTTGCCAAAAGACCGATGCGTAAACCAGAAGATGCTTTTTCTGCATTTATATATAAAGCTTTTAGGTTTTCTGAAGTGGGTTGTCCCAAAAGATATTGTTGCGAAGGATCTACTAAGATTCTACCGCTCATTGCTTCACGACCCAAAAGCATTCTGAAACCCATAGAATCCCGATTGGTTAGCGTCATTTCTATAGGCCATATAGTATCTCCTATTGCAATACTGGTCTGAATCACATAGCGATGTTCACGAAACCCACTTGAACTCTTTACAATACGTTTGTCAACTAAAGGTGCTTCGCAATGAATAATGGTTTTTAAGTTGTTTTGTATAGGGTTAATGTCAAATTTCACCCAATTGGAATCATTTTTTATAAATGGAGCAATATTTATTGCGTGCAATGCAGAAGTTTTTGCACCAGAATCAACTCTAGCTTTAATAGTAGGAATTCCTAAATCTGGAAAAGAGCACCATTCTTCGCTACCGAGTATAACTTTATTTTGAGTCATAAATTAATTTTTATTGGAATTTTTTAGTAGCACCAAATGTAAATATTTGTTTTTTATTAATAAGGACAAATTGGCATAAAAAATAAACCCGCTATGTTATTAAAACGTAACGGGTTTAAAGTAATGTTTTTTAATTAAATTATTGATTTTTAGGCTCTTCTGCCTTCTGTACTTTAACAGACAACTCTTGAGAACCTTCTTCAATATCCATGAAGATTTCATCACCAGAACCAATTTTCGAAGTAATAATCTCTTCGGCAAGGGCATCTTCTACATATTTTTGAATAGCTCTTTTTAGTGGTCTTGCTCCAAATTGTCTGTCAAAACCTTTCTCGGCTATAAAAGCTTTTGCTTTCTCTGAAAGATTTAATTGATAGCCAAGTTCTTTTACACGGTCAACTAATTTTTTCAATTCAATCTCAATTATTAAATTGATATCCTCTTTTTCTAAAGCATTAAATACAATTACATCATCAATTCTATTCAAAAATTCGGGTGCGAACGTTTTTTTCAAAGCATTTTCAATAATGCTTTTCGAATTATCATCTGCTTGAGCCACTTTGGCAGCAGTTCCAAATCCAACTCCTTGACCAAAATCTTTCAATTGTCGTGCTCCAACATTCGATGTCATGATGATAATGGTGTTCTTGAAATCAATTTTACGCCCTAAACTATCGGTCATAAAACCATCATCAAGCACCTGAAGCATCATATTAAATACATCTGGATGCGCTTTCTCGATTTCATCAAGTAAAACTACACAGTATGGTTTTCTTCGAACTTTCTCAGTTAATTGTCCGCCTTCTTCATAACCAACATATCCTGGAGGCGCTCCAACTAATCTTGAGATTGCAAATTTCTCCATGTATTCACTCATGTCAATTCGAACCAAAGCATCCTCGGAGTCAAACAACTCTTTAGCAAGCACTTTAGCTAATTGTGTTTTACCAACACCAGTTTGTCCTAAGAAAATAAAGGAACCAATTGGTCGGTTAGGATCTTTCAATCCAGCACGATTTCTTTGAATAGAACGCGCAATTTTCAAAACTGCTTCGTTCTGCCCAATTACTTTATTCTGAATCAATTCTGGCAACTTGGCTAATTTGTTACTTTCCGTTTGTGCAATACGATTAACCGGAATTCCAGTCATCATAGAAACAACATCGGCAACATTATCTTCAGTAACTTGAATTCTATTATTTTTAGAATCTTCTTCCCATTGCTCTTGTGCTATGGCAAGATCTTTTTCTATTTTCTTCTCATCATCACGAAGTTTTGCAGCCTCTTCGTACTTTTGTTTTTTAACAACCAAATTTTTCAATTCACGTACATCTTCAAGCTGTCGTTCGAGATCTAAAATTTGTTTAGGAACATCAATATTAGTAATGTGAACACGAGATCCAGCTTCGTCTAGCGCATCAATAGCTTTGTCTGGCAAGAAACGTTCAGACATATAGCGATTCGTTAACTTAACACAAGCTTCTATAGCTTCTGGTGTATACGTTACATTATGATGGTCTTCATATTTATCCTTAATATTGTTTAATATAGTAATGGTCTCTTCAACAGATGTTGGTTCTACGATTACTTTTTGGAAACGTCTTTCTAGCGCTCCATCTTTCTCGATATACTGACGGTATTCATCTAAAGTTGTTGCTCCGATACACTGAATTTCACCTCTAGATAAAGCAGGTTTAAACATGTTTGAAGCATCAAGTGATCCTGTGGCACCACCTGCACCAACTATGGTATGAATTTCGTCAATGAAAAGAATAATGTCATCGTTCTTTTCTAGCTCATTCATTACCGCTTTCATTCGTTCTTCAAATTGTCCACGATATTTGGTTCCAGCTACTAAGCTAGCCAAGTCAAGAGTTACTACGCGTTTATTAAATAATATACGAGACACTTTCTTTTGAATAATCCGCAAGGCTAAACCTTCGGCAATCGCTGATTTACCAACGCCAGGTTCACCTATCAGTAATGGATTGTTCTTTTTACGTCTGCTTAAAATTTGCGATACGCGTTCAATTTCTTTTTCGCGTCCCACAACAGGATCTAATTTTCCTTCTTCAGCCATTTCTGTTAAATCTCTTCCAAAATTGTCAAGTACTGGAGTTTTAGATTTTTTGTTTGATTTATTAGCTGGGTTATTAAAATTTCCTTCTTTAAGACTGTCATCTTGTCCTGAATCCTCATTGTAGGATTCGTTTTTTGGCAAGTTTTCTAAAAATTCTTCTTCGCTTGGAGTCATATTAATGTACTGTTCTTTAGCTAAATCATAATCAATTTTAAGTTTATTCAATAGCTTGGTTGTAGGATCATTTTCATTTCTTAAAATACACAACAATAAATGTGCTGTACTAATGGAGGAACTTTGAAATACTTTTGCTTCTAGAAAAGTAGTTTTTAACGCCCGTTCCGCTTGGCGTGTAAGGTGTAAGTTTTTCTTTTCGACACTAACTTGAACGGCTGGACTTGCTGGGCTAAGGATTTCAACTTTTTTTCTTAGATAATCTAAATCAACAGAAAGGTTATTCAAAATATGAATTGCTTTTCCATTTCCATCCCTTAGAATACCAAGCATTAAATGTTCAGTACCTATAAAGTCATGACCTAAACGCAATGCCTCCTCTTTACTGTAGGTTATAACGTCTTTTACTCTTGGTGAAAAATTATCATCCATAATCTATATATTGTTATTGTAAATTTAGTGAATTACTATTGGAAAAACAAAAACCGTACCTTTAATAACTGTTTCTGCTAATTGACAAAAAAAATATGGAATAAAAGAAAAACAGTTCTTAATTTATTAACTAAAAGTAAATATACATTTGTTAATAAATCAAATAAATTTCTGTCGTTTTATAAGTGAAAACATTTTCAGAAAGGTTATATTAGCGGGATTTTTTAAAACAAAATAATTTTAATTTAAGAATATATTATGTCTGAAGGAGAAAAGTTAATTCCTATTAACATTGAAGATGAAATGAAAACTGCCTATATCGATTATTCGATGTCGGTAATTGTATCAAGAGCACTTCCAGATGTTAGAGATGGCTTGAAACCAGTACATCGAAGAGTATTATTTGGAATGCATGATTTGGGAGTGAATTCCAGATCGGCCCATAAAAAGTCTGCAAGAATTGTAGGGGAAGTTCTTGGAAAATATCACCCCCACGGAGATACATCTGTTTATGACGCCATGGTTCGTATGGCGCAAGAATGGAGTTTACGTTATTTATTAATTGATGGTCAAGGGAATTTTGGGTCTGTAGATGGCGATAGTCCTGCAGCGATGCGTTATACTGAGGCAAGAATGCGTAAGATTTCGGAAGAAATTCTTGCTGATATAGATAAAGAGACCGTTGATTTTAAGTTAAATTTTGATGATACGTTACAAGAGCCTACGGTTATGCCTACTCGTGTTCCTACCTTATTAATTAATGGGGCTACAGGAATTGCAGTAGGGATGGCTACTAATATGCCACCTCATAACTTAACTGAGGTTATTAATGGTACGTTGGCCTATATGGACAATAATGATATTGAGATAGATGAACTTATAACTCATATTAAAGCTCCAGATTTTCCTACTGGTGGTATAATTTATGGATATGAAGGAGTTCGCGAAGCATTTAAAACCGGTAGAGGTAGAGTTGTAATGCGTGCCAAGGTTGGTTTTGAAGAAGTAGATGGTCGCGAAAGTATCATTGTTACCGAAATTCCATACCAAGTCAATAAAGCAGATATGATTAAGCGTACTGCCGATTTAGTAAACGAAAAGAAAATTGATGGGATTGCAAATATCCGCGATGAATCGGATAGGAACGGTATGCGCATTGTTTATATATTAAAAAGAGATGCTACGCCAAATGTGGTTTTGAACACTTTGTATAAGTATACACAATTACAATCTTCTTTTAGTGTAAACAATATCGCTATCGTAAAAGGACGCCCGCAAATGTTGAATCTAAAAGATTTAATTCACTATTTTGTAGAACACCGCCATGATGTTGTAACACGCAGAACGCAATTTGAATTAAAGAAAGCAGAAGCGAGAGCACATATTTTAGAAGGTTTAATTATTGCTTCGGATAATATTGATGAAGTAATTGCGTTAATTAAGGCGTCTAAAAGTACAGAAGAAGCAAGAGAAAAATTAATTGAAAGATTCAATCTATCCGATATTCAATCGCGTGCTATTGTCGAAATGCGTTTGCGTCAATTAACAGGTTTGGAACAAGACAAGTTAAGAACGGAGTACGAAGAAATTATGAAGTTAATTGAGCATTTAAGAGCTTTGTTAGCAGATGTAAATTTAAGAATCGCATTGATTAAAGAGGAACTGGTAGAGATTCGTGAGAAATATGGTGACGAACGTCGTTCACAGATAGAATATTCCGGAGGAGATGTAAGTATCGAAGATTTAATTGCGGATGAGAATGTAGTTATTACAATTTCTCATGCAGGATATATCAAACGTACCAATCTTACGGAATACAAAACGCAAAATAGAGGAGGAGTAGGGCAAAAAAGTGCAGGAACAAGAGATCAAGATTTCTTAGAGCACATGTTCGTGGCTACAAATCATCAATATATGATGTTCTTTACCCAAAAAGGGAAATGTTTCTGGATGCGTGTGTATGAAATTCCAGAAGGAAGTAAAACAGCGAAAGGTAGAGCCATTCAGAATCTAGTTAATATTGAAAGTGATGATAAAGTGAAAGCTTTTATCTGCACTCAGGATTTAAAAGACAAAGACTACATCAATAGTCACAATCTTATAATGGTAACTAAAAAAGGTCAGGTTAAGAAAACATCTTTAGAGAAATATTCTAAACCTAGAGTAAATGGAGTTGCTGCAATCACAATTAAAGAAGGTGATGAATTATTAGAAGCTAAATTGACAAATGGTGAAAGCCAAATTATTTTAGCTGTCAAATCTGGTAAATTGGTTCGTTTTGAAGAAACTAAGACACGTCCGATGGGAAGAACAGCTTCGGGAGTAAGAGGAATTACTTTAAAAGACGAAACTGATGAAGTAATAGGAATGGTTACGGTTGATAAAGACAATATAAATGATTCTCAAATTTTGGTAGTAACTGAAAATGGATATGGTAAACGTACCAAATTAGTCGACGAAGATGGTGAAGATGTTTATAGAATTACTAATCGTGGAGGAAAGGGTGTGAAAACACTTAACATCACTGAAAAAACTGGAAAACTGATTTCGATAAACGCAGTAACAGATGCAGATGATTTAATGATAATTAACAAATCTGGATTAACGATCAGAATGGCAATTGAAGATTTGCGTGTAATGGGTCGCGCTACCCAAGGAGTCAAATTGATTAATTTAAAAGGAAAAGATTCTATTGCAGCTGTAACTAAAGTTATGAAAGATGACGTTGCCGAAGTAGTAACTGATGAGGATGGGAATGTTATCGAAACAGAATCGATTGAAAGAGTAAAACCGGTCATGGAGGTTCTTGAAGATGAAGGAACTTCTGATGAAGACGAAGAAGAGGAAGATGGTGACGCAGACGAGTCAGAAGATGAGGATGATGATTCAGATGATGAAGCATAATAGATAAGATAGATTACAATAATAAATATAAAAAAAGATTAATATGAAAAGTAGATATGTAATAATAGCGTCAGCATTATTTTTATCAGCAGCAAGTTTTGCTCAAAAGAATGAAATTAAAGCAGCCGAGAAAGCTTTGAAATCAGGAGATTCAAAACAAGCGATAACAATTTTGTCAGACGCAGAATATTTAATTGCTAACGCTCCAGATGCTGAAAAAGCGCAGTTTTATTTTGTTAAAGGTAATGCATTATTAGATTTAGCTAATAAAAATATGGATACAGATATTAATTTAGGTCTATCCGCAAAAGCATTTCAAGATTTAATCCGTACAGAAAATAGTTCTGGGAAAGTTAAATACTCAACTCAAGCTGCAACTTCGATTGCAGAAATAAAAGGAAAATTGGTCAACGGAGCAATTGAGGACACAAAGGCAAATAGGAATGTAGAAGGTGCTAACAAACTCTATGGAGCGTATCAATTGGATAAAAATGACACAATCAATCTTTATTATGCAGCTTCTACGTATGTAAATGCCAAAGATTATGTCTCCGCTCTTAAAATGTACGAAGAATTAAAAACGCTAAATTATTCTGGTAAAGCAACTTACTATTATGCAGTTAATAAAGTAAATGATGCGGAAGATTTTTTCAAAACCGCAGCCGATCGAGATCGATTGGTAAAAATGGGAACTCATGAAAAACCAAGAACTGAAGAAGTTCCTTCTAAACGTGGTGAGATATATAAAAACATAGCTTTAATTTACGTACAAGAAGGAAAGATGGAAGACGCGAAAAAAGCAATTTCTGACGCAAGAAAAGCGAATCCTGATGATACTTCATTAATTTTAACGGAGGCCAATTTATATCTTGAAGCAAAAGATATGGATACCTACAAAAAGCTCATCGGAGAGGCGCTACAAAAAAATCCTAATGATGTTGATTTAATTTTTAATTTAGGTGTTGTAAGCGCTGGAGCAAAAAACAAGGCAGAAGCTGAAAAGTTCTATGCTAAAGTTATAGAGATTGATCCTAAATATATTAATGCTTACATTAACATGGCTGCATTGAAATTGGAGGGTGAAGAAGTTCTTATCAACGAGATGAATAAATTAGGTACTTCTGCAGACGATATGAAACGTTATGATGTGTTAAAAAAGAAAAGAGAGGACTTGTTTAAAAGTACTATTCCATATTTACAAAAAGCAGTAGAGCTTGATGATAAAAATGCAGATGTGACTAAAACTTTACTAAATGTTTACAGTGCACTTGAAATGACTGCCGAATATAAGGCCTTGAAGGCTAAATCGTAAAGATTTAAAACATAATGCTAATCCTGTCCGAATTTATTTGAGACAGGATTTTTTTTGTTATTTTTTTTCTAAGAAGATGAGAATAAATATTTTTATTTAATTTGACTGATTAAACTTACGTTTAAATTAATGCGTTTTTAATTTGCTAAATGAAATATTAATTATATTTTAGGCAAAAATATAGTTTAATCCGATATAATTCATTTATAAAAAAGTGTTGTCATTTTTATATTGTTAAAATTTAATAGATAACGAAATTAAATATCTTTATTAAAGTTATGTACTGTTAACTTTGTGAATTTTCAATATAATGTGGTATTCTTCTTCATTTATTTAAAAGATGGAGAACTTTTTTAAATAAAAAATGTTTTATGGCTTCGAATTATTTTATTATTACTATTTTTAAAACAGATAATCACATTAATAACTTAAGTAACTAACCTCTAAATCTAATTCTAATAAATAAAACTACCCAAATGAGAAGACAATTTTTAATGGTATCAATAGTATTATTGATAAACGTAGCATTGTATGCACAAAAAGACCAAATAAAGAATGCCGAAATTGAATATAACAAAGGTAATTTGCAAGATGCATTAGGTATTTTGAAAAAGGCTGAATATCTTATTATTAACGCTACCTATGATGAGAAAACTGATTTTTATTTCTTGAAAGGAAATGTGCTGAAAAGTATGGCTGCCAAAGGTGATATGGCTGCTAATCTTGCCTTAGCATCGATTGCATATAGGGAATTATTAAATAGCGAAATAGAATCAGGTAAATTTAAAAATACTTTAGCTGCTAATATGGCACTCAGAGATATGAAATCAACACTTGTAAATGGTGCTGTGGCTGACTTTAAGGGATTGAATTATAAAGGAAGTGCCGAGAAAAGTTATAATGTATATCTTTTAGATAAAAAAGATACCTTAAATTTATTCAATGCAGCATCTTCTTCGATGGGAGCAAAAGATTATAATTCTGCTATTAAGTATTATGAAGAATTAAAAAAAATAAATTATTCTGGAAAAGGAACAAATTATTTAGCTACCAATAAAAAATCAAAAGATGAAGAATCATTTGATTCTGCAAATACTAGAGATTCTTATGTTGCAGGTGGTACATATGAAAAACCCAGAAATGAAGTAACTAATTCTAGAAGATTAGAAATTAATAAAAATTTAGCTTACATATATCTTGAAAAAAATGATTATAAAAACTCTGAGATTTGCTATAGTAAAGTAATAGAGCTAGATCCTAAATATATAGATGCCTATATTAATATGTCTTATCTAAAATTAGAGTCAAAAAAGGCTTTAGTTGATCAAATGAATAGCTTGGGTAATACTTCACAAGACATGGACACCTATGACAAATTGAAGATTAAAAAAGATGATATAATTAAAAGTGCAATTCCCTATCTAAAAAAAGCATTAACAATTGAACCTAAGAATCAAGATGTTTTAAAATCTCTTTTAGGCGTTTATAGAGCACTAGATATGACCGATGAGTATAACGCTTTAAAAGGAACTATGTAAAAAAAAAACTACTTTAAATGATAAAAAATGCTAGAGTTTACTCTAGCATTTTTTATATAATTTTTTTTATAACTCTTAATTTATGAGTATGTTTATTTATTTCTGCATTGTAAATACCTAAATGATCTAAGCGATCTATACGCACTTTTCCACTAGCATGAATTATGTAATTGTTTTGCATTATAATACCAACATGTATAATGTTTCCTTCTTCATTATCGAAAAAAGCTAAATCACCCGGCTCACTTTCTTCTATAAAACTTAAAGATTCGCCTTGTAGTGCTTGTTGTGAAGCGTCTCGAAGTAATTTGTATCCATTGAGCTTGTAAACCATTTGAGTAAAACCAGAACAGTCAATGCCAAAAGGAGTTTTTCCGCCCCAAAGGTAAGGTGCATTTAAATACAGGAATGCAGAATTGAGTAAACAATCTTTTGGTTTTATCCCGCTTATTCTAGTACCTTGAAAATCAAAATTGGATCTGTTTATTTCGTTATAGTTGAGAAACGATAATGATGATCCTAGTGGAATAGGAATAAGAACATTTGATGATGCGGTAATATACTCTATTAGATCGGAATTTAAAATAATAGTATCTTTCGATAGTTGATCGTAATTTGTTTCTGAAATAGCTTGAAACTGCTTAGAATCGATCCAACCTTCATAATTATCATATTGAAGTTTGATTCGTGACCACTGTTTTAATTGTTCTAACACTTCAAAATGTTCTCCAAATAAAACTTGAGAAACAATTTCGCTTTTGTCACTGGCTTCGGCGCGAAGTGGGATCATGGCCAAATTACAAAGTCCAAACATTTATTTTTATTTTTTATTAAATAAATAAAAGGCCGTCAATTCATTTATTGAAGACCCTTTATTTTGTATTTCAAACTAAATTCTTTCAATTATTATTGCTGATGCTCCACCGCCACCATTGCAAATTGCAGCAGCTCCAATCTTCCCATCATTTTGTTCTAAAACATTTAATAGCGTAACTATTATGCGAACTCCAGAACATCCTAATGGATGCCCCAAGGATACAGCACCTCCATTTATATTAATTTTAGCAGTATCTAATTCAAGGATTTTTGCATTCGCTAATCCAACAACAGAAAATGCTTCGTTAAATTCAAAACAATCCACTTGATCGATTGATATACCCGCTTTTTTCAGTGCCTTTGGTAATGCTTTTGCAGGACTCGTTGTAAACCATTCAGGCTCTTGTGCTGCATCTGCATATCCTTTTATATAAGCTAAAGGTTTTAGGCCCAAAGATAATGCTTTATCTTCAGTCATTAGTAAAACTGCAGCTGCACCATCATTAATTGTAGAAGCATTCGCTGCCGTTACTGTACCTCCTTTTGTAAAAACAGCGTTTAAAGTAGGAATTCTTTCTAAAGTTACATTGGTATATTCTTCATCTTTGGTAAATAAAATCGGGTCACCTTTACGCTGAGGAACGGGTACTGGAACTATTTCATTGTCAAATTTCCCTTCATTCCATGCTTTTTCTGAACGTTTGTATGATTGAATGGCAAATGCATCTTGTTCTTCACGAGAAATATTATACTCTGTTGCACACATGTCTGCACAAACGCCCATCGCATTATTATCATAGGCATCTGTCAGTCCATCTTTTTGCAAGCCGTCAATCATTGTAGCAGGTCCAAATTTAGTTGCATTTCTTAAATTCATGTAATGCGGAATCAAACTCATGTTTTCCATACCACCTGCAATCACAATTTCAGCATCACCACATTCAATAGCTTGAGCGCCTAGCATTACTGCTTTCATTCCTGAAGCGCAAACTTTATTTACTGTAGTACATGCAACTGTATTCGAAAGTCCAGCATAGATAGCTGCCTGACGTGCAGGTGCTTGTCCAACTCCAGCTTGCACCACGTTACCCATGAAAACTTCGTCAACTAAATTGGGATCTAAGTGGACTTTATCCAATACTCCTTTTATGGCTATTGCACCTAACCTTGGAGCAGTAATTGTAGATAATCCTCCCATAAAACTACCAATCGGTGTTCTAACTGCAGAAACGATAACAATTTTCTTATTCATGTTTATTATATGTTGATTTATAGAACAAATTTAATCTTTTTTATACAAATTCGCATTTTGAGTAGATTAAAATATTATATTTATTTGGCTATAGCTTTTTAAATATGATTTAAAAAAAAACAATTTTTTGTGGTGCTTTACCGATATAAAGTAATTAGAGTAATTGGATTTAAATACAACTGAATGAAAATTACTGAAGTTTAAAGTAACTAGATTATATTTCATATGTAAATAGAACCCGTTAGGTTTAATTATTTCTAACACATAGAAACATAGATTTTCTAAGTCAAAAATAGGCGTTTCATTTTTTTACAATACACATAGAAAGCTATGTAAAAGAAATGTATTTCTTTTTTGCATTCTTTTTCAAACTAAAATCTATGTTTCTATGTGTTAAATAAAATTTTCATGAATTGCACCCAACGGCTTAAATAGAATACTTAAATAGATATACCAAGTAAAAGTTCGCTGTGGAAATAGTATAAAACTAATTCTCTATCTTTGAAGAAATGCTATATCTTTGACAATGAAGTGATTTTAGTATGACGAAAAAAAATATTAAAAAAAAGAGCTAAAATAGTTGTGAGAAAGGTAAAGATGTCCTAAATTTGCAACCGCAAAACAGGACACGTTTCCTAAGGTTTTGGAGAGGTGCCAGAGTGGTAATGGAGCAGTTTGCTAAACTGTCATCGAGTGATCGGTGCCAGGGTTCGAGTCCCTGTCTCTCCGCTTATTTTTTTATGTTAAGAGATTTAGCAAAACTCAAATATCTTTTTGGTATTTTCATAAAATTAGTAAACATAATTTTTCGGGGTGTAGCGTAGCTCGGTTATCGCGCCTGCTTTGGGAGCAGGAGGCCGCAGGTTCGAATCCTGCCACCCCGACAAAAAATATTCAAGAGCAATGGAGGCATAGCTCAGCTGGATAGAGCACCTGCCTTCTAAGCAGGCGGTCGAAGGTTCGAATCCTTCTGCCTTCACTTAAAAAGATACTAGAAATAGTATCTTTTTTTTGTATTTAACTACTTCGTTTCCCCTTAAATTTTCTTATTTTTATGAAAATTTATAAATTATGATTTCATTCTTCAGAACTTTGATATTGTTCGCTTTTCTTTTTTTGACAGCAATGAGCACTGCCCAAAAGCCCACTTCGGCATTATTAAAAAAAGTTAATGATACTACTTTTGTAAATCTCAAAGACTATAGTCAAGATTTTGTTTATGATATGAAATACGCTACGAATGATAATTTTTTGAAAGCTAAAGTGTATGATTGTGCCGAGTGTTATTTGCGTTATAAAACCGTAAAAGCTTTGATTAAGGCAAATGATGCCTTCATGAAACAAGGTTTTAAGATAAAATTATTTGATTGCTATCGTCCTTTAGACATTCAAAAAAGAATGTGGAAAATCGTTTCTAATCCTAAATATGTTGCCGATCCTATTAAAGGTTCTATTCATAATAGGGGCGGTGCAGTAGATATTACGCTGGTTGATTTTGCTGGTAAAGAATTAGATATGGGAACTAGTTTTGATTATTTCGGGAAAGAAGCGAGTCATGATTTTACTGGATTTTCTACCGAAATTAGTAAAAATAGAAAGTTTCTTAAGAAAATCATGATGGCAGAAAACTTTAATTCTTTTGATTCCGAATGGTGGCACTATAATTTAAGGGGCGCTTTGAAGGATAAAGTTTCCAATTTTAAATGGAAATGTGAATAATCTATTTCATCGAATTATAATCTGAAGGCTCCTTGAACTATAAAATCTCTCTGTCATTTTAGAACTCTTTCTCTAGATTTTGTGAATTCGTTTTTGTAAGTGACTAGTAATGTAAAAGAGATAGTAATCAAATTTAATAACTAATTCATTCATTTTATATTGCTATTTTTGAAAGTTAATGCTTATTTAAATTTATAAAAAGTGTATTTCATCGACTATTTTGTGTTTTAATTGATTTCTATATTTACTTTTGTCTCACAAATCATTTATAAAGAATGAATTGTAAAAATTAAATAGATTGTAACCCCAAGTTTGAATTTAAAATTATAAAAATACAGGTTTTAGATTCCAATTTTTATAACATAGCGTATGAAGAGAATTTTACACAGTAGTTTTTTAAAATGCATTGGTCCTGAAAACAAATCAGGTATTACATTTATCGAAGTTGTAGTTGTTGGTTTACTTGTTCCTATAGTTGTTAGGAACGTTAAAACGTACGTAGGTAATTTGGAAAAGAATAGTAGTAACGAAAAAAAGTATTTGGCATAAAACAAGGTATTTTCAAAAAGAATATAAATCTTTTTGAAAATACCTTTCTTGTTTAAGAATTTCTTTATTCAATACAATGAAGGTTTTGAATAAAGTAGGAGTCAGGTTGGTATAATTTACCATCTAACTCGGATGTGAACTCTTTCTTGAGTACATAATCCTCGGTATCGGTCAAATATTTTATACGCATTAAGAAAACTGGAGATTTTTTTAATTCATCGTAGTTATCTTTCATAAACATAAATATTCCAGAATTTACTCTATTATCAAAACCATTGTCATCACGAATCATCGTGCCACAGTTTTCTTGGTTGATATGTACGAGAGTGACTATTTTTCCATTTTGTAATTGCAAGTATATTTTTGAATCTTTATCGAAACAATTTGCCTTTATAAATTCTTTGCTCTTTTGAATTGATTGTACATTGAGTGTTGGCAATCCATCAGTTAATTCCAAAGAATAAAAAATATAGTTTGAGTTACCAGCAAAAATCTTTTCGCTTACTAAATATTCTTTTGTTGATTTATATGTACCAATAGAATCCGTAACATTACTGGAGTATTCGCAAGGGTTTTGGGCAGCTACAGTAAGGCTGAAAAAGCATACCAATAAGATAAATGGGTGTTTCATTTCTTTAATTTAGTTTGTGCAAATTAAAACAATTTTATTGTTATTAACATCAGTTGTAAAAAAACAATATAACGTTCCTCCATCCTTTATTTTCCACTTTTTTCGAATGTTTTCTACAGTTTCGGGAAAATTTCTTGTTGTGATATTGGCTTTTTTATTTTCGAAATGAAGTCTCATTTCATTTTTAGTGTACAGAATGGTTTTTTCAATTTTAAAAACTCTTCCTGGAAATGAAATTTGTTCATCCGATGTATAGAGATGAGAGTGTTTGTGGAGTTTATTCAATTCATAAAAAATACCAACTTCATCAAAACCACCGGACTTCATAATGGAACTATTAGGTTCATACAGATAACTTTGAGGAAGACTATAACTGGATAATTTTTGATTTTGATTTAAAATAAAGTCGAAAGTTTGTGTTTCTTCTTTTAAAATATTGACAGTTTTGATCGTGACTTCGCCTTTAAATCCTTTCTTTAACTCCCAAATTAATTCTTTTACTTCATTGTCTACCGCTACAATATGGATTGATTTTACGAATTCCAGTTCATTTATACCTGCGGAAAGATCTAAAATTGGTGCCGTTTTTATTAAAATAGAATTTGTTTTAGTGAAA
The DNA here is from genome assembly GCA_038241955.1 of Flavobacteriales bacterium. GTDB lineage: Bacteria > Bacteroidota > Bacteroidia > Flavobacteriales > Flavobacteriaceae > Flavobacterium. Next base: position 129,943 of record JBBSSR010000004.1, on the reverse strand, counting down.
TAAAAATCTAGATTTACAGGTACATTGGGCAAACAGTCCTTCAACATAAAAACTTTGCCTTTTGCATCATTTCTTCGAGACGGATCTATGTAGATCCAATCCCATTTCACATCTAGATTTAATAAAGTTTCATTGCTATCACCAACATAACAATTAATATTTTCTACATCTAACTGTTTGTAATTGTGTTTTACAATTCTAGATAATTCGACATCAATTTCACAATGCACTACATTGGCCATTTGTTTTGAGAAATAATAATCATCAATCCCAAAACCTCCAGTCAGGTCTATTAAATTAGAACCGGAAACTAATGAAGCTTTATATAAAGCTGTTTTTTGAGAGGAGGTCTGCTCTACCGAAATTTTACTGGGATAAATTATATCTTTCGTTGCAAACCACAGCGGTAGTTTCTCTTTCGCTTTGGTTTTTGTTACAATTTGATTTAGAATAATAGACCAATCAACTTCTGGAAATGGATTTTTTTGCAGTGCTAATTTTGATATATTTTCACCAATATTTAAATTGATAAATTCCTGGATGTCAGGATTTATAATACTTAAATCCAATTTATATATTTTTTGTTATTAACTGAATTAATTTATTTTCTGGAAAAAACTCTTTACAAATTACTTTTATTATAGTATATAAAGGTACAGCAACAATCATTCCTACTATCCCTGACATGAAACCTGCAATTAGAATTACTAAAAATATTTCTAAAGGATGCGAACTAACACTTTTAGAAAAAATAATAGGTTGAGACAAATTGTTGTCTATAACCTGTACTACCCAAAAACCAATTAAGACATAAATAGTGGTTGGTAATACTTCGGATTGAAAGTCACCACTAATATTGCTAAGCATTGTTAAAATAGCAGCCAAAACGGATGCAATAAGTGGTCCTATATAGGGTATAATATTAAGAACAGCACATAGAAATGCTATTACTAAAACATTTGGAACTCCAAAAATAAAGAGTACAATTGTATATAAAATAAAAACGACGAATAGCTGAAGGAGTAATCCAATAAAATATCTGGAAAGCAATACATTTATTTTTTTTACGGAGTTTAAAACTTTTTCTTCATGTCCATCAGGAATTAGTAATTTGGAGCCTTTTATAAAGGTATTTTTATCTTTCAAAAAGAAAAAAGTAATAAACAATACAGATGCTAAACCCATACCAAAGCTACCTACTGTACCTAAAATGGAATTTAAGAAATTCGGAATACTTTTGAAATTTATTTTTGATGTTATGTTGGCTTCGTTCAACAATTGATTTGAGTCAATATGATGACCATCAAGAAATACTTTAATTTGGTTGACTAATTCAAGACTACTTTGTTCAATTTTTGCAGTGTCTAATAGTGATAAGTTTTGTCCTTGAGCGGTAATCAAAGGAATAAACATCATTATAAACCCCAAAAATATAAAAATATAAAGTAGTAGTGTTGTAATAGCTGCAAAAGTATGATTGAACTTTAATCTTCTTTTTAGGAAATGTAAAATCGGTGCTCCAATTAAAGTCAAAATTACTGAGACTAAAATATAAATTAGAACCGACTGGATTTGATATAGAAAATAAAGTATTAAACAAACAATAACAATGGTAGTCATTGCTCTCAAAAGTCCATTAGAAATAATTCTCGATGTTATCATTTTTCACGTTTAGTTTATAAAAATAAGGAACTATTATAAGCTTTTTAAAAAGTCGTTTTTTATAATTTTACTTTACTAAGGCACCATTACTATTTAATATTTTACTAAAAAACAAAACCTGGTAGGGCAATGAATTTTCCCAATACTCCCAAGTATGAGCACCGGGACGTTCTATATAATCGTGAGAAACTTTTGCATAAACCAATCGTCTGTGAAGTTCTCTATTTGGTTCAATAAGAAAGTCATCAACGCCACAGTCAATAATGAGAGCTAATTTGTTTTTCTTTATTTGATCAACCATTCTAATCACTGCATTTTTTTCGTATAATTCAGGATTATTACTTTGATCTCCAAAAACAGGTTGCATTAACTTGATAACCTGTGTAGCAGAATCTCTATTTAGCATTGTTTCCATATCAACCGCACCACTCATACTTCCTGCAGCACAAAATAAATCAGGATGTTTAGCCGAAAGATACAAAGCACCGTGACCCCCCATGGACAGTCCCGTTATTACACGTCCTTTTTTCTCTTTTAAAGTACGGTAAGTATTGTCAATTTTCTGAATTACTTCTGAAGTGATGTAGGTTTCAAATTGACTTTCCTTATTTACAGGACTATCAATGTAAAAGCTAAATGTTTCGCCTTCAGGCATCACGATTATAATATTATATTGATCTGCTAAGTTTTTAACCGTGTTCTTGTCTGGTGTTTTAGAAAGCCAATCATTGAAATGTCCGTAAGCACCATGCAAAAGATATAAAACTGGATAAACTGATTTCCCTTTTGCATATGAATTGGGCAACACAACAGCCGCTTTATACGTCTTATTCATTGCAATACTAGCAATTTGCAAACTGTCAACAGTTGCTGCCTTTGTAAAGATGGAAGAGAACAAAAAAAGAAATATAATGAGTTTTTTCATTGTTTTAAAATTAGTAAGAAGTGTAAATATACAAATCTTATTATTCTAAATTCAATAGAGATAGGAATGCAAAGCAATATCATTAGATTTAAAGGTTAAAAAAAGGCTGTCCGAAAATTATTTTTCAGACAGCCTCTAGAAGACAACCAATTTGGTTTAATCAAACAAATCATTTAACCAATGCTTTTTCTTTTGTTCCCTGTAGTTTCCTGAGTGAGGCTGACTTCCAAAAGATTGGGGGTTGGATTGATAATTGTTTTGAGGTTCATTTACTGAGCGTTCTATTATTTTATCAAGTTCGCCTCTATCGAGCCATATACCCCGGCAATCAGGGCAATAATCAATTTCAATTCCTTGTCGATCTGACATAACTAGCGCAACTTTACAATTTGGACAATTCATAGCATTTAATTTTTAAGTATTTGTTAAATTTTTATTTTTTGGAAAAACAAGAGAAAGAATAACGGAAATAAGTAAAATTCCCATTATTACTAATAAAGAATAAACAATTGGAATTTTATATAAATCAACAATTGTCATTTTTACACCTACAAAGACTAATATCGCAGATAGCCCATATTTTAAGTAGTGAAAGTATTTGGTTATTCCTGCCAAAGCAAAATACAAAGCTCTTAAACCTAATATTGCAAAAACATTAGAAGTGAATATGATAAATGTGTCATCAGTTATCGAAAGAATTGCAGGAATTGAATCGACAGCAAAAATTAAGTCAGTAAACTCTACAATGAGAAGTACTACGAATAAAGGTGTTGCAAAAGTTTTACCATTCAGTTTTACAAAAAATTTGCCACCATGCCTTTCCTCTGTAACAGGAAAGAATTTTTTAAACAATCGTACTAAAGGATTTTTATCAGGTTCAATATGTTCTTCTTTTTGAAAAATCATTTTGATACCAGTAAAAATTAATAGAGCACCAAAAACGTATATAATCCAATGAAACTTATTGATAAGTGCAACACCCGCAAATATAAAAATTGCACGCATTACTAAGGCACCTATAATTCCCCAAAAAAGTACTTTGTGTTGGTACTTTGTATCCACATTAAAATAAGTGAAAAGCATTATAAATACAAACAGATTATCAATGCTCAATGACTTTTCTAAAACATAGCCAGTTAAAAATTCAATTGCTTTCTCCTCACCCATAAAGACATAAATTCCATAGTTAAATACTAAGGCAAGTCCTATCCAAACAGCGCTCCAAATAAGAGCTTCTTTAATTTTAACCTCGTGAGATTTACGATGAAAAACACCTAAATCTAATGCTAACATTGCTAAGATGAATACTAAAAAACCCATCCAGACCCAACTATCTACTACCATATATTTTTTTATTAATAATTTGAAAAAAAATCAGTTATAAGAAAGTTTTTATAAAAACTGCCAAAAAATTTTAAAAAATTTGAAAAATGACCAATGCATAAAGAACAAATCGCAAGTATCTAAATAACGCCCATAGTAAATAGTGTTTGAAATTGTACTTAATTAATCCGCAGGCCAAACTAACTATGGAATGTGGTAACGGTAACATCGCGCCAATGAAAACAAATAATCCACCCCACTTTCGTAAATTGTTGATGTGAAGTGCTATTTTATTTTCAATATGATTCTTAACTGCTGGGATCAAAAACAAGCGATTGCCAATGAAGTAAGCGATTATACCTCCTATATAGGACATAGTTGCTAATGTAAAAAGGAATAGCCATGGTGAACTGGATTTTGATGCCCAAGCGATAAATATTTCAGGTGGTACCAATCCCAACACCGTTTCTGATAACAGAAAAAAAGAAAAAATTATATCTGGTGAATAGGTAGCTACTAGATTATTTAGCAGGAAATTAAAATCCAACAAAAAGTATTCTAACGCGAGTAATATTGCCACAAAAATTACAGTTGCAATGCATCCCCTTATTGCAGTGCTTTTTAGAAAAGTATAAAAATTTGTTATCTTATAATATCTATTAATGACTGACAACCTTTTGATTCCCATGTGATTCATAATTTTATTTTTAATTTTAGTTCTACTATTGTAATAAAAATTAGCCTCTACAAAATATAATTTAAAACTTTTTTATTACCAAAATCATAATTGCGATAAGCCATTCGTCAGTGCTGTTTCAAAAATCAAAAATGCATGGAAATAATGTTGAGCCTTATTTCTTTAAACACCATTGATAATTATTTGACCGTTATTTTCTTGAAGTTTGGAAAAAATGCATAATAATAACTATCACAATGATTGCAACAATTAAGCAGCTATTTTTTCTGAGAAGTAGTATTAATTAACTGTTCAATGCCTATAGGCATATTTGATTATTAAACACAATATTTCTATAGTACAGAATTGGAATGCACTATTAGTAATTGAAAAGTTTTCAAATATTGAACAATAAATTACTCGAATTAACTAAGCTTTGGCGGTTGCCAAATAGAGAAGAAGGGACTGGAAGGTCGATTGATGAAATGAAGATGGTTGTGAACTGTAATTCCTTTCACCACAGCTAAAAACGAAGTTGCAGAAATAGCTTGGTATTCTTCATTTACGTCTAAATCAGCATCAAGACTATCAGCCGTAAGATTGTTTTCAGAGCTTAATTCAATTAAAGAATTAGTGTCACTTTCTTGAAAATAAGTGTCAAAACATAGTAACATACTCATAAAGAGTATAATACTATAAATACTATTTTTGCGACTAATTTTCATATAGCAAAACTAGTTAAAAACTAATTTACCTTTATTTTTAGCACAAAAGATTTAGATTAATTTAACAAAAATGGTGTTATGAACTATTAGGAGTAAAGTTAAAAAACATTTTTGCGATGACGAGATATAATAAAAAACAGCTCAATCTCTTGAGCTGTTTTACAAATAATTTTATATTTTAAAGCTACATATTTCGTCTGTACTGACCTCCAACTTCAAATAAAGCTTCTGTGATTTGGCCCAAAGAACATACTTTTGTTGCTTCCATTAAATGTTCGAATAAGTTTTCGTTTTTAATAGCTGCTTCCTGCAAAGTATTTAAATGCTCGCTTACCAAATCTTGATTGGACTGATGCAGATGGTTCAACATCGTAATTTGATATTGTTTTTCTTCTTCGGTGGCGCGAATTACTTCGGCTGGAATCACTGTTGGAGAACCTTTGGAACTCAAAAAAGTATTCACACCAATAATTGGGAATTCTCCAGTATGTTTCAACGTTTCGTAATACAAGCTTTCTTCCTGAATTTTAGAACGTTGGTACATGGTTTCCATTGCGCCAAGAACACCGCCACGTTCCGTAATACGGTCAAATTCTAACAAAACTGCAGCTTCAACAAGGTCTGTTAGTTCCTCAATTATAAAAGCACCCTGAATTGGATTTTCGTTTTTGGCTAAACCTAATTCTTTATTGATAATTAACTGAATCGCCATTGCTCTTCGCACAGATTCTTCTGTAGGAGTTGTTATTGCTTCGTCATACGCATTTGTGTGCAACGAGTTACAGTTGTCATAAATTGCATATAACGCCTGTAAAGTAGTTCGAATATCATTGAAATCAATTTCCTGAGCATGAAGTGAACGTCCAGATGTTTGAATGTGATATTTCAGCATTTGAGCTCTTTCGTTTGCTCCGTATTTGTTTTTCATGGCTTTCGACCATATTTTTCTAGCCACACGGCCAATAACCGCATATTCTGGATCGACACCATTCGAGAAAAAGAACGATAAATTAGGACCGAAATCGTTAATATCCATCCCGCGGCTCAAGTAATATTCTACGTATGTAAAACCATTAGAAAGTGTAAAAGCCAACTGCGTGATAGGATTCGCACCTGCTTCGGCAATATGATAGCCAGAAATAGAAACCGAATAGAAGTTTCTAACGTTTTTTGCTATAAAGTATTCTTGAACGTCACCCATCAACCGCAATGCAAATTCAGTTGAGAAAATACAGGTATTCTGAGCTTGATCTTCTTTTAAAATATCAGCTTGAACGGTTCCACGAACTTGCGAAAGTGTTCTGGCTTTGATAGCATTATAAACCTCTAAAGGTAAAACCAGATCTCCAGTTACCCCTAAAAGCATCAAACCTAATCCATTATTTCCTTCGGGTAAATCGCCTTGATAATGTGGACGCTCAACTCCTTTTTTCTTATAAATTTTATTAATTTTATCAGTAACTTCCTGTTCTAGATTATTCTCTTTTATGTAATATTCACATTGTTGATCAATAGCAGCATTCATAAAAAAGCCAAGCAACATTGGTGCTGGTCCGTTGATTGTCATACTCACCGAAGTCATTGCATGAACTAAATCAAAACCAGAATATAATTTTTTGGCATCGTCCAGACAGCAGATAGAAACTCCTGCATTTCCGATTTTTCCGTAAATATCAGGACGAATGTGTGGATCATTTCCGTACAAAGTTACACTGTCAAAAGCAGTTGAAAGCCTTTTAGCAGGTAATCCTGCGCTTACATAATGAAAACGTTTGTTGGTTCTTTCTGGTCCTCCTTCACCGGCAAACATACGTGATGGATCTTCTCCTTCTCGTTTAAAAGGATATAATCCAGCAGTAAACGGAAATTCTCCAGGAACATTTTCCTGTAAACACCAACGCAAAATATCTCCCCAAGCTTGGTATTTAGGTAAAGCAATTTTTGGAATTTGAGAATGAGAGAGCGATTCTGTATGTGTCGCCATCTTAATTTCTCTATCACGAACTTTAAAAGTGTATACTGGATTTTTATATTTTTCTACTTTTTCGTTCCAATTTAGGATCATTTCCCAATTGTAAGGATCCAAATCCATTTTTACTTTATCGAATTGATTTAGCAAAAGATTTAAAAATATTTTTGTATCCGCAACTCCAGATTTTTCTAATTCTAAAGCAGTTGATAAAATTAAATCTTCATCGATTCCCGCTTTTGTAATTACAGGAACTTTTCCCGAAACAGTTTCTAATGTTTTGTAGATTCCATATAATTTTTGTGCCACTTGCTCTTGACTCAAAGCGGTAGCATCGTATTTTCTATTGTTTTCGGCAATCTCAGATAAATAGCGTGTTCTATGTGGTGGAATAACATAGATCTTCTCACTCATTTCACGTGTGATTTTGAAAGTCGATTTCAAATCCGAATCGGTTTTCTCTAGGATTTTGTCCATAATGGCTTTATAAAGCGTATTCATTCCTGGATCGTTGAATTGAGAGGCAATAGTTCCATAAACTGGCATTTCGTCAGGATTGACATCCCACAGATTGTGATTGCGCTGGTATTGCTTTTTTACATCGCGAATGGCGTCTAATGCGCCGCGTTTGTCAAATTTATTTAGAGCTACTAAATCGGCAAAATCAAGCATGTCGATCTTTTCCAACTGGGTTGCTGCTCCAAATTCTGGAGTCATTACGTATAATGAAACATCCGAATGGTCCATGATCTCTGTATCCGATTGACCAATACCTGAAGTTTCAAGGATTATAATGTCATATTTTGCTGCTTTTAGAACCTGAATGGCTTCGGCTACGTATTTTGACAAGGCTAAATTAGATTGACGTGTTGCTAAAGAACGCATATAAACTCTAGGACTGTTAATCGCATTCATACGAATACGATCTCCAAGTAACGCGCCTCCTGTTTTTCTTTTGGAGGGATCTACAGAGATTAGTCCGATTGTTTTTTCAGGGAAATCAATTAAAAAACGACGTACTAATTCATCTACTAAAGATGATTTTCCGGAGCCACCTGTTCCTGTTATTCCAAGAACAGGTATTTTTGAGGTTTCATTTTTTTTATGAATTTTATCGAAATAGGGTTTTGCTATTTCTGGAAAATTCTCGGCTGCCGAAATTAAACGTGCAATTGCGGTTGGTGTTTTATTCTCAATTAGATCGAGTTCGTTTGTTAGTTTGTCTCCGATAGGAAAATCAGAACGCTCGACCAAATCATTGATCATTCCTTGTAATCCCATCGCACGACCATCGTCTGGCGCATATATTCTTGTAATTCCGTAGTCTTGTAATTCGGCTATTTCTGACGGGAGAATTACACCACCACCACCACCAAATATTTTGATATGTTCAGCTCCTTTTTCTTTAAGCAAGTCATACATGTATTTAAAGTATTCATTATGACCGCCTTGGTAGGATGTCATGGCAATTGCATTTGCGTCTTCTTGAATGGCAGTATTTACTACTTCTTCGACACTTCTATCATGTCCCAAGTGAATTACTTCAACTCCTGTGGACTGAATAATTCTTCTCATGATGTTGATGGCCGCATCATGTCCATCAAAAAGTGATGCTGCAGTTACTATTCTTACTTTATTGACAGGTATATAAGGTTTTTGCTGTTCCATTTTATGAATATGATAATTTAGGACTGCAATTTACATTTTTATATTAAAAATATAAGAGTATTAGTTGTCGTTGTTAATAAATAAAAAAGAATTTTGTTAATTAGCTAAATATGAGCAGTAATAAAAGTATTAAATGGTCTAATTTGATTATTTGGCAATGAAAAAATAAAAAAGTAGGGCTTTGTTTTCGAAGTAACCTATTTTTACCAATAAAAATAATCATTTATAACTTTAGCTAATTTAACTCTGATGAAAAAAATTTTAATGATAATAACGATACTATGTCTTTCAAGTTGTGCGGAAATGCAACAAGTTATGAATCAGCTACCACAAAATCAAGGAACAGCAGGCTTAGATATTGCTGCTGGACTGAAAGAAGCACTGAACAATGGAATTTCTAAACAAGTAACAAAACTTACTGCAACGGATGGATTTTATAGAAATGAAGTAGTGAAAATTTTATTACCAGAAGAATTAAGAAAAGTTGATTCTGGATTAAGAAAATTGGGATTGAGCTCATTGGCTGATCAGGGACTGAAAGTCTTAAACCGCGCAGCAGAAGATGCAGTTAAGGAGTCCACGCCAATATTTGTAAATGCTATTAAAAATATGAGTTTTATGGATGCTAAGTCGATATTATTGGGTAATCAAAGTGCCGCAACAACTTATTTGCAAAACAGCTCCTCAACAGCATTATATACAAAGTTTAATCCCGTTATTAAAAATTCATTTACGAAAGTTGGAGCCGATAAAGTATGGTATGATATTATCACGAGATATAATAGTATTCCTCTTGTAAATAAAGTAAATCCAGATCTTACGGATTATGTCACCACGCAAGCCATGAATGGTGTCTTTAAAATGATTGCAGTTGAAGAAAAAAACATTAGAACTACTCTAAATTCCCGAACATCATTACTATTGCAAAAGGTTTTTGCAATACAAGACCTCAAGTAATCATCAAACCAATCAACAAAAAGCAACCTTAAAATGCAAAGAATAACGATACTTATCCATTGTGAAGATAAAAAAACAATTATAGCCTCTGTAACCAACTATATAGCGGCGATTAATGGAAATATTATTTACTTAGACCAACATGTTGACGCTGATGATAATGTGTTTTTTATGCGCTTAGAATGCGAATTTAGTAAAATAGAATGGAACTTTGATAGTATAAAAATTCAATTTAAAGAAAATCTTGCAACTCCATTTAATATGACGTGGGCAATGTATCTTCAAGATCAAAAAACAAAAATGGCTTTGTTTATTTCCAAATATGATCATTGCTTATATGATATTTTAGGGCGATATGCTGCGGGAGAATTACCCATAGAAATCCCACTAATTATTAGCAATCATAACGATTTAAAACCAGTAGCAGAGCGCTTTGACATACCATTTTTTCATGTTCCTTTTACAAAAGAGAACAGAGAAGAAGGTGAAGAAAGGCAGATGGAACTATTGAAAAAATTCAACATTGACTTTATTGTTTTGGCTCGATATATGCAAATCATAACACCAAAATTGATTAGCCTTTATAGAAACAAAATCATAAATATTCATCATTCGTTCCTGCCAGCATTTCCCGGAGCCAAACCGTATCATTCAGCATTTAAACGTGGGGTAAAAATTATAGGTTCTACAAGTCATTATGTCACAGAAGAATTAGATGAAGGTCCAATTATCGAACAAAATATTACACGAGTTACCCATACTCACTCAATAGATGACTTTATTATGAAAGGGAGAGATTTGGAACGTATGGTACTTGCGAGAGCCATTAAACTCCATGCCGAGCGAAAAACGATGGTTTACAATAATAAAACCATTGTTTTTTCGTAGAGATTATTTTTCTGGCACGGTATTTACTAGATAATAAGCATGTTCAAAATAGAATTCCCTCTACAAGAAGAAAGTTTGTTATATAATATTAATTTGCTGTAAGCTACAAGCCTAGAGCTCAAATAAAAAAAGATGAAAAAAGCCCTAATCCTTATCTTAATCCTACCTGCAATTTGTACTGCACAATTCAAGGATGTACTTAAAAAAACTACAGAAAAAATTACCACAATTGCAACAACAGGCGGTGGTATAGACATTGCAGCTGGATTACGAGAAGCACTTAATAAAGGTGTAACCGATCAAGTTTCGAAATTAACAGCAGCTGATGGATTTTATAGAAATGAAGCCGTAAAAATTTTAATGCCGGAAGAACTAGCCAAAGTAGACAAAACGCTACGAAAAATGGGAATGTCAAAATTGGCTGATGAAGGGATATTAGCTTTAAATCGTGCGGCCGAAGATGCTGTGAAAGAAGCTACTCCGATATTTGTGACCTCCATTAAAAATATTACAATTACCGATGCAAAAGGTATTTTGATGGGAAAAGATAATGCTGCCACAGTTTATTTACAGAATACTACTACAACAGCTTTGTACTCGAAATTTAGTCCTGTGGTACAACAATCTATTGGAAAATTGGGAGCCGACGTTATTTGGAATTCTATCATTAAACAATATAATGCTATTCCTTTTGTGTCGAAGGTAAATCCAGATATAACAGATTATATTACTAACAAAGCTTTAGAAGGTGTTTTTAAAATGATTACGGTTGAAGAAATAAGTATAAGAACCAATTTGAATTCGAGAACATCAGATGTGTTGAAAAAGGTTTTTGCTTTACAAGATAAAAAGTAATTTATTTAAAATAAATAACTATTTCTATTAATAGTAGGAGTGTTTCAAATAATTGAAAATCAAGTAGTTATTTTGTTTGTAAAAGACTGATTTTTGATATGTTAAATTGCAACTTCAAATCTTAACTATTTGCGATTAACTAATAACAATTCCTTAACAACAAGACAGTGACATTATACTGATCTTTGTAGAGTAATAAACTGGTTATTTATTATTTTGGTTTTGGTTAGTTATAAAATTGCCTGCATCTATATGGTGCAGGCATTTTTTTATTGTGCTGTATTTATAAAAGACAATACGGTGTTATTGAATACATTTGGCTGCTCGACATTTACGACATGTCCGCATTTTTCGATAACGAATAATTTTGAAGATTTGTAATGACTTTCAACCACTTTACGAACGGAGGGCAAGAACATATAGTCTTCTTCTCCCATAACATAAAGTGTGGGAATATTTAACTCTACCTGACGAAACCATTTTAGTACAGGGTTTATTTCAGCGGTAAGTTTAAACCATTTTATGAACTCTTTTTGGTACAGTTTTTTTGCTTCATTTATAAAAAGCGAACGCGATTGTTTGTGGCTTTTTTTAGGCATAATCACAAATGCAAAGAATTTATATAGTACTAAATAAGGTAAAACATATTTAAAGGTATTTCCTAAACGCATTAATATTTGCGATCTAAAATTCATTTTTAGAATTGCACCTCCTAGTATCATACTTTGCACACGCTCTGGATACATTTCGGCCAACTGTCGAATAAGAATTGTACCCAAAGATATACCTACAAAGTGCGACTTTTGGATTTTAAGATGATCTAGAACTTCAAGTATATCATTTGCTAGTGCAGAGAAAGTATATTTTTGCTTGAAAGCAGTCTTTAAAGTCGTTTTTGATTCACCGTGTCCTCTTAAGTCCAACAGTAAAACATTATATTCCTTCTTAAAATCTCTAATTTGTTTGAACCAAATCGACGAACTTCCACCAGCACCATGCACAAAAGTTACCCATTGATTGCTATTCTCGTTTGTATATAAGGTATAGTTGATCACGTATTTTTTCTGTAAAAATATCAATTTAAATCTAATATCCAATTTTAACAGAAAAGAAAGCCGCTACTTTGAAAAATCGTAAAAAATAACGTAAGTAAATAGTCTGTGCTTTAAATAATTTTATGCAATATTTTAAAATACTCGAATGCTTTAATTAGCCTACTTCCGTACCAAGAAAACATTTCCCCGTCGACCAAAACTACCTTTGCATTTTTTGTGTGAATTATTAGATCTAAACCATCATCTGCCTGAAATGGATACGGTTCTGAGGAGAGTAAAAGCAAGTCAATCTTACCGTCTTGTTCCATCCTATCGAGATTAATCTCAGGATAACGATCTTGCCATTCGTATGCATTTTGAAAGTGATTCAACTTTAATAATTCATTTATGAAAGTATCTGAACCTGCGACCATGTAAGGAGTTTTCCAAATAAAGTATGCTACATTTTTAAAAGGGACGTCTTTAATGAAGTTATTAAAATCGTTCAGGGCAAAAGTTATTTTGCTAGTTAATATTTGGGCTTCATTTCTTTTATCGAAAAGTTCCCCAAAATCGTTTATCATTTGAAAATTATCATCAATTGTAAAGATATTAGTTACCCATACAGGACAAATTTTAGACAATTGTTCTACAATTTCTTTAGTATTTTCCTCTTTGTTACAAATGATAATATCGGGTAGGAGCAAGCGAATTTTTTCGTAATCTACTTTCTTAGTCCCACCCACAATACCTTTAGTAGCTTTAAGATGGTTAGGGTGTATACAAAATTTAGTGATTCCTACTATAAAATTCTCCAAACCTAAGTCATGTAGCAATTCCGACTGCGACGGCACAAGAGAGATAATACGCTGTGGCGTGGTTTTGAACTTATGGGTAGTACCAACTTGGTCTATAAATAGTTTCATTTTTACTTAAATTTTAATCTGAGAAAACTCAAAAATCTAAAAAATTTTATTTTTTAAAAATTTATTTTTAAATTTATTATGGTTTCCATCTCCTTTTGTATTTTTAAAGCTTCTTTTCTCGCAGCGTCTGCAAAATCAGTGTCGTTTGAAGCATAGATAATAGCACGCGATGAGTTAATTAGTAGTCCAATGTTATCGTTCATTCCGTATTTGCATACTTCTTGAAGACTACCGCCTTGGGCACCAACACCAGGAACAAGCAAGAAACTATCTGGAACTATTTGACGAATTTCAGTAAAATATTCCGCTTTGGTTGCACCAACAACATACATGAGTTTCTCAGAATTTTTCCATGTTTTTGATGTTTCTAATACGTGCTTGTATAATTCTTTGCCATCTACTTGCAAGGTCTGGAAATCAAAAGCACCTTCGTTCGACGTTAACGCTAACATGATGGCATGCTTATTCTGGAAAGCTAAAAAAGGCTCAATCGAATCTCTGCCCATATAAGGAGCAACAGTTACACTGTCAAAAGCTAAATCCTCGAAAAAGGCTTTGGCATACATGGAAGAAGTATTGCCTATATCGCCACGTTTTGCATCAGCAATTGTAAAAATTTCCGGATGTCTTTCGTTGATGTACTTTATGGTTTTTTCTAAAGAAATCCAACCTTTTATTCCATACGCTTCGAAGAACGCAATATTTGGTTTATAAGAAACGGCCAAGTCATGTGTAGCATCAATTATAGCTTTGTTAAATTCAAAAATAGGATCTTCTAAGTCTAATAAATGTTGTGGAATTTTATTTAAATCAGCGTCTAAACCTACACATAGAAATGATTTTTTTATTCTTATCTGATCTATTAATTGTTGTGTTGTCATTCCTGTTTATATTTAAGAACTAAATTAAGTATTACGTAAGAGTTACTTTTTGTAAGGCGTGCAAAAATAAAAAAGAAGCGGTCGGAATACTAATTTTGAGATGAATTTTTTATAACTAGTATTTTTATTTGGATACGATTAAAATATAAACAATTGACCATTAGACAATTTTTACATTAGGATAAGTAATATATTATGAAAAATACTTGAGTTAAAAGTGGTTATCATGTTTTTGTTTAAAGAATAAATATTTGAAAATTAGTATAATATTTAAATGGGAAGATAGTAAAAATAGAGCATAAAAAAGCCGTCTCAAATATTGAGACGGCTTTTTTTAATATCTAAAATAAGAATTAGTTTCTAAATGATGATCTAGAACCACCTGAAAGAAATATAGCAGACATTCTACTTTTTTGACCATTAGAAAACATGTACATTCCTCCATCATTTGTGTAATCCATATAATTCATAGTCATTTCTACTGGATTTCCAGAGCAAGTACTATAATGTGGGTAAGCTGGAAAACCGTAATTAGCGTCATTATGGGTAGGAGTGTCAGAAACTAGATCACTACCACAATTAGCATCTCCCCAAATATGACGTAAATTCATCCAGTGACCTACTTCATGAGTTGCCGTTCTTCCTAAATTATACGGTGCATTTGCAGAACCAGATAGTCCAAAATATTTTGAATCAATTGCCACACCATCCGTAGAAGAAGATCCTCCTGGAAACTGCGCATATCCTAATATTCCACCACCAATTGTGCAAACCCATAAATTAAGTTTGGTAGTTGCTGAAGTAGGAGCTATACCTCCAGAACTTGTCTTTTTCATGGCGTCATTAGTTCCCCATGACGACTTTGTAGTTGCTTTTCGTATGATTTGATCTAATACGAACGTAATTCCAACGTTTGCTTTCTTACCAGCAAACAAAGCAGGAACAGAATTAAAATCTGAATTCGCCCCATTAAAATCTTTATTCAATACATCAATTTGAGATTGAATTTGAGAAGAGGAGATATTTTCGGCAGAAGTTCTGTATAAAACGTTGACTACAACTGGGATTTCAATTTTTCCATTTACTAAACGTTTTGTCAATAAAGCATTTTCAGTGAAAGCTTCAATTTCATTCATTCTAATAGCTAATGTAGGATCAGCCAATAGTTGTGCTTCTAAAACATCTTGTGTCGCGCATTTGCGCTCAACAATTGCACTTACTTTTGCAGTTTCTAAAGTTTCATTCTCGTCATTTTGGCAAGCAAATAGCATTGTTAAAGTCAATGCTGATAAAAATAATTTTTTCATAGTTTTTACTAATTTGTTATAAAAAAGTTTGTTTGATTAATAGAATTACAATTTTATAACAAATAAATTAAAGAATTCATTTAATTTCGCTTGTAATTGATCGAAAAGATAAGAAATATTGATTTTATTGGGCTTACATACAACAATTTGAGTAATTATACGTAGTTTAAATACTGTTAAAATATAAATAAATTACGAAATTTAGAATAAAATAATTTTTTTTCACAATAATATACTTGTTAAATTCAAATTTTTTATTCTGTTTTGTTTACAGAAAAGACTTTTCTGACTTATTTTTGAAAAAAGGAATTCAATTAGTAAACACGTAATTGATAATATTAGCACCCATTTTCAATGCTTTTTCACGAACGGCAATTGGATCATTATTGACTTCTGGATCTTCCCAGCCGTCTCCCAAATCACATTCGTAGGTGTATAGTAGAACTAATTTCTTGTTTATAAATATTCCAAAGGCTTGGGGCCTTTTTCCGTCATGCTCATGAATTTTGGGTAATCCATTTGGGAATGGGAAAGGCTTTTGAAAAATTTCATGCGTAGAAGGAATTTCAACTAACGAGGTGTTTGGAAATATTTTAATTATTTCTTTTCTAATATATTGATTCATACCATAATTATCATCAATATGTAGAAAGCCGCCTCCGAGCAAATAATTTCGCAGATTATTTACATCAGAATCGCTAAAGACGACATTTCCGTGACCTGTCATGTGTACAAAAGGATACGATAGTAACTCAGGACTATTAGGTTCTACAGTTCTAGGTTTTAATTTAATTTTTGTATTGATAGTAGCATTACAAAATTTAATTAAATTTGGCAAGGATGTGGGATTTGCATACCAATCGCCTCCGCCACTGTATTTCACAAGCGCAATTTCCTGCGAAAAGCTGGCAAAAGATATCAACAGTAAAAAGAAATATATTTTTTTCATTTCGTTATAAAATCTATTGTATAGTATTTCTATACTTCATTAACAAAAGCAACACTATGACACGCTACAATTGCAGCGGTTTCCGTACGTAGTCTGGTATTTCCTAAAGAAACAGGAATGAACTTATTCTCTATTGCTAAGTCAATCTCTTTTGTAGAAAAATCACCTTCGGGGCCAATTAAAATCGTACAATTTTCATTAGTCTTTAAAATTGATTTTAATGATTTTTTGTCCATTTCTTCACAATGCGCGATCAATTGTAAACCTTCCACATTTAGTTTTATAAATTCTTTAAAAGAGATAGCATCATTAAGTTTTGGAAGAAATAAAACATTCGATTGTTTCATCGCTGTCAATATAATTTTTTCAAATCGTTCTTTATTTATCACCTTCCTTTCAGAACGATCGCAGATAATTGGAGTAATTTCAGAGACACCAATTTCTGTGGCTTTTTCCAGTAACCATTCATAACGATCATTCATTTTTGTTGGGGCTACGGCTAAATGTAATTTGTATTTTGGGATTTCAGATTTTTCAATCGAAATAATTTCCACCGTACATTTACTATCAGAGGCTAACGTAATTTCTGTTTTAAATAAAAGACCTAAACCATTTGTTACAAATAAAATATCAGTGTCTTTTTTTCGTAAAACTTTAATGATATGTTTACTTTCTTCTTTATCAAAAGAAAAAGATTTTGTACTTTCTGTAATATCTGGGTTATAAAATAATTGCATAATTTAAAATTGTATTCTTGCTTTTGAAACAACTGCGGCTGTTTCGAATTTTTTAGATAAAAACTTTTGATAACCTACAATTCCAATCATTGCAGCATTATCGGTTGTGTATTCAAATTTAGGAATAAAAGTTTTCCATCCATATTTAGCTTCTGTTTCCTTTAATGTGGTTCTAATCCCAGAATTAGCTGAGACTCCTCCACCAATTGCGATTTGCTTGATTCCAGTTGTTGCAACAGCGATTTTTAACTTGTCCATTAAAATTTCAATAATCGTATGTTGTATAGAAGCACAAATGTCATTCAAATTCTCTTGCACAAAATTGGTGTTTTCTATTTTTTTCTTTTGAATAAAATACAAAATTGCAGTTTTCAATCCAGAAAAACTAAAGTCAAGTCCAGGCACTTTTGGTTTTGTAAACGCAAACGCTTTTGGATTACCAAGTTGAGCATATTTGTCTATCAGAGGACCGCCAGGGTAGGGTAGGCCTAGTATTTTTGCACTTTTGTCAAATGCTTCCCCCACGGCGTCATCTGTGGTTTCCCCAATGATTTTTAAATCAAAAAAGTTGTTTACTTGGACGATCTGAGTATGTCCGCCACTTATCGTTAGTGCTAGAAAAGGGAAAGTTGGTTTGTCAAATCCTTCTTCATCTATGAAATGTGCTAAAATATGCGCATGCATGTGATTTACAGCAATTAAAGGAATTTGTAATGCTAAAGCTAAGGATTTTGCAAAGGAACTTCCAACCAGAAGAGATCCCATTAAGCCAGGTCCTTGTGTAAAAGCGATCGCAGATAATTGTTCTTTTGTTACACCTGCTTTTTTTAGTGCAGCAGCTATTACGGGTACAATATTTTGTTGGTGCGCACGAGAAGCAAGTTCCGGTACAACTCCTCCGTACTGATTATGAATTAGCTGATTTGCAACAATATTAGACAAAACTTTACTGTTCTGTAAAACGGCTGCAGCAGTATCATCGCAGGAACTTTCGATAGCAAGAATAAAAACATCGGAATTTTGCATAAAAAGGGACATATTTTGAACTATATTTGATGAATTGCGATAAAAATATTAATTTTACATCGGTGCCAAAATTAAAGATTTTTTATTTAAGGCCTCATGATTTCCTTATCAATATATAATTTTAGGAAAATTTAAAAAACAACTAGCATCAAAAAAGTAAAAAAAATAGCATTTCGTTCTCTTCTTACACTAATTATATTTGTATTAGTTCTCTTTATAGCGTTAACATTACCCTTTGTACAAACTAAGATTGCTCATTATTTTACGCAAAGTATCAATAAAGATTTTGGTGTAAATATTGCTATTGAGGAAGTAGAAGTCAGTCTTTTTGGCGGTGTGAAATTAAAAAATGTTTTAATTTTAGACCATCATAAAAAAGTACTAATCTATTCTAAAAGAATTAAGACAACTATTTTGGGTGCTAAGCAGTTGCTCGATGGAGATTTAATTTTCGATGATATAAGACTTGACGGATTACTGTTTAATTTAAAAACCTATAAAAAAGAAAAACGAACTAATCTTGACTATTTCATTGAAGCATTTCATTCAGACAGTCCTCCTTCTAAAAAGCATTTTTTACTAAAAGCTGTAAAGTTAGATATCACGGATGGTCGCTTTGTTTTATCGGATGAAAATAGAGAAAATCCAAAAGATGTCGATTTCACGAGACTAAATATATCGGTTAATGATTTTAAAGTTTTTGGACCAGAAGTTTACGCCAATATTCAAAAGATGTCTTTTTTGGATCACAGAGGATTGTATGTTGAAAATTTAAAGGGGAATTATAGTTTTACAAAGCAACACATGAAAATGGAAGATTTGGAGTTAAAAACCAAAAATTCTAAATTAAAAGGATACGTCTATTTAAATTATGAAATTAGTGATTTTTCCGATTTTGCAAATAATGTAGAATTTGATATAAAATTAAAGTCGGCTAATTTGGCTTCTAATGATATTCGCTTTTTTTATAATGAATTAGGTAAAAATCAACATTTTAAAATTAAGACCGATATTACAGGAACTTTGAATAATCTAAAATTATTAAATTTAAGATTAAGAGATTCAAGAAATACACAATTAAGAGGTTTTATAAACTTTAAAAACCTTTTAGGAAACAAAGATCAGAAATTCTATATGAATGGAAAGTTTGATCAACTGTCTTCAAGTTACGATGATGTTGTAGCAATCTTGCCAAATATATTAGAAAGTAAAATACCAATAATTTTAAAGAAATTAGGTAATTTTTCTATTGTCGGAAATTCACAAATTACCACCACCTCAATTAAAGCAAATCTTGCAATGAATACTGCTTTGGGGCATGTGAAAACTAATTTCAAGATGAACGACATGAACTTAAGCGATAAGGCTTCGTATATAGGTTATGTCGTTTTAGATGATTTCGATATTGGTACTCTTCTTGATAATAAGGAATTGTCTAAAGTAAGTCTGAATTTAGATATTGATGGAAAAGGATTTTCACAAAAATATCTAAATACTGGCGTAAAGGGAATTGTTTCTAAGATTGATTATAATAACTATAACTATAAAAATGTTCTTGTAAATGGAAATTTTAAACTCCCATTATATAAAGGTAGTATTATTGTAAATGATCCAAATCTAAAAATGACTTTTGATGGATTAGTCGATTTAACTGATAAGGAAACAAAACTAGATTTTAAAATAGATGTCGTAAAAGCAGATTTGCATCAAATGCATTTTGTAAAAGATACTTTATCAGTTTTTAAAGGAAAGGTTTTGGTACAAGTTCAAGGGAACTCTATTGATAATATGCAGGGAAATGTAGCTATAAACCAGGCAATTTATGTGAATTCTAAAGACACTTACCTTTTTAACGATTTTAACTTAAGTTCTAGTTTTGATGACAGAAGAGTCCGAACCATTAAGGTACATTCTCCCGATATTGCAGATGGTGAAATTGTTGGAAAGTATAAATTTAAACAATTGCAAAATCTTGTAACGAATTCTTTAGGAAGTCTTTATACTAACTATAAACCTTTAAAAGTAGATA
Organism: Flavobacteriales bacterium; assembly: GCA_038241955.1. Classification (GTDB taxonomy): domain Bacteria; phylum Bacteroidota; class Bacteroidia; order Flavobacteriales; family Flavobacteriaceae; genus Flavobacterium. The sequence continues at coordinate 109,406 of JBBSSR010000004.1, read as the reverse complement.
AAGGACAATTTTTAAAATTTAATTTTACTATTTATGATAAAATAGTAGAAATATTTTTTCCAGATATTCTAATTAGCGAGAATACAACTGTAAAAGGAAATATAAACTCAGACAATAAAGAGTTTAAATTTAATTTTAATTCTCCAAAAATTTCTGCTCTAGAAAATAAATTTGACAATATTGATATAAAGATTGATAATAAAAACCCATTATACAATGCATACATAAGTATTGATAGTATTAATACTGGGATTTATAAAGTTAGAGATTTTAGTTTGATTAATGTAACCTCAAAAGACACTTTATTCTTCCGTACAGAGTTTAAAGGAGGTACAAAAGGTGAAGATTATTTTAATTTAGATCTATACCACACAATCGATAAGGAGAAAAATAATGTAGTAGGTTTTAGTAAATCGGAGATTAAGCTAAAAGATTATATTTGGTATTTGAACGAAGGTGATTTACCAAATAACAGGATTGTTTTTGACAAAGAATTAAAAGGTTTTAAGTTTGATGATATTGTTCTGTCTAATGATAATCAAAAAATTGCTCTCAAAGGAGAGTTAAAAGGAAAGAACTACAAGGATTTGAATCTTACGTTTGAGAATGTAAATTTAAATAAGTTGACCGCTGCTAGCAGCAGTTTTGCACTTTTCGGTAACATAAATGGCGAGGTGCATTATAAACAAAACAATTTGATATACGAACCTACAGCTTCAATCGTTATTGATGGTTTAAAAGTAAACGACAATGATTTGGGAGTTTTAAATTTTGATATAAAAGGTGATGAGAACTTTAGAAAATTCACTTTATATTCAACCATTCAAAATAAAGATGTTGAATCATTTAATGCAAATGGAACTTTTGAAATTGTAAATAAAGAGACCGTATTTGATTTAAATGTGAAATTCGATCGTTTTAATTTAAGTACATTGAGTGCTTTAGGAGGCAATGTGATATCCAATATAAGAGGATTTGTTTCTGGAAATACAACAATAGGAGGTAGTTTAAAAAAACCGGATATTAATGGACGATTGTATGTATACGAAGGTGGTTTAGGCGTACCTTATCTCAATGTTGATTACGCACTTGGTGAAAAAACTATTATTGATCTCACTAATGAGAAATTCTTGTTTAGAAACACAAGGTTAAGCGATACAAAGTATAAAACGAACGGTACTTTAAACGGTGTTGTTGAACATAAAAACTTTTCGGATTGGAGACTTGATTTAACAATCAAGTCCAAAAGACTACTTGCTCTAGATACAAAAGACAGTGAAGATGCAGCCTATTTTGGTACTGCGTTTATTGACGGTACAGCAACCATAAAAGGTCCAGCAGATAATTTGTTTATAAAAGTAGATGCGAAGTCCGAAAAAGGTACAGCCGTAAAAATTCCTATTAATAATGCAGAGAGCGTTAGTGATAATGCTTTTATTCATTTTGTAACACCAAAAGAAAAATTCAATTTAAAAAATGGAATAGTTGACAATTCTAAAAAGTACAATGGACTTGAATTAGAATTTGATTTTGAAATTACACCTGACGCTGAAGTAGAAGTGATCCTAGATCGAAATTCTGGTCATGGTATGAAAGCGAAGGGAAATGGAACTTTACTATTTAAAATTAATACTTCAGGAAAATTTAATATGTGGGGCGATTTCTTGCCTTATGAGGGAACCTATAATTTTAAATATGGTGGACTTATTGACAAAAATTTTAGTATCAAAAAAGGAGGTTCTATAATTTGGGAAGGAGATCCTCTACGTGCGCAATTGAATCTTGAAGCCGTATATAAAACATCTGCAAATCCTGCTATTTTGCTTGTAAACTCAAGTGTAAATAAAAAAGTTCCTGTAAATGTAGTTATTGGTGTACGAGGTGATTTAACTAGTCCTGAGCCTGATTTTCTCATAGAATTCCCAACGGTTTCCAACGTTTTAAAATCGGAGCTTGAGACGGAATTAATGGATAAAGATATTCGACAAACTCAAGCCTTATATTTATTATCTACAGGTAGTTTTTTAAGTTCAGATGGAGCAGGACAGGCAGTTTCCTCGAGTTTGTACGAGACCGCAACAGGATTGCTGGGCAATATTGTTCAGACAAATGATGATAAATTCGAAATGAACTTTAATGTTGTCACTGCCGACAACAGACCGGGAAGAGAAACGGATGGTAGATTTGAAGCAATTTTCTCTTCAAAAGTTAATGAAAGAATTACTATAAATGGAAAAGTAGGAGTTCCTTTTGGAGGCGTAAATGAATCCGCAATTGTGGGAGATGTTGATTTAAAGTATAGAGTTAACGATGATGGCTCTTTCAATTTTCATATTTTTAATAAAGAAAATGATATTAACTATATAGGACAAGGAATTGGATATACGCAAGGTGCAGGTATTTCTTATGAAGTAGATTTTGATACATTTCGAGAATTAGTTGATAAATTATTCAAGAAAAACAAATTGACTGATTTAAATAAAGGAACAAAAATTGATGATTCTGATTCTAATTTGAATCCTGAATTTATCAACTTTACGAAACCCGATAAACCAAAGACGGTAAAACCAAAAATAAATCAAGATGCCGTTTTACCAGAAAACGACTAATCTCTTAGTGCTTTTAAAGTAGATTAAAATCGTAAAACTACTCTAATTTACTAGTTTATAAAAGTTACAGTATCCTTTATTTTCTTATATCAAATGTATTAATTTATTAGCATAAAAATATTTTTTGCTATGCGTTTTTGTATTTTTTATCGCTTAATTTTCCTAGAAAAATCGCCATTAAAATCGATTATTTTCATTTATAAAAAGTATCTTTTCAGGTTTTAAAAAAACTTATCAACGAAAACGTTTGAATTGCAAATATATTATTAAAATCTTAGAAAAGTACCCTAAAATATCGTCTATGTTTGCTAAGTTTACACATTAATACTTAAAAAGATGTCAAAAACAATAAAAAAGATAGGTGTTCTGACTTCAGGAGGAGATGCTCCAGGAATGAATGCAGCTATTAGATCTGTCGTACGAACATGTGCTTTTCATAATATAGGATGCGTTGGTATCTATCGCGGTTATCAAGGAATGATTGAAGGAGACTTCAAAGAAATGGGACCACGAAGTGTAAATAATATTGTTAATAAAGGAGGAACGATTTTAAAATCGGCACGTTCATTAGACTTTAAAACGCCAGAAGGTCGTGAAAAAGCATATAAAAATTTAGTTAAAGCGGGCATAGAAGCGCTAGTAGTAATAGGAGGTGATGGTTCATTTACTGGTGCTTTGCTGTTTAACTCAGAATATAATTTTCCTGTAATGGGAATCCCTGGAACAATCGATAATGACATATTTGGCACAAGTCATACTTTAGGATATGATACTGCATTGAATACAGTTGTTGAAGTAATTGATAAAATTCGAGATACTGCTAGTTCCCACAATAGATTATTCCTTATTGAAGTAATGGGCCGCGATGCGGGACATATAGCTTTGAATGCAGGAATTGGCGCTGGTGCAGAAGAAATTCTAATTCCCGAAGAAGATTTGGGGTTGGAACGTTTGTTAGATTCTTTGAGAAAAAGTAAAGCGGCTGGAAAATCTTCAAGTATAGTTGTTATTGCCGAAGGAGATAAAATAGGTAAAACCGTATTTGAATTAAAAGATTATGTAGAATCGAATTTCCCAGAATACGACGTTCGTGTTTCAGTTCTTGGTCACATGCAACGTGGTGGCGCGCCATCTTGTTTTGATAGAGTATTGGCAAGTCGACTAGGTGTAAAAGCAGTTGAGTCCTTATTAGAAGGCAAATCTAATTATATGGTAGGATTACTTTGTGATAAAATTACATTAACCCCTTTAGAACAAGCAATAAAAGGAAATTCTGAAATTGATTTGGAATTACTACGTGTCTCAGATATCATGTCTATCTAAAAGAAGAACACATATACTTTACTGGAAATAAAAAATAAAATAAATATAATTTAAATTAAATACAATGTCAAAAGTAAAATTAGGAATAAACGGATTCGGAAGAATTGGAAGAATTGTTTTTAGAGAATCTTTCAACAGAGATAATGTAGAAGTAGTAGCAATCAACGATTTATTAGATGTAGATCACTTAGCTTACTTATTAAAATATGATTCAGTTCACGGTCGTTTTAACGGAACTGTTGAAGTGAAAGAAGGAAAACTTTTTGTAAACGGAAAAAATATCCGTATCACCGCAGAAAGAAATCCAGCCGACTTAAAATGGAATGAAGTAGATGTTGATGTAGTTGCTGAATGTACTGGTTTTTTTACAACTGTTGAGACTGCAAATGAGCACATTAAAGGTGGTGCAAAAAAAGTAATTATTTCTGCTCCTTCTGCTGACGCTCCAATGTTTGTAATGGGCGTAAATCACGAAACTGCAAAAGCTTCGGACTTAATCGTTTCTAATGCTTCATGTACGACAAACTGTTTGGCTCCTTTAGCTAAAGTTATTAATGATAATTTTGGAATTGTAGAAGCGTTAATGACAACTGTTCATGCTACTACTTCTACACAAATGACAACAGATGGTCCTTCAAGAAAAGACTGGAGAGGTGGTCGTGCAGCTTCTTGTAATATCATTCCATCTTCTACAGGTGCTGCAAAAGCAGTTGGAAAAGTAATTCCTGAATTGAATGGAAAATTGACTGGTATGGCTTTCCGCGTTCCTACAACAGACGTTTCGGCAGTAGATTTAACTGTAAAAGTAGCTAAAGAAACTTCTTATGAAGAAATTATGGCTGTATTGAAAAAAGCGTCTGAAACTACTATGAAAGGTGTTTTAGGATTTACAGAAGATTTAGTGGTTTCTCAAGATTTTGTTGGTGATAAAAGAACATCTATCATTGATGCTAATGCTGGAATTGGATTGAATTCTACTTTCTTTAAAATTATTTCTTGGTATGACAATGAGTATGGTTATTCAAGTAAATTAATTGATTTATCAGTTCATATTACAGGTTTAAAATAATCTATAATTTTTACAAATCCCATTATGTAAAAGTAATGGGATTTTATCTTTTTGCTCGTTTTAATTATGTTTCTTTGATTGTTTAAAAGAGGTGAAATAGCGAACAAAATTTATTAACCATAAACCAAATAATATGAAATTAATAGTTGATAGTGGTTCTACTAAAGCGGATTGGATTGCAATAGATGAAGATGGAAAAGTCTTGTTTACCACACAAACTTTAGGTTTAAATCCTGAGATACTAGATGCGGATGAAGTTATCGAACGTCTAAATGATCGTTTTGATATTTTACAGAATAAAAAAACAGCTACTCATTTATTTTTCTACGGAGCAGGTTGTGGTACAGATAGAATGAAACTAATGCTTTCTCAAATCTTTCAGGTTTATTTTCCTAACGCCATAGTTGTAGTAGAAGAAGATACGTATGCTGCTGTTTATGCAACCACACCAAAAGGAGAAAAAGCAATTGTGAGTATATTAGGAACAGGTTCAAATTGTAGTTTTTTTGATGGTAAAGTTTTACACCAAAAAGTGCAATCTCTAGGCTATATTGTAATGGATGATTGTAGCGGGAATGTTTTTGGAAAAGAATTAATCCGTAAATATTACTTTAACAAAATGCCTAGCGAACTAGCGCAACTGTTTGAAAAAGAATATGATCTAGAGCCAGATTATATTAAAAATAAATTATACAAAGAGCCCAATCCTAATGCCTATTTGGCGACATTTGCGAAATTCCTTATCCAAAATAAAGAACATGAGTTTTGTAAAAAGATTATTTTTAAAGCAATGAAATCTTTTGTCAAAAATTATATTAAACAATATGAAAATTGCAAAGAAGTGCCAATTCACTTTGTTGGTTCTATTGCTTTTTATTTAAAAGATGAATTAAAAGAGATATTTGAAAAATACGAATTGCAATTAGGAAATGTTTTAAGACGACCAATTGATGGTCTTATTGCGTATCACGTAGCAAATAAATAATAGTAAAAATACAGGATTACAGCTATAGCACTGCAATCATAGAAATTTCTACATTTACATTTTTTGGCAAACATGCCACTTGAACCGTTTCACGAGCTGGAGCGGTTTTTTCATTAAAATAAGAACCATAAACAGTATTGATTCTTGTAAAATCATTCATATTCATAATAAAAATAGTTGTTTTAACTACGTTTTCAAACGTCATACCTGCAGCTTCAAGGACTGCCTTCATATTTTCCATTACTTGTCTGGTTTCCACTTCAATGTTGTCTATAACCAATTCCATAGTTGCAGGATTCAAAGCAATTTGGCCAGAAGTGTATAAAGTGTCACCTGCTAAAACAGCTTGATTGTAAGGTCCAATTGGGGCTGGTGCATTTTTTGTAAAAATTATTGTTTTCATTTCTTTAGTCTTTTTCTAATTTTTGTGTTAATTATTCAGGTTTCTTTTTTCCCACTTAATGTCACTTAGTACTCCAGATTTTATTCCAATAAAGAAATTCCAAGTCCTATTTTCACCAAAAGGTGTCCAATTAAAATCCATTCTCCAACTTAATAAATCTCTTTCAAAACGGAGTTGTGTAAAGGTAACTCCATTGTTTACAAAATCATAACCAGTTGAAATTCCAGCTTTCCATTTGGGAGTTAAGTCTGCATTGGCAGAAACCATTATTGAGTTTCCTGTTATTATATTTTCTCTATTATTGTTACCATAAGTTAAGGAGTACGCAAACGTTAAATCCCATGGTAATTTAGATCTAAAAAATTCGGAGATCTTATCTTCTCCTTCTTCCTCCTCATTGTTAAACTGGCTTTTTCTTTTATCTGCTAAGTTAATATCGGATCCAAACAAATCATCACTTCGCCCTCCGTTTCTTTCACTTTGTTTGTTTTTTTGTTCCTTTCCTCCATTTTTACTAGAAAGGGAGTAATTCATTGTTAAATTGGCACTGGTCATTCTAAATAAACTTCCGCCATTATTGATATTAAAGGTATTGATTCTAGTACCAGAGTTATCAATTGCATAAGGATCTAAAGTAGCTCCAAAATTCGCATTCAATTTATTATCGAAAAATTGCGTTCCTCCACTTACTCTAACAGGTGACCATGCGAGGGAAGTTGCATCAACATTATAGCTAGTCGAAAAGTTTAAGTTATTGAGTAGCATGACTTTTTTTGGTTCTGTCTTGGTGCTGTCTTTATCGGTTACTTTTGCTTCGAAAGTATTACTTAAATTAAAACCAACAAAATTAGAACTTGTGATGCTTGGTGAACCATAAATTCCACCTTCAAAACGAGTATAATCCTTACGCATTGTTCCGCTAGCATCTGTTGCATACGTGTCGTAATATTTTTCGAAGCTAGGTGTGTAGCTATGGGAAATAGCAGGACGCATAACGTGTCGGATTGCTTGAATCTTTTTGTTATCTCCAAATTTAAAAGTACCATAAATCGTTGTCCCCACACTGCTAGAAGACGAGTACGTTCTATAGGCATCAAAACCTTTAACATTAGTAGTGACAACAGTATTTAATTGATCGTCATAGTTTCTATTAAGAGTGTTGAAATACCAGATTTCTTCATAATTTACGGAGGTAGTTGCACTAAAATATTTGAAAAGTTTAAAATTGGTACTTAAAGGAATAGTTTGTTGAAAACCCGTTTTCGCATCTCTAAACATTTGAGGTTTAAAGAATAATGAATCTGTAGTTATATAACTGTTTTTTCCGTTTAGATTATATTGTAAATTAATATTCTTAAAAAAACCTTTTTTTGCACCGTCAGTTGGAGCAAAGGGATACATACGATCAACACTAAATTGCAATGTTGGTAGCGTCATGTTAATCACTTCAGTTTGGGTGTTTTGAGAATGCGTAGCTGTTAATGATAATCTGATTTGAGGTATTGTATTGAAGGATCTACTATAAGAGATAGAAGAACTCAAAGTATTGTTTAAGGAGGAACCCACATTTACTTGATTGACCGTTTGCTTAAAATATTTACTACTACCAAGATTCACAGAGGCCGAAAAAGTAGAATTCGGACTCGATTTACTATCCTGTGAGTGTGACCATTGAATATTGTATATTTTCGTTTTTGAATAATCAGGATAGCCTCTTTCGCTAGTAATATTATTTTCGTATCGAACATTAATATTTCCTCGAAAATTATAGCGACTTGCATAGGATGATGCAAAGCCTAAACCATAACTTCCGTTTGTGTAATAATCACCCGTTGCAGTTAAATCGTAATGATCGCTCAAGGCAAAATAATACCCTCCATTTTGCAATGAAAATCCTCTAGTATTAGAATCATTATAAGAGGGCAAGATAATTCCAGAAGTACTCGTTTCTTTTGAAAGCGGAAAATAAGCAAATGGCAAAAATAAGGGCGTAGGAACTCCTGCGATTACCATATTAGTAAAACCCGTAATAATTTTTTTTCCTGGAATAAACTTTACTTTATTTGTCTGAAAATAATACTCTGGATTATCAACATCTTGGGCGGTGGTAAATCGTGCTCCTTTTAGAAAATAAACAGAATCGTTTTCCTTTTTCGTGATTTCTGCTTTAATTTTAAATTCTCCTTGTTCTGACCTTGAATTCCAGATTAAAGCTTTTTTTGTTTTAAAATTAAATCGAATAGAATCTGGCTGGACGGCATTAGCACCTTGTTTAAAATTTGGAAACTGTGTATAATTCCCTAAAGAATCTTTAATTCTACCTGCATAGACTTCGTTTTTCTCGTAATCCATAACAATAATACCCGACTTAAGTTCTACATCTTGGTAATATAATTCGGCTTTATTATATAGTGTAATGTGTTTTTTCTTCTGATCAATCTTTACATAATCTACTGCTTTGTAGTTTACTTTACCGTCAAGAATGCCTTTTTTAATTTTAACAGAATCTAATCGTATGGTGTCTTTTGGTGTTTCAACGATAGCATTATTTGTGCTATCTTTACTTACAGGAGTCTTAACTTCCTGTTTACTAGGTTGTATAGGAGATTTTTTGTTCTTTATATCTTGTGAATATAGTCTAACAGATCCCATTGATAGGAAAATTGATAGTAAAACGATATTAAATAGTTTTGTATGCAAAGGTATAAATGCTATTTTTGTAAAATGAAGGCTTGTTTATTCGCGAGCCAAAATTACATATAAATTTTTGTCAAAAATAATCAAATGATAAATTATAATGTAAGTCTTATAATTAAATAACGATCGAAGGTATGTACATAGTAAATAAAGTAAAATTTTTGTCATTCATAGTAATCGTTTTCTTGTCTTCTGAATCCTATGGTCAAAATAATTATTTTAGAGTTACTTTAGACGCTGGTCACGGTGCGCACGATTTTGGCGCGGTGTACAGTGGAAGAGTTGAAAAAAACATAGCCCTAGCTTTGGTATTAAAAGTGGGTAAAATTCTAGAAGCTACTCCTAAGATAGATGTAATATATACAAGAAAGACGGATGTTTTTATAGATTTAGTAGAAAGAGCCAATATTGCCAATAGAGCTGATTCGCATATTTTTGTTTCCATACATTGTAACGCTAATAAGAATACGGCTGCCGATGGGACTGAAACCTATGTAATGGGAATAAGTAAAACAGCATCAAATCTCGAAGCTGCTAAAAAGGAAAACTCCGTTATTACTTTAGAGAAGGATTATAAACAAAAGTATGAAGGTTTTGACCCTAACTCACCAGAAACCATGATAGGAATGACCTTAATGCAAGAAGAATATTTAGAGAATAGTATTTCACTTGCAAGTAAAATTGAAGAAAGATTTGGTGCATTAGGAAAAAAATTACGACATGGTGGAGTAAAGCAAGCTCCTTTTATGGTTTTGCATAAGGCATATATGCCTAGAGTATTGGTAGAAACAGGGTTTATTTCTAATACAGAGGAGGGAGAATTATTAAACTCTGAAATAGGTCAAAACGAAATAGCACGTGCAATTGCAGATGCTATAATTAGTTATAAGTACGAATATTTTGGAGATGGAGGAACAGAAACGCATGAAGAGAAACCTTCGCAAAAAATTATTGAAAACGCAACTAAGAGCACTGAAAATACCGATTCAAGTAAAACATTAATTAAGAAAGATACTTTGGGTTCTATCTATAAAATTCAGTTGTCCGCTAGTAATAGAAAAGTGGATTTGGTATCTCAAAATTTCAAAGGTCTAAAGAATGTTTCACTTTTGTATGAAGACAATGTTTATAAATATTTATACGGAGAAAATACCGACTATAATGAAGCCAAAGCGCAACTAAAAGAAGTTCAATCCAAAGGATATGAGTCAGCGTTTTTAATTGCATTTAAAAACGGAAAAAAAATAAGCATGCAAGAAGCGATTAAATAATAATAACAAGTTCGAATATTTTATATTAAATTTGTCCAAAAAACACACGCATTTTGAAAATTACAAGAGAAATTAAGACTGCAATTTTAGTAATAACATCTATTTTATTGTTTATTTGGGGATATAGCTTTCTAAAAGGAAAAGACATACTAAATAATTACGACACCTATTTTGTTGAGTATGTAAATGTTGAAGGATTAGCAATATCTGCTCCAGTTACTATTAGTGGCCTTGTTGTTGGTAAAGTAAAAGCGATCAGCCTTAGAGAAAATGGTTCATTGTTAGTAGAATTACAATTAAATACAGATTTTCCTATATCTAAAACTAGTACGGCTACTATTTATTCTTCTAGTCTAATAGGAGGAAAGCAAGTAGCTATTAATCCCAATTTTAATGATAAGATAATCGCTGAAAGTGGTGATTTTTTAGTTGGTAATGTTGAAGCCGGTCTAACAGAGTCATTAGGAAATAAAGTTTCACCAGCGCTACAAAAATTTGAGAAATTAATGGTTAGTGTAGATCAGTTGGTTGCAAGTTTGAATACCGTTCTAGATAAAAAGGGACAAGATGACATAAAAAAGACATTGGCGGAATTAAGCAATACGATGGAACAATTTCATAAAGTTGTATTGAATGCAAATAATATCCTCGACGAGAATAAAGGTCAACTGAAAAGTGTTGTATCTAATTTTGACAAAGTTTCAAATGATTTTTCTAAAATTTCGGATTCTTTAAATAAGGCCGATCTGGGAAAAACGGTTAGAAATTTAAACACCGTGCTTAGTAAAGTAGATGGTTTAATGACAGGTTTAGATTCTGGAAAAGGAACAATGGGTAAGTTATTTAAAGACGAATCTTTGTATAAAAGTTTAAACAAAACTTCTAAAGAGTTAGATTTACTTTTAGAAGATGTTCGATTAAATCCAACCCGTTATATAAATGTTTCTTTGTTTGGTAAGAAAAACAAGCCTTACATCACTCCAAAAGATTCAATAACAGTAGAAAAAAACTAGTATTTATGAGTTATTTACACAATATACTTTTTGCGATATTATTAATTGTAGGATTTAGTTTTTTTTATAGAAGTATAAAAAAAATTATCCGTAATATAAATTTAGGCGTAGACGTAAATCGCACTGATAACCCTAAGGCTCGTTGGGCAAATATGGCAATGATTGCGCTAGGACAATCTAAAATGGTAAAAAGGCCTGTTGCGGGAATTCTACATATCGTTGTTTATGTTGGTTTTGTTGTAATAAATATCGAGCTACTAGAAATTATTATTGATGGTCTATTTGGCACTCATAGAGTTTTTGCATTCTTGGGAGGCTTTTATGATGTATTGATAGGTTCTTTTGAAATACTTGCTGCGCTAGTTTTAATTGCTGTAACTATATTTTTAATCCGAAGAAATATTATTAAATTAAAAAGATTTATTCATTCCGATTTAAAAGGGTGGCCAAAAAATGATGGTAATTACATACTTTATTTTGAGATTGTATTAATGACATTATTTTTATTAATGAATGCATCAGATTTACATCTGCAAAATGTACCTGGAGGGTATTCTCATTTTATAAAAGCAGGATCTTTCCCAATAAGTCAGTTTATTGAGCCTTTATTTAATGGAGTTTCAAACCAAATGGTAATGTTGTTAAGTGAAATATTTTGGTGGTTGCATATTACAGGAATTTTGATTTTTATGAACTATTTGTATTTTTCAAAACACCTACATATTCTTCTTGCATTTCCAAATACCTACTTTGCAAATCTTAATCCAGAAGGGAAGTTTGATAATTTAGCTTCTGTAACTGCCGAAGTAAAATTAATGATGGATCCAAACGCAGATCCTTACGCTACAGCTCCAGTGGATGAAAGTGCAGCTCCTGCAAAATTTGGTGCTAGTGATATTCAAGATTTAAATTGGGTACAACTATTAAATGCTTACACCTGTACGGAATGTGGTCGTTGTACCTCCGTATGTCCCGCAAATCAAACAGGAAAAAAATTGTCTCCTCGTAAAATTATGATGGATACAAGAGATAGGATGGAAGAAGTAGGGAAAAATATAGATGCAAACAAAGGTGTTTTTGTTCCAGACAATAAAGAATTACTGAATGACTATATTACTCCAGAAGAACTATGGGCTTGTACAACTTGTAATGCTTGTGTAGAAGAATGTCCTGTAAATATCAGTCCTCTGTCAATAATTATGGACATGCGTCGTTATTTAGTAATGGAGAAAAGTGCAGCTCCTATGCCACTAAATACCATGATGACCAATATAGAAAATAATGGAGCGCCTTGGCAATACAGTCAGCAAGATCGCTTTAACTGGAAAAATGAAAATTAATAAAGTTGTAAATTTACGGTTCCACGGACAAAGAAATTACATTCAAGGATTTTTGTTACGGACGTAAAGAATAGATTGAAAGTTGGATATACTATTTGTTCACCATTTAATCACACAAGAATAACCGATTAAAAATATTTATAATGTCAGAAAATATAGTTGTGCCCACAATGGCAGAAATGCTAGCTCAAGGAAAACAGCCAGAAGTTTTATTCTGGGTAGGTTGTGCAGGAAGTTTTGACGATAGAGCAAAGAAAATAACAAAGGCATTTGTTCGAATATTAAATCGTGCAAATGTTTCTTTTGCGGTTCTTGGTACAGAAGAAAGTTGTACCGGAGATCCAGCTAAAAGAGCAGGAAATGAATTTTTGTTTCAAATGCAGGCGATGATGAACATTGAAGTTCTTAATGGTTATGAAGCAAAAAAAATTGTTACCGCTTGCCCTCATTGTTTCAATACAATAAAAAATGAATACCCAGAATTAGGAGGGGTTTACGAAGTAGTACATCATACAGAATTTCTTAAATCTTTATTAGATAGTGGGAGATTAACCATAGAAGGAGGTCAATTTAAAGGAAAAAAAATCACTTTTCACGATCCTTGTTATTTAGGAAGAGCCAATAACGTATATGAAGCGCCAAGAGTATTAATAGAAAAATTAGATGCCGAACTAGTTGAAATGAAACGTTCAAAAGCAAATGGTTTGTGTTGTGGTGCTGGTGGTGCTCAAATGTTTAAAGATGCTGAACCTGGTAAGAAGGAAATAAACGTAGAGCGAACAGAAGAAGCATTAGAAATAAAACCTGATTTTATTGCTACTGGTTGCCCATTCTGCAATACCATGTTAACGGATGGTGTTAAAACAAAAGAAAAAGAAGGACAAGTAAAGGTAATGGACATTGCAGAATTAATTGCAAATGCTCAAGACTTATAACAAATTATAATATATTAATCATGTACGTTCCATTTGAAGATTTACCGGAAGAATCCAAAATTTGGATTTATCAATCGAATAGAAAATTTTCGGATGCAGAGTTTTCCGAAATAGAAACTGACTTGCAAGCATTTTTAGAAAGCTGGGCTGCCCATGGTACTAGTCTGGAATCGTCTTACTTGTTAAAATACAATAGATTCATAATTCTGGCTGTAAACCAAGATGTACAAGCAGCGACAGGATGTTCTATAGATTCTTCTGTAGAATTTATTCAGAGTTTGGAAAAAAAATACAATGTTGATCTATTGGATAAAATGAACGTAACCTTCAAACTAGGTGATCACATTGCTCATAAGCCATTGATTGATTTCAAAAAGATGGTTAAAGACAAAGCAGTTACTGAAAATACAGTAGTTTTTAACAATTTAGTCAATAATATTGAAGAATTTAATGAGTCTTGGGAAGTTCCAGCTATAGATAGTTGGCACAGTCGGTTTTTTTAGAAGTGGTACCAAATATTCAAATTTATATAAAATAAGGGTTTAACTTTTAAAAGCTAAACCCTTATTCTGTTTTTAAGAATAATGAGTTCTTTGTAATTACCATATTTTACCAAAATTTATAATATGAAAAATAATAAAATTTTGTTCAGGATTGTCAGTGGATTAGTATTGTTTTTTTGTGTTATTAATGCAGATGCTCAAAATTGGGATATTAATCTTCTACGAAATATAAATGAACACCGATCTACCGCTACCGAATCCGCAATGATTAAAATTACAAATTCTGCTGCTGTATTTAGCATAGGAACGCCAATAATAATTTATACAGTAGGATTAATTGAAAAAGACAGTACTACGAAAAGAAAAGCAATTTTTATTGCTGAAAGCCTAGTTGCATCCACTTTTATTTCCTTTGCTTTAAAAAATAGTATTAAAAGAGAAAGACCTTTCGAAACATATCCGGAGATAGAGAGTAGTGTTGATGAATCTGGCTATTCTTTTCCATCTAATCATACTTCCGCAGCTTTTGCTACCGCAACCTCTTTGAGTATGGCATACCCCAAATGGTATGTAATTGCGCCCTCATTTTTATATGCAGGTGCAGTTGGCTACTCGCGGCTGTATCTAGGAGTCCATTACCCAAGTGATGTTGTAGCTGGAGCTCTTATAGGCAGTGGCTCTGCTTTTCTATGTTACAAATTAAATAAATGGATAAACAAAAAAAGAAAACCAAGCCAAAAAAAGCTCTGGGAATAATGTTTTTGTGATTTTTATTTTATAATTAAGAAAATTTTTAAAATATAATGCTATTTTTGTTTTGTGAAATTTATAACTATCTTATTATCTGTTCTGCTTTTATCACTTTCCTGCCTGCCCTGTGCAGATAAGAAGGTAAATAGTTCTGATAAAACGTCAGTTGTATTTACCTCGAATCAAGGGGATCATTCACATGATAATGAGATTGATTTATGCACTCCTTTTTGCATGTGTAGTTGCTGTGGGTCTCTTGTTGTGAGTTACATTGCACCGAATGCCATTAATTTTCCTATAGTTACTAGTAGTATAAAATCTGCGGTACCAAGTTACAAATCAATTCTTTCTGCCAATTTCTACGGAAGTATATGGCAACCTCCACAAATAGTATAATGAAGCTCTACCTAGTTTGGCGGGGTTAGAAAATTGTGTCTTATCACAAAAATGGCAAGTAGTTTATTTGCTCATTTCTAATTCATTATAATAACTACAATGTTAAATAAAATTATTCAGTTCTCTATAAAGAACAAACTTATTATTGGGTTAATGGTCTTGGCTCTAATAGTTTGGGGCATCTATTCCGTAAGACAATTACCTATTGATGCCGTTCCCGACATCACCGATAATCAAGTACAAATAATAACATCTTCGCCAAGTAATGGTGCGGAAGATATTGAAAGATTTGTGACTTTCCCTGTTGAACAAACAATGGCAACCATCAAAGACATTGAACAAGTGCGTTCTTTCAGTCGTTTTGGTTTATCGGTTGTAACTGTTGTTTTCAAAGAAAATATAGATATTTACTGGGCAAGACAACAGGTTAGCGAACGCTTAACGGAAGCCACAGAACAAATTCCTCCTGGAATGGGAAAAACACAAATGGCTCCCGTTTCTACAGGTTTGGGCGAAATTTACCAATATACTATTCATACAAAAAAAGGATTTGAAAATAAATACAATGCGACCGAATTAAGAACAATTCAAGATTGGATTGTTCGCCGACAATTATTAGGTGTTGAGGGTATTGCTGATGTGAGTAGTTTTGGTGGCTTTTTGAAGCAATATGAAATTGCTTTAGACCCCAATAAATTACGCAGTATGAATATTAGTATCGCAGCTATTTTTGATGCATTAGAAAAAAACAACCAAAATACAGGCGGTGCTTACATTGATAAAAAACCAAATGCTTACTTTATTCGAAGTGAAGGTTTAATCACAAGTATCGACGATATAGAAAATATTGTTGTAAAAACGAACAGCAATAGTATTCCGGTATTAATACGTAATGTTGCCGAGGTAAAAATCGGAGCGGCTACGCGATACGGAGCTATGACACGAAATAGCGAAGGCGAAGTTGTAGGCGGTATTGTTTTAATGTTAAAAGGGGCGAATTCTTCAAAAGTAATTCAAAGTGTAAAAACCCGAATGGCCCAAATTGAAAAAACATTGCCCGAAGGAATCACCGTCGAACCTTATTTAGACCGCACAAAATTAGTTGATAACGCAATAGGTACAGTTTCTAAAAACTTATTAGAAGGTGCCTTAATTGTAATTTTTGTTTTGGTTTTGCTACTCGGTAATTTAAGAGCTGGTTTAATAGTGGCTTCGGTAATTCCCTTAGCCTTACTATTTGCTATTTGTTTGATGAATTTGTTTGGTGTTGATGGTAATTTAATGAGTCTTGGTGCACTCGATTTCGGTTTAATAGTCGATGGTGCAGTAATTATTATTGAAGCCACGATGCATTATTTATATGTAAAACACAAAGGGCAAGAACTCACACAAGACCAAATGGATCATAGTGTATTGAGTAATGCTAGAAAGATGATGAGTTCGGCGGCTTTCGGACAAATTGTGATTTTAATTGTGTACTTACCAATTTTAGCTTTAGTTGGTGTTGAAGGAAAAATGTTTCGTCCCATGGCGCAAACCGTTTCCTTTGCAATTTTGGGTGCCTTTATCCTTTCGTTAACGTATGTTCCAGTAATGAGTGCTTTGTTTTTGAGTAAAAAAATCGCAACTAAACCAAATATTTCTGATAGAATCATTAATGCGGTTCAAAGGGTCTATACACCAATGTTAAATTTTGCTTTAGCATCAAAAAAATTGATAGTTTCGATTGCAATTGGTTTATTAATCATTAGCGGAATTGTTTTTACTTTCTTAGGAGCTGAATTTATTCCGACTTTAGAAGAAGGCGATTTTGCTGTAGAAATGAGAACTTTAACAGGGAGTAGTTTATCACATACCGTAGAGCAAACCCAAAAAGCAGCTAAAGTATTAAATGACAATTTTCCAGAAGTAAAAGAAGTTATTGGGAAAATTGGGTCTTCTGAAATTCCAACCGACCCAATGCCAGTTGAAGCCTGTGATTTAATGATTATTCTAAAAGACAAAAGCGAATGGACATCTGCCGATAACAGAATTGATTTAGCAGAAAAAATGCAAGAAAAATTAGAACAAAATATTGCTGGAAGTACTTTTAGTTTTCAACAACCCATCCAAATGCGTTTTAACGAGTTGATTTCGGGTGTAAAACAAGATGTGGCAATAAAAATCTATGGTGAAGATTTAAACAAATTAACACAATATGCCAAACAAATTGGTAAAATAGCAGGGAAAATAAAGGGCGCGCAAGATATTTATGTCGAGCAAGTTTCGGGATTACCACAATTAGTAATAAAATTTCACAGAGATAAAATTGCACAATTTGGTTTAAATATTGAAGATGTAAATACTACTATCCGTTCAGGTTTTGCAGGGGAAACAGCTGGATTGGTTTTTGAAGGAGAAAAGCGCTTTGATTTAGTGGTACGTTTAGACAAAGAAAACCGCCAAACTTTAGATGATGTTAGAAATCTTTATGTAACTGCACCAAATGGAAACCAAATTCCATTAGAGCAAGTCGCTGCTATCGATTTTAAAGAAGGTCCAAACCAAATTCAACGGGAAGATGCTAAACGCAGAATTATTGTAGGTTTTAATGTGCGTGGTCGTGATATAGAAAGTACAGTATTAGAAATGCAACAAAAAATTGACAAGCAAGTCAAATTTGAACCTGGATATTTTACAACTTATGGTGGAACTTTTGAGAATCTGATAGCTGCTAAAGAACGTTTGGGTGTTGCTGTTCCGGTTTCATTATTGCTTATTTTTATGTTGTTGTTTTTTGCCTTTGGGTCATTAAAACAAGCGAGTTTAATTTTTACTGCTATTCCACTTTCGGCAATTGGAGGAATTTTTGCACTATGGATGCGAGGAATGCCGTTCAGTATTTCGGCAGGGGTAGGTTTTATTGCCCTATTTGGTGTTGCCGTTTTAAATGGGATTGTTTTAATAGCAGAATTCAATGCACTTAAAAAAGAAGGTATGACCGATTTAAAACAAATCGTTATCAAAGGAACTTCAGTACGTTTACGTCCTGTTATAATGACTGCATTAGTGGCCTCATTAGGATTTCTTCCGATGGCATTATCCCACGGAGCAGGTGGCGAAGTTCAAAAACCTCTTGCAACGGTTGTTATTGGTGGACTTTTTACAGCAACATTTCTAACCCTACTAGTATTACCCATTTTATACATTTGGTTTGAAAAATTTAATAAAAAAACAATGAAAATAAATCCAAGCATAACTGTGATTTTGCTGTTATTAACTATAAATTTTGCTTCAGCACAAACACAGCCGTTAACATTAACTCAAGCCATTGAGCAAGGCTTACAAAACAATAAGGAAATAGCTATTTCGCAATTGGAAATTAATTACCAAAAGCAATATAAAAAAGCCATAATCGAAATTCCAAAAACGGATATAACGGGTCAATTTGGTCAGATAAATAGTTATATAAAAAAGGATAACAATTTCGGAATTTCGCAAACTATTCCGTTTCCAACCGTTTTTTCTGCAAATGCCGCTTTGGGGAATGCTTTAATAAAAAGTAGCGAACTAAAAGCTATTGTTACTAAAAATGAATTGGTCTATGCAATAAAAAAAACCTATTCTAATTTGCAATATTTATATGCAAGACAGTCACTATTAAAAAAGCAAGATAGTATTTATCAGGGTTTTGTAAAATCGGCAACGGCGCGATATAAAACAGGCGAAAGTACTTTATTAGAACAAAGTACAGCCGAAACGCAATGGTACGAAACCCAAAATATTTTAAAAGGTAACGACGCTAATATTTCCATTTATATGTCGCAGTTGCAAACACTATTAGGGAGCAATGAAACAGTTTTAATTGCGGATAAAAAATTAATAGAACAACTGTTTTCAGAAATTAATAATGAGGAAGCAACAAGCGGAAACCCTGTTTTAGCATACATTCAGCAACAAACAATAGTTGCTGAAAATGAAAAAAAGGTTGAAAATGCTAAAGTACTTCCTGACCTTACTTTTGGCTATTTTAACCAATCCTTCATAGGTTCTCCAGTTAATGACACAAGTAATGATTTGGCAACTTCAAGTAACCGTTTTCAAGGCATTCATTTGGGGGTCGCCATTCCAATATTTTTCGGTTCTTACAATGCCAAGATAAAATCGGCAGCTATAAATAATGAAATTGCAAAAACCACTTTAGAGAATAATCAAATTAGTTTAAAAGGGCAATTTGAGCAAGCCATGCAGGAGTTTCAAAAAGAGAAAACCAGTTTAGAATATTATAAAGTGTCTGGAATTCCGAACGCTAATTTAATTTTAAATAAAAGTCTAAGTGCTTATAAAAATGGCGAAATTAGCTATTCGGAGAATCTTTTAAATTTAAAAACAGCAAACGAAATCCAAGAAAATTATTTATCTGCTATTTTGCAGTACAACCAAAGTATTTCGTTGTTGGAATACCTTTCAGGAAAAAACTAAAAATATAAATATGAAATCAATATATAAAATAATCACTTTCCTATTCTTAGCTATGATTGTAGCAAGTTGTGGCAATAAAGCCAAAGAAGAAATCGCAGTTGGCGAAGAGCAAACAGCGGATGCAAATATGGTGGAAATCACACCTGAGCAATACAAAACTGCTGATATACAAATGGGAAGTATCGAAGAAAAAGCGTTGAGCGGAACAACCAAAGTAAACGGAATGCTCGACGTACCACCACAGAATCTCGTATCAATTTCAACTCCTTTTGGAGGATTCGTCAAAAATACTGATATGCTTCAAGGTTTAAAAGTACGTAAAGGACAAGTTGTAGCTATGATGCAAAATCCCGATTACATTCAGCCACAACAGGATTATATCGATTATAAAAGCCAACTAAATTATTTAAAATTAGAAAATGAGCGACAACAAGAATTAGCAAAAGAAAATATAAATTCACAAAAAACACTTCAAAAATCGAAAGCAGAATATGAGAGTATGCGTGCTAGGGTTTCGGGTTTAAAAACCAAATTGCAACTAATGAACATTAATATGTCAAGGCTAGAAAATGGAATTATTCAAAGTACCATTCCTTTGTATTCGCCAATCAATGGGTATGTTACAGCAGTAAATACCAACATAGGTGCATTTGCGGCAGCGACAGATGTGCTATTTAAAATTGCCAATACTGAACATTTACACGCCGAATTAACTGTTTTTGAAAAAGATGTTCCTAAACTTAAAATTGGTCAAAAAGTACGTTTCACTTTGGCAAATGAAACAAAGGAAAGAATGGCTACAGTTTATTTAGTTGGAAAAGAAATTAGTCCTGAAAGAACCGTCCGTATTCATTGTCATTTAGATAAGGAAGATACCAATCTTTTGCCTGGAATGTTTCTCAAAGCATTGGTAGAAAGTGGTAGTAATAAAATCCCGGCTATTGCGTCAAAAGCGGTTGTTGAATTCGAAGGTAGTAAATATATTTTCGTTGCAAATACTGAAAAATCAAAAGAAAAAGGAGCTGCCAAATTCAAATTAGTGAAGGTAAAAACAGGCGTTTCTGAACTTAATTACACCGAACTTATTTTTGACACAGCAACTGATTGGAAAAATTGGAAAATAGTGACTAATGGAGCCTATGATTTACTTTCAAAAATGAAGAATAGCGAAGAGGAAGAATAAGTTATGTAGGTAAATTATGGAAAATAATAAACAACATTGGGAAAATGTATTTGCAACCAAAAATGCAAACGAAGTAAGCTGGACCCAAGAATATCCAAAAACAGTAATCGATTATTTAGAAAACTTAAAGCTGCCGAAAACAGCAAATATTATTGATGTCGGAGGTGGAGATAGTAATATCGTTGGTGCTTTATTAGAAAAAGGATATGAAAATATTTGGGTTTTGGATATTTCTGCAACAGCATTAGAAAAAGCGAAAATCAGACTTGGAGAAAAAGCTAAAGGGGTGAATTGGATTGTTTGCGATATAACCGAATTTAAACCCAATGTAACTTTTGATTTTTGGTATGATAGAGCTGTTTTTCACTTTCTGACGGCGCAGGAAAGTGTCAATAAATATGTTGCCATTATCGAAAAAGCATTAAACCAAAACGCACATTTTCTGCTCGGTACTTTTTCTGAAAATGGACCACAAAAATGTAGCGGATTAGAAATAAAACAATATTCTGAAATTGAAATGGTGCAAACTTTTAAAGAAAGTTTTGAAGCTATTAACTGTTTTACCGAAGACCATAGAACACCGTTTGAAACTATTCAACATTTTCAATTCTGCGGTTTTAAAAAATTATAAAACATGAAACACGAACACGATACAAAAGGCAATGAAACTAGTTGCAAAATAAAAAAAAAAGCAAATCACAAAAGCAATAAAGATACTGGTTGCTGTTCGCATGACGAACCACAAAGTCATTCGCACGACGATGGTCACGATCATTCTGTGGGAGATCAAACGAGGATGCAAATGTTCTTGCCTGTCATTATTAGCTTTGTACTATTAATCATTGCGATCGGTTTAGATCATTATTTTCCGCAATCGTGGTTTACGGGTTACGTAAGGATAGCTTGGTATATTATCGCATATATTCCCGCAGGTTATCCCGTTCTTAAAGAGGCTTTTGAAAGTATTCGCAATGGAGAATTTTTTTCCGAATTTCTATTGATGGGGATTGCAACGGTTGGGGCTTTTGCAATTGGCGAATATCCAGAAGGTGTTGCAGTAATGCTTTTCTACTCGATTGGCGAACTTTTTCAAACGTTAGCTGTTACGAGAGCTAAAGCTAATATTAAATTATTATTAGACCAACGACCGGATGAAGCTACGGTTTTAATTGGCGGAAATGCAAGTATCAAAAAAGCTGCTGAAATAAATATTGGTGAAATTATTCAATTAAAACCCGGAGAAAAATTGGCTTTGGATGGAAAATTACTTTCGGATAAAGGTGTTTTTAATACGGCGGCATTAACTGGAGAAAGCAAACCAGATTCTAAACAAAAGGGAGATGATGTTTTTGCTGGAATGATAAATCTAAACACCGTATCGCTTGTCGAAGTTCAAGTTGGATATACGGATAGTAAATTATCTAAAATTTTGCAAATGGTTCAGGAAGCCACAGCCAAAAAGGCGCCTACTGAATTGTTTATACGAAAATTTGCTAAAGTATATACGCCAATTGTAGTATTTTTGGCTATCGCCATTTGTGCAGTGCCGATTCTTTTTGTCGATGATTATGTATTTAGAGATTGGTTGTATAGAGCATTAGTTTTCTTAGTAATTTCCTGTCCTTGTGCATTGGTGATTAGTATTCCATTAGGTTATTTTGGCGGAATTGGAGCAGCTAGTAAAAATGGTATTCTCTTTAAAGGTTCTAGTTTTTTAGACATCATGGCAGCGGTACAAGTAGTGGTGATGGACAAAACGGGCACATTAACGAAAGGGGTTTTTAAAGTTCAAAAAATAGCTGCTGTTGGTATTGAAGAAGCGGAGTTAATAAAACTTACAGCAGCGCTGGAAACCAAATCTACGCATCCTGTTGGAACTGCCATAATTGAGTATGCAAAAGGCTCTGAAAAAAATGCAATTGTTACCGATGTTGAAGAAATTCCTGGACATGGATTAAAAGGCAAAGTAGATGGTAAAGAAATCCTAGTTGGAAATGTAAAACTGATGAAGAAATTTAATATCAGTTACGATTCTGAAATTGAGAAGGTGCCATTTACTATTATTGTTGTTGCTGTTGAGCAAAAATATGCAGGTTATTTTCTAATTGCTGACGAGATAAAAGAAGATGCAAAAGAAACTATTCAAAGCTTACATAGAATAAATGTAAAAACAGTAATGCTTTCTGGAGATAAACGGGAAGTTGTTGCTGCTGTGGCAAAAGAATTGAATATCGACGAGGTTTATGGCGATTTACTTCCGGAAAATAAAGTACAAAAGGTAGAAGAATTAAAAAAGCAAAATTTAAAAATTGCGTTTGTAGGTGATGGCGTTAACGACGCGCCAGTAGTTGCTCTAGCTGATGCAGGGATTGCTATGGGTGGTTTGGGAAGTGATGCCACTATAGAAACAGCTGATATTGTTATTCAAAACGATCAACCTTATAAAATTTTTACAGCAATCAATATTGGAAAAAAAACGAAGCAAATTGTATATCAAAATATTGTACTTGCATTTATTGTAAAAGCAGCGGTTTTAATTCTTGGAGCAGGTGGTTTGGCCACAATGTGGGAAGCTGTTTTTGCTGATGTTGGAGTAGCATTATTAGCGATATTAAATGCTATTCGGATTCAGAAAATGAACTTTAAATAAATAAATTTAACTTTTTTTTATTGTAATAACAGTCGATTGTTGTTAAATTCGTGGCACTAAAATAAATAGATGAAAATTGCAATAGTTTGTTATCCAACATTCGGTGGGAGTGGCGTAGTAGCTACCGAGCTAGGACTTGAATTGGCACGAAGAGGACATGAAATACATTTCATAACCTATAGTCAACCCGTGCGTTTAGCATTATTAAATCCGAATGTACATTATCACGAAGTAATTGTTCCTGAGTATCCGTTATTTCATTTTCAACCATACGAGCTGGCTTTATCTAGCAAATTGGTAGATATGGTAAAATTATACAAGATTGAATTGTTGCATGTTCATTATGCGATTCCGCATGCGTATGCTGGTTACATGGCTAAGCAAATGCTGAAAGACGAAGGAATCGAAATTCCGATGATAACAACACTTCACGGTACTGATATTACATTGGTAGGGAACCATCCTTTTTACAAACCTGCCGTTACTTTTAGCATTAACAAATCTGATTTTGTGACTTCCGTTTCTGAAAGTTTGAAGCGAGACACACTAAAGTTATTTAAGATTAAGAATGAAATTCAAGTTATACCTAATTTTATTGAATTAGATAAAAACAAGCACGATCCTAATGTTCCTTGCAGCCGTTCTGTCATGGCAAACAAAGAGGAAAGGATAATTACGCACATAAGTAACTTTAGAAAAGTAAAAAGAATTCCAGATATTATAAAGATTTTTTATAAAATCCAAAAAGAAATTCCAGCTAAGTTAATGATGGTTGGCGATGGACCAGAGAAAGAAAAAGCAGAAAAATTATGTCGTAAATATGGCATTCAGGACAAAGTAATCTTTTTCGGAAATAGTAATGAAATTGATCGAATTCTGTGCTTAACGGATTTGTTCTTGTTGCCGTCAGAAACAGAAAGTTTCGGATTGGCAGCTCTGGAAGCAATGGCCTGCGGAGTTCCTGTCATATCAAGTAATTCAGGTGGTTTACCAGAAGTCAATTTTGAAGGAGTGTCGGGTTATTTAAGTAATGTAGGCGACATCGATTCAATGGCTAAAAATGCTTTAAAAATTTTAAAAGATGAAACTGTTTTAGCTCAGTTTAAATTGAATGCTTTGGAAGTAGCTCAAAAATTTGACATACAAAATATTTTACCTATTTATGAAGCTTTGTATCAAAAAGCAATTAATAAATACAAATAAATGATCTTTGTAAAACTTGCTCCATTTTAAAAAGAGTAAGTTTTTTCTAGTGTGTAATGCAGTGCTGAATTTTAAATTTTCTTCTGATTTTAGTATTAAAAAATTTAAAAATTTTCTTGGAAATGGAGCATTAATCAAATAGTACGATTTTATCTTCTGATAGTTCTTTCAACTTTAAATTTTTAACAATTAGGTAGTTTTTAATACTAAAATATTACGTAGTTTAAATTTTTAATTTAATTCTTAAAACTTACATTTGTCTAAAATTAAAAATAATGGCAGGAAATAGCTACGGAACATTATATAGAGTAACCACTTTTGGAGAATCGCACGGTGAAGCATTAGGCGGAATCATTGATGGTTGTCCTTCTGGAATTGAATTGGATTTGGATGCCATACAACTTGAAATGGCAAGAAGAAAACCAGGACAATCAGCAATCGTTACTCAAAGAAAGGAACCAGATGATGTCCAGTTTTTATCAGGTATTTTTGAAGGTAAAACAACAGGGACACCAATTGGTTTTATTATTCCCAATACCAATCAGAAATCAGATGATTACTCCCATATAAAAGATAATTACCGTCCTAGTCATGCCGATTATGTCTATGAAAAAAAATACGGGGTTCGCGATTATCGCGGAGGCGGTCGAAGTTCCGCGAGAGAAACAGCTAGTAGAGTAGTGGCAGGTGCTATTGCAAAGCAAATGTTACCTCAAATAAAAATTAATGCCTACGTATCATCAGTAGGACCCATTTTTTTAGATAAACCTTACCAAGAATTAGATCTATCAAAAACGGAGAATAATCCGGTTCGCTGTCCAGATGAGGCTTCAGCAGTGATTATGGAAGAGTACATTCGTCAAATTCGTAAGGAAGGTGATACGGTTGGTGGTACTGTAAGTTGTGTAATTCAGAACGTTCCAATTGGTTTAGGAGAGCCTGTTTTTGATAAGTTACATGCCGAGTTAGGAAAAGCAATGTTATCCATCAATGCAGTAAAAGGTTTTGAATTTGGCAGCGGATTTGAAGGTGTTAAAATGAAAGGCAGTAAGCATAATGATTTATACAATCCAGATGGGACTACAAAAACCAATCTTTCAGGAGGAATTCAAGGTGGCATAAGCAACGGAATGGATATTTATTTCCGCGTAGCTTTTAAACCAGTAGCCACTATAATGCAAAAACAAGAATCATTAGATAATAAAGGAAATATTACTGAAATGACTGGAAAAGGACGTCATGATCCTTGTGTAGTTCCGCGTGCTGTACCAATTGTCGAAGCAATGGCTGCTATTGTTCTTGCAGATTTTTATCTTCTAAATAAGACATATCTTAAGTAGAATGATATACATAGTATTTTGACGAGCTAAATACTATGATTAACTTTGAAATTAATTGATTTAATGAATAAAACTACATCGACAGAAAAGAAACAATCTTTTTTTAAAGGTCTTACTGGCCAAATATTAATTGCAATGCTCATAGGAGCGATATTAGGAATAATTATTCATAACACCATATCTGCAGAAGGTGCAATTGCTTTTAGCAACAAGGTAAAAGTATTAGCTACCATTTTCATAAGATTGGTACAAATGATTATATCTCCTTTGGTATTTACAACACTTGTAGTTGGGATAGCAAAATTAGGAGATGTCAATGCTGTAGGTAGAATTGGAGGAAAAGCGTTAGGATGGTTTTTTACTGCATCTTTCATTTCCTTGCTAATAGGAATGTTTTATGTCAATTTATTAGAACCAGGAGTAGGTTTACATTTGTCAAATATTGATTTAGCATCTGCATCAGATGTTACTGCTAAAACTCAAAATTTATCTTTTGAAAACTTTATAGAGCATATCGTCCCAAAGAGTATTTTTGAAGCAATGGCGACCAATGAAATTTTGCAAATTGTAATTTTTTCTATTTTCTTTGGTTTAGCAGCTGCATCCATTGGTGATCATGCAAAACCAGTTATAAATGCTTTAGACAAAACATCGCACATTGTTCTAAAAATGGTAAACTACGTGATGAAATTTGCTCCAATAGGAGTTTTTGGTGCCATTGCAGGTGTATTTGCTGTCAGAGATTTTCAAGAATTAGCAATAACTTATTTTAAATTTTTTGGTTCCTTCTTAGTAGGGATTGGTACATTATGGGTTGTTCTAATATTAGTAGGTTTGATTTTTCTAGGAAAAAGAATGAAATCATTATTGCAACATATTGTAAGTCCATTGATTATTGCATTTGGGACTACAAGTTCCGAAGCTGTTTTTCCTAAACTTACAGAGGAGCTTGAACGTTTTGGAGTAAAAGACAAAATTGTTTCTTTCATGTTGCCCCTGGGATATTCTTTTAATCTCGATGGGAGTATGATGTATATGACTTTTGCAGCGATTTTTATTGCGCAAGCCTACGGTATTCATTTAGATTATCCAACACAATTTACGATGCTTTTCGTTTTAATGCTTACCAGTAAAGGTATTGCAGGAGTACCAAGAGCAAGCTTAGTGGTAGTAGCTGCCACTTGCGGAATGTTTGATATACCTATCGAAGGAATTGCTTTGATTTTGCCAATTGATCATTTTTGTGATATGTTTAGAAGCGCAACTAATGTTTTAGGGAATGCATTAGCAACATCTGTTGTCGGGAAATGGGAGGATAAAGAGTAAAAATTTTTATAAAAAAGAAGTTTTATTATTTTAAAAAGCAGTTATATTATTCTTATATAACTGCTTTTTTTTATAGGTAAAACAGAGTTTTTTGGATTATTAATTAAAAATTATATTTCATTATTTTTCAAAGTGTTGTTGTCGAAGGTATTTTAATTAGTAACGACATAAAAATATTACATAATATTAAGAAAAATCTCTTAATTGTTTGGTATTAAATGTATATTTGAAAAATAACTACTATTAAGCCTTCAAATGCGGATCGTTATATTTATTTTATTCTTACTTAATTTTTCTGGTATTGACTTATCTGCTCAAGCAAAGGTGCCGACTGTAAGGGAAGTTGATAATCTTACAAAAGAGGCTATAAGACATAGACAAGATGGTGATTTTGAAAAATCGTTATTGATTTCGAGATTAGCGTTGCAAAAAGCAATTGTTATAAAAAACAACGAGCTTATAGCTGAAAATTACAGCACAGTTGCTGCAAACTTAAATGAATTAATTGAATTTGATAAAGCTGTTTTTTATTACAAAAAAGCACTCCGATATGCCAATTTCACGAATAATGATTCTTTAAAACAACGGGTTAATAACAACCTGGGAAATATGTATTGCTTTGAAAAGAAAAATTACGAAACAGGGATAGAGTTTTATAAAAAATCATTACAATACAGTATTAAAATCCCGGATTCTACAGCAATGGCTTTGACCAATCTTAACATGACATGGGTATATTTTGATATTGGGAGGTTTGAGGAAGGAAAAAAGAACTTAGATTTTATAAATAAATATTATAAGAAACATCCTGATACATGTACAGTTGTTGTTCATTACATGCTTAATGGTATGTATAGTAATTATAAAAATAAAGATAAAGAGGCAGAACTCTACTTCAAAAAAGCCATAGCATTAGGAAAAGAGAAAAATGAAGAAACAGATTTGACCTATTCTTATCTCGAGTATTCAAAATTTTTATTAAAAATTAAAGACTATAAAAATGCTTATGCAAATTTGTCCCTCTATACCATTTTATTAGAGGAATCCTATGTCGAAGAAAAACTTGCAAAGGCAAATGTTCAAGGAGTAAATTTCCAGGTAGACGAGTATAAAAGAACAATCGATAAAATTGAAACCGAAAGAGATCTGCAGTACAAAAGTCTGAAAAAATCTAGAATAATTGTATTGCTTTTTGTAATTGCGTTGTTCGTATTATTGCTTTTCCTAAACTCTTTAATAAAAAACAATAGGTTTAGGATTAAGTCTAATGCGGATCTAATGATTGCAAATGCCGAATTGATTGTTGCTAATAAAAAGGCAGAAGAATCCTCTATATTAAAAACGCAATTTGTATCAACGATCAGTCATGAATTAAGAACACCTTTGTATGGTGTTGTTGGTATTACCGACTTACTTTTGGAGGAACATAAAGAGCTCGCCGCCAGCCCTCATCTAAAATCATTAAAATTTTCTGCCCGGTATTTACTCTCATTGGTAAATGATATTCTTCAAATAAATAAAATTGAAGAAAATAAAATTACGCTTGATAAATTAAGTTTTAATTTATCAGACGAAATAAATATGATAAAAAATTCTCTCGCTTTTATAGCTCAGAAGAACAACAATAAGGTAAATATAATCGTTGACCCACTGATTCCAGAAAGTTTAATTGGTGATAAATTAAGATTGGGACAAATATTAATGAATTTAGTAAGTAATGCATTAAAATTTACTAAAAGCGGTGAAATTACTATCAGTGTGATACAAGTCAAAGTAGTAGATAAATTGCATTCCATTGCATTTGAAATAAAGGATAATGGGATTGGAATTGATGCAAAAGATCAAACTAAAATTTTCGATAAATTTATACAAATTGGTAGAAAAGAAGATGATTACCAAGGTACAGGTTTAGGTTTGGCAATTGTAAAAAGACTATTAGAATTATTTAATAGTACTATTTCTGTAAAAAGTGAAATAGGAAAAGGAACAACTTTTTCTTTTAAGATAGATTTTGAATTTGATATGTCTAAGAGTATTCAACTTATAAAAAACATTCAAGTAGATTTAAGTTCGAATGAACTGTTTAAGGTTTTGGTAGTAGAAGATAATCGTATCAACCAATTGATTACTAAAAAAACAATTGAAAAAAACAATTATTCATGTGTAGTTGTAGATGACGGTTATGCAGCTTTAAATATTTTAGAAATCGAAGAGTTTGATATTATTCTAATGGATATTAATATGCCTCTAATGAATGGCTTTGAAACTACAAGAAGAATAAGACAAAAGGGTATACATACGCCAATCATAGCATTAACAGCATTTGATAAAAATGATGTTACAGACGAAGCGCTTGCAGTAGGAATGAATGACATTATTGTAAAACCATTCGAGCCAGCGCTGCTCTTCAAAATTATAAATTGCTTAGTTCTAAAAAGTGAAAACGCTGGTTAATACCAGCGTTTTTTATTTTGTTTAGATGTTTCCGATTTTCTAGATTTATGAGCGCCACCGCTACGATTTGAATTGCCTGTTTTTGCAGATCCTCCAGGAGCAGTTTCTGGATTTCCAGAGTGCCAAGGATAGGGATGATCACTTATAGTTTGAACATTAACTTTTATTAATTTTTGAATATCTTTCCAATATTCATGTTCGTCTTTGCTGCAAAATGAAATGGCAATCCCTCCATTACCAGCGCGACCTGTTCTACCTATTCTATGAACGTATGTTTCTGGAATATTTGGCAAATCAAAATTTATAACAAAAGGCAATTGATCGATATCTATTCCTCTAGCAGCAATATCTGTTGCAACTAGAACCCCAACTTCTTTGTTTTTAAAAGCTTCTAAAACACGTTGCCGTGCATTTTGAGATTTGTCCCCGTGAATCGCCTCGGCAGCAATATTGTTTTTTCTTAATGCTTTTACCACATTATCTGCGCCATGTTTTGTTCTTGAGAAAACCAATACATTAGATAAATTTTCATTTTGTATCAAATGGTATAGCAAATTTCTTTTTTCCGTTTTGTCAACAAAATAGACACGTTGCTCTACATTTTCAGCAGTAGATGATACTGGAGATACTGTTACTGTTTCGGGATTGGTTAAAAACATTTCGGCCAATTCTCGTATAGCAATAGGCATTGTTGCAGAGAAGAAAAGTGTTTGTCTGTTTTTTGGAGTAAGCTTAACAATTTTCTTTACATCATTTACAAAACCCATATCAAGCATCTGATCTGCTTCGTCGAGTACTAATGTATGTAAATGGTCAAAATCAATAAAACCTTGCTTGTGCAGATCTAAAAGTCTTCCAGGTGTTGCTATAACAATATCAACTCCGTTTTTTAAGGCATCTACTTGAGGATTTTGTGATACACCTCCGAACAATGTAAGTTGTGTCAAATTGGTATATTTACCATAAGTATCAAAACTCTGGCCAATTTGTACCGCCAGTTCTCTAGTAGGAGTTACAACCAGCGCTCGTATTACCTTTCCTTTTTTGGTTGAACCAACAATTCTATGTAATTGATGTATGATAGGAATTGCAAATGCAGCAGTTTTACCTGTTCCTGTTTGTGCACATCCTATTAAATCTTTTCCTGCAAGTACTAACGGAATTGATTGTTCTTGAATTGGTGTAGCAGTAGTGTAGCCTTCTTCAAATACGGCTTTTTGTATACTTTTTGAGAGCGATAAGTCTTCGAATAACATATTTTATAAATTAAATATCGTGTAGTAAGCACACCAATATGATGGCAAAGATAGTGTTATTATATTTGATGCTAATTAATTTGAAATTTTTGGAACAGAATTCTCAGATTTAATAAATTCTTCGATAGCGATAGAATTTTTTGATTTCATGAAATCGGTAACTAAATAACCAATTAGTTTACCAATCAAATGACTGTTTTTCTCTTCTCCTAAATCGGGAGCTCCTTCACAAATATGTAAATAAGTTGCGTTAGTGTGTGCCGCAAAAAATGAAATAAATTGACGCAATTGCTCTATAGAGAAACCGCTTGGGGTCATAGCACTACTCGCTATGTTTGGAATTGCATCGAGATCAATTTCAATTCCATAATAATCATGCTTTATGAACTCAAGAGCGTTGATCATTTCTTGATTAAAGTCTCTTTCTTTTCGAATATTTAAGCTGTCATAAGTGTTGTAACGAACTCGATCTTCGATTTTTTTTATAATATCTAAAACACTTTTTGATGTGTAATTCTCGTGTAATCCAAAAATAAAATATTTTTTCAGAAATCCTTCTTCAAATGCATACGAAAATCCGTTTCCGCTGTGACGTCCTTCTAAAATTCTAAAATCAGAGTGAGCATCAAAGTTTATGGCGTTTATTGCTTTGCCTTTGGCTAGAGCCGAACCCTTAATGTTTCCATAAGAATTATTGTGACCTCCGCCAATAACGATAGGAATTTTGCCAGATTGTACTATCTTACATATTATATGTGACACTTCTTTATCAATCTGCGCTACTAATTGGCTCAATTTAGAACGATCATTTACATTATTAAAGTCTAGATTTTCGACTTCACTCATTTCTTTGCTAACATCTAATTTTCCTAACACAAGAATTTGATTGCCTTTTGAAAAACGATTGTGCTGTATGTTTGCAATACTTTTTATGGCACTTTCCCATGCTGATGCGGCTCCAGGTCTTCCAAAATTAGCTCTAATACCAATGTCTTCGGGTATACCTAATAAAACAAACTTTGCTTCACTTGATATTATAAAAGAGAAAGCATCTGTATCCTTTGGGATTGTCAACATCTTTTCGCCAAATTTTATCTCGCCACTTCGATGATTAGTAATTTTTGCCAAATCATTTATACTGAATGTAATAAGCTTTTCCATAAAAAAAATATTATTCAAAAATAATATAATTGTATTAAGTTGCGTTATATATATTATTAAATTTGTCAAACAATTAATTTTTAACATGGAAAATCAAAAAAACAATTCAAGTCTAAAGGCAGTCATTGCGGTTTTAGCTATTTTATTAGTAGGAAGTTTAGTTTATATATTTAAAATGACTTCTGAAGTCGAATCTGTTCACACTGAAATGGCGAAAACAGGTTCAGAAAAAGAATCAGTAATGAAAGATCTGCAAGATCTAAAAACGACTTATGATGCTGCCATTGCAGAGAACACGTCTATGTCTGAAGAATTAATCCTTGAAAGAGACAAAGTTGTAAATTTGATGGATGATTTGAAAAAATCAAAAGGAGATCTTTCTAAATATAAAAATCAAGTTTCAAGTATGCAAGGTCACATGAAGGAATTAATGACTGAAAATGAAGGATTGAAAAAGCAAAATACGGTTTTAACAGTTCAACGTGACAGCACGGTTGTGGTTTTAGGACAAGCTCAAAAATTCAATGAAGTTTTAGTTGGACAAAATGAAGACCTAGCTAAAACAGTTGAAAAAGGATCTAAACTTTCAATTTTAAATTTGCAAACTGCTGCATACAAATTAAAAGGTTCAGGGAAAGAAATTGCGACAGATAAAGCGAGTAGAGCAGATGTTCTTAAAATAAGTTTTACTATCGCTGAAAACTCAATTGCAAAATCAGGAGATAAAGACTATTACATTCAAGTGATTGATAGTAAAAATAATGTTTTAGGAGATGCTAAATCACTTAGTTTTGGAGAAAAAATGTTAACTTACAGTTTTGTTTCTAGTGTAAAATATGAAAATAAAACAGTTCAAGTTTCTCAAGATTTACCTGGTAAAGATTTTAATAAAGGAATGTATACAGTAAACATTTTTGACAAAGATCAATTGGTTTCTTCAACAAATTTCTCTTTAAAATAATAGTATAATTCAATTAAAAAAGAGCGATATTCAATAATGAGTATCGCTCTTTTTTTTGTTTTAAATTAAAAAAAAATATTTTTAGTATAAGTTTCCGTTAATCAGTACACTCTCAATTAAATTACTTCCAAAAGCGTAAGGCAATTGGTAGTAAGAAGCTATTTCTTTAGTGATTATTAAATTTGCTTTTTTGCCTATTGTAATACTTCCATGAGTTTTAGACAGGTCCATGGCATAAGCACCGTTTATAGTTGCTGCATTTATGGCTTCTTCTGGAGTCATTTTCATTTTGATACATGCTGTTGCAACAACAAAATTCATATTTCCTGACGGAGTAGAACCAGGATTGAAATCTGTAGCTAAAGCCAGTGGTAAGCCTGCTGAAATCATCTCTCTTGCAGGAGTGTAAGGAATACTTAAAAAGTAGGAACAAGAGGGTAAAGCAACCGGCATTGTTTCGGTATTTTTTAATGACTCAATATCAGCTGTAGTCATGACTTCAAGATGATCCACAGAGAGTGCTTTGCAGCTTACTCCAGCTTGAATTCCTCCAATAGAATTAAATTGATTGACATGGATTTTTGGTCTTAAACCGAATTCTATTCCTGCCTGCATGATCTGATGGGTTTCTTCAACAGAGAAATAACCAGTTTCACAAAAAACATCAATAAAATCAGCTAATTTGTCTTTGTTAATTTCAGGAAGCATCTCGTTTATAATGCAATCAATATAGCCTTTTTTATTATCTTTAAAAAGAGTAGGGAAGGCGTGAGCTCCAAGAAAAGTGGCTTTTATTGTGATTGGATAGTTTTTTGCTAGCTGTTGAATAACGCGAAGTATTTTAAGTTCCCCTTCAACTGTTAATCCGTAACCAGATTTTATTTCTACCGCGCCGGTTCCCAATCGCATTACTTCTTCAAGACGAACTTTCGACTGACTATAAATTTCAAGTTCTGAAGTTTCATTGAGTTTTTTTGCGGAGTTTAAGATGCCACCGCCGCGATTGGCAATTTCCTCATATGTCATTCCATTAATACGATCTACAAACTCCTGCTCGCGATTGCCTGCGTATACAATATGAGTATGGCTGTCACACCATGATGGCAAAACGATTTTTCCTGTGGCATCAATG
This sequence comes from Flavobacteriales bacterium, assembly GCA_038241955.1. Lineage (GTDB taxonomy): Bacteria > Bacteroidota > Bacteroidia > Flavobacteriales > Flavobacteriaceae > Flavobacterium. Next base: position 74,985 of record JBBSSR010000004.1, on the reverse strand, counting down.
ATGTTGTCTGCTTTTATTTTGGGCAGCTTCTTCATCTCTCCAAAATCAGCTATTAAGTCATCTACTATAACTAAAAAAGCATTTTTAAGAGTAGGAAGAACAGCCATTTCCGCACCCGAAACTTTATCAATAGAAGAATCACGAATCTGAAGAAGTTCTTTTATATTAATAATTACAGTTATCATTTATTCTGAAACTGTTATCTCGAACATTTTGTCCCAATTTTTTCCAGTCACAAAAATAGTTTTCGTTTTAGGATTGTAGGCAATTCCGTTTAAAACGTCCTCAGGTGTCACTTTTAAAAATTTACGTAATCCTGACATGTCTAATATACCTTCTACAGCGCCATTTATTGGGTTTACAACGGCAATAGCATCCTTCTGGAAAACATTGGTGTATATTTTTCCATTTATCCACTCTAGTTCATTGATAGCTTTTATTTTAGAAGTTCCAGAATAGACATTGATGTAATCAATCATTTTTTGTGTTTTTGGATCCATTTTCCAGATTTTTTCTGTTTTATCTGTTTGGTAAATATAGGTTCCGTCATTTGTCATTCCCCAACCTTCGATGTCTTTATCGTACGTGAAGGTTTTTTCTAATTTTAAAGTTTTAGCATTATATATAAAACCTGTTTTTTCCTGCCAAGTCAGTTGGAATAACTTTCCATCTACAAAAGTGATTCCTTCACCAAAATACTTAGGATCTAAATCAATTTGCTTGTAAATTTTACCTGTTTTGTAATCGTATTTTCTAAAATAAGAACTTCCTTTTTGTCCAGTACTTTCGCATAAGGTATCATTATGAAATTCTAGCCCTTCAGTAAATGACAGGGTATCATGCGGAAAAGTATTGATGATTTTGTACTTTAATAATTTTGGGGTAACGTTCGAAACTAATTCAATTCTAGCTGTAGCTTCTGAATTTTCACCATCAAAATATACTAAAGCTTTTAAATATTGATACCCTAGTTTTTGATCTTTTAATGAGAAGTTAACTTTTTCGTTTCCTTTTTTTGTTTCTACTTTTTTATCATTTACGTAATAGATTATACTATCAATTTTTTTAGAATTTGGATTTAAAATACCTAAAGGTAGCGCATCATCTGTGGTATATTGTGTCTTATAATTGGAATTATCAAAGGTAAATATAGAATTTTCACCTTTTTTTGTATCGCCACAATTTGCTAAAGTCATTCCTAATAAAATGATAAATAGGAAGTTATAATTTTTCATAGTTTAATATTTTAAAAAGCCAATATACAACGATAATTTTAAGGTGCAAAGCTCTTGCAAAGATATAAAAAGATTGTATATTTGCAGCGGCAAGTCCTACACGACCAGCTCCTGCAGACTCCCCCAGGATGGGAACATAGCAAGGGTACGTGGTTGAGCGGTGCGATGTAGGTCGCTTGCCATTTTTTTTTATTTTTATCGAAATTCTTTTCAGAATTAATTCAAAAACGGTCTTCCTTATGGAGGATTTTTTTATTTTTGGACATTTACTTTTTTATAAATAGACAACAGAGAATAGTTTTTTTACAATTGAATTAAGTTTTGAAATATCCACAACTAACAACTATACAAAATGAGTAAAGTAGTTTTAATAACCGGAGGATCTTCTGGGATAGGGAAATCTATTGGTGAATTTTTGCATAACAAAGGATTTGTGGTCTATGGCACAAGCAGAAATCCTAAGAATGTACTTAATTCTGTTTTTCCTCTTGTAGCACTTGATGTGCGCGATGTACAATCTATTAGAGCTGCTGTAGCAGAAATTATTTCGAAATCGGGAAGTTTGGATGTGGTTATTAATAATGCTGGAGTTGGTATTACGGGACCTCTGGAAGAAATTCCTATGGAAGAAATAAAAAATAATTTTGAAACTAATTTTTTTGGTCCAATTGAAGTTGTGAAAGCGGTGTTGCCACAAATGCGTTCGCAACAGTCAGGACTAATTATAAATATAACTTCTATTGCGGGTTATATGGGCTTGCCTTATCGTTCCGTTTATTCGGCTTCGAAGGGTGCTTTAGAGTTAATTACAGAGTCTTTGCGCATGGAAGTAAAGTCGTTTGGGATTCAAATTACCAACGTTGCGCCCGGAGATTTTGCGACAAACATTGCCTCGGGGCGTTTTCATGCTCCAGTTCTAAAAGGTTCTGCTTATGAAAAACCGTATGCCACTACGCTTGAAGAAATGAATGCGCATGTTGATCTAGGAAGTAATCCTAATGAAATGGCGGAAGCAGTATTTGCAATTATTCAAAGTTCAAAGCCAAAAATTCATTATAAAGTGGGTGCTTTTATGCAAAAATTCTCAATAGTATTGAAGCGAATTCTTCCTGATAAAGTATATGAAAAAATACTGATGAATCATTATAAATTGTAAATTTGCAACTATTTTTGCATGAGGGATTGCAGTGAAAATCCTTTTCTTTTTTTTCTTTAAAAAAAGAAAAGATTGTAACGAAAAGCCCGACCCTTTTGGGTCATGCCCTAATAATAAGAACACAACTAAATATAAATAAATTATGAAATTTTTTATCGACACGGCTAATTTAGCTCAAATTAAAGAAGCGCAGGCGCTAGGAGTTTTGGATGGCGTTACTACAAACCCATCTTTGATGGCTAAAGAAGGAATTACTGGAAAAAACAGTATTTTAAAACATTATGTTGATATCTGTAATTTGGTTGATGGAGATGTGAGTGCCGAAGTGAATGCACTTGATTATGACGGAATGGTTAGAGAAGGTGAAGAATTGGCTGAGTTGCATGAGCAAATTGTAGTTAAACTTCCGATGACTAAAGAAGGAGTAATGGCTGCGAAGTATTTTTCAGATAAAGGAATTAAAACGAATGTAACTTTAGTATTTTCGGCAGGTCAAGCTTTATTAGCAGCCAAAGCGGGTGCTACTTATGTTTCTCCATTTATTGGTCGTCTGGACGATGTTTCTACAGACGGATTGGCACTTATTGAGGAAATTCGTTTGATTTATGATAATTATGGTTACGAAACTCAAATTCTTGCAGCTTCTGTTCGTCACACGATGCACATTGTAAATTGTGCAAAAATTGGTGCTGATGTTATGACTGGACCACTATCGGCAATTTATGGTTTATTGAAACACCCATTAACTGATATTGGTTTGGCACAGTTTGTTGCAGATTTCGAAAAAGGAAATAAATAATTCATTTAGCAGGTTTTAGTATTCAGTTTTCAGTGTATGCTTTAAAATTAAAAAACTCCCATTTTTCAACATAATGGGAGTTTTTTGTTTTTATTTATAAATGAATGAAATTTTCATATTCAACTCTAAGTTGAGTTTAAAATTTTTTACGCGATTCTCAGCGATTTGTGTTTTAAATCAAAAGGCTCATTCAAAAGTTGAATGAGCCTTTTTAATATGTAATTTTATAAAGTTTAAAATTAAAATTTGATTTAGTGACCGCCACCTTCTGTTTCAACATGACTAATTCCTTGCTTTTTTAATATCTTAGGACAATAGTAACCGTAGAAGCCTAAATAAGCAAAACCAAGTAGGGGAACTATATATGAAAAATGTGTATAAGTAATACCAAATATTCCTTCGGGACTTGTAAGATCAATATCGCATATTCTTCCCTGAATTAGAGGGATTACTCCTCCTCCAAGAATCATCATGATTAAGAATGAAGATGCTTTTCCTGTATTTTTACCTAAACCAGAAATTGCCAAATCGAAAATAGATGGCCACATGATAGATAGGAATAAACCACCAGAGATAAAGAAAAATTTAGCAATACTTGGATCTGGACAAACTAAACCAGCAACCATCATTACTAAACCAGAAAGTCCAAAAAGCATTAATGTTTTACCGGCGTTTTTACCACCAACAAAACTTACGCCAATGAATAATAAAATCCATAATGGATAAATATAAAATGCTGAAACATCATGACCTGCAAATCTATTAGCTCCAATAATAACTCCGAATGCTAAAGCAGGTACAATAAATTTTAGGGCCGTGTTAACTAAGGTTGATGTGTTAAAAACATTGACACCACCGTTCCAACGACCAATCATTAAGCTTCCCCAGTATAGGGCAATAAATGGTGCAATAGCATCTTCGAAAATAGAGCCAAATTCAGCAGTATGTAATAATGCGGGTAAATTACTAATTATAGTAACTTCTGTTCCTACATAAATAAAGATGGCTAACATTCCTAAGTAAAGCTGCGGGTAGTCTAGAATATTGAATTTTTCGTGAACATGTTTAATTTCTGCTTCTTCTAGTTTTGCTGGGTTTTCAATTTTAGAAAAATTCATAAAAATAGCTACTACAATAAAGGCAAGACCTAATATCATGAATGGCAATTTGATGTCTTCTAAAGAAAGAGTAGTTTTTTTATCATTTCCCATTCCGAATAAAGCGATCCCTAATAAAATGGCACCGATAGTTGTACCAAAAGAGTTAACACCGCCAGCTAAAGTCAAACGGTGTGCTCCAGTTTCTGGACTTCCCATTTTGATTGCTAAGGGATTAGCGACAATTTGTTGGATAGAAAATCCTAAACCAACCGTAAATAGAGCGGTTAAAAAGAATGGGAAACTTTCCATTGTTGCAGCAGGAATAAATAAAAAGGAACCAATAGCTGAAAGAATTAATCCAGCTGAAAGCGTTTTCTTGTATCCAAATTTTTGTAAAACATCAATTTTTAAAGATACCAAGAAGAAAATTATAGATCCTACAAAGTAAGCGACGTAAAAAGCCCAAGCAACTAATTGTGATTGTACTTGAGATAATGTAAATACTTTTTTGAATACTGGGATTAGAATGTCATTGGCTGACCCAACAAAACCCCAAAAGAAGAAGACGATTATCAATGAGATAAATTGTCCCCATTTGGTTTGCACATTTTCTGAACTCATAATTTAAAATTTAATTTTTTTTGGTTAATTTATTAATTTTTTGATGCTGCAAGACCGTAAATATATTTGTTAAGAAATTCAAAAAAAAATTTTATTGTATAAAGTTTTTCATTTTTAAATAAACAACATCATTTCATCAACAAATGGTGATTTTGTTGATATTTCTGCCTTAAAAATGATATTTCACTCGAATGTTAATCAAGAATTTTACTTTTTACTTCCTTACTGTAATTACGACCAATTGGTATGGTGTACGATAAAATTTGAATTCTATTTCCTTCAATCGTTTTAACTTTATTTAAAGAGATCGTATAGGATTTGTGAATTCTCATAAAGCGCTCAGCAGGAAGTTCCTCAGTAAGTGAACTTAATGATTTGTGCGTGATATATGTTTTTTCAACGGTTACTACTTTAATGTATTCTTTCATTCCTTCTATAAATAGAATTTCATCGATATTTATTTTGACCATTTTTTTATCTACTTTGATAAAAATGTGTGGTTCTGGACGATGACTTTCAACCTTTATATTATTTTTAAGATTAAATTCGGTTTCAATCTTATGAATGCATTTAATGAATCGTGGTAATGGAATAGGTTTAACTAAGTAGTCTAAAACTTCCAAATCATAACTTTCGGCAGCAAACTCTCGAAAAGCAGTAGTAATTATCACCTTTGTTTTACTTTCTAGCAGACTAATTAATTCAAAGCCAGTCATGATTGGCATGTTGATATCTAGAAAAATAGCATCTATGTTATTTGCATTTATAAATTCGAGTCCTTCTAATGAATTAGTGAAAGTACCGACAACCTCAAAGTCAGAAAAATTAGTAAAATAATTTTGTAAAACCTTTATAGCTAGTGGTTCGTCATCTATCAATACGCATTTAATTTTCATTATTGAGTGGTATTTGCAAGCGAATAATATAATAGTTGAATTTTATTTCCTGTTCTAGAGAAAAATTATTTTTATAAATTAATTTTAATCTTTTTTTAGTATTTTTTAAACCAATTCCTTTTTTAAGATTAGATTTTTGTGAATTTACAAAATTATTTATTATTTCAAAATGCAATTTTGATCCTGCAATTGTCTTACAATTAATCTTAATTTTTAATTTCTCATTATTTGCACCACCATGTTTAAAAGCATTTTCTATAAGCGAAATAAACAGTAATGGAGGAACATTAACTTCATCAATATTAGATTCAATATTAATGTAAACTTCAACATTTTCAAATCGAAGTTTTTCGATTTCTATATAATTCTGAATATAATCGAACTCTTTAATCAGCGGTACAAATTTTGTTCCCTTAATATCATACAAAACGTATTCCATTAGATTGGAGAGTTTTATAATCACATCCGGAACTTTGTTGGAGGATTCTAAAGATAAAGCATACAAGTTATTTAACGTATTAAAGAAAAAATGTGGCTGTATCTGAGTTTTCAGGTATTTTAATTTTGTTTTGTATTGGTTTTCTTTTAAAACTCTATTTCTATCTCGTTCTTTTAACCATGTCAAGGTCAAATAAATTGAGGAAGCCATCGCTAGAACATACAGTTCACCAATGCAAACTGCAATGATATGATTTATTTCGAAAGGCTTATACTCTCTATTGGCTTCAGGCCAAATATTTTCGGATATTATATAATAGGTTAACCCAGTTTTCAATAAATAAATAACAAACAAGGTCACTAGAAGTGCAAGCGTGTATTTAAAATATTTAGAATGTAAAACATATACAGGTACAAGAACAAACAAATTAAAATATACTAGTGGAACGTGCAACGCAAACTCGATCAGGTTTGATTTAAATGAATATTCATAATCGTTAAAATAGGCTCCCCAACGCAAAAAATTTAATAAAAAATAAATTCCCCAAAACCATAAATGATTTACAAGTTTTATGCTGAAATTTATGTTTTTCATATTTGTTTCTAGTACTTACTATAATTTAAATTATTCTTTTTGCAACAATAATCATTTTGTTATTAAAAATGGCATTTTAATGAATAAAAATAGAATAAATTATAAATTTAGCTAATTATTACATAGTGAAAACGTTATAGCATAACGGATTGTAGAAAAAATAATGTCGTTGGTTTATAGAATAATGTCGTTGGTTTAATTTATTTTTTTTAATAAAACATTAACATAACTTTACTTTTAAAATAACAAAAAAATGATAAAAATGAAACAAATTATGTTAGCCTTTTTAATTTTTTTTACAACGCATTTAATCTCTGCGCAGGAAAAGACAATTAAGGGTTTGGTAACGGACCAAAGTGGCTTGCCGTTATCAGGTGTTACAGTGCTTATTAAGGGGACTGTAAAAGCAGATCAAACAGATTTCAATGGAAGTTATACAATTGAAGCATCTAAAGGTGATGTCTTAATTTTTTCTTTCGTTGGTTTTAAAACTAAGTTGCAAACTGTGATTGATGAATTAACAATGACTATTGTTCTTTCACAAGATACAGAAAACTTACAAGAAGTTGTCATAACTGCTTTAGGTATTAAAAGACAGAAGAAAGAATTGGGCTACTCCGTTCAAGAAATTAAAGGAGACCAATTAAGTAAGGTCATAACAACTAATGTAGCTACTGCGCTTTCTGGTAAAATTGCGGGTGTTGATGTTTCAATACCTTCTACAGGTGTTGGGGGAACAACAAGGGTAATTATTAGAGGAATTTCTAGTATTGGAGAAAATAATCAACCACTTTATATTGTTGATGGAGTACCTATTGACAACACTGGTTTATCTAATGATGAAAATTCAAAAAGTAAATGGTTTGATGGTAGAGATAATGGAGATGGTATCTCTAGTATAAATCCTGAAAATATCGAAAGTCTTTCGGTTTTAAAAGGAGCTGCCGCTGCTGCCTTGTACGGTTCACGAGCATTAAATGGTGTGATTTTAATTACCACTAAAAAAGGAAGTAAAGGAAAATTAACGGTGGAACTTACAAGTGGTGTAAGCTTTGACCAAGTTAATGCTAAATATAAAAATTTTCAAAGTGAGTATGGTTCAGGAACAAATGGTACATTACCTGATCCTAAAAAATCAGAGACAGAAGTTTATTCCTATACAACAAATTCTTGGGGACCTAAATTCTCTGAAACTATTGGTCAACAAGTTAAAATTTTTGATGGTTCGTTACGACCTTACAGTAAGATTGATAATAACATTCAGGGTTTTTTTAGAACTGGAGTTACTACAACCAATGGAGTTGCATTATCGGGAGGAAGTGAAAACGTATTTATTAGGTTTGGCTACAATCATTTACAAAATGATGATGCCATTCCAAATTCGGGTTTAAAAAGAAATGATGTAAGTTTAAGTTCTACTTTAAAATCTGATAAATTTACACTTACTGCAAATGTAAATTATACTGATGAAAACACTGAAAATAGACCTGGTTTGGGAGATTCCCCAAATAATATAGGATATTCTTTAAGTGGTTTAGCACCAAATGTTGATCAGGCATGGTTGAAAAACTATAAAAATAGCGAAAATGGCTCTATTTATAAATGGAATAACAATGTGTATTTGCTAAATCCTTATTTTGTTGCTAATGAAAATCATAATTCATCTGAAAAAAATCGTTTTATAGGTAATGTAAGTGGTAATTATCAACTTAAAAAATGGTTAGGAATTGGTTTAAGAACAGGTTTGGATACTTATAGATTTAGTTCTAAAGATTTTATGGCTGGCGGAAGTACTTGGCCGGGAAGAGAAAATGGTTATTTAGGATTAGATAACATTACGGTGTCAGAAATGAATACTGATTTAATTGCTACTTTTAGTGATATAAAATTAGCAAAAGACCTAACATTCTCTGGAATTTTAGGAACAGGTAGAAGAGATTTTAGAAGAGACGAAAATTCTAGATTTGGTCTCAATATAATTGAGCCAGGTACAGAATTTATAAGTAATTTTTCTAGTCAGACAGAAAATACTCCATCGATAACAAAAACCAGAACAAACTCTGTTTACGGTTCTGCTAAATTAAATTTTAAAGATTATTTATACGCGGAATTTACTGGAAGAAATGATTGGTTCTCTGTGATATATAGTTCACCTAATAATAATGCATTTTATCCTGCAGCGTCTTTAGGGTTTATATTTTCAGATGCTTTTAATATTAAAAACGATGTCTTTACTTATGGTAAACTAAGAGCATCATGGGCAACAGTTTCAAATGCTCCTGGTGCATATAAAAATGCTTTAAATTATACTGTACTGCCATCTTATAACGGAGGAAGTGTTGTAAATATTAAAAATCCATCAGCACCAAATCCTAATTTAACTTATCAGTCTAAAACAGGAACTGAACTTGGTCTTGATTTAGCATTTTTTAAAAATAGGTTGAAAGCAGATTTCACAGTATATCGCGAAGATACGGCAGACCAAACACTTGATTTAGCTTCTTCTCCAACTTCTGGATATGAATACATTTCGGTAAATGCTGGTCAGTTACGTAATGAAGGTATTGAAATGTTTATTTCTGGTACACCAATTAAAACTACTGACTTTGAATGGGGAATTGATTTGAATTTTTCAAAAAATAAAAATTCAGTGCTTTCTTTGCATCCAGCAATAGATACTTATACTATATCTGAGGCTCGTTGGGCTGGAGCTGCTATTGTTGCAAAGGTGGGTGGACAATATGGGACAATTATTGGTAAAGATTTCCAAAAAACAGATTCAGGTGAAGTTATTGTAGGAGCAAATGGTTTACCAACATATACTGATAATAAAGTAGAACTGGGTAAAGGAGTTCCAGATTGGTCAGCAGGTCTAACGAACAGATTTAGTTACAAAGGTATTACGCTTTCATTCTTATTAGATATGAAATATGGTATGAGTGTATATTCTATGACAAACTCAGTTGCAGCATTAAAAGGACTTTTAGATGTTACTACTGAAGGAAGAGATGAATATAATGCAGCTAGAGCGGAAGCAGTTAAAAATGATCCTACTTTTACTCAAGCTACTTGGGTACCTACCGCTGGTTATGTAGCAAATGGAGTAGTAAATACAGGTACTGAAGCAAATCCAGTTTATACAAAAAATACTACACCCGTAAATCCACAAGATTATTGGAACAATGTTTTTACTAATACTCCAGCACCATTTATTTATGATGCATCTTATGTAAAATTAAGAGAAGTTAGTTTAGGGTACACATTTCCAAAAAGCTTTTTGAGCGGTGCAAAAGTCAGTTCTATTTATATTTCAACATTTGCTAGAAACTTATTTACATTTACTAAAGATTTGCCGAATATTGATCCAGAGTCAATGTATAGTGCTGGAAATGGTCAAGGATTTGAGTACGGTTCTTTACCGTCAAAAAAATCATATGGTTTTAATATTAAAATTACATTTTAAAAAGTAAAATATGAAATTTAAACATATAATAATAGCTACACTCGCAGTGTTTACTGTAGTTAGCTGTACCGAAAATTTTAATGATTTGGAGAAAGACCCAGTGGCTTTATCTTCTAACCCAGCTGGTCAACTTACTTTCATTCAATTAAGTATGTCTGGTGATAGTTATTACCAATGGAGGGCTAACTTGATCTATTCAGGAGGTTTTGTGCAACATTACGCTGGTTCTTGGGCCGTTACAGAGTACGGAAATAAATTTAAAAAGAATGAGGATTATAACAGAGCACTTTGGTCGAGCGTCTACTCAAACGAATTAAAGAATGTAGTTGACATAATTGATAAAACTACTGGTGATCCAGAGAAAGTAAATATGAATGCAGTCGGTAAAATCATGAAAGTGATGATTGCACAGCGATTGACAGATTTATATGGAGATGTTCCTTACTCAGAAGCAGGTTTAGGTTTTTCAAAGGGAATAGTAACACCTAAATATGATAAACAGCAAGATATTTACACATCATTTTTCCAAGATTTAGATGAAGCATCTGCACAATTGAGTGAAGCTGGAGGGAAAATAAAAGGAGATTTATTTTATAACGGCGAAATTGTAAAATGGAAAAAACTAGCAAATACTATGCGTTTACGATTGGGGATGAGAATTTCTGAGGTTAGCCCAGTTGAAGCTGAAAAACAAGTTAAAGCCGCCGTAGATAATGGTGTTTTTGAAAGTAATGCAGATAATTGCATTATGCACCATTTAGATGTTAGCTTCAATGGAACTCTATCTGATTTTAGAGGAAATGGACTGTCTCAGGCATATGTTGGAGATGAGCATGGTGATCATTTTAGCAGCTTATTAATTAATTATTTAAGAGATAATAATGATCCGAGATTAACTATGATTGCAACTCCAAAAGCAACAAGTAAATTTAGTTGGGGAGGACCATTACAACCAGGGGAACCAGAATATGAAGGAGATGTACCAGGGGTTTTTCGTTGGGATGCTCCAGGAGGTTCCGGAGCACTTTCAGGAATTCAACCGTATTTAAAATTAAATACAACACCATTTTTACATGTGAGTTATTCAGAAACAGAGTTGTTGTTGTCAGAAGCTGCTTTTAGAGGATGGGTTACTGGCTCGGCAGCTGATTTTTATAAAAAAGGAGTAGAAGCAGGAATTAAACAATTAGTAATTTATGGAGCAGCCGAAGCTACTCCAGCAGCAATTGATACTTATCTAGCCGCACACCCTTTACAAGTGGGAACAGAAAAAGAACAAATAGGTACTCAACTTTGGATTACCTATTTGTTTAATAGTATCGAAGCCTATTCTAACTGGAGAAGAACTGGTTATCCTCATTTACTCCCAATAACAAATTCAGATTCTGAAACTGGGGGTATAACACCTACACGTTTCTATTACCCAGGTGATGAGCTTCAAAAAAATGAAGTCAATTATTTAGACGCATTGTCTAGAATGGGGGGTAAAAATGATTGGAGTGGTAAAGTTTGGTGGGATGTAAACTAAAATAATCTGTATAATATAGTTAGTGCCTACTAGGGTATTGTTTTTTCTCTAATTAAAATAAAATATAACGTTTTAAAATAAAAATTATGATAAGAAATAAAGCCTTGTTAGGCATCTTCTTTTTTCTATTTACACTATTTTCAATATATGGTTGTTCCACATCAAAAGATAGTGATGTGGTAGTAAACCCAAAATATAAATCAGCAAGAGTTGTTGGATATTTATCGGCTGATAATTTAGATAAATTGAATAAAATCCAGTTTTGCAAGCTTACTCATTTAAATTTGGCATTTGCAAATCCAGATCAGGATGGTAATTTAACTTTTCCTGGAGATATTGATGCAGTGATAAAATACGTAAAATTAGCTAATCCAAATATTAAAATTAGCATTTCTATTGCAGGCGGTGTTTTAACTGCAGAACATGCCAATAATTGGAAATTGCTAATTGATAAAACAGAGAATAGGCCAGCATTTGTTCAAAAAATTATGACTTATGTAGATGCACATCAGTTAGACGGAGTAGATGTCGATCTTGAATGGGATGTAGTTACATATGGATATAGTAGTTTTGTTTTAGAATTAGGAAAAGTACTTACTGAGCATAAAAAATTGTTAACCGCAGCTTTACCTAATAATTCACGTTTCGAAAATATAACTCAACAAGCTTTAAATGCTTTCGATTTTTTGAATATAATGTCTTATGATAGTACTGGACCATGGACACCAGATAATCCGGGGCAACATAGTTCTTATGAAAATTCTAAAATAGGAATTGAATTTTGGAACAGATTACAGAATGTCTCTAGTGATAAACTTAATCTTGGTGTACCATTTTATGGTTATAACTTTACATTCAAACCAGTTACAAGTGCAACTTTCGCTCAAATAATTTCTGTAGGAAGCCAATATGCTGAGCAAGATGAAATTGATAAAATTTTTTATAACGGAAGACCCACAATTGATAAAAAAGTAGTTTTTGCATCTGAGTATGCAGGGGGAATAATGATCTGGGAAATTGGTCAAGATTCATTTGATCAATATTCATTATTAGATGTAATTCATAAAAAATATACAGCATTAAATATTAAAACGTCTGGTATGTGTGGTAACTAATAATATTAATTTAAATTAAAGTTTTTTTTCTAAGGAAATATTTTTAGAATTAACATGGTCTAGAATACGTAGTATGGATCATGTTTTTTTTATTAAATGAAATTGTATTAAAAATGAAATTAAAAATAATAATTCAATACAATGCAACAAGTTAAAATTTCATTTCATTTTTATCAAAATATTTTCACCATTAAAACTTAAATTTTAATTAGGTTGATATTTATATACTTTAATCATCTTTAATTTAGGGATAATTTTAAACTGAAATCGTTTTCGTAAAACATATTATTGACGAATTTCTGTCGTTTGTTTAATAAATTATGTTGTTCGTATAATATATTTTTTTTAACAAAACGGTAGTAATAATTTTACCCTATAACTAACAAAAATAATTTAAAAATGAAAAAAATTTTCTTACTTGTTATGATCATTTTTACGACGCAAGTGACACTTGCGCAGGTAAAAACGATCAAAGGTTTTGTTTCTGACGCAACTGGCGCTCCAGTACCAGGAGCGAATGTAATAGTAAAAGGAGAGTCAAACGGTGCTTCTACTGATTTTGATGGTAAATTTACTATTGAAGCCAAAAAAGGAGCGACATTAATGGTTTCTTATTTAGGATATGATTCTACAGAAGTAGTAGTAGGAGAATCCTCCGAAATTGTAATTCAATTGAGGTCACAAGCAACAACAGCTCTAACCGAAGTTGTTGTAACTTCATTAGGTATCAAAAAATCTAAAAAATCTTTAACTTACTCAGCTCAAGAGTTGAAAGGTGAAGAGCTTACGAGAGTGAAAGATGCAAACTTAATGAATAGCTTATCTGGAAAAATTGCTGGTTTAATTATTGGTAAAAGTTCTTCTGGAGCAGGAGGATCAGCAAAAGTTATCATCCGTGGTAATTCATCTGCAACTAGCAACCAACCTCTATATGTTATAGACGGTATTCCAATGTTGAATTCATCTTCAACACAAAGTAATCAAGTTTTTGGTGATACTGCTGGGGGCAATAGAGATGGTGGAGATGCTATTTCTATGATGAATCCTGACGAAATTGAATCTATGACGGTTCTTAAAGGAGCTTCTGCGTCTGCTTTATACGGTTCTCAAGGTGCGAATGGTGTTATCTTAGTAACAACTAAAAGAGGCAAAGAAGGTAAGGTAATGGCTAATTTCAATTCAAGTATTTTTGTTGATAATGTAATATCACTACCTAAATTTCAAACTTCTTACGGTGCTGATGCAGGTGCAACAACTTCATGGGGAGCTGCAAAAAATTCTCCTGATCATGTTAAAGATTTTTATAATACTGGTATGACTTTTATTAATTCTGTTGGCATTAATGGCGGAACTGATAAAATGTCAACAAGTCTTACTTTTGCAAATACCAAAGTTGATGGTATTATACCAACAAATGAGTTTAAGAAAAATAATATTGCATTACGTCAAAGTATTAAAATGTTTGAAGATAAAATAACTATTGATGCTTCATTATCTTACGCTGAACAAACAATTGTAAATAAGCCTGTAAATGCTTTGTATTTTAATCCGTTAACAGGTGTTTATTTATTTCCTAGAGGAAATGACTTTGAAGACTACAAAAATAATTTTGAAGTTTACGACCCTATTAGGAACTTAATGACACAAAACTGGCCAACTGGTACTAGTGATATTATTCAAAACCCATTTTGGATTTTAAATAGAAATAAATCTATTGATAAAAATCAATCTTTAATTTCTTCTGCAGCTATAACTTATAAAGCAAATAATTGGTTAAGTGTAAAAGCTAGAGGTGGTTATAATAAATTGAACAATTCGTTTGATAAAAGAATGTACGCAGGTACAAATTTAACATTATCTGGTGCGAACGGTAGATATATTTATACTGATAGCGAAAGTTCTCAGTTATATGGTGATTTGATCGCTACTATTAATACAAATTTTAATAATGATTTTTCATTCAATGCAAACGTTGGTACAAGTTTAACGAAATCAACGGTTAATAATGCAATTATAAATGATTCGGGTACAACAAAAGGCGGTTTAGTTAATGCAAACTGGTTTAATACAGGAAACTTTGATTCTCCTGGTAAAAATACGCAATCTGTAGGAGCAAATAAAGAAGTTCAATCCGTTTTTGCAAGTATAACTTTTGGCTTTAAAGAAATGGTGTTTCTTGATATAACAGGAAGAAACGATTGGTCATCTACATTGGTTAATACAGATAATTTAGGATTCTTTTATCCATCAGTAGGTCTTACAGGTATTATTAGTGAGATGGTTAAATTTCCTGAAGTAGTTACTTACGGAAAAGTTAGAGCCTCTTATGCTCAGGTAGGTAATGATGTTGGTGCTTTTTTAACTACACCTTTAAATACAATAGTAAATGGTAATTATACTACTCCTCAAGTTGGTCCACAACCTGGGACTTCTTTAAAACCAGAAAAACAAAATTCATTTGAGTTTGGTACAGAGTGGAAATTTGCTAATAACAGAATAGGATTTGATTTTACATATTATCAAAATGAAACAAAAAATCAATTAATTCAAGCTCCTGCTCCAGTTCCAAATACTACAGGATATGCAAATTACGCTTTTAATGCAGGTAGTATTCAAAATAAAGGATTTGAGATAACTTTATCAGCAAAGCCAGTTATTGTAGGTGATTTTTCTTGGGATTTAGGTTTAAATTATGCTTCAAACAAAAATACAGTCTTAGATTTAGGATCTGGTGCTAATGGTGGGATTAATACCGTTGTCCTAACTAATGGAGATCCAAATAGTTATAGATATGTTCTAGAGGTTGGCAAACCATTTGGACAAATTCAAGGTAAAAATATTGTTAGAAATGATCAAGGTCAAATTTTATTAGATGCTGCTGGTCGTATTCAGAAAACAGAATTTGAAGATTTAGGAGGTTCAAATCCTGACTTTATGCTGGGTTTTTCAAATACATTCAAATATAAAAAAGCTTTCTTAAATGTACTTATTGATGGTAGATTTGGCGGACATGTAATGAGTATGACTCAAGCTATGTTAGACTTTTACGGTGTTTCTAAAGCAACGGGAGATGCTAGAGATGCAGGTGGTGTAACAATAAATGCTGTTGATACTAACGGAAATGCTGTAACAACAATGTCAGCTAAAGATTACTACAATCAAGTAGGTGACAGAAGTGGTGCTACTGGTGAGTACATGTACAAAGCAACTAACGTTAAACTAGGAGAACTTTCATTAGGATATTCTTTTGATTTTAGTAAAAACACTATTTTCAAAACTGTGAATGTATCCGTTGTAGGTAAGAATTTATTTTTCTTCTACAAAGACGCTCCTTTTGATCCAAACGTGACATTAAGTTCTGGTGAAGGCTTGCAAGGTGTTGATATTTTTGGAATGCCATCTACAAGAAGTATTGGTGTTAATTTAAATTTAACTTTCTAATACTATTATTAAATATAAGAACTAAATCTTTTGATCATTGTAAGAAGTTTGTTTACTGAATACTAAATAGTTTAAAACAAATTGTTTAAATCGAAATAAGTAGCTTATAGATCAATAAAATTGATTTTAATTAACAATAAAAATTCACAAATGAAAAATAAATTATTAATGTTTGGTGCAGTTCTATCACTTTCTTTGGGTAGTTGTACAGGTGACTTTGAAGATATAAATACTAGTGATACGGGTTTTAGCAATACGCAATTAGAACAAGATTTTAATCATGTTAAAGCGCCTATCAAAAAAATGGAAAGAGGAATGTACATCCTTGTTGCTGACGATTGGCAAGGGGATATTCAATTCAACTTGAGTGCTGACATATTCTCTGGATATATGGCAACTCCACATGATTTTGCAGGAAACAGCAATAACTCTACTTATGCTCTTACAGACGGTTGGAATCAAGCTGAATGGGTTCAAAAGTATCAAAATGAAATGGTCTATGCATATAATCTTGAAAAATTGACCAAAGATAAATATCCTCAATTTTACGCTTGGTCTCTAATATTGAAAGTGTATGCGATGCATAAAACGACAGACTATTATGGTCCAATTGTATATTCTGGTTTTGGAAATGCAGATGGGTCAACACCGTATGACTCTCAACAAGCAGTCTATAATCAATTTTTTGCAGAGTTAAAAACTGCGACTGATATTTTGGATGCAAAAGTTGCAAGTGGCACTAACAGCTTCTTTCCTGATCCAAATGATAAGACAGATGGAACTACTGCAAATGGAAATATTGTAAAATGGATAAAATTTGCTAATTCTTTGCGGTTACGTTTAGCAATCCGTATTTCTAATATCGATCCTATTAAAGCAAAAACTGAAGGGGAAGCAGCTTTATCAGGATATGGAGTAATTACTTCCAATGATGATAATATGCTCTATTTAGCAGATCATCCAGTAGCAACTTTTAGCGGTCCATGGGCTGATATCGTTTCTGGTGGACCTATTACTACAATAATGAATGGATATAATGATCCAAGGAGAGCAATGTTCTTTGAGGCTGCTAAAAATGGAACTTTTCAAGGAATTAGAATGGGTTCTTTAGTTAATGATGACTATAGATTTGCAAAAGCTGACCAGTTTTCTATTGTAGGGCCTATTGTTAGAACTAGTATGATTCCTTGGTTTTGTGCTGCTGAGTCACATTTCTTAAAAGCTGAAGGAGCTTTAAAAGGATGGAATGTTGGAGGGTCTGCTCAAAGTTTTTATGAGTCTGGTATTAAAACTTCATTTTCTCAATTAAGTACTAATGGGGCAGACGCGTATATTGCTGATGATATTTCTATGCCAAATGATTTTTCAGATCCATTAAATTCTGCAAATAATATTACTGCTCAAAATTTAGTGACTGTTAAGTGGTCTGACGCACTTTCTAATGAAGTAAAATTACAAAAGATAATCACTCAAAAATGGATCGCTGGTTTTCCTGATGGTCAAGAAGCTTGGGCTGAAACTAGAAGAACAGGATATCCAAAATTATTTTTACCAGTAAATAATTATTCAGCTGGTAAAATTCCAGCGGGAACTTTCGTTAAAAGACTTAATTTTCCTGTAAACGAAAAAACATCTAATCCAACTGGATATAGTAAAGGTGTTGAACTTTTAGGAGGAGAGGATAATGGAGGAACAAGGCTTTGGTGGGATACTGGAGTTAATAAATTTTAAAATACAAATAATTATATTCCAGACAGGTGCTTCATCTGTCTGGAAATAATAAAATTTTTAAAAATAAAATGATGTTGCAAGATTTTTTTATTTCTAAGGCTAGATTTTATATAAAATTCATAAATGATACTGCTTTTTTTTAATGGCTAGATAAAATCAGGAATTTACTTGTCATTATTTAGAAATAAAAATTTATATACATTATATAACCACAACCAATTTGTTTTAAAAATAATTAAACTTTTGCAAAATAGTTTGCATTATTGAATACAAAAATAAAAGCAAGTATCAATTTTTCATTCTTTTAAGAACAGAACAAATAGCGTAAGCCCTCAGATTTGTTTATCTTTAAGAAAAAAACTAATTCGATACAATAAAATTAAAAAAAAATGAGAACTACATCAACCTTAGTTAATGATATTGGCTTTAAAACTGCAGGACAATTTGAAGAAACCCGTTTTGAAAAAATTCACAACGAGATTTTTAAAAATTCAGCAGAAGCTTCTAGAATTGTGGCTCAAGAAATTGCGCAATTAATTAGAACTAAGCAAGAAAAAAATAAAATGTGTGTACTTGGTCTAGCAACAGGTTCATCTCCTATAAAAGTATATGAAGAATTAGTGCGAATGCACCAACAAGAAGGATTAAGTTTTAGCAATGTTGTTACTTTTAATTTGGATGAATATTATCCAATGTCAAGAGAAAACACGCAAAGCTACCACAATTTCATGCATGAACACTTGTTCAATCACATCGATATTAATCCTGACAATATCAATATTCCTGATGGAACAGTGGCAATTGAGGATCTAAATCAATATTGCATTGATTATGAAATGAATATTAAAAATGCAGGTGGGCTAGATTTTCAATTACTAGGAATTGGTCGCACTGGTCACGTTGGTTTCAACGAGCCAGGATCCCATATTAATTCAGGTACGCGTATTATTACATTAGATCATATTACAAGAGTAGATGCTTCCTCTGATTTTAATGGGATAAATAATGTTCCAAAAAGAGCAATTACAATGGGCGTTTCTACAATTCTTCGTTCTAAGAGAATTGTTTTAATGGCTTGGGGCCAAAATAAGGCAGCTATTATTGAACGAACGATTCAGGGCGAAATTAGTTCAGAAATCCCAGCTACTTTTTTGCAAAAACATGGCAATACGACTTTTGTTTTAGACCAATCGGCTGCTTCAGAGTTAACGCGTTTCAAAACACCTTGGTTAGTAGGGGAATGTATTTGGACACCAGAATTAAAAAGTAAAGCAATTATATGGTTGTGTGCAAAAACCAAGCAATCTATTTTAAAATTAACAGACCGTGATTACAATAACAACGGTATGTCTGATTTGCTAGCGCAAGAAGGTTCTGCGTATGACATGAATATCAATATGTTTAATGTGTTGCAGCATACCATAACTGGATGGCCAGGAGGAAAACCAAATACCGATGATTCTCACCGACCAGAAAGAGCAAATCCTGCCAAAAAACGAATCATTCTTTTTAGTCCGCACCCAGATGATGATGTAATTTCTATGGGAGGAACTTTTTCAAAATTGATTAAACAAGGCCATGATGTACATGTAGTTTATCAAACCTCAGGAAATATTGCAGTTACAGACGATGAAGCGTTAAAGTTTGCCGAAGTTTGTAAAGACTTTGTTGGTGATGACCACAGTGGAATTAATTTTCAATCGGTTGTCGATTTTATAAATTCTAAGCCACAAGGACAAAGTGATTCTCTAGAAGTTCGTAGATTAAAAGGATTAATAAGAAGACGTGAATCATATGCAGCAGTGCGACATATAGGCCTAAAAGATGAGAATACTCATTTTCTGGATCTTCCATTTTATGAAACGGGTGTGGTTCAAAAAAACCCTCTAGGCGCTGAAGATATCGCTATTGTTAGAGCAATTATTGAAAAAATAAAACCACATCAAGTTTTTGCTGCAGGAGATCTTGCAGATCCGCACGGAACCCACGAAGTATGCTTAAACGCCATCTTTGCGGCTATGCGAGAATTAAAAACAAAACCATACATGGATGATTGTTGGTTGTGGTTATATAGAGGAGCATGGCACGAATGGGATATTCATGAAATAGATATGGCAGTGCCATTGAGTCCCGATGAAGTTTTACTAAAAAGACATGCTATTTTATACCATCAATCCCAAAAAGATAGAGTGATGTTTCAAGGAAATGACTCTAGAGAATTTTGGGTCAGAGCCGAAGATCGCAACAAAAATACAGCAATCCTTTATGACGATTTAGGTTTGGCAGAATACGAAGCAATCGAAGCTTTTAAACGTTTTGAGTACTAATACCAAAAATTGAATTTGTTTGAAAAAGTAAGAGGCTAATTTAATGATTTTTGTTTTAAAGCATTAGTTTTTAATTTAGTCTTCACTTTTTATGCTCAAATTTCCGCGAATTATAGTATCTATTAATATCCATGATCAAAATGAAATACATATTACTTTTTCTGTTTACGACCTTTATTAGTTCAGCCCAAATTAAAAAAGAGCAACTAAATCTTATGCCGTGGCCACAAAATATAGTTCTAACAAACGGGACTTTTGCTTTGACAAAAAATTTTAAAGTCAATATTACAGGAGCTCCAAATGAAAGAATATTTAGTGGTGCAACTAACTTTTTGCGACGATTAGACGGCAGAACTGGATTATTTTTTGATCAAGGTTTTATAGCAAAATTAAATGAAGTCCCACTTGCCGAGTTGCAAATTAATTGTGTTCGTAGCGGAAAAATAGAATTGTACGAAGATGAAAGTTACTTACTAAATATTGAAAACAATAAAATTTCTATCACCGCAACTACAGATTTAGGAGCTTTGCATGCCCTTGAAACTTTATTACAATTACTGCAAAATACTAGCAACTCATTTAGTTTTCCAACAACAAAAATTGCGGATTCTCCTAGATTTACTTGGCGGGGTTTAATGATTGATGGGTCAAGACACTTTATGCCGGTAGATGTCATTAAAAGAAATCTTGACGGTATGGCTGCAGTAAAGATGAATGTTTTTCATTGGCATTTGGTAGACGATCAAGGATGGAGAATTGAAATGAAGAAGCACTCAAAATTAATTCAATTGGCCTCGGATGGTAGTTACTACACACAAGAAGAAATTAAAAGTGTTGTAAAGTATGCAAGTGATAGAGGAATCCTAGTTGTCCCAGAAATTGATGTGCCCGGTCATGGATCGGCTATTTTAACAGCATACCCTGAAATTGGGAGCAAAGTTGAAAACGCAAATAAAATGCAAACTTATAATGTAGAAAGGAATGCAGGTATTTTTTCGCCAACATTAGATCCATCCAATCCAAAAACATATGAGTTGCTGAGTGCTTTTTTTGATGAAGTTTGTCCCCTTTTTCCAGGTAAATATTTTCATATAGGAGGAGATGAAAATGAAGGTAAGGATTGGGATGCTAATCCTAAAATACAAGAATTTAAAAAGAAACATAATTTAACAACCAATCATGAATTGCAAACTTACTTCACTATGCAACTTTTACCAATGCTAAAAAAGCATAATAAAGATTTAATGGGATGGGAAGAAATCATGACGAAAAATATGGCCAAAGATGCTATTATTCATTCTTGGCGCGGTGGTAATGAAGGTGTTCCAGCAGGTCAATCTCTTGTAAACGCCGTAAAGGCAGGTTATAGAACGGTTTTATCAAATGGATATTATATCGATCTAATGTATCCAGTTGAAAGTCATTATCTAACTGATCCGATGCCAAAAGGAGCAGCTTTATCTAAAGAGGAACAAGCAAGAATTTTAGGAGGTGAAGCTACAATGTGGACCGAACTAGCAACACCTGCAACTATAGATTCCAGAATTTGGCCTAGAACAGCAGCAATAGCCGAAAGACTTTGGTCAGCTAATGATATTACCGATGTAGCCAATATGAGAAAGCGCCTGGAGGTAATTTCGTTTAGATTGGAAGAACTGGGTTTAACACACATTAGTAACAAGGCAGTTATTTTAAGAAATATTGCAAACAATCAAAATATAAAAGCGCTTGTTGAATTTACCGCTATATGTGAACCGTTAAAAGGCTATTCTCGTAACAAAGATGGCACCGAATATACGATGTATTCACCATTAACATTATTTGCTGACGCTTGCACCGCTGATGCGGCGGATGCTTTACAATTTGATAATGCAGTCACAAATTATTTGAGTTCTAACACAGTTGAGAATCAAAAATTGGTAACAGAATACTTAAATAAGTGGATAAACATGAACGCTAATTTGGTTCAGTTGAGTGATAATTCACCATTGATACAACCACTTTTACCATTATCGAAAAGCTTGAGCGATATTGCAATGAAATTGTTACTAAAGATTGATAAAAAACAAGTAATAGATGCAACTTCATTAAATGATCTTCTAGCGAAATGCAATTCAAAAGATCATGCAGATGTTGAGTTGGCCATATACAACAGCTTGAAAAAATTAGTTCAAGCCTAAAAAATATTCAAAAATAAAAGTAGTAATTATTTAAGATTGAGTTTGGTTATTTGTATTTTAATGTGAAGTTTTTATTTTGAATTGGTATTGCTTTTTTGTGAAAGCAATATTTCTAAACCTGGTAATTCATTGCCAGGTTTTTTTTGTTTTTTTTTAATTCTTTGTAATTATTTAATTTTTAGATATCTCTAACGTTTATTGTCTTAGCTAAAATTTACTACTATTCCCATTACCTATTGTTGACTGTTTTATGTCGTTTGTTTAAAATTTAGTGCGGTTTGTAGAATTTATTTTTTTTAAAATAACAATTGAAATAAATTTAACTTCAATTTTATAGTGTAATTCTTAAATGTTAGAAAAAATTAACAATATAAAAATGTAAGTAAATGTTACATTTAGAATACTAAAAATTAAATTATAAAATCTTTTAGCATCTATTATAATACAGAGAACAAAAAAATTATTACAAATTAAAAAAAAATGTTGTTATGGTTAAAAAAATTTTTTATTTGATGTGCTTTTTATTTATTTCTATAATAAGTATACATGCACAACCTACTCATAATAAAAAAGTGATTGGTTATTATGCACAATGGGCAATTTATGGAAGAGATTTTAATGTTTCTAAAATTGATGGAAACAAATTAACTCATTTAATGTATGCGTTTTTCGGAACGGAGTTTGATCCAGCAAACCCGCAGAACGCAAATATCAAATCACTAGATAATTATGCAGATTTTGAACATACTGAAGGAGGAGCTCCATGGGACGCAACTCCAAAAGGAAATTTTTATGATTTAAAAAAGCTTAAAGAAAAATATCCTCATTTAAAAGTAATGATATCTGTTGGCGGATGGACTAAATCTCAAGGATTAACAGGGATAGCAGCTTCTCCTATAGCTAGAACTGCATTTGCCAAGAATATGGCCAATTTTTTAGTAACTTATCCATTTATTGATGGATTTGATATTGATTGGGAGTTTCCTGTAGTAGGTGGAATTGATGGAACTGAGGTAATCGGCGGTATTACTCCACCAGCACAGCCACATACTCCAAATGATAATAAAAATTTGGTTTATTTACTAAAAGCAATGCGTGAGGCAATGCCAAACAAACTTATTAGTATTGCTGCAGGTAATAATGTAGTAAATGTTCCTAATCAATTCATTGGGCCTGGAAACAAAGCACAATTTGGAATGTCCGATGATATTACTACTTACTGTGATTTCATAACTTTTTTTGGGTATGATTTTGGTGGTCCTTGGTATGATAAAACATGTCATAATGCACCTTTATACAATAGTGGCAATTCTAATGATCCATTAAATGCAAGTAATGAATCATTAGATCATTTGACTAATATTTATTTAAATAATTTAGCAATTCCAAGCAATAAGCTAGTAATGGGAATTCCTTTTTATGGAAAGATATTTGATCGTGTTGCTAATAATGGTACTATTCCTTCACTTCCAGGTCTTTTTGTTGCTGCACCTAGAACGACAGGTAGTTGCGTAAATCCTCAAGCACCGCAAGGAACATGGGATGTTGGTTCTTGTGAGTTTACAGGAAGCATTGATTTTTGTGATATTGCAGGAAGTAATGGTACCACCGGACACCATTATTTAGACCCATCTAATCCTTTAAATATTTCATCTTCTGGTGCAGGATGGACAAGATATTGGGACGATACTGCAAAGGTTCCTTATTTGTATAATTCCGGAACAAAACAATTCATAACCTACGATGATAAAAAATCCATTGACGAAAAAGCCAAATATATTAGTTCAAAAAATTTAGGAGGAGCAATGGTTTGGGAACTATCTCAGGATACTCGTCCAGGAAGTCCAGAACCAGCTGCATTATTAGGACAGATTAATAAAACATTTTCGGGTGTAGTAGTTCCACCAACTAATGTTACAATAAAAGTAATGCTCAAAGACCAATCAAATGTTGCTCTATCAGGTGTTTCTACTGTTTTGACTAAAACTGCAGGAGGAACTACTATTACAGTAGTTTCGGATGTTAATGGGAATGTTCAATTTCCAAACACTCCTAATAACTTTGCTTATACTTTAAGTTTTAGTAAAAATTTATATAATTTTATACCTTCAACAATAGCTATTCCTTCTGGAACATTATCAACAGACACTACTTATAATGTTGTAGGTTCTACACAAACAATTTCAAAATATACTATTTCTGGAACTGTCAAAAGTGGTACAACAGCAATTGTAGGAGCGACTATTTCATTAACAAGTAACGGTATTACAACAACAACTAATTCCAATTCTAGTGGTCTTTACTCTTTTGCTGATTTGGTATCTGGTCAAAATTATTCAATAGTTGTTTCAAAAGTAGGACAAACTTTTTTACCAGCTTCTGCTTCATTTAATAATTTAAGTGCTAATCAAACTCAAGATTTTACAACTGAAGTATCAAACGGTTACTTAATCAGTGGAAGCGTAAAAAATGGTACAAATCTAGTTGCTGGTGCAAAAGTAGAACTGATTTTGAATTGGCAAGACAACACTCATCCTTACGTTAGTAAAGTTGCAGTTACAAATCCCCAAGGAAAATATAGTTTTGATAATGCTCTTTTTACAGGTTATGCAACAATTGCAAGTTTAAAATTAAATTCTTGGGAAAATGGGGAAGTAGCTTATTTACCATCAAATTTGGTAAACTTCGCTGTTCCTACTAATTCAACAGTTTATGATTTTAATACAAATGTTGTTACTCCTGTATATTATACAGTAAGCGGAATAGTTTTGAATGGAACTACAGCTGTTTCAGGCGCTATAATTTCTGCAGTTTCAGGAACGACCACTTTGACAGCAACATCAGATTCAAGCGGCAATTATTCTGTGGCTAATCTAGTTGCGGGATCTAGTTATACTGTAACTATTGCAAAAACAGGCTTGATATTTACTCCAGACTCAACAGTTTATAGTGCTGTAAGTTCAAATAAAACTTTGAATTTCGCGCAATCAGTTGTCAATCCAGTACATTACATGGTAAGCGGAACAATTTTAAATGGAACTACCGCCGTTTCAGGTGCAACAGTTTCTGCCGTTTCAGGAACTACAACTTTGACAGCAACATCAGATGCAAGTGGAAATTATTCTGTTGCAAATTTAGTTGCAGGATCTAATTATACTGTAACGATTGCAAAATCAGGATTAAATTTCACACCTGCTTCAACAGTTTATAATACAATCACTTCAAATAAAACTTTGAATTTCGTTCAATCAGTTGTTAATCCAGTATATTATACGGTAAGCGGAAAAGTTTTAAATGGAACTATTGCCGTTTCAGGTGCAATAGTTACTGCAGTTTCTGGAACTACTACTTTGACAGCAACATCAGATGCAAATGGAAATTATTCTATTGCAAATTTAGTTGCAGGATCTAATTATACGGTAACGATTGCAAAATCAGGATTAAATTTTACTCCGGCTTCAACAGTTTATTCTGCAATTTCAGCTAATAAAACGTTGAACTTTACTCAAAATGTAGCGAATGGTTATTTAATTAGCGGAACAGTTAAGAATGGAACAGCACCAGTAGCTGGTGTAAAAGTTGATTTGGTTTTGCCATGGGCTGATGGTACTCATCCTTGGGTAAATTTATCAACTGTATCAGATGCTCAAGGTAATTATCATTTTGAAAATGCGGCTCTTAATGGTTATACTGCTTTTTCAAGTCTAAAGATTAATGCATGGGAAAATAAAGATGTTACTTATTCTCCCTCTTATCCACAAACAAATCTTCCAACTTCACCACAAGTATTTAATTTTAATACTCAAACGGTAGTTGCAACTACTCCAGTGGTTACAATTACGGCGCCAACAGCTTCATCAATTTCTTTAAATTTAGGATCAGCAATAAATTTTGTTGCAAGTGTTGGATTAAGTGCTAATGATGCAACTACAATTTCGTCAGTTGTATTTAGTTTGGATGGACAAAGCTTAAGCGCTACAAATTCTTCTGGTAATTATACAGCAAGTTGGACTCCAGTTGCGAATCAATTTTCAGCTAGTCACACACTTACTGTTACTGGAACTGCTTCAAACGGGACAACAGATGTAAAAACATATACTTTTACATTAAATTGTTCAGGAGCAAATTGCCCTAATTCATTACCTGTAATTACTTGGAATACACCTTCTAATACAACAATAACACAAAGTGCTTTTCAAGTAGTACCAATTTCGGTTACAGCTGTTGATAGTGATGGATCTGTTAGTGCTGTTAGTATCACAGTAAATGGTGGTACTTTTAATATGTCTGCAGGTGCAAACAATACCTATACTTATAATTTTACACCATCGGCTTATAAAGATTACTCAATTGTAATTAAAGCAACCGATAACAAATTGGGTAGTACTACATTTAATAATACAATAAAAATAACAGCTCCTAATTCGAATAGGTTTATTCCGCTTCCTTCTAAGGTAGTTTTAGGTTATGCCCATTCTTGGGAAAACACAGGTGCTCCATTTTTGTATTTTTCTCAAATGGTTGGAAGCAAGTTTAACGTAGTTGATTATTCTTTCATAGAAACGGTTAATCGTGATGGTTTTACACCAGTACTGACTACAAACGACACAAGATATTTGAGCAATGGTATTTTCAATAAGCAATTGTTGAAAAATGATATTCAAAGTTTAAGAGCAAGCGGCGTTCCTGTAATTATCTCTATTGGAGGTCAAAACGGTCATGTTGTTCTAGACAATGTAAATCAAAAGAATATTTTTGTTAATGGTTTAAAAGCAATTATTGACGAGTATCAATTTGATGGAGTTGACTTAGATTTTGAAGGCGGATCGATGAATTTTAATGCAGGAAGTTTAAGAGATATTTCTTATGCAGGAATCTCAGCTTATCCAAGATTAAAAAACATAGTAGATGCTTGTAAAGAATTAAAAGCCTATTACGGACCTGGATTTTTATTAACTGCAGCTCCAGAAACACAATATGTACAAGGTGGGTATTCAAGCTATTCCGATACTTATGGATCATTCCTACCAATTATTCAAAACTTACGTAATGAAATAGATTTATTAGCAGTACAATTGTACAATACCGGTGGAGAAAACGGATTAGATGGTCAATACTATGGTTCTGCCAAAAGAGCTAATATGGTAACAGCTTTAACTGATATGCTTGTAAAAGGGTATAACATTGGTACAACTGGAATGCATTTTGATGGTTTACCACCTTCAAAAATACTTATAGGATTACCCGCTTGTCCAAGTGCAGCAGGTAGTGGTTATATTACTCCTTCAGAAGGAGTTAGTGCTTTGCATTATTTAAGAACAGGAACTACTTTTACAGGAAGAACGTACACTATGCAGTCTGGAGGTCCTTATCCTAATTTAAGAGGTGTAATGACTTGGTCTGTAAACTGGGATGCTTCTTCTTGTGGCAATTCTTCTGAATTCTCTAAAGCGTACGCAAATTATTTTGCAACTCAATCAACAGCAAAAATTACTTCACTTGGTAAAATTGAGGCAAGCAATAGTACGTTAATTGCTTATTTTAAAAACAATGAACTTGCTATATCTGATGATACAAATACAATTGAGAACGTTGAAGTGTTTAATAGTGCTGGGCAATCATTGATACGATACAAGAACATTCAAAATAGTAAAAATATAATACTTGAAAATGCAAGTTTCTCGACAAAACAATTATTCATAGTAATTGTAACCGACAATCTTGGAAATAAAAAATCATTCAAATTAATCAATTTTTTAAATTAAGAATTTTATTGTTTTTTTATTTTGAATTGTATTGTTTTTGTAAAGAACAGTACTTAAACCTGGTAATTCGTTGCCAGGTTTTTTTTACTAATAAATTTAAGTTGGTTTATTATCCTTAAGTATTAATATTTAATTATTTAAAAATGAAAAGTTTAAAAAAGTATTTTTTACTGTTCTTGCTTCCATTATTTGTTACAGCACAACACAAAAAAGATTTCTCGGTGATAGCCTATTACA
Source organism: Flavobacteriales bacterium (assembly GCA_038241955.1). Lineage (GTDB taxonomy): Bacteria > Bacteroidota > Bacteroidia > Flavobacteriales > Flavobacteriaceae > Flavobacterium. The sequence goes on along the minus strand of JBBSSR010000004.1, from coordinate 46,358 downwards.
TGTGTGATGATAAACAAATTGATCAATTTGATGTTTCAAAATTGACACATATTATTTTTAGTTTTTGTCATCTAAAAGATGGAAAATTAAGTGTAGATAGTGCTAAAGATTCGATAACAATCAAGCATCTCGTTTCATTAAAAGGTAAAAATCCACAGCTAAAGATTATGTTATCTTTAGGAGGCTGGGGTGGCTGTGAATACTGCTCTGAAGTTTTTGCTACAGCAGAAAACAGAGCAATTTTTGCTAGATCTGTAGCTGAAATAAATACTTATTTTAACTGTGATGGTTTAGATTTAGATTGGGAATATCCAACGATTGAAGGTCATCCTGGACATTTGTACCAATCAACAGATAAAGCAAATTTTACAAAGCTTGTAAAATCAATTCGTAAAGAATTGGGGACGAACAATGAACTTAGTTTTGCGGCAGGTGGATTTCAAAAATATCTAGACGATGCTGTCGATTGGAAGGGAGTAATGCCCTTTGTAAATCGAGTGAATATTATGAGTTATGATTTAGTAAATGGCTATTCGAAGGTGACAGGACATCAAACCCCTTTATTTAGCACTAATACGAACGAGGAATCAACAAATCGTGCAGTAAAATATTTGTTGAAATTAGGTATACCTGCTCATAAATTAGTTATTGGAGCGGCATTTTATACTAGAGTTTGGAAAGAGGTTGACAATGTCAATAATGGTTTATATCAGTCTGGTGTAGCCGCTACTGGAATTGATTTTAAAGAATATGAAACTAACTTTACAAAACAAAAGGGGTGGAGGTATTTTTGGGATCATAAAGCTAAAGCTGCTTACTGGTATAATGAAAAAGAAAAATTATTTGCAACTGGTGATGATATTGCTTCTATAAAAGAAAAAACAAAGTACGTTATACAAAAGAAACTAGGCGGCATTATGTTTTGGCAACTTACTTTAGACAAACAGCAAAATGGAATGGTTGACGCGATAGAGAAAATTAAGAAATCCAAGTAATTTTTTGTACTTTTGCAAAAAATTTATAAAGAGACATTCATGTTAACAGTTAATAATTTATCAGTTCAGTTTGGCAAGCGAATTTTGTTCGACGAAGTAAATACAACCTTTACACACGGGAACATTTATGGAGTTATTGGAGCTAATGGTGCTGGAAAATCAACTTTTCTTAAAATAATAGCCGGTGATATGGATCCAACTTCGGGCCATATTCATCTTGAACCAGGAAAACGTATGTCGGTTTTAAATCAAAACCACAATATGTTCGACGAACATACGGTACTTGAAACGGTGATGATGGGTAATAAAGTTTTGTATGCCATCAAAAAAGAAATGGACGAACTCTATTTGGATTATAATGATAAAAATGCCGATAGAATAGGGGAGCTGCAAGTGCAATTTGAAGAAATGAACGGTTGGAATGCAGATTCTGATGCGGCATCAATGCTTTCAAATCTTGGAATTACGGAGGACAATCATTATACTTTAATGGGTGATTTGGAGGGTAAAATCAAAGTGAGAGTACTTTTGGCGCAAGCCTTATTTGGAAATCCCGATTTGCTTATTATGGATGAGCCTACCAATGACTTAGATTTTGAAACGATTGCATGGTTAGAGAATTTCTTGGCTAATTATGAAAATACCGTTATTGTAGTTTCTCACGATAGACACTTTTTAGACTCTGTTTGTACGCATATTTCTGATATTGATTTTAGTAAAATAAATCATTATTCAGGAAATTATACTTTCTGGTACGAGTCTAGTCAATTAGCAGCGAAACAACGTGCACAGCAAAACAAAAAAGCCGAAGAAAAGAAACAAGAATTAGAAGAATTTATTCGTCGTTTTTCTGCGAATGTTGCGAAATCTAAACAAGCTACTTCTCGTAAAAAAATGATTTCTAAATTGAATATTTCAGAAATTAAGCCTTCTAGCCGTAGATATCCAGCTATTATATTTGATCAAGAACGTGAAGCGGGAGATCAAATTTTGAATGTTCAGGATTTAAGTGCTTCTGTTGATGGAGATACACTTTTTAAAGGAGTTGACTTGAATATGGCCAAAGGCGATAAAATTGTTCTTTTCTCAAAAGATTCTAGAGCCACAACTGCTTTTTACGAAATATTAAACGGAAACCAAAAAGCAGATTCTGGTACGTATGATTGGGGTGTCACTACCAATCAAGCGTATTTACCAGGAGACAATCACTCCTTTTTTGAAAATGATTATTCTTTAGTGGACTGGTTACGCCAATGGGTAAAAACAGAAGAAGAACGTGACGAAGTAAATATTCGTAGTTTCCTTGGAAAAATGATTTTCTCTGGAGAAGAAGCCTTGAAGACTTGTAATGTATTATCAGGAGGAGAAAAAGTGCGTTGCATGTTGTCACGAATGATGATGGAAAGAGCTAATGTATTGATGCTCGATGAGCCAACAAATCACTTAGATCTTGAGTCAATTACAGCATTCAATAACTCCTTAAAAAACTATAAAGGGTCAATAATATTTACCACTCATGATCATGAATTTGCTCAAACGGTTGGTAATAGAGTAATTGAGTTAACTCCAAATGGAGCTATTGACAGATATATGACTTTTGATGATTATCTTGACGATGAAAAAGTACAAGAATTGAGAGCAAAAATGTATTCTTAATTTCATTCATTTAAATAAAAAAACTCCTAAATTTAAAAAATTAGGAGCTTTTTTTATGAGTTAAAATTGCGCAAAATTATTTATTACCTCCAAATAATTTGCTGGCTCCAAAAATTAGCAACCCAACAATAGCAATAACGATAAATATACCAACACCCATTCCTGCTTTGAATATTCCTCCTATAACTTCACAACTCGTAAATGAAAAAAGTACTATAGTGAGCACTGCAATTCTGTTTAATATATTTTTCATAATTTTTGATTTAGATTGTTTAAAGCAAATTTAGTTGATTAGCATTATAGACACTTTATATAATTATAAGCAGTTATTGCATCATTTCAATAACAGAGGTATGACTTTGCTATCATAAAGTGAGTAGGAGTACATCTTTCTTAGATAAGTTTTAAATACTCAAAGTACTTTTTTTATTCAAACATATTTTTTTAGGTTACGCTTCTGATTTTGTATATTTGTAAAACCAAACCAACTGTGCTATGAATCAAAAAGTGTTACTCAATTCGAAAGAAGTCAATATTATTTTAAATCGTTTGGCTTGTCAGTTAATTGAAAAACATCTTGATTTCTCCGATACCGTTTTAATAGGAATTCAACCAAGAGGAACTTTCCTGGCAGAGCGCTTAAAGCAACTGTTAGAAAATGAATATCATATTCCTAATGTAGCTTTGGGCTATTTAGATATCACTTTTTTTAGAGATGATTTCCGTAGAACTAATAGACCGATTGAAGCCAATAAAACCCAAATTGATTTTTTAGTCGAAGATAAAAAAGTAATTTTTATCGATGATGTTTTGTACACAGGGCGTAGTATTAGAGCGGCTTTAACAGCTATTCAATCCTTTGGTAGACCATCAGGAATTGAATTATTAGCATTAATAGACCGACGCTTTAGTAGAGATTTACCAATTCAACCCGATTACAGAGGTCGCCAAGTAGATGCTATTAATGGCGAAAAGGTAAAAGTTTCTTGGGTAGAAAATGATGGAGAGGATGGGGTTTATTTACTTACCAATTAAACTAGATTTAAAAAAAAACTGTAAACCATAAACGAATAATAGCAACAAAAGATGAGCGAATTAAGTGTAAATCATTTATTAGGAATTAAATACATCAACAAGAATGATATTGACCTAATCTTTGAAACTGCTGATCACTTTAAAGAAGTCATAAATAGACCAATAAAGAAAGTCCCTTCGCTACGAGATATCACTATTGCTAATATTTTTTTTGAAAACAGTACGCGTACCAAACTTTCTTTTGAATTGGCACAAAAAAGACTTTCTGCCGATGTGATTAGTTTTTCGGCGGCACAATCTTCCGTAAAAAAAGGAGAAACACTCATAGATACCGTAAATAATATTCTTGCCATGAAAGTGGATATGGTTGTTATGCGACATGCGAATCCTGGAGCTGCGTACTTTTTATCTAAAAATGTAAAAGCTAGCATTATTAACGCTGGTGACGGAGCACACGAACATCCAACTCAAGCGCTCTTGGACAGTTATTCTATCCGAGAAAAATTGGGAGATGTTGCGGGAAAAAAAGTGGTTATTGTTGGTGATATTCTGCATTCAAGAGTCGCCTTATCGAATATATATGCTTTGCAAATGCAGGGTGCCGAGGTTAAAGTTTGTGGACCAAAAACACTTATACCAAGATATATTGAATCGCTTGGTGTGAAAGTAGAACCCAATTTGCGTAAAGCATTAGAGTGGTGTGATGTGGCTAATATGTTGCGTGTGCAGAACGAAAGAATGGATGTTAACTTTTTTCCATCAACAAGAGAATATGCTCAACAGTATGGAGTCGATAAAGCCCTGCTCGATTCACTGAATAAAGAAATTGTAATTATGCATCCAGGACCTATAAATCGTGGTGTCGAGATCACAAGTGACGTTGCAGATTCTCAACAATCCGTAATTTTAAATCAAGTTGAAAATGGTGTTGCTGTTCGAATGGCGGTCATCTATCTTTTGGCATCAAAAATTCAATAAAAAAAGAATGAAAGTAACAACGAAAGACCACACAATTATTATCAAAGATACAGAAGGTAACAGTATTCTATTTTTAGAAAAAATAAATAATCAGTATACTACTTTCAAGGATTTTAATCTCATTTTAGACATCTCAAATGATGAGTCGGTAGATCAAAAGTCCGTTATGCTTTTTTCTGAGCTATCAAAAAAACATCTTAAAGCAAAAAAATCCTTTATGATTGTTGCTAAAAATGTTGATTTTAATAAAATTCCAGCCTCCTTGTCAGTTGTTCCTTCTCTTCTAGAAGCTCATGATATGATAGAGATGGATGAGATTGAAAGAGATTTAGGATTTTAAAAAAAAAAGTTTAGAATTATTAAAACTGTTTTAAAACTTTAAATTATAACTTTAATCAAAACTCATTTGAAAAATTTTAAACAGTTAAAGAAAAAAACTAAATTTTGAAACTAACCATACTAGGCTGTTATGCCGCGACTCCTCGTACTTTTACAAATCCGACTTCACAGGTATTAGAAATAAAAAACAGGTACTTTTTGATTGATTGCGGAGAAGGAACACAAGTGCAATTGCGTAAAAACAAAGTGAAATTTTCTAAAATTAATCACGTTTTTATTTCGCACTTGCATGGCGATCATTTTTTTGGATTAATAGGCCTTATTTCTACTTTTGCGCTTCTAGGACGTACTACAGATTTACACATTCATGGTCCAAAGGGAATAAAAGAAATAATAGATTTGCAGCTACGACTGTCTAATTCTTGGACAAATTATAAGTTGTTTTTTTATGAATTAGTTTCGAATGAAAGTGAGATTATATTTGAAGATGAAAAAGTAGTTGTTACCACAATTCCGCTGAAGCATCGTGTTTATACGAATGGCTTTTTGTTTCAAGAAAAAATAGGTGATCGTGTGCTGGACTTAAATGCAGTGCAAAATTTTGAAATAGATAAATGCTATTATCAAAATATAAAGAAAGGAAAAGATATTACATTAGAAGATGGCAGCGTCATAGGCAATGAAAAATTGACGTTTGATCCTTTACCGTCTAAGAGTTACGCTTTTTGTTCGGATACTAAATACAATGAAACTATTCTTCCAATTATCGAAAATGTGGATGTGTTGTATCATGAAGCTACGTTTTTAGATTCAGAAGAGTCATTAGCAGCAAAAACAATGCATTCTACTGCGAAAGAAGCTGCTAGAATTGCACTAAAAGCTAATGTGAAACAACTGATTTTAGGACATTATTCTACTCGATACGAAAATATAGAATTGTTTAAATTGGAAGCTCAAACAGTTTTTAAAGAGGTGCTACTTGCTGACGATGGCAAAATTTTCGAATTTTAAAAGAGAGTTAAAAAAAAACAAGAAAAATGAACGATTTAAGTAATTACAGAAAATCATACGAAAAGAGTGAATTACTGGAGTCCAATATTCCAGAAGATCCAATTAATCTTTTTAACAGATGGTTCCATGAAGTAGAGGATTTTGATGGAAGTGGAGAAGTAAATGCCATGACGGTTTCTACGATCGGTTTGGACGGTTTTCCTAAAGCGCGAGTAGTTTTATTAAAAAAGTTCAGTGAAGAAGGATTTACTTTTTACACTAATTATAATTCTGAAAAGGGTAGGGCTATAGCCAATAATCCAAACATTTGTCTTTCTTTTTTTTGGGAAAGTTTAGAACGACAAGTTATTATAAAAGGAATTGCTACAAAAACTTCTGATAGTAGTTCTGATGGTTATTTTGAATCCAGACCTGATGGCAGTAAGCTAGGCGCTATAGCTTCGCCACAAAGTGAGGTTGTTCCTTCTCGATTGTATCTTGAAGAAAATTTGGCAAAATTAGAAAAAGAAAGTGAAGGAAAGGAAATAGTAAGACCCAATTATTGGGGAGGATTTCTAGTAACTCCTTTGGTTGTAGAATTTTGGCAAGGACGACCAAATAGATTGCATGATAGGATACGATACACAATGGAGGATGATTTTTCGTGGACAATTAATCGTTTGGCACCATAATATTTGCTATTTTTGTAAGACTTTTTATTTTATAATTTAATGTAACATGTAGTTCATCGATTTTATTTGGTAGTTTAACGTGTAATGTGTTGATTTGCATTATAAATTTAATCTAATCTAATGATCTCGCTTTAAAGAAGTTTGCCCCCAATCTACTTTAAACTTAAATTGCACTTTACAATATGAATTTGAAATTTTTTCGTTTATTTCTTTTTGTTACTTCTTTAAGTTTTTTGGTTTCTTGTTCTGCAGATGATACTGCTTTCCCAGAGAATGCGACAACATCCGCACCAATTATTACAAACTATGAATATAGTACAGTAGAGATAGAGACAATGGCTTTGATAAATGAGTATAGAGTAAGCAAAGGTTTAAATTCATTAGAAAAAATCAATTACGCATCTGTTAAGTCAGAGGAGCATGATCATTATATGATTGAAAATAATGTTGTAAATCACAATGATTTTCAAGCACGTTCAGAAAATATTATGAATACAGTACACGCAAAAAGAGTAAGTGAAAATATTGCGTATAATTACAGCAGTGCAAAAGGTGCTTTTGACGCATGGTTAAAAAGCGAAGGACATAGACAAAATATAGAGGGTGACTTTAGTCATTTTGGAATAGCAATACGAGAAAATCCCGTGGATGGAAAAAAATATTTTACAAATATTTTCGTTAAAATTTAGTTTTTTTAGTTTAAGTTGAAAAAAGGCTTTCCTATTTTGGAGAGCCTTCTTTTTTTTGTTCAAATACTTTATAAAGCACTTATTATAAATTCACTACGGCGGTTTTGTTGATGTTCTTCTTCGGTACAGATAACACCATCAGAGCATCTATTTAGCAGCTGAGTCTCACCATAACCTTTACTCGTTAATCTGTCTGCACTTATTCCGTTCTCAATTAGCCAATTTCGTGTAGATTGCGCTCTTTTTGTAGATAAAATTTCATTGTATTTAAACGATGCACGGCTATCAGCATGCGAACGGATGTCTATTTTCATTTCTGGATATTCTCGCATTACATCTAATATTTTAGCTAAATCAATTGCAGCCTTAGGTGTAATTGTTGATTTGTTTAAGTCGAAATAAATCCATTTTATATCAAAACATTTTCCTAAATCATCACCAACAGCAACTTTGCATAAAGCTTTTTCTAGTGCTAAATTCAATTCGGTTTTTCCAGTTGTTCCAGCAATAGTTATTGATTTCTCATTAGTAGAATACTCTTCTTTCTCGGCTCGTACACTGTATGTTTTTTTGCATTCTACATCAAAGGAATAAGATCCCTTGGAGTCTGAATTTACGGATTGAAGTAGTACGTGCTGATCGTCATAAAGAGTAACCGTTGCATTTGGTAAAACCTCGTTTGTTTTTAAATCACTTATAATTCCGTTTAATGATTGTGTGCATTTTAAACGTTTGATTTCTCTAAATTTATAAATATCATCATATCCTTTTCCTCCTTCGCGATTTGAAGAAAAAAAGCCAATTCTAGTTTTAGTGTCTATTAAATAGGCAAAATCATCTTGTTGCGAATTAACGTCTCGCCCTACGTTCTGAACTTCATCATAAGTACCATCTGGATTAATTTTAGAAACGAAAATATCCAATCCACCTATACCCGAATGTCCATCAGAAGCAAAATAAATTTCATTTTCATCCGTTACAAAAGGGAAAGTTTCTTTGCCACCAGTATTAATCGTTTTTCCCAAGTTTTCGGGAGTTCCATAACTACCATCTGTATTAATCGAGACTTTAAAGATATCAGATTGACCAACTTTTCCAGGCATGTCCGAAACAAAATATAATGTTTTTTCGTCAGGACTCAGAGCAGGATGTGCCGTGCTATAATTGTCACTGTTAAAAGGTAGCTCAACAATAATTGTCCAATGATTGTTTACAAAAGTCGCTTTGTATATTTTTATTAACGTAACTCGATCGGCATCTTTTCCTCTTTTTCCATCCAGATAATTATTTCTAGTAAAATACATGACACTACCATCTTTTGTAAAAATAGCACTGGATTCATTAAATTTTGATTTTACGCTTTTCGAAAATTTATTTACTATTCCAGTGGTTAACGAGTCTCCTGTTAAATCTGTGAAATAAAGATTAGTGAAATATTGATTGGTCCAAGTGTGTTTTCTTTGTCCCAAACTTCCTGTATCTCTCGCCGATGTAAAGACTAGTTTATTATTATAGAAAGAACTACCATAATCAGAGTATTTTGAATTGATTCCGGCATCTTCAATCGTGTATCTACCAGAATTGGCGTCGATCTGTTCTAGATAATTAACTTCTTTTAGATAAAGTTCTCCTTTTGTATTAGTTGATTTCTTATTGTAAACTTTTAGCATTTCGTTTGCTTTATCGTTTTCTCCAACCGATCTTAAACAATGAGCAAAGCGATAATAGTATTCTGGAATAATATCAGTAGTTACTGAGAATAATTTTCCGTACCATTTTGCGGCCTGATCATACTGTGCGTTGAAATAATAGGCATTTCCTAAATTTTCGAAAATAGTCGCAGATTCATAACCTTTACTTACAACTCTTTCATACGTCTTAATTGCATCAATATAAGCGTACTTTTCGTATTTGTTCTCTGCCTTTTCCAATTTTGCTTGCTGCGCATAACTGCTATACGAAAAAAAACTTAGTATCGTTATGAAGAGTGAAATAATATTTTTCATAGTAAATTATTTTTTAGCATATTCTTGAGATCTATTTTTATCACTTCCGTTAGATTCATTCTCTAGTTTCATTTCCAGATAATTCATTGAATTTTTGTAACATCTCATTAGCTTTGTTATTCTCTCCAATCGATTTCAATGAAAGTGAAAAGCGATAATAATATTCTGGTTCCAAATCAGAGGTCATTTTACATAATTCAGTGTAAATTTTGATAGCTTTTTGCGGCTCTTCATTAAAAAAATAGGTGTCTCCCATCTTTTTTAACATCTCAATAGAAACATAACCTAAGCTAGACATTCTTTCGTAGGTTTTTATAATGTCAACGTAGGCGTAGGTATCTTGTCCTTTCGGAGATTCTGACAGCGTTATTTCAGTATTTTTGTTTACTGCTAATTCAGTTTTGGGTGTCAATCCCAATTGATCAATATTTTCAAGATCAACATACATTATTGTTATGATTCGAGCGTTATTTGGTCCCATATCATAGCTTCTTATCAAGCTAGCATCGCTCACATCATATGTTGTTTTATAACCGCCAAATTTCATGTTTACAATTTCTTCCACATGATAATAATGTACTTTTTTATTAGCAATATAATTTTTTTGAATTTCAACTAAACTATGATTTGGCATAACTCCTGCCTTTTTTTGGTTCAGATTTACATAAGTCAACTGCGCATAACCGTTAAATAAAAACACATTGAGTAGCGCTAAACAAAATAGTAAATAATTTCTCATATCGCTATATTAAGATGAATGTTTCCTACTTTAAAATAAGTTTTTTTATTTTTAAACTAAAGCGTTTTTATTTTCCCACAGACTCTCTGAAGGTCTGAGTTTAGAAAAATCGAGGAGTCGTAATTTTGTTGTTCTTCTTGAATATTTCATATCTAATGAAAAGTTCATGTGAACCACTATTATAGTTGTTAAGTTGCGTAGTTTCAAAATCGTATGCATATCCCAATGCAAAAGCATCGGTAATTTGGAAACCGACCATAGCGCTTACGGAAGCGCTCCATCTATACGCTACACCAACAGTGAAAATCTCATTAAATAAAAAATTTCCTGAAACATCGACTTGAAGAGGAGCTCCTTGCACCAATTTTGTGAATAAAGTTGGTTTGAATTTCACGTATGAGTTTAAATCAAATACGTAGCCTGCGATTAGGTAATAATTTATTTTTTCTTTGTAAATAGCTACTTCATTATCATTGTAAAGCTTACTTTCTATAAAATTAGGAGCGGAGAGACCTATGTACGCTTTGTCAGAGTGTAAGTAAAGTCCAACTCCAAAATTTGGAGAAAATTCATTAGAAAAATTTTGAAATTGTGGATCAGTTTGATCACTTGGATTTAACTTATTTACATCAACATTAAATATATTGGCAGTTCCTTTTACACCGAAAGATAATTTAAAAGTTTCAGAAACTGGAACAGTATAGGACAAATCAAGCGAGAATGAGTTGTCTGTTGTTGGCCCAATTTTATCATTTACGATCGATACTCCTAAGCCTAATCTGTTATTATTAAACGGTGTGTTGACAGAAACAGTATTAGAAACGGGTGCGCCGTCTAGACCAATCCATTGGTCACGGTGCAATGCAAAAATACTTAGCGTACCTCTTGAACCAGCATAGGCAGGATTAATACTTATTGTGTTGTACATATACTGTGTAAATTGTGCATCTTGTTGAGCAAAAATTGCAATACTAGTAAATAGTAACAACAAAGAAAATAATTTTGTTTTCATACTCTTTTTTTTTACGGGTCTATTTACTCAAATATAAGTAACCCTCTTTTTTTATGTTTTGAGTTTTGCCAACGCCATCGACAGTGTTGTAACACAAAATGTAAAAATAAGTTCCTGTTGGCAAACCATCTTTTTTATCAATAGTTGTTCTTCCTTCTGAGTATCCTTTAAAAGCATTAAAGGTGTTATTATAATTGTCTTTTTCGAATACTAAAACACCCCAACGGTTATAAATTTCTACTCTTGCATTTTTATAACAATTGCTATCCTCGATGTTTTCAATTAAAAATTCGTCATTTCTTCCATCTCCATTTGGTGAAATAGCATTATGAATTATTATGTTGCTACAACCTAATACCTTACAGTCGTCGTCGACAGACATATTTAACATTATAATCCTAGTAAAATCGCCATCGGTAAATGTATATTTGAAAGTATAATTACCATTCATAAGATCTAATGGCAAAAGAATATTTCCTGTTAGTGCTCTCGTGTTATCGGTATCTATCCATGTTCCATTTGTGGGAGTTCCTGCTGGTAGTAAAAGCGATAAGTTTAATGGTGTCGAATCCGCATTACAAGCATATCCAATTATCGTGATAGGAGGTGTAGTTGATTGAGAAATCACATAGTCATAATTTACAATACAACCATTTCTATCTTTAATTTCTACACTATACTTGCCATTCTCTAACTCTGAGATATCTTCATTTGTACTACCATTTGACCATAAAAAAGTATAAGGTCCTGTACCGCCAGAAACGCTAATGTCAATTCTACCATGGTTGCATACAACACAATCGACGTTGTTTACAATTATTGACGTGGCACTCAAAGCCGCTTTTGGCTCTTCAATTATAACGGTACAAGTACTTGTATAACCTAATTTATCTGTAACAGTAACAGCATGATTTCCGGCATTTAAACTCACTGCTTGTGCAGAAGTTTCTCCATTGTCCCATAAATACGTATATGATGCATTCCCACCAATAGCAGTAATTGTTGCTTGACCATTGCTGCCACCATAACAGGTAACTGGCGAGTCTTGAACAATGTTGCACGAGAAAACGTCCGGCTGTTCGATTGTAACATCGCAATTCGTAGTGCAGCCGTTTGCGTCTGTAACTTTAACGCTATGAAGTCCTGCGCTAAGACTTTTCGCTGCCGCAGTAGTTTCTGCATTATCCCAAAGGTAGCTATAGCCTTCAGTCCCTCCAGCAGGTGTAACTGTTGCTTCTCCATTAATTAAACCATTAGAAGAAACAGGTTTATTTTGAATAACAGAGCAAGTTAAAGCCGTTTTTGGTTGGATTATTGTTATTGAAAGTTCCGTAGAAGTACAGCCATTTGCATCTGTAGCAACAACGATATAAATTCCAGCTGGTAATTGAGATATGTTTTGAGAACCTATGAAAGAGATTCCATTTTTCTTCCATGCATAATTATAAGGAGCTTCTCCTCCAGTTGCATCATTAATAGTGATCGAGCCCGTAGCGTCGTCGAAACAATTTACATTGGTTTGAGCCGCCAATGTTACAATCGGACAGGGAACAGTAACGGAGGGTGTTATAAGATCTAAAGCCGTATTAGAACAAGCTGAATTTGTATATTCAATTCGTGATGTACTTGCTGTTTTTGCTCCACATATAGTAGCGTTTGGCATTAATTCATAGTGTAGCGTAATAGTTTCGACGTTGAGAAAATCAATATTCCAGGAAATATCTTGTCCAGAAACTATTGCAGTTCCTTTTGATGGTGTCACTGTACCTATAGTAAAATCACTATTAACAGTCTCTTTATCGAATGCTGTGCCTACAATTTGTTGCGCTACCCATGAAAGTTTTTTGAATATTTGAGCGTAAATCCCAGTCAGATCAGCTGCATTTTCTGTAAAATAAGAACCTCCAGATTGGATTTGATTTAAAGTGAATTCACCATTATCTTGTTCACTTCCTGAAATAGCATTGAGAAGACCTATCGAAAAAATTTGATTACTATAAACAACATTAGAAATAGTTGTTGTTTTTGCATTAGTTGCAGCATTTATTGCAAACTGTATGCAATCTCCACTTTCACCTTCAGAACAAGATTGGTCGTTGCCAACTCTATTGGCAACTCCGTCTGATAATACAACAATACTTCTAGAAGTAATGCAGTCAAAAGTTCCATGATCTGTCAATTCTTTACTCGCAATTTCTATCCCTTCTTGAATATTGGTGCTACCATTAGCTGCTAAATTGTTAATGGCTGTTATTAAGTCGGCTTGTCCAGAGGCTGGTGTTAATGCAGAAACTAGTGTGCCTCTATTATTATATTTAACTAATGCTATCTTATTTTTTCCTGCTAAATTATTAGCAGGTAGAAATACTTTATTAATAAATTCGATGGCTGCATCTTTGGCGTGTTCTAGTGGTTTAGGATTTGTACCATAGTTCATACTACCAGAAACATCTAGTACCAGTACAACTTCTAGTGGTTTAGAAACTGGATTTGCACCTTCAATTTTTACTTCTACATCAATAATACCACATACACCAGGGCGAACTGTAACTGTTTTTGTTGGTGTGACTGTTTGTGCAAAACCAAAAGCAGACGTTAATAAAAATAGAATAACAACTAACTCTTTTTTTATTCTAATTCTGTATTTGCGGGAGTGTAAAATTCTTTTCATTTAAAGTAATTTAAGTTTAAAACCTTTTGTAGGAATTCTTAAAATTATTCTTGACTAGGATCACTGACCAAAGTATGTAAAATGATACTTACGTTGTAGTTGGGACATGTAGAAGCAATTGCCTTAATTTCAGTACAATTCCACTTATTCACAGCTGTACCAATAGGTACATTTACTGTAACAGTAAAACTAATGGCTTCTCCAGGAATTAAAGATATTTCGGAAATAGAATTAGCATTACCATCGGTAAATGAGGCGGTTAAGTTTGCGTTTTCAGAGGAACTACTACCATCATTATTAGTGCAGTCGCTATTTATATTTATAGCACTCAATAGATAATTTGTGGTAATGGGTCCATTGTTCGATAGGATCATATTGTATCTGGCTCCTTCTGGACTAGTGCTACTTGTGTTTCTATCTTTTGCTACTTTAAGAGTGGCTATACATTTTGCAGATTGTGCAAAAGTGTTAAAAGAAAGTAGAAGTACGAGTAAGAAGTTAAGTGTTTTTAGAAATACAAAGACACTTGTATTACTTAAAGGTTTAAAAGAATTGTATCCATTTTTTAAAGTATAGTTCGCGTTCATATATTTTTTTTAAAATTATTAAAATATCCAAGTATATATTTATCAATTTATAGTAGAGGAAAACAAAAAATGGATTTAAAAACAAAAAGCTGATTTTGTAAACACTATTTATTTTTTACATTAAAAACACACTTATAGTCTCTTTTTGATAAGTAGAAAGTAGTCCACAAAAAATTTAAAAGGTGTAGGTTTTCCTTATTTCATTATTCAAATCTATATACAATGTCCTGAAAATAAAATCATTCCCTTTGAATAACCTAAATAATCGTTTAAGAGTATAATCTGTTTGGACAACACCTAAAAATTCATTCTTTTTTCTTTGCTCGTTTTTATCAAGTGTAGTTAAAAATATGTAATTAAGGATACTACACTGGTAGGTTACATTTTATGGCACTATTTTAATTGCATTCTTAATTCTGTGCACGAATGCTGTTAATTTAAAAAAAGCGCTGATGCTGTTTATTTTCAGAGACATTAACCTTGCCTTTTTATTGTAATTGTGTCTAGATCAGTTTTTACCAATTTACATTAAAAATAAAATAGAAAAAAAAATTATAAATTGTAGGAATTAATCTTAATTAAAATAATTTTAATGTATTTCATCGATTATATTTGCTATTTAAACGATTTTATATTTATTTTTGATCTGTTAAATAAAACATATAATTAGTAAAGAAGTTTTCCCCAAATCTACTTTATCCTAAACCTAAAATTGTTATGAAAACGAAATCCATTTATTTGTTTTTTATTGCGTTAATCGCATCTATTACAACTTCTTGTTCGCCTGATGATGCTGTAGTTCCGGCTCAAGAAGCAACCTCGACAAGTGCTGTAAATTATACTTACAGTCCGGCAGAAGTAGAAACGATGGCTATTATAAATAAATACAGAGAAAGTGTAGGTCTAAATTCTTTACAGAGAATAAATTATGCATCTCATAAATCAGAGGAGCATGACAATTATATGATAGCAAACAATGTAGTCAATCATGATGACTTCGTAGCTCGTTCAGAAAATATTCTGAAAGTTTTGGGTGCAAATAGAGTAAGCGAAAATATTGCTTATAATTACGAAAGTTCTCAAGCCGCCTTCGATGCTTGGTTAAACAGTCCAGCACATAAGAGTAATATAGAAGGAAATTTTACTCATTTTGGAATTTCAATTAGAGTAAACCCCGTAAACGGTAGAAAATATTACACAAATATCTTTGTAAAAATATAGTTTTTTGTTTTTTTTGTTATGAAGCTGTCACTTGTTGGCAGCTTTTTTTTTGCTTTTTTTTAAATTAATTCCGGTAATACTATCGTTTTAGTCATTATAATAAGCTGTATGATAGACACCATTTCTTTACTACTTATTAATTGTATAGGTATATAAAAAAAAAGTAGGAGTGAAAAATAAAAAAGAAATTTATAAACTTTTTTTTGTAAATTGTTACTCCCTTAATACTCCTACTAAATAGGAATTTAAATCTACAGATAAATTTTAATCAGGATTAGTAAAATCATTACATATCAAAACGAGGTTCATTTACTGTGTGCGGTAAATAAATAAATAAATATAATTTATGAAAAATTTAATATTAATTCGACATGCTAAATCAAGTTGGGAAGTGCCTTTACGTGATAAAGATCGACCTTTAACGTGTCAAGGGATAAAAAATGCTCATCTGGTATCTTCTAATATAAATAAATATTTGCCTAAAACATACAACATCTGGAGTAGTACCGCAGCACGAGCAAAGGAAACAGCGATGATATTTGCCCAAAATATATCTTTTCCATTAGAAAGCATCGTTTATAAAGACGAACTTTACACTTTTGACGAAAGAACCTTAGAGAATATAATTAAATCTTGTACAAATGAGTTCGAAAATGTTATTCTTTTCGGACATAACGAGGCTATTACAAATTTTGTTAATAGCTTTGGGGATGTTATAATCGATAATGTACCCACATCTGGATTTGTTCACATCGAATTTAATTCAATGAGCTGGGATGCGATTGACAAAGGCATTACAAAAAAGACAGTATTTCCCAAAGATTTAAAATAAATAATGTGTTAGAACAAAGATATATAGACAGAGAAAAAAGTTGGTTAGCCTTTAATGCAAGAGTACTTCAAGAAGCGGCTGATGATACAGTGCCACTATTAGATCGTTTGCGTTTTTTAGGTATTTTTTCAAATAATCTTGACGAATTTTTTAGAGTACGTTTTGCAGCTATAAGAAGATTAAGTTTAAGTGGTATTTCTGGAGAAAAATATTTTGGAGGAATCTCTGCTCAACAATTAATAAAAGATATTACAGAAATTGTTATTCAGCAACAGTCAGAGAGTTTACGAATATTGAGTAATATTGAATCACGATTAGTGACGGAGAATATTTTCATCATAAATGAAAACTACATAAATGAAGAGCAAGAAATTTTCTTAAAAGAGTTCTTTATTCAAAAGCTCAGTCCTGAACTCGTTATAATTATCTTAAATGATTTAGCTGAATTTCCCATATTAAAAGATTCTTCAGGTTATTTGGCTGTAAAACTAGTCATGAAAAAAGATGCTGAAGTTCGCTATGCAGTTATTGAAATTCCTAAAATGATAAATCGTTTCGTGGTATTGCCTTCAAATGATGAAAAGCAATATGTCATTTTAATTGATGATGTTATTAGACATAATTTGGGTAGTATTTTTAATATTTTTAATTATGAAAGTGTTTCGGCACACATGATTAAAATTACTCGTGATGCACAATTGGATATCGACAGCGATTTGAGTAAAAGTATGCTTGAAAAAATATCAACTAGTGTAAAAGACAGAAGAATAGGAGAGCCAGTACGTTTTATTTACGATCAAAAAATCGAGAATGATACTCTTCTGTTTTTTTTAGAAAAAATGCATATTGACTCTACAGATAGTATTATACCTGGAGGGAGATATCATAACAGAAGAGATTATATGAATTTTCCACATCTTGGCAGATTCGATTTATTATATAAAAAAAATGATCCGTTACCAATACCAGGATTAAGTTTAGAAGGTAGTGTCTTAGAAAAAATAAGTAAAAGAGATTATTTGCTTAATGCTCCCTATCAATCATTTTCGTACTTAATAAAATTTTTGAGAGAAGCAGCATTAGATCCACAAGTAACAACTATAAAAATAACCTTGTATCGATTAGCGTCAAATTCACAAATTATCAGTTCGTTAATTAATGCAGCAAAAAACGGTAAAAAAGTAACGGTTCAAATTGAACTTCAGGCCCGCTTTGACGAAGCTTCTAATATTTCCTACTCAGAGCAAATGCAAACAGAGGGAATAGAACTTATATTTGGAATAAAAGGATTGAAAGTTCATAGTAAAGTGTGTGTTATTGAAAGACTTGAAAAAGAAAAAATTAAGAGATATGGCTTTATCTCAACAGGAAACTTCAATGAATCGACGGCAAAAGTGTATACAGATGTCACATTGTTTACCTGTCATCCTCAGATATTAAAGGATATCGTAAAAATATTTGAATTTTTTGAGATTAATTATAAAGTACAACGCTACAAACATCTTATTGTATCTCCTCAATATACAAGATTGCGTTTTGTAAAGTTAATTGATAGAGAGATATCACATGCAATCGCTGGCAGAAAAACCTACATGAAGCTAAAAATGAATAGCTTAGCAGATCTAGCAATGATTGATAAATTATACGAAGCTAGTAAAGCGGGTGTGAAAATTCAATTACAAGTGAGAGGAATTTGTTCCTTGATTCCGGGTATTAAAGGTTTAAGTGAGAACATCGAAGCGATAAGTATTGTAGATCATTATTTAGAACACTCACGGGTTTATATATTTGGAAATGCAGGTTTGACGGAAGTATATATATCTTCTGCGGACTTCATGACTAGAAACATAGACGCAAGGGTAGAGGTGACATGCCCTATTTATGACCAAGAAATTAAAAATGAATTAATAGAAAATTTTGATGTAGGATGGAAAGGAAATGTAAAAGTTCGTTATCACTCTTATAAATTAGATAATAAGTATAAAAGTAGAAATGGTGCTCCTATCTTTAGAGCACAATGGGAAACCTATAAATACTATCAAAAGAAAATTGAAGATTTTAAAGAAATAATTTACTAAATTTAAACTCAATTACTAACTCGATTATTCAGTAAATAATTAATTCGTATTCTTTAGAAAATGATTAGAATAAAAAAATATGCTGCTATAGATATAGGATCAAATGCTATGCGTTTATTGATTACAAATATTGTGGAAGAGGATGGAAAAGAGCCGCAATTTAATAAAAGTTCCTTAGTTCGTGTGCCTATTCGATTGGGTCAAGATGCCTTTACTGTTGGAGAAATTTCTGAAGAGAATATTGAACGCATGTGCGATGCTATGAAAGCATTTAGTTTACTAATGAAAGTTCATAAAGTAGAACGTCACATGGCATTTGCAACATCTGCAATGAGAGAGGCCTACAATGCCAAAGAAGTAGTAGAGCTAATAAAAAAGAAAGCCAATATAAAAATTGAAATTATAGATGGTAAGAAGGAAGCAGCTATAATAGCTTCAACCGATTTACATCATTTATTAAAGACAGACGAAACCTATCTGTTTGTGGATGTTGGTGGTGGAAGTACCGAATTTACAGTATTTTCAAGCGGAAAAATGGTAAACTCAAGATCCTTCAAGGCGGGAACTGTACGATTACTTAATGATATGGTTTGTGACGTTGTGTGGGATGAAATAGAAAAATGGATTAGAACAAATACTGAAAGTTATGAGGAGGTAACATTAATAGGCTCGGGAGGGAACATTAATAAGTTATTTAAAATGTCAGGAAAAATTCAAGAAAAGCCTTTATCTTACATTTATATGAATGCTCAGTATGCTTATTTAAATTCACTTACCTATGAGCAAAGAATTTCACAATTAGGATTAAATCCTGACCGGGCCGATGTAATTGTTCCTGCAACGCGCATTTATCTTAATGCTATGAAATGGAGTGGAGCCAGACAAATTTATGTTCCAAAAATAGGGCTTTCGGATGGAATTGTAAAAGCCATGTATTTTAATAAAATATAAATTAAGCGTTTTATAAAGAAAAGGAGTCAACTATTTATAGTCGACTCCTTTTTATGTTTTGTGTTAAAAATATAGTGTTGTTTAATAGGGTAAAATTCTTTTATTTTTAACCTCTTCTAGCAATTCTGCCATCGCAAGATAGAAAGCACTAGCACCGCAAATTACGCCAATGACCCCTGCAATCTGTG
Source organism: Flavobacteriales bacterium (assembly GCA_038241955.1). Classification (GTDB taxonomy): domain Bacteria; phylum Bacteroidota; class Bacteroidia; order Flavobacteriales; family Flavobacteriaceae; genus Flavobacterium. Next base: position 26,699 of record JBBSSR010000004.1, on the reverse strand, counting down.
TCATGGTCTCGCTGCCAGTAAATTTTGAAACAGCCAAAAGAAAAAATAAAACGGTTAAAGATAGGAACACAAATTGCTGAACTTGGCTACCACCCCAAGTTCCCACCACATAAATGCAGTAAAAACACCCCAAAGAACAAGATAACATCCAAAAAAAGGTGCCGGAGTTGCAGTCGCCATTTCAAAACCTGTATTGGGTAAAAGCCAAATACCTACTAACGAAATCCAAAAAAAACCATAGGATACAAAGGCAGTTCCAGCAAAAGTTTTTCCATTTTTAAATGATAAAATACCCGCTATAATTTGCGCTAATCCACCATAAAATAATCCCATGGAAATAATTACTGCGCTAACGGGGAAAAATCCCATATTGTGTATGTTTAACAATATTGTAGTCATTCCGAAACCTAAAAGGCCAAGTGGTGCAGGATTTGCTAGTTTGTTTTCCATATTTTATAGTTATACAGGTTTATAATAATATAAATATATGTAAAAATTAAAGAATTACCTGTAACAAGACTAATACAAAATTAGGCGTCTAAATCCAAACCAAATGTAGTTCTTAAAAGTTCCAAATTCGGATTTAATTCTACTAATCTATTATAACGATCTTGATCTGTAAAATTTCTTCTGATTTCGATGCTCTCATTTACAACTACAGTAATGCTAATGTCATGATTGTGTAAATGTCCTCTTAAGTGTCCTAAAAGTCCATGCATTTCACTTTCAAAATCTAATTTTGAACCTTCATTTGGTAATTCAAATGTAATAGCAGATCCGTTTAATTTAGGATCATTGATAAGCAACAACGATTCCATTATTTTATATCCTTTGTCTCCTAAACGTTGTGCGTACTTATTCCATTGCAACAGCATTTCAACTTCTGAGAAAGCTTCAGTAGGTAAATGAACTGTTTCTTTTTTAAACCCTTTTAAACTTTCCTCTAATGCTTTTTTAGCTCGAATGCTAGAAAGGGACAAGGCTGAAAACTTTGTTCCATTTCCAGAAGTTTCAACTGATGAATTTACAACGATGTTAATTGGTTTTGAAACTTCAGTTGCTGGCGAGCTTCTCTGCGGATTTGAAATAGGTTCAGAAAAATTATTTTCTTCAGGAGCAGGAATGTTTGTTTTTTCTTTAACAACTTCAGCAATTGAGTATGCCGGCGTTTTTCTAAAATAAGTAGGGGGAATTATAAACTGCTCAACTTTTTTTTTTCTCCATCATAAGTGATAGAGGCTAATTGCATCAAACAAAGTTCAACGAGTAATCGTTGATTTTGACTCGCTTTGTATTTTAAATCACAATCATTTGCAATTTCAATTCCTTTCAATAAAAAATCAGCACTACATTTTTGTGATTGCTCACCATACATTTTTTGAGCTAGTTCGCCTACTTCTAGCAGTACAAGGGTAGAAGGAGTTTTGCTTACTAATAAGTCTCTAAAATGAGAAGCCAATCCAGCAACAAAATGATGGCTGTCAAATCCTTTGCCAACGATATCATTAAATGCTAACAACAGCTCTGGAATTTTATTTTGAAGAATTAAATCGGTAACGTTAATATAGGTTTCATAATCTAAAACATTTAGATTCTCCGTAACTGCCTGACGGGTTAAATTGTTTCCACAAAAAGAAACTACTCTGTCAAAAATAGATAAAGCGTCACGCATGGCGCCATCTGCTTTTTGAGCAATAATGTGCAAAGCATCGTCTTCAAATTGCACACCTTGACTTGTTGCAACTTCGGCAAGATGTTCTTTGGCATCTTTTACAGTAATGCGTTTGAAATCAAATATTTGGCAACGCGATAAAATAGTTGGAATAATTTTATGTTTTTCGGTCGTGGCCAAAATAAAAATGGCATGTTTTGGTGGTTCCTCTAATGTTTTTAAGAAAGCATTAAAAGCAGCCGAAGACAACATATGAACCTCGTCAATTATATATACTTTGTATTGTCCCGTTTGTGGTGGTATGCGTACTTGGTCAATCAAATTACGAATATCGTCTACAGAATTATTAGAAGCGGCATCCAATTCGAAAACATTAAATGCAAAATCTTCGTTTGGATCATCATATCCAGGCTGGTTAATTTTACGAGCTAGAATACGAGCACAAGTAGTTTTACCAACACCTCTCGGTCCTGTAAAAAGTAGGGCAGAAGCCAAGTGATTGGTTTCTATAGCGTTTAATAACGTATTAGTAATGGCTTTTTGACCCACCACATCTTTGAATGTTTGTGGACGATATTTACGTGCCGATACTACAAATTGTTCCATACTTTATAAATTCGATAGCAAATATAGCTTTTGATAGGACAAATAACAAGTTCCATATAACAAAATTTTACTCCTGTTGATTTGAAATTTTTGATTGGATTTAAAATCAAATATTTACGATTTAGCCAACTACTTCGGCAATCATTTCCTTATTAAGTAATTGAATTAAGGAGTATTCTTCAGCTTTCAAAAGTGCCGATTTTTTTCTTGATTTGTATTTCCAAATTGTTCCTTTTTCATACGAAGCAATTACCGTTGGATGTACATAATATTTTCTACAAACCGTTCTAGTATTGCCCAATTTTGTAGCAACATCATCAATAACTTCTATTATTTTTCTCTTTGATTCACTTTGATTCTCTGGCGGATTGGCGTGTTGAAAAGCTTCTAAGGCATTTACACTTCCTGACCACATTCTAAAGTCTTTTGCAGTAAAATCTTGATTGGTCGTATTTTTTATATAATTATTAATATCTGCAGAGCCAATTCTATGATGATTGCCAGTATCATCGTAATATTGGAATAAATCTTGTCCTGGAATATCTTTGCATCTTTTTACTAAAGACGCTAATCTTGGACTGCTCAAATTGATTTTATGCGTTACACCTTTTTTACCAACAAACTCAAATTGAATTTTTGAACTTTTAAATTTAACATGCTTGTCTTGAAGTGTTGTTAGTCCAAAAGAGCCATACAATTTTCTGTAAGCTTCATTACCAATCCGGATATTTGTGGTTTCAATTAATTTGATTACAAGGGCTATTACTTTTTCGTATGGCAGATTTTTTTTATTTAAATCTTTTTCTACTTGCTTTCGTAAGGAGGGCAAGGCTTTTGCAAAACTTTTAATTCGATAAAATTTAGACTGATTTCGAATTTTGTTCCAATGTTGATGGTAACGATATTGTTTTCTTCCTTTAGAATCTATCCCAGTAGCTTGCAAATGACCATTTTCAAACGGGGATATCCAAACATTTTCCCAAGCAGGTGGAAGCACTAATTTAGCAATTCGCTCTATTATAATAGGATCCGTAACTAACACTTCATTTTCATCTATATAGATCGTTTTTGTACTTTTTTTTATTCTATAAAATCCTTTTGTACAGTTGATACAATATCTCAGTCCCACCGCTTTTGCAGTAATTATTGGATCTCTACCAATTTTTTCAAGTTTAGAATGCAGTCGGTTCATATATTATTCAAAACGTTTTTCTCTACCTTTTATACTTAATTCGTTTAGGACCATTGCCGCACTCTTTTCGGTAAAGGAAGATAGTCCTGCTACAAAAACACCTTTCTCGCCTGTGCTTGATTTGATTCCAAATACAGTGGCTTCGTCTCCAGGATCACTTTGTCCTTCGTAACGGTAAATATGAACGATTTCAAAATCATTCGGACTATCAATTATTCTCTTGTCTTGAATGTTGAAATCGACGGTATATCCTTTTTCATTTAATTCTTCTAGCGCTTTAGATACTGTGGCGTAATGATACATGTGACGATCCATAATAGTAATTTTAGGTTATTATTGTATTTTTTTGAAAATTACTCTTAAATTTTCCAATCCATTTACACAATTACAGTGTGTAATTTCAAAATTTTATCAAAATTTTCAAAAAATGACGACCTTAGTTTTCAATGTGTTTAGCTATTTTTAATAATTAATTATCGGTAAGTATTTTGAAATTAGAGGATTAAAAAAGCAGAATAAAGTGCAAGCATTGAGAATAGTAAACCTGCAATAAATAATGTAAATTTGCGTCGCAGGCCGCCTTATCGCCGTTTCATCTTTATGGATGGGAGGGAGGAAAGTCCGGACACCACAGGGAAGCATAGCGGGTAACACCCGTCGGTTTTGTCTTTATTGGCGAGATTAGGACAAGTGCAACAGAAAGTATGTACAGGTAATGCTGTAGTGAAACCAGGTAAACTCTATGCGGTGAAATATCAAGTATATCAGCATTTAAGGGCTTCTCGTTCGTTGCTGAAGGGTAGATAGCTTGAGTTTCGCAGTAATGCGAAATCTAGATAAATGATAAGGTATCGTCTTGTTTCTAGGAACTAGATGAGAACAGAATCCGGCTTACAGGTCTGCATTTTTTTTATAATTTCTTCTATTTTTTTAGTAGTTTAGTGAAAAAATATGAAAAATTTCCCATTTCTATCTTCCACACAATCTCTTTTACTATTGAGAATAACCATTCCTTTATTTTTTGTAGCACATGCAGTTGCAAGAATTGCAAATGGAACTGTAGAGCGATTTGCTGGATTTTTATCTTCAAAAGGCTTTATTGCAGCTACAACAATGGTTTGGGGTCTTACTGTTTATGAAATTATTGGGGGATTAGCGTTGGCACTAGGTTATTTTACGAAATATCTTTCTCTTGGATTTATTTTTATTTTGCTAATGGGAATCGTTATTATCCACTATCAAAATGGCTGGTGGGTTGGTGAACATGGCGAAGGCGGAATGGAATATAGTTTCGCACTTATTTTAGGACTTATCGTCATTGCTGCAAACGGAAAAGTAAAAGTTAAAAAATAAGTTTTCAATATTAGTTTGGTATTTGATCTTATATAATAAAATGTAACCTTGTAAAGCATCAAATTCTATTCAAAAAATAGCAGTTTTAAATTAAAAAAAGCAAGAATGATATAGTAAATTTTTTAATTTTTTCTGCTTAACTTACAATCTGAAAATTAGTATGATGAAAATTAGAATTGGAATTTTAGGACTTGGAGGAGTAGGTGGTTATTTTGGTGGGCTTTTAGCAAAAAAGTATGCAGGATCTGATGAAATTGAAATTGTATTTATCGCTCGCGGTGAAACTCAAAAAGCAATTGAAAAAAATGGATTAAAAGTTAGTACAGAAGAACAAGAGTTTATCGCTCATCCCAGTTTAGTTTCTAATATTCCTGAGATTATAGGAAAAATAGATTTCTTAATATGTGCTACCAAAACCTATCATATAGAAGAAAGTCTACTTGCTATTCAAAAATGTATTAAAAAAAACACTGTTTTTCTACCTTTATATAACGGAGTTGATGCTGCCGAACGTATTCAGACTATTTTTGCTGACAATGAAGTTCTCAAAGGTTGTGCTCATGTGATTTCTTTCATAGAAGCTCCTGGAATAATTAAAAAAATAAGCCCATTTGCAAAGTTTTATTTTGGATCGGAAACTGCTCCTTTGTCGATATTGAATTCGCTACAAAATATTTTTGTTAAGGCAGGAATCGACAGTACTTTGTCAGACAGAATAGAAGAAACTATTTGGGAGAAATTTATTTTTATATCTCCTTTAGCTACTGCCACTTCCTATTTAAATCAAAATATTGGTGAAATTATCACAAATGACTATAGTAGAAAATTATATCTTGACTTACTGCATGAAATTACCATGCTGGCTGCTGTAAAAGGATTGGCAATTCCGGACGACATTATTTTAGAAACCATTAAAAAATTAGAAAAAGCACCTAAGGATGCAACCTCTTCTATGCATCGAGATATTTTAGCAGGAAATACTTCTGAACTTGCATCTTTGACGGAATATGTGATTCAGGAAGCAGAAAAATATGAGCTTGAAATGCCTACGTTTCAAATGGTTTTTAATGAATTATCGATTAATACTAAATTCTAAATTAAAAAACTACTATTTTTCGTTTAAAGATGCGTATGCTTGAATTCTCTTCTAGATTTCGTTATAAATTAAAACAAATAAAAGTTTACAGTTATAATCAATATATAAATATTATATTACATTTGCGGCTTTATAATTAACCTTAATTTGATATGAAGTGTTTCCGTTTGTTTATCCTTTTAGTACTTTTTTGTCCAGTATTTCGCAGTGTTGCTCAAAATGCAGTTGTAGCGAAAAACCAGTTTAAAATAAACCTACTATTGCCTGGTTTTGTATATGAACATGGATTAAGTGATAAAAACACCTTGTACTCGGAGCTCAGCTTCGGTATTGGTTATAGAAACAGTGATTTCTATGGATCGGGATGGTCGTTTTATCCAACCATTACGGAACAATTTCGTCATTATTATAATTTAGAGAAAAGAGCCTCGAAAGGGAAGGTTATTGCTCATAATTCAGGAGGGTTCGTAGCGCTACATGCCAATTATAATTTTAATTCTATCTCTTCTAACGATTCATTTTCTTCTTCAGAAACTTCATTAACTATAGCGCCTGTTTGGGGTTTTCAGAGAACTTATAAAGGCAATTTTAATCTTGGCCTTAATCTTGGAGCTGGTTATACTATTAATAGCAATGCTGACGATAGCGGTTTTACTCCCGTTATTAATTTTACGTTAGGTTGGGTTCTTGGTAAATAAACTAATGTAGAATAAATATAGGTAGCTTTATTTGGGAATTTTTAAAGTAAAACCAACTAGTTTTTTAGTTTTTAATCTTAAACTCTAATCCAATATTTCGTGTGCTCTCTATGCTTATTCTAGAATCTTCTTTGAAATATTTTCGAATTTTGCTAATGTAAACATCCATGCTTCTACCCGAAAAGAAATCGGTAGTGCCCCAAATGATGTTCAAAATTTCTTCTCGTTTTACCATTTTATTTTTATGATTATAAAAAAAATAAATAAGGGCTGCCTCTTTTTCAGTAAGTTGTTGGTTTTGGTTATTTAATTGTAAAGTCATTCGCGTCGTATCAAAAACATACAATCCTATTTTGATTTCTTCTGTTTCCAGCGAAATAGTATGCTGGTTGCTTCTTTTTAGAATATTATTTAGGCGCAGCACCAATTCATCTGCTTCAAAGGGTTTTACGATATAATCATCTGCTCCTAATTTTAAACCTATAATTTTGTCTTCTTTTAAGTTTCTTGCCGTTAGAAAGACAAAGGGAATTTCAGGATTGATTTTTATGATTTTTTCTGCTAAAGTAAAACCATCCATTTTTGGCATCATAACATCAAAAACACAAATATCAAAATTATTTGATTGGAAAAGAACCAATGCTTCTTCACCATTTATTGCCCAAGTTATCTCGTATTCGTACAGTTCTAAATAGTGCTTTAGAACGCTTGCAAAATCAGCATCATCTTCTGCTAAAAGTACTTTTTTCATTTTCAAAATATTAAACTTTAAATACAATCGTAAACTCAGCACCTTTCCCTAAATCACTTATGAGACCAATTGTACCTTGATGTGCTTTAATGATTTGCTTTACATAATAAAGTCCTAGTCCTAATCCTTTTGCATTATGCAGATTACCTTGTTCGACTCTGTAAAACTTATCAAACAACAAAGAATGTTTATTTTTTGAGATTCCAATGCCATCATCTTTAATACTAATATTGAAGTGGTTTTTGATCAATTCAGTTTTAATTATAATCGTGTCACTATCATATTTTACTGCATTTTCAAGCACATTTAAAATAGCAGTAGTTAGATGAAACTTATCTAAAAACAAAATCGTTTCTGTTGTATTAAAATGAGTTTCGATAGTTACTTTCGGAAATGCAACTTGAAAATCGGAAATAATTGCATTTAGAAAAGATTCCGCGACTATTTTCTCTTTTTGCAAATCAATCTCGTTTTCGCCTAATGAATTAGCCATTACTTGGTCAATTAAATTTTGCAAACGATGATTTTGACGCGTTATAGTATTTAAAACACTATCCAATTGGGCCTCATTATCTCGAATGTCTTTCCTTTCTAATATTTTGGTAGAAATTCCCAAAGTGGTCAAAGGAGTTTTGAGTTCGTGAGTAATATTATTGATAAAATCAGTTTTGATATCGCTTACTTTTTTTTGCTTTATCAATGCTTTGATGGCAATTACAAAAAGCGTAATTATGGTAAGAATGGATACTAATGACAATAACAAAACTATTTTCATTCTTTCGAAAATAATCATTTCCCAATCGATTACAGAAACATACATCGCATCTTCAGTAAGTAATTTATAATCTTTCAGTGCTAAAGAACCATTTGTAGTACTTGCATAATTCCGAACCAAAAATGCATTATTTAATGACTTTAAATTACCATATATTTTATTCTGTATCAGAGGCTTTTCGGAAAAAATAGTATCAGTTTTTTTATGACTGTTATATAGTACAAACTTGTTCAGAACAATAGCAAAATCAATGTTAATGTTTGGGAAATCTCTTTTGAATCTACGTTTTAATTTATTAGTTAAAGCGTCATTAGATTCATTTTCAATTAAAGTGTTTTTTATGTCAAACTTGGTCTTTTTATCCAAAATAAAATCTTGTGCCAATTGATTATAAAGCAATTCCTTTTTGTTGACATAAGCCGAGTCAATATCATTGAAATCATTGGTTATTTTGGCAATGTCCTTTTTGATTTCGGAGTGAAATTGAGCCACTTTATAGTCGTAAGTCGTTTTTACCAAATAACATTGTACAATTGATAAGGCAATCAAAGCAACTACTGAAAACGTGATTAATAAATTTATTTTTCTGTTCATTCTATGAAAATTGAATTCAAAAATAATTCTTTTAGTATTCAAATTCGTCATTAACTCCGCATTAACGTTCGATTAACTTATAGAATCTGTATTTAGAGTCATTTTTGCATTCGAAGTAAACATAAAATATAAATTATGAAAAAACTAGTATTAATAGTTATTTTACTTGGAGTCACATTTTGCAAAGGGCAGCAAATGGAAAAAGTCATTATTAAAATTACTGACACCGATGATATCTATGTGAATGATAATGACTCAAAATCTTTGTTTTATTACAAAATGGTTCCAAAAACAGAAATTAAAGGAGCGTTGGTTATTTTGCCATCTGGAGGAGAAAGCACTGAAAATTTATTAAAGCAGATAACAATTCATCAACTGGCTGTTGAAAAAGGAATGTTAGTAATCATTCCATCGGTTAATTGGAGCACCGATACGAATGAGGCTGAATTTTATTTTTTAAACACCATTTTTAATGAAATTCTAATTAATTATAAGGTTTCTAAGAATAATTTCGTCCTGGGAGGCTTGTCAAATGGAGGTGTAATTTCATTAAATTATGCAAAAAACGCCGTCAAGAATCCGAAAAAGTTCTGCTTAATTCCTAAAGGAGTTTTTGCTTTAGATTCACCTTTGGATAAAGCTCATTTCTATAGATATTGTGAAAGAGAAATTGAAAGAAATTTTTCTGAAGCTGGAGTAAGTGAAGCAAATTGGATAAAGAATAATTCTGATAGTTTGTATGGAGGTTCTCCGGATAAATTCCCGGATAAATATATTGAAGCTTCCATTTTTTCTTTTGGAGCAAAAGACGGAGGAAATGCAAAATACTTAAAAAACATTCCTGTTCGAATGTATACAGATCTTGATGTTGACTGGTTACTAAATGAGCGTCACCGTGATTTGTATGATTGGAATGGAACTGACATAGTTGCCATGATAAACCAATTGAAAATTATGGGTAATAAAAATGCTAATGTAATTATTAGTCATGGAAAAGGAAGACGATTGGATGGTAGCAAAAATCCGCATTCTTGGTCAATAATTGATTCGCAAGATTGTTTAAAATGGATTCTTGATTTATTAAAAAATGAATAAAATTATAATCATCACAATTTTTCTTTCTCTTTCATTATTTGGATATGCTCAAAATACGGTCGAAAATGACAGTATTTCTAATAAACTGAATGAAGTTATTATTACCAAAGAAAAGAAAATGTTCAGCAATAAAAATGGAAATATTAAAGTTGATGTAGCCAATTCTATTCTCGCTGCTGTTCCCAACACGTTAGACTTACTTTCTAAATTACCAAATATCATAATAAGTGCCAATAAAGAAACGATTTCGGTAGTAGGAAGTGGAGCTCCGCTATTGTATATTGACAATCAAAAAGTGGAGATGAATGATTTGAACGCTGTGACAGTTGATGATATAAAAACAGTAGAAATCATCACCAATCCTTCCTCTAAATATGAAGCTGCAGGAAGAGCGGTTATTTTGATTACACGAAAATTCAGCAAAAAGGAAGGTTCTCACACTACTTTATCTGAGGTAGTTTCCTTTAAAAAAGAATTCAATAATTATCTTGGTTTAAATTCAAGTTTCAAAAAGAATAAAATCGAGTGGAAAGCCAATTTTAATTATAATAAATTACAACCTTGGGAGGGGCAAAGTGTTGATTATAAAATTCCTAAAGCAGCTATTATTTCAAATTATAAAGTTACTACAGCGAATAATAAAAGAGAGCAATTTATTTTTGGAGGAGGATTTTTTTATAAAATCAATGAGGACGATTATTTTTCGATTAATATCAACAGCAAGTTACAAAGTGAAGCATTTGATATAAACACCAAAACGTATAATAAAAAAGACGAGTTAGAAAATAATGTAATAACGCATACTGATAATAAGGAGTCAAAGAACTTTGTAAACTCTTTTGTTAATTATTCTAAGAAAATAAAAGCCATAGATACTCAATTTTTTACCGGTTTTCAATATTCACATTTTGAGCAAGATGTAAATTCTATAGGAGTGAATAATTTCAATGATACTCAATTTGAAAAAGCGCAAAATAGCGACCAGAGATTTAATATTGATGTGTTTTCAGGAAGAATTGACCTTGGAAAAAAGTTGAAAAACGAAATGAAGCTTGAAGCAGGATTACTTTTTTTATCTGCTAATGCAAAAACTGATTTTCGAATCTTAAACTTTGAAAAAAATAATACAAGTTCGACCAATTATAATCTTCAAGAGAAAAATAGTGCTGCTTATTCTCAATTGTCTGGAAACCTGAAGAAAACTACATATTCTGTCGGTTTTAGAGTCGAAAACACTACTATTCTTGGGCAATTTAGAAGTTATAATCAACCTTTAATTAATAAAAATTATACTAGTTTCTTTCCGAAAGCGGAACTTGATATTCCAATTGACAGTACTAAATCCATAACACTGAATTATGCAAAAAGCATCATAAGACCCAATTATTCAGCAACAAATCAAGGGACGACATATATTAATCCGTTTTTTATATATTCAAGAAATATCACTTTAGACCCAACAATAGCGCATGAAATTTCATCCAATTTTCAATATCACGACAAATCTGTAAAATTGAGTTATTACCAAAATACAAATCCTGTTTACAGCAGTTTTCTTTTTGATAATCTGACGAACATATTGACTTTTAGAGAAAGAAATTTTCAAAAAGAAGCCGGTTTTAATTTAGAATTTACACTTCCTTTTACTTATAAATTTTGGACAACTACGAATAGTTTTAGCTTTGTTTTGAATAAAATAAAAGATGATTTGGCGGTTGTAAATTCATCAAAACCTTATTTATATTACTACTCTTATAATGAATTTGAACTAAACAAAGGATATACAATTTCATTAAATGCTTCGGGAGTAACAAAACAAAATGGAGGTGTTTTTGAAAGAAAACCTTATTTCATCGTGGATCTAGCAGTATCTACGACATTTTTTACCAATTGGAATTGCACTTTGGGTTATAACGATATTTTTAAAAATACGATTTATCAAGAAAGTTTTACTGTCAATAATATCAGTTCAAGAGCGACATATTTTGTTGATGCCAATGAAATTTCAATAGCCATAAAATATTCTTTTGGGAAGATTAAAGCAACTGAATTTAAAGGAAAAACTATTGATGAGAACTCAAGCAGAATACGGTAATGTTATAAAATAGTTTTTTACATTAAAAGACTAGATTAGCATTATAGTCAGTGAGTTTGCAATTAACTTTTCATTAGTCACCTTTATTATTTACGATATTTCCGGCTAATTCTTATATATTTTGTGCGAGCAAGTTTATACTCTTGACTCTGTCTTTTTGTTCCGCTACGATTTTAAGAAAATCTAACCAAGTCCTTTATAATTTTAATTCAATCTGAATTTGCATAAGTATTTTAAATTAATTATGAGATTATACCTTGTAATTATGTAAATTATTTAGTTATGGTTATAAATTTTATCTAAATATTGGTCAATATAATTTTATATTTTTTTTTAAATTTGAAAGCTTCTGTTTCTTTAGTATTTTAGCACAATACATGGAACTGAATCAATTTTTCTATTCGTATTTAAAAAGTTCTAGAATACAGAATTTATAATCTTTTACCACAATAAAATGATATTAATTGTAGACGATATTCGGGCTAATATAATTGCTCTAAAAAAAACCGTAGAACTCCATGGTATTGAAGTGGATTCTGCTTCATCAGGCGAAGAGGCATTAAAAAAAGTACTAAAAACCGAGTATAGCCTTATTATAATGGATGTCCAAATGCCAGGTCTCGACGGTTTTGAAGTGGTGAAGATATTGTCGGGAAATAAAAAAACAAAAGATATTCCCGTTATATTTTTGTCAGCGATAAGCATCGAAAAAAAATATATTTCTAAAGGATATGAGACGGGAGGAATCGATTACATTACAAAACCAGTCGATAGTGATTTGCTTATTTTAAAGGTAAAAACATATATTAAGCTTTATAATCAGCAAAATGAGCTGAAAATAATAAAAGATTTGCTTTCGAAGGAAATCACAATTCGAAAAGAAGCTCAGGATAATCTTGAAATCAAAATTGGTGAAAGAACAAAAGAATTAGTTGCTAAAAATGAAGAATTAGAATTTAGAAATCATGAATTACAGCAATTTGCTTGGGTTGTATCACATGATTTGAATGAACCAATCCGTAAAATTCAAATTTTCATCAAAATTATAAAAGAACTTTATTTAGTAAATGATGAAAAAGCGATAGATTACGTAAATCGCACAATAAAAGCCGCAGTACGGATGCAAACGCTTATTACTGATTTATTAGCTTATTCGCGATTGTCATCGAAAGTTTTACCCGAAAAAACAGATTTGAATGAAGTTTTACAAGAAGTTTTAACTGACTTTGATTATCTAATTGAACGCAAGAATGCAGTAATAAAAGCATACGATTTACCTGTAATTGACAGTATTCCTAGTCAGTTGCGACAAGTTTTTCAGAACTTAATTGGAAACGCTCTTAAATTTTCTGAGGAAGATACAATTCCTCAAATCGAAATTAGTTCTCAACTGATAGAAAAGAAAGAATTTGATGGTAAGGCATCACTCGACGGAAAGTATTGTCGAATAATTGTAAAAGACAATGGGATTGGTTTTGATGAAACCTATTTGGATCGGATTTTTATCATTTTTCAAAGTCTGAATGACCGTCAGAAATATGAAGGTACAGGAATTGGACTAGCAATCGCCAAAAAAATAATAGAAAAACACCATGGATTAATTACGGCTAAAAGCGAAGTAGGCAAAGGAGCAACCTTTGTTATGGTATTGCCTTTAAAATTTCAAGAATTAAATTAAGTTATATGAAGAAAAATAATTTTAAAAGAAATTTACTTATAAGTTCAATGATTTCTTTACTGGTCTTAATGATTAGTTCTACTGCCTCATTTCTAAGTATTAAAAGTTTGTTAAAAAGTAATTTTTGGGTCAATCATACGCAGGAGGTAATCTATAATTTAAATGAAGGTTCCTCTATGCTTATTGAAGCACAGACTAGTATGCGTGGTTATTTATTGACTGGTGACGAGCAATTTGTAAAAATGTATAACACTGCTCAAACTAAATCAAATTATTATTTTGATAAATTAGAGGAACTTACTGCTGCCAATTACGTACAGCAAAAAGAATTAAAAGACTTGAAAGTTCTTAGAATGAACTTTTTTAAATATTTGAATACGCAAATAGGCAATAAGCGATTAGGACGAACTGCTGGCATATTCGATCTCAATGAAGGCCGAACCATGATCAGTGAACTGCGTTCTAATTTCAAAAAGTTGGAACGCAGCGAGCAAGGTATTTTAAAACAGCGAAACGAAACCTCAGAGCGCTTTGGTGTTTACAGTACCGTCTTGATTGTTGTAGCTTTTATTATTGCATTTTTAATTTCTATTTTATTTCTAATGCGAATTTTGAAGGATTACAATGAGCGTACAGCACTGCAACATGAGCTAGAGAAAAGAGATAAGGAAACTGCCGCTAGAATTGAAGCAATAAGCAATATCGCCGTTAATATAGCAAAAGGAAATTATGATATCCGAGTAGATGATACGAAAGCAGATGCATTAGGAAGTGTAGGAGAGTCATTAAATAATATGAGTAGTTCTTTAGAAAAATCTTTTACCTTATTGTCTGATAAAGAATGGTTGCAAACAGGTGTTGCTAACCTTAATAATGCAATGTTAGGGGATAAATTGATGGATGAATTATCGAAGGATATTATCGAATTTTTATGTCATTATACCAATAGCAGTGCAGGAGTGTTGTATGTACTTCAAGGTGATGAACTTTTTGCAAGAGCAGGATACAGTTATATTCCTAGCAAAAATAAAGAGCGTATTAAAAAAGGAGACGGTTTGATTGGCCAAGCAGTTGTTTCTGGTAAAATATTAGAATTAAAATCGGTTAGTCCAGAAGACATTCAAATTAGTTACGCATTAGGAGAAATAAAACCGAGCCATGTTGTTGCTATTCCATTATTCGATACAAAAACGGAAGGCGCAATAGAACTCGCTAGTACTATTGCTTATTCACCTTTAATTTTAGAGTTCTTAGAAATCGTATCCAAGAACATTGGAATTGCATTAAAATCAACAAAAAATAGAGAGCGTGTTTTAGAATTATTAGAAGAAACTCAGTCACAATCCGAAGAGTTACAGATTCAGCACAGTGAGTTGGAATCGATAAATGCAGAATTAGAAGCGCAAACTGAAAAACTACAAGCTTCGGAAGAAGAATTGAGAGTGCAACAGGAAGAATTGCAGCAAACGAATGAAGAACTATCGGAGAGAAGTGTATTATTAGAAGAAAAAAATACTGAAATTCAAAAGAAATCCGAAGCCCTAGAACTTACAACGCGTTATAAATCGGAGTTTTTGGCCAATATGTCACACGAATTACGAACACCATTAAACTCGATTTTACTCTTAAGTCGATTATTGTCTGAAAACAATAATGAAAGCATGGTGGAGGAAGAAATAGAATTTGCAAAAGTGATTATGAGTTCGGGCAATAGTTTATTGGGTTTAATTGATGAAATTCTTGATTTATCAAAAATTGAAGCAGGTAAAATGGAACTTGAATTTATGGATGTTCCTACTAGTGAAATAACCGATAATCTTTCCGGATTATTTACGCAAGTCGCAAAAGAAAAACACATCGCCTTTGAAATAGTTTCGAATGAAGCGCCAATTGTTATTAAAACAGATAAAATGCGTTTAGAGCAAATTCTGAAAAATTTAATTTCAAATGCTATAAAGTTTACAGAAAAAGGTTCGGTAAGTCTTGAAATTAAAATTAATACGGACGATAGCAGGATTATTTGCTTTATTGTAAAAGACACCGGAATTGGAATCCCAGTAGACAAACAACCTATCATTTTTGAAGCTTTTCAACAAGCCGACGGTTCTACAAAACGCAAATATGGCGGTACAGGATTGGGATTGTCGATCAGTAGAGAATTAGCAAAATTACTAAAAGGTGAAATTATATTACATAGTGTAGAAAACGAAGGAAGTAGTTTTACGTTATGTCTGCCAGTTTCTGGTACCGAAATACAAAATACTTTTTTAAACAAAGCTCCTGTTTTACAAATTGAAGAGCCGCAGGTAACGAAAGAGAAAAATGGTAAAAAGAAATATATTAGTGCTGTAATTCCTGATGAAATTGAAGATGATAGAAATACGATTCTACTAGGAGATAAGGTAATATTAATCGTTGAAGACGATATGAGTTTTGCAAAATCACTATTAGCGTTTACGCGCAAAAGTGGTTACAAAGGGGTGGTATCGGTTCGAGGTGACTATGGTTTAGATTTTGCTTTGTTGTACAAACCGGTCGGAATTTTACTTGATATTGAACTTCCTATAAAAAGCGGATGGGAAGTATTAGAAGAATTAAAAAGTAACATACAAACCAAACACATTCCGGTGCACATTATGTCATCGCATCAATTAAAACAGGAAAGTTTGTTAAAAGGGGCAGTTGATTTTCTTGATAAACCCGTTGCTTTTGATAGGATTCCGGAAGTTTTTACGAGAATTGAACACATCATTAATAAAGAAGCTCAAAAAGTTTTAATTATAGAAGATAATCCTAAACACGCAAAAGCACTCTCGTTTTTTTTAGAATCATATAATATAAATTCGGAGATAAAAAGTGAAGTTTCGGATGGACTTACCTCTTTGAATAAAAAGGATGTGGACTGTGTAATTTTAGACATGGGAATTCCAGACAAGCAAGCCTACGAGATATTAGAGGGCGTTAAAAAAAGTCCAGGTCTAGAAAATCTGCCTGTGATTGTTTTTACAGGAAAAAGTTTGTCGATCAAGGAAGAAGCTAAAATAAAAAAGTATGCAGATTCTATTATAGTAAAAACGGCACATTCTTACCAGCGAATGCTTGATGAAGTTTCCCTTTTCCTTCATTTAGTTGAGGAAGATAAAGACACAGAAGGCAAAAAAGAAAGTTATAAAAAACTCAATTTACTGAATAATATTTTATTAGATAAAACAGTTTTGGTTGTTGATGATGATGTACGTAATATTTATTCCTTGACAAAAGCACTCGAAGTTTTCAAGATGAATGTCATCACTGCGTTTGATGGTAAAGAAGCCATTAAAATTTTAGAAGAAAACCCACATACTGACATTGTTTTGTTAGACATGATGATGCCTAATATGGACGGTTACGAAACTGCCGAAAAAATAAGAAGCATTCCTAAAAATTTAAATTTACCCATAATTGCCGTTACTGCAAAAGCAATGACGGGAGACCGTGAAAAATGCATACAAGCGGGTGCTTCAGATTACATCACAAAACCAGTAGATATTGACCAATTACTCTCTTTATTGCGCGTGTGGCTGTACGATAAAGTATAATACAAATAAAAAAAATGAATAAAAAAAGGATTTTAGTTGTTGATGATGATCCCAGGAACATCTTCGCTCTTGTTCATACTTTGCGCTCTAGGTCATTCGACTGCCTATCCTGTTTGAGTGCCGTGGAGGCGCTAAAAATAGTGCGATCTGATGAATCTATAGATGCGGTTTTAATAGACATGATGATGCCAGAGATGGATGGTTACGAAGCGATTCCGTTACTTAAAAAAATCCCTTCTAGTAAATCCCCATTTATTGTGGCTGTTACAGCTCAGGCAATGACTGGAGACAAGGAAAAATGTTTAGAGGCGGGAGCAAACGAATATATTTCAAAACCGGTAGATGTTGATAAGTTACTTCTTATATTAAGCAAAATTTAAAAGCATCATGATAGAAGACATCGAATTAGAAACCCTTATAAATGATATTTATGAATATCATGGTTTTGACTTTGGAAGTTATTCTAGAGCCTCATTAAAACGTCGTGTGAGTAGAATTTATCAATTAGATGGCTTTACTCATTTTCATGATTTTTTATCAAAAGTACGAACGGATTCTGAGTATTATAAACATATCGTAGACGAAATAACGGTGAATGTTACAGAAATGTTTCGTGATCCTGCATTTTATAAAGTAGTACGGGAGCAAATTTTACCTTTGCTGGCTACAAAACCTTTTATTCGGTTATGGCATGCAGGCTGTTCTACTGGTGAAGAGGTCTATTCGATGGCTATTTTATTAAAGGAAGCTGGACTCTTGCACAAATCGTTGATCTATGCTACAGATATTAATGAGAAAGTACTGGATTCTGCAAAAAAAGGAATCTTCCCGCTCCGTATGATGAAAGAGTATTCAGAAAATTATCATAATTCTGGTGGGAAAGAAGATTTTTCACGGTATTACACAGCCAATTACGGAATTGTAAAATTTGATGAGGAACTAGGTCAAAAAATGGTTTTCTCACAACACAATTTGGTATCCGACAGATCTTTTAACGAGTTTGATTTTATTTTATGTCGCAATGTACTGATCTACTTTGATAATGATTTACAAAATAGAGCCATCCATTTATTCGATGAAAGCCTTTCCCCTCTAGGATTTTTAGCACTAGGAACCAAAGAAACTATTAAATATTCTATATCTCTAGCCACGTACAAACAAGTTGATAAAGAAAAGATATGGAGGAAGGTAAAATAATGTCCGACTTTACAGTCATTATAATAGGAGGTTCTGCAGGGAGTTTGGTCGTTTTACTGCAAATTTTGCCACAATTACCCATTATAAATCATTTTGCAATTGTAATTGTAGTGCATAGAAAAAATACAGATGAGCAAACTTTAGAACAACTAATACAATTAAAATCTTCTATTACTGTAAAACTAGTAGAAGACAAAGTACCACTTTTACCAGGGTTTATTTATGTGGCACCTTCTAATTATCATTTACTTTTCGAAAAAAATAATTCTTTGTCATTAGATACATCAGAGAAAATTAATTATAGTAGACCAAGTATCGATGTCTCTTTTGAGTCGGCTGCAGAAGTGTATAAAAATCGATTGATTGGAATATTGTTATCTGGCTCTAATACTGATGGTACCCTAGGACTAAAAGCAATCCAAAAATTTGGTGGTATTAGTATTGTTCAAGATCCTTTATCGGCCGAGATGCCTTTTATGCCTAAGCATGCCATTCAAAATACAAGACCGGATTTTATTTTAAACGTTCCACAGATTGTCCAGTTTATATTGACGATAGACAAATAAAGTTCTAAAATTTACATTCATTTAAAGCTAGCTGTTTTCAAAATAGTAGGATTGCTGCGATGGGAAAAAACAGATTTTTTTAAAGAGACAATATTTTTTGCAAGTTACATAAACAATATAGTAACTATAGTAAGATTAAAGAGGGTAGGGAAAACCTCTTGGTTTTTTTGGAGTTTACCTTTCCTATTTATATAAACCACTTGTTTTCAATAAATTGTATCCACGCCCAAATATTTTTTTTACTTATTCGAATAATATTTAAAAAAAAGCGCAAAGGTATAGGACTTTGCACTTTTGGTTTATACTGGTATAAAGTTTACATCTTAATAATATCTTTCCTTAGTTATTACAGCTGTTACTTTTTTATATGACTATATACTTTACTATTTAGTTTTAACTCTTAAAAATTTACTATCTAACCGTTATTGTCATATTGGGCACAATAATTGAATCACCAGTTCCACCTGAATAACGCTGTGCATAAACTTCTATATAATCATTATTTGATAATTCAACAGTAGCATTTAAAGGGAGTACTAATATATCGTTTGCTGCTAAACCTCTTCCATATATTTTATATTGTGTCAAGGGACTTCCATTTTTTGATACATAAATTATGTAAGTTCCGATTGCTGAAACTTGAAAAGAAATAGAACCAGAAAATAAAAAAATTCTTTTCTTCTTCCCTAAATATTTCAATCTATTGCTGACTGCTCCATCTGTCGAGAATCTAAATAAATTATTAGATGTTGAAACTCCTTTTACTTTTACAATGTTACTTGGATTCGAAGTATTAAAAGTAGTCGCAGCACCTGATCCTACAGCATAATCCATCGAAAAATCACCTGTAGAATCACTATCCGTTTCCGTTGGAATACCTGAGGATCTAACATTCCAACTGTTATTAAAATTATATCCAGTATATGTCCCTACAGTGTAAGGCTTTACATAACCAGCAGTATTGCTGCCCGTAAACACAACGGTTTCTAAAACAGCATCACCGTTTACAACTGGATTGCTAGATACATCAAATCCTACGGCAGTTCCATCAACCTGACTAAAACCTCCTTGTTTTTGAGCAAGGGTAAATGTTCCAGTTAATTTTTCGTACGTTCCACTATTAGTAACAAACCAACCTAAATTACTTAGTAAGAGTTGAGTAATAGTATCATAAGTTATCCCAGTTGTATTTCCCGCAAATTGAACGATACTTAAAAAAACCAATCCAAAACCTGTAATATTCCCTACTGAAACAGAATTTGCAACAACGCTATCTCTGAAAATGAAGTTTTCGGTTGCCGCTCCACTCAAATTAAAAACTTTGCCCCCTGCCGCAACCAATGTTACACCTTTAATACTGCCACCCGTAGCTCCATCGAATATATTTCCCGAAGTTCTAATAATTTTATCTTCATTTGTATCTAGTCCTTGTACATAGGCATTATTTAAATCAATAGGGAAGTTAAAAACTACAGTACCATTAATTTCGTACAAAGTGTTTGCATTTAAAACATATTTAGAACCTCCACCTACAGCAAGTTCTGCAGCTAAAACCGTGGCCAAAACATCAGTAGACTTAATACGTTTAAAATTGATTCTCGCTGGGGAACCACTAACTATAGGCAACCAAGTTGAAGTGCTAGTTGAATAATAATAAAATACTTTTAAATCAGTGTCATACACCATTAATCCATCTGCGGGAGTTGCTATTGCAATTCGCTGTGCAGTGGTCATGCGGGGAGTCAGCATCCCTTTTGTAGTCGAGGTGATATCTAGAACAGAACTTGCATTTGGTGTTATGGTTCCAATTCCAATTTGAGCATTTCCAATTAAAGTAATTAGAAAGAAAAGCGCAAAGAATACTACTTTATTGTTTAGCGTGATAGTTTTATTGATCATAATTTCTACTATTTATTAATTGTTCAATTAGAAAGATTTATTTTTAAAAGTAACTGTTAATTAGAGGAGCTTGAGATAATAACTTTTTCAGTAATTCTTTGATTATCTTTAGTTACGAACTCGGCGATATAAACTCCGTTACTTAATCCGTTAGTTGAAAATAGGTATTTTTGATTACTACCCAAATCTTTTTTTGCCAATATAACTTTACCCAATACATTGTATAATGTAAAGGATTGTACCGATATATTTTTCGGGTTTACTGCTGTCAATAGATTATTTTTATTATCTTGAAAAATCAAAAATTCAGTATTAGTTGCTTCACTTGCGTCAATAGGTTTTGTTGGGTCAAGAATTACAATAACTGGTTCATCTACTGGAATGACAGTTTTATCTTTAAACCTAATCTGAAACCGATCATTATAAACGCCTGGGTCAACAATAACTTGATAGCTGCCATTTTTAATATCATGATAGGAGTCATCCAGCGCATCGTAGAGATAAATTGCATGCGAAACATCAAAATTAATAACTTCAGGAATATAGAACTTAAATGTCGTAGCTGTAGTTACTTTTACCGCTAACGGTACTTTTTTTGTTTCATCAAAAGCGATACCCTGAATTACATAACTAGCATTTGCTAACCAAAATGTAACATCATTTGGGAGCGCATCATCCATATTCAAAGCATCTATTCCTAGATCTATACCATCTGTTGCTTCAGGAACAAATGCTAAAGCTAATTGCCTAGTAAATTCATTGTTAATAATGGTGTTTAACTTAAAATGGGAAACTTCTTTGTCTTTTTCTTCCGTAACTTTTTCTGTTTCCTCTTTTTTTGTATCACTATGTTTTTCGAATTGCGAAGAACCCGCACTTTCTTTGATAAAATCTCTGTGAGCATTTTTAAAGGTTGCTGTTCCGTTTGCAGTGGCGCTAATAACAAAACCTTGACCAATAGGGGAATAACGTCTATTTATGGAAAGTCCTGAAGACAACCCAGTAGTATTTAGCGTACCATCACCTTTATACGAATTGAAAGTGGCCGCCACATAGACACCAGATGAAGTTAAATTCACTGGAGCATAAGATCCATAACCACCCTTGTAATTTACAAGAGTATGCGAGTTTACAGTTTTGTCTTGCTCCCAGAAATACGCAATACCGCCAGTTGCTGTGTTAGTAGGATCTAAAAGAAAAGCATTTAAGTGCAGCGCGGATGGATATGGATTACCTGTCAAAGTTGCGTTATTAATTCCTAATGTAATACTTATGTTTCCATCATTGGGTTTTCCTCTAAAATCATATCTTTGAGCACTACCAGGATTATTAGTTATACCAGTTCCTTCGGGATTGGTAGCATCCGTCCCGCTTGTTCCTTTCATCGAAAAACCTTCTCCAGGAGCGAGTGTACTTGCTCCACCAACAAAAACCCATTGGGAATAATTGTTGGCGTTTATTAATTTATAAATCCATCTTGGAGAGATTGAAAGAGGGCTTGCAATACCATTAGAATTATTTACTGGTAAAACAATAGCTGCAGTTGATGAGATTGAGTTCGTTGGACTATTCAACATTGTAATTCCAAAGTTTTCATTACCAGTAGTAATTGAAGGATTACCAACAGGAGAACACCAATAGTTATAGTCAAAATTATCAGAAGTTCCCTCTTGAAACACGGATAATGTTCCAGCGCCTTTATTCGTTGATGCACCGGTAGTCCCTTGTACTAGTTGGGAATTATTACGTAGATACAAATTTGATGTGCCTGCCAAATTCATGTCCTGCTGCACATACAGTACTTCATTCTTAACATACATCGCTGCATTAGGACTAAAGTAAATTTGTGCTATACTTTTTGTACTGATAACTAACAAAATGAGAAGTATAATTTTTTTCATAACTTTAGTTTTTGTGGTAAACTTATAAACGTAATACTTATTTATTAGAGACTAAACTTTTACTGTTTTTCTAGTAAAATTAAATCACAGTTTTGAGATTTTATTTTTTTTTAACTTAAAAAAAGCACCTAATAACAAACCGCTGGCAAACAGTACTGCAATTGAGCTGTCAATTGGGAGAGGATCTCCTACTGGTGGTGGTATAGCGGCTGGTTGAGGCGGTGGTGGCTGACCTGCAGGAGTAGAAGCATAAGTTTGAATACTTACAAAAAGAAGAGCTACAATTAACTTTAAAGTTTTAAATTTCATATAATCTTTTTATGACATTCAGTTAAATACTTAATTATATAGGAATTATATATTATAAGTAGCGATAATTCAAAATTTAGTCACTGTAATAGAATTCCAATATTTATTATTTTTTTTTTTCATAGTAATTATATGCACAATTATAGTTTTAGAAAATCTCCAATCTGCTCGTCGAATTGATTATTACACACATTCATGTATTCTAAAATTAATTTAAAAAATACATACGATGATTTGTAAAGTTACAAAATAAAGTAATAACTATACACGTATAATTACTTGGTTTTCAATTGAAATAAAGTAAAATACCTTGGTTTCTTATATATAACAGTATTGATCAAAAAGTACCTATATTAGATATTATACAACTCTATCTCCTTTTCAACAGCCAAAATGGATGTTGTTAAATTTCGATGATCCTACTATTTATCTGCTGACTCAATAAAAAGCAATATACAAATAGTCATGCTTTGGGCTCTTTTACATTTTGAGAATATCGAGAGAGTAAAAGCAATATTTACGCAAAAACATTACTTAACAAACCGTCATCCATTACGGAGTTTAGCATAGTCATAGATCATCTTTAAAAACTACCAAAAGATATAATTCTCAAGGAGGCTATTACAAATAGAATAGGGAAGTAGTAGTTTAATTTTTTGTAGCACGAATTTTATTTATTTCAAAAACTATCTACCTGCTCTACGCTGTATCCATGACCAAAAGCATGGGATGCCGCTGCGATCAGGGCTAAACATAAACTCTAGTATTTATAAAACCTATAAAAAGCTAGACAATTTTCATAAATACTCGCAGGCAAAGTCAGAAGATTTTTAGTAAAATTGGTTTTTTTAGGAGCTATAAAACAAACGCAAAGTAGCTCGCAAAAGCCTTAGTCTAGTGATTGGCATTGCTGTTTTTAAGATTGCTAAGGGAACGCTTTTCGAGCGATATTACTGTAAGAATACTTGCTTTTTTACACTGAAATAAGGATCTTTTGCCTTTTAAACTTTGCAAATTCAGTTTTAATTACATATCTTGTTATTATTATTAATTAAATCCCAAATTATGAAAGTGAAAATTATCTTTTTAGGTCTGTTTATTTTAGCATTAAATTCTTCAAACTGTATCGCGCAGTCAAATCCTCAAGGACAAAGCATTATTAGTACAAAGGCATCAATTCGTGTGTTTTATGAAAACAAAGCATTGCAGGAAATGCAAAAAGGAGAATTGGTAGAATTGTATATTGAACGTATGAAAGTGATGGTGAGAATATTACCAAAGATGGCTCTAGCAACTAAACCAGGGGTGACTTTGTCTGATTTAGCTATTCCTAACATTGGTGATAATAAAAAAGCGTTCGAAGCACATAAAGCAGCTACGCAACAATATATAGATTTGTCTGTAGATTTTTTGAGAAAAATGTTGCCTTATTGCGACAAAGGACAGTTAATTAGCTCCATTTTGTTTTATGAGCAAGTTTTAAAATCATTAAAAGAAGTAGAAGCAATGGATGAATATTAACGTATTAAATGCGAATCATTAGCTATTATTTAAATTATATGATGTTTCTTATGTAGTACTATTTTTTAAAAACACTTAATCTTAAAAACGCTAAGCAACAAAAGGTTAGACTTTTATTGTTTAGCTTTTTTTTTATAAGATTTTAAGAAGAAAGTGAGCAGTCTCATGACACGACAGATTTCGGGATCGCAGCGTTAGTTCGAGTCAGCAAATTTTCAATAGGTAAGCCAAAAACACAATGGATCTTTTTTGCAAGAATCTTCGCTGTGAGTAGCTACTTCAAATTTTTTAAAGTTTCCCAATTTTTACCTTTTTTATACCCTTTTTCAAGTATCAATTGGTTTACTTATTTTGATGAACTTCCTACAATTGATCAATAACTAGTGTATCACGGTCGAATTAGATGTGATGAGTGGTAAATTATTTCTTAAATAAGTTCTTAAATAAACGCAGGCGGAGATTTAAATTCATTATCAAATAGTAACACCAATGTCGATATGCAAGCGGCTTGAGAAAAAATCTTAAAATAACAGTTAATTTAATTGTAGTTTTGAGGCTCATTGGTCGAGATTAAAAAGGAACACTACTCGCTACTTTATCTTTACACTAAAATAAAATCCCAAACGTATGTATTGGCATTATCTATTAGTTTTTTTGGGTGCTTTATTATTTGATATAGTCCCTTTTCCCTTTGCACCAGCATTTACAATAATGGTGTTTCTGCAAATTCTATTTGATTTGAATGTTTGGGCAGTAATTTTTATAGGTGTTTTAGGTTCTGTTTTGGGTCGGTTCATACTTCTTTTGTATGCTCCTTTATTAGCCAACAAATTTTTAAAAGCTTCAAAAAACGACGACATCAAGTTTCTTGGAGACAAAATGAACGAAAATAAATGGAAAGGTGTTTTAGTAGTACTTGCTTATTCTTTGTTGCCACTTCCTACCACACCACTATTTTTGGGTGCCGGAATATCGAAAATAAAACCAGTGTATATCATTATTCCATTTTTGATAGGAAAATTTACTAGCGACTCTATCGCCTTGCACTTAGGTAAATTTGCAGCTCAAAACCAACAAAGTATCATTGATAATATTTTTTCTTGGCAGTCTATCTTTAGTTTTTCTTTAGGCTTTATAATGTTGTTTTGCTTATTTTTCGTCGATTGGCGTATCTTAATTCAAACTAGAAGATTGACTTTTGATTTTAAAATTTTAAATTAATTTTCAATAAAATGATTTTTATTGAAATAAACGAGATGTTGTAGTTCTATAGTTGATTTAGATTATAGGTTTACGGTGTAGATACGTATTGAATCCAATCAATAACGAATTGACGAATTAAGTTCGAACTATCTGTAACGAGACATTTAGTGTATATCCGCGCCATCGGGGACTTTTATTGTCTTTGCGTTTTTTAAAGAACATTTAAAAAATTACGAAGTCGGGTCCCGAAAGCTTTCGGGATCGCAGAGCGGGTTATATATTTTGAAATGATTTACATTTTAGCCTATAACTCAAATATAAAAAAAGGAATTATAGGAATATATTTCTTTTTTTTAGTTTGAAAAAAATGTTCATTTAAAATATTTACAGTAAAAGTCAGGCCCCGAAAGCTTTCGGGGTTAGTAGATTTACGGTTTCTTGAGAACATTTAAAAAAAAGTACGAAGTCGGGTCCCGAAAGCTATCGGGATCGCAGAGCGAGGCATGTCATACTTCGCCGAGTTGCAGACTTCGCAGAGCGGACTACGATAGCGCGGATTTGCAATCCGTGCCCACAAAGATAGGCCCCAAGCTTAAATAAAAGATAATGACTACTAGCAAATCTACAAGAGTAAAACTAAAAAATTAAATTATTTTATTTATAGTTTTTGTTCTATTTTTAAATCAAAAAAAGAATGTCGACTAAATACAAAGCAACAACAACAAATCAAGCTTATTTTATTACTATAACTACAGTAGGTTGGGTTGATATATTTACCCGACTCAATCAAAAGTATAACATTGTTAACGCTTTGCAATATTGTCAGGAGAAAAAAGGGCTTGAGATTTATGCCTACTGTATTATGCACAGTCATATCCATTTAATGTGTAAAGCAACGGATGGTTTTATTTTATCGGATG